>NZ_JBIAFG010000002.1:0-623054 GCF_042869175.1 Micromonospora sp. NPDC007208 | reverse complement strand
GCGGATGAAGTCGGCCCCGTTGTCCAGGCCGAGTTCGGCGCGCAGTTTGCAGATCCAGGCGTCCAGGTCCGGTGGCGTCGTCCGCGGACTGCTGCGCGGTCGCCGGGACCGCTCATGCCATTCGCCCACGTCCCGGATCCGCGCCTGATGCCGGTACACGGTACGAACCGACACACCATGCTCGCGCGCGAAATCGGCCGCGTTGATCCGCACCCCAGCAGCCAACTGCGCATCGAGCAGGTTCATGACATGCCGCCGAGAAGCCATGCCAGGCACCATCTACCAGCACACCCAAGATCCCAACCAACTGACACATGTATCGGGACTTCAACACTGACAGATGTCATGGGACTCAATAGTTCGCGCAGAACGGAAACTGTCCAAGATCTGCGAGCGGATGCCGGTTGGTCGACGCCATCCGCCTGGGCCGGGACAGTTCGGCATGCCCAGCCCCGCAGCGCAGCCGGATCTGGCGTTGCCCGCCAACCGACACGTCGAGCACGTAGCGCAACGCGCCCACGGCGCCCTCGCCAGCAGCCAGCGGCCAAGCGGCCAGTAGCCAAGCCGCCAAGGGGCCAGCCGCCAGCCGCCAGCAGCCAAGCGGCCAAGGGGCCAAGGGGCCAAGGGGCCAGCCGCCAGCCACCCGCCGCCCGCCAGCAGCCAAGCGGCCAAGCGGCCTGAACCAGGGGGATCCACCGCAGGCGCACCCGCAGCCAACCCGTCAGAAGAGGACCGTGGCCAGGGTGCCGATCGGTTGGAAGCCGCAGCGCTCGTAGACGCGGCGGGCCGGGAGGTTGAAATCGTTGACGTACAGGCTGACGGTGGGGGCGACCCGCAGCAGGGCGTCGCGGACCACGGCTGCCATGGCGGCGGTGGCGATTCCGCGGCCTCGCCACTCGGGTGCCACCCAGACGCCCTGGATCTGCGCCGTCCGCTTGGTCACCACGGCCAGCTCGGCCTTGAAGACGACCTTGCCGTCGACGACGCGGGCGTACGCGCGACCGGTCCGGACCAGGTCGTTGACTCGCCGACGGTAGCTGCGTCCGCCGTCCTCGGCCAGCGGGGAGACGCCGACCTCTTCGGTGTACATGGCCACCGCCGCCGGGAAGAGCCGGTCGACCTCGCCGGAGCGAACCTGGCGTACCTCCGGGTCGGCCGGTACGGGTGGCAGCGTGTCGGTGACCAGCAGTGGCTGGTTGGGGCGGACGTCTCGTGCTGGCCCCCACGTGTCGGAGAGGCGGTCCCACAGCCCGAGGACGGCGTCGGCCCGGCCGACGATGGAGGAGCAGAGCCGTTCCTCGCCGGCGAGCAGGTCGGCGAAGGCAGCCACCGCGGCGTCGCTGGCCAGCACCGGGGTGAGGTTGCCGCCGAGCCAGCAGAGTGATTCGAGGTTGCGGCGGGCCCCGTACCCCAGGATTCTGCCCTCGGCCCGCCACCAGGAGAGTCCGCGCGCGGCGATCCGCTCGGCGACCTGCGCGCCCGCGAACGGGTCATGGTCGAGCAGTCGCTCGACCGCGCGGCGCTCCGATTCCCCCAGTTGGCGTACCGGCACCGTCAGCACGACTATCAGCCTGCCAGATCGACCCCCCGCTCCGCCGGTCGAGTGCCGAGGCCGGTCCCGGTTCTGCGGGCCCACTGATCGGCCGGGTCCGCCCGGCCCAGCGGACGACCGGGGACACCAGGGCTCCGAGCAGGAGAAACAGGGCACCGAGCACGAGCCAGCCCGGTACGCCCCAGCCGAGCGCGAGGGTGGTCACCACCACCGGCGCGAGCATCTTGCCCAGTTCGTAGCCCATGCCGTATGTCCCCTGGTACTGCCCCTGGGCGTCCGCTGGCGCCAGCCCGAAGGAGATCCCCCAGCCGGCGGCGGAGTGCCACAGCTCCCCGGTGACGTGCGCGACCGCCCCGAGGCCGAGCAGGCCCACCGCGCCGGCGGTGGGCAGCGCGCCGCTGGCGGCGAAGAGTACGCAGGCCAGGGCGATGGCGACGCCCGCTCGGCGGGCGGCGCGGGCGGCTCCGGGCAGGGTGACGGCGGTACGCGCGGCGCGTACCTGAAGGAGCACCACCAGCACGGTGTTGACCAACGTCAACGCGGAGATCATCCAGATGGGGGCCCGGGTGTGGCCGGCGATCCACAGCGGCAGGGCGATGGTGAGCAGACTGAAGTGCATCGACATCAGCCCGTCGACCAGGGTGAAGGCGAGGAACGGGCGGTCCCGTAGGGCGACCAGCCGAGGGCCCTGCGCCGGTGCGGCGACGGGGGCGACGGCGGGCAGCCGGAGGAGGACCACCGCCGCGGCCAGTGACGCCACGGCGGCGGCCAGGATCAGCGCGACGTACCCGGTTCGGGTGTCGGCGGCGATGGCGAAGCCGCCGAGGACGGCGCCGACGGAGATCCCGACGTTGGTGGTGGCTCGCAGGTAGGCGCGGGTGCGGACCCGTTGGTCGGCCGGGATCGCTCCGGCGATCAGCGCGCCGCGGGCGCCGCGCTCGACCGCGTCGGCGAGCGCGGTGGCCGCCCCCACCAGCACGAACGTGGGGAACGACCGGACGGCGATCAGGCCGACGGTCAGGGTGCCGGCGGCGAACAGCGCGCCGACCTGCACGCCGCGCGGGCCGACGCGGTCGGCCAGGTAGCCGCTCGGGGTGCTGGCCAGCACGCCGACCAGGGCCGAGATGGTCAGGCCGATGCCCACCTGGGTCGCCGACAGGCCGACCGACCGGGTGAGGAAGAGCGCGCTGGCGACGAGCCAGAGGCCCCGCCCG
This sequence comes from Micromonospora sp. NPDC007208, assembly GCF_042869175.1. Taxonomy (NCBI): domain Bacteria; kingdom Bacillati; phylum Actinomycetota; class Actinomycetes; order Micromonosporales; family Micromonosporaceae; genus Micromonospora; species Micromonospora sp. NPDC007208. The sequence goes on along the minus strand of NZ_JBIAFG010000002.1, from coordinate 620,288 downwards.
ACGGTCTTGACCAGGGTGCCGACAGTGAGGACCCGGGCCGGGCCCGGTGGGGGTAGCAGGCGCATGACCGGCACCCTAACAAGACGTACGTACGGTTTGGTAAATCGGGGTTGTCAGCGATGCATTGCCGATATATCGTTGATGCATCAGCGATAGTCCTACGAGAGGAAGAACCCGATGAGGTTCCACCGACAGCACCACCCGATGCACGAGGCCCGGATGCGGGGCTTCGGCTTCCCGCCGGTCCCGCCCGGTCCGCACGGTCATGGCCACGAGCACGGACACGGCGGCCCCTGGGGCGGCCGGGGCCGTGGACGGGGTCGGGGCCGACGCCCCAACGTCCGAGCCTCCGTGTTGGCCCTGCTGACCGAGCGGCCGATGCACGGCTACGAGATGATCCAGGAGATCGACTCCCGCACCGGCGGTGCGTGGCGGCCGAGCCCGGGCTCGATCTACCCCACCCTCCAGCTATTGGAGGACGAGGGCGTGATCGTCGCCAGCACCGAGGAGTCCGGTGGTGGGCGGAAGCGGTTCACCGTCACCGAGGCCGGTCAGGCGGAGGCCACCGAGGCCGCGCAGACCCCGCCGTGGGCGGACGTCGCCCAGGGCTCGGTGAGCAGTTGGCACGACATCCGCGACTCTGGCGCGCAGGCGATGAACGCGCTGCGTCAGGTGATGATGAACGGCACCGACGACCAGCGCGAGCGGGCCGCCCAGGTGCTCGACGAGACCCGGCGCAAGCTGTACGCGATCCTCGCCGAATCCGAGTGACGCCGGCCTGCACCACAGCGCCAGGCCGGACCAGCGCACGAGCACCGCAGCGCCAGCCGCACCAACGAACGAGCACCACAGCGCCAGGCCACACCAGCGCACGAGCACCCCAGCGCCAGGCTGCACCACCGCACGAGCACCACAGCGCCAGGCCGCACCACGGCACCACGAGCGGCACAGCGCGAAGATGCAAGATCCGCACAAACACACAGCGGCCGTTCCCCGCACGGGGAACGGCCGCTGTTTTACCTGGAAGATCAGTGCACGGTGACGGTCGGGCCGGTGACCAGCCCGCGCAGCTCCTCGGGGAGCTCGGCGCCCATCTCGTCGGCGATCCGCAGCGCCTCCTCGATAAGCGTCTCGACGATCTGCGCCTCGGGCACCGTCTTGACGACCTGTCCCTTGACGAAGATCTGGCCCTTGCCGTTGCCGGAGGCGACGCCGAGGTCGGCCTCCCGGGCCTCGCCCGGACCGTTCACCACGCAGCCCATGACGGCGACGCGCAGCGGCACCGGCAGCCCTTCCAGGCCGGCGGTGACCTCCTCGGCGAGCTTGTAGACGTCCACCTGGGCCCGCCCGCAGGACGGGCACGAGACGATCTCCAGGCCCCGCTCGCGCAGGCCGAGGGACTCGAGGATCTGGTTGCCGACCTTGATCTCCTCGACCGGAGGTGCGGACAGCGACACCCGGATCGTGTCGCCGATCCCCTCGGCCAGCAGCGCGCCGAAGGCGACCGCCGACTTGATGGTGCCCTGGAACGCCGGCCCGGCCTCGGTGACGCCGAGGTGCAGCGGGTAGTCGCACTGCTCGGCGAGCTGCCGGTACGCCCGGATCATCACGACCGGGTCGTTGTGCTTGACCGAGATCTTGATGTCGCGGAAGCCGTGCTCCTCGAACAGCGAGCACTCCCACAGAGCCGACTCGACAAGCGCTTCGGCGGTGGCCTTGCCGTACTTGGCCAGGAGGCGCTTGTCCAACGAACCGGCGTTGACGCCGATCCGGATCGGCACCCCCGCCGCCCCCGCGGCCCGAGCGATCTCCTTGACCTTGTCGTCGAACTGCCGGATGTTGCCCGGGTTGACCCGGACCGCCGCGCAGCCGGCGTCGATCGCCGCGAAGACGTACTTGGGCTGGAAGTGGATGTCGGCGATCACCGGGATCTGCGACTTCTTGGCGATCGCGGGCAGCGCCTCGACGTCGTCCTGGGACGGCACCGCCACCCGGACGATCTGGCAGCCGGACGCGGTCAGCTCGGCGATCTGCTGAAGGGTCGCGTTGATGTCGGAGGTGAGGGTCGTGGTCATCGACTGCACGGACACCGGCGCACCACCACCGACCGGGACCGAACCGACCATGATCTGGCGGCTGGCCCGACGGGGAGCGAGCGGCGGAGGCGGCACGGCGGGCATACCGAGACTGATAGCGGTCACTTCAGGCACTCACCTTGAGAAGAGCGTGATCGGGTTGACGACGTCCGCGGCGATGGTCAGCAGCGTGAACGCGCCACCGATCAGGATCACCGCGTACGTGAAGGGCATCAGTTTGAGGTAGTCCACCCGGCCGGGGTCGGCCCGGCCGATCCGCGCGTAGACCCAGGAGCGGGCCCGTTCGAACCAGGCGATGGCGATGTGGCCGCCGTCCACCGGGAGCAGCGGCAGCAGGTTGAACACGCCGATGAAGAAGTTCAGCGACACGAAGAGCATGAAGAAGACCAGCCAGGCGTTGTTCTCCACGGCCTCCCCGCCGAGTCGGCTGGCGCCGACCACGCTGATCGGGGTGTCGACGTCCCGCTCGCCGCCGGTGAGGGCGGTCCACAGGGCGGGGACCTTCTGCGGGAGACGCTGGAGCGCCTGGGCGGTGCCGACGGCCAGTTGACCTGTGAAGTCGGCGGTGGCGCCGAGAGCGCCGACCGGGCCGTACGTCACGCGGGTGGGCGTGCTGGGGACGAGCCCGACGCCGAGCGCGGCCACCGGCCCGGCGGCGCCGTTGGGGTCGTTCAGCGGCGGACGCTGGGTCTGCGCGAGGACCGTGCTGGTGGTGCCCGGCTGCCCGTCGCGGACGTACGCGATCTGCGCGGTGTCGCCCGGCTTGAGCCCGCGCAGCGTGGTGAGCAGGTCGCCGTAGGAGTTGATCGGGGTGCCGTTGACCGAGGTGATCCGGTCCCCGTTGCGCAGTTGCGCCTGGGCGGCCGGGCTGGCCGCGTCGGCGGGGGTGCACGCCCGCACCGCGTTCTCCGGAACCACGCAATCACTGAGCTGGATGACGGCGGGCTCCTGGCGGGCCTGCGCGTCGGTGGTCGGGAAGTCGGGGTTGGGCAGGCCGGCGGAGACGGCGAGGATCCAGATCGTGACCAGGGCGAGCGCGAAGTGCGTGATCGACCCGGCGGCCATCACGATCGTCCGCTTCCAGACCGGGTAGCGCCACATCACCCGCGACTCGTCGCCCGGCTCGACGTCGTCGTCCTGCGGCGTCATCCCGACGATCTTGCAGAAGCCGCCGAGGGGGATGCCCTTGACGCCGTACTCGGTCTCACCCCGCTTGAACGACCAGATGGTGGGGCCGAAGCCGACGAAGTACTTGGTGACCTTCATCCCGAACATCTTGGCGGTCAGCAGGTGCCCCGCCTCGTGCAGACTCACCGAGATGAGAATGGCCAGGGCGAAGAGGACCACCCCGAGCAGGTACGACATCAAGCTCCTTCCACCGAACCCGCGATGATCTCCTGCGCGTGCGCGCGTGCCCACGACTCGGCCGCGAGCACGTCCTCGACGGTACCTGGTTCGTCGAAGTCCGGAGCCTCGTCCAACACTCGCCCGAGGGTGTCGACGATGCCGAGGAACGGCAGCCGGCCCGCCACGAACGCGGCCACGCACTCCTCGTTCGCCGCGTTGTAGATCGCCGGCCGGCAGCGCCCGGTCTCCCCGGCGGCCTTGGCCAGGGCGACGGCTGGGAACGCCTCGTCGTCGAGCGGCGCGAACTCCCAGGTGTGCGCGGCCGTCCAGTCGACGGCGGTGGCGGCCTCGGGCACCCGGTCCGGCCAGCCCATGCCGAGCGCGATCGGCAGCCGCATGTCCGGTGGGCTGGCCTGGGCGATCGTCGATCCGTCGACGAACTCGACCATCGAGTGGATCACCGACTGCGGGTGCACCATCACGGTGATGTCGGCGTAGGGCACGTCGAACAGCTCGTGCGCCTCGATCACCTCCAGCGCCTTGTTGACCATGGTGGCGGAGTTGATCGTGACGACCGGCCCCATGGTCCAGGTCGGGTGGGCGAGCGCCTGCTCGGGTGTGACCTGCGTCAACTCGTCGCGCCGCCGACCCCGGAACGGGCCGCCGCTGGCCGTGACGATCAGCCGGCGTACCTCACCGCGCGTCCCGGAGCGCAGGCACTGCGCCAGCGCCGAGTGCTCCGAGTCGACCGGGACGATCTGCCCCGGCCGCGTCACCGCGGCCTTGACCAGCGGGCCGCCGGCCACGAGCGACTCCTTGTTGGCCAACGCGAGAGTACGACCACCGCGCAGCGCGGCCAGCGTAGGAGCGAGGCCCAGCGAGCCGACCACCCCGTTGAGCACGATGTCGCACGGCCACTGGGCCAGCTCGGTCATCGCGTCCGGGCCGGCCACGATCTTGGGAAGCTTGAAGTCACCGGTGGCCCACCCGCGCCGGCTCGCCTCGGCGTAGAACGCGAGTTGCAGGTCCTGCGCGGCGGACGCCTTGGCCACCCCGACCGCCTCGACGCCCAGTTCGAGGGCCTGCGCGGCGAGCAGCTCGACGTTGCCGCCGCCGGCGCCCACGGCGACCACTCGGAACCGGTCCGGGTTACGCCGGACGATGTCGATCGCCTGGGTGCCGATCGAGCCAGTGGACCCGAGTAGTACGAGGTCGCGGGGGGAAGTCACCCGGCCATTCTTCCCCACTGCCGCTGTACGCCCGCTGGGAGCCTCAGCCCTCCCCCTCCGACGCTTCCGCCGATCATGATCAACTCGGGTTCAAGGAAATCGGGGCCTCCCCGGCACCCGGATACCCCGACTTCAACAAAACCGTGTCGATCAGGCCATGCCGTCAGCCGAGCCGCTGGTGGTCGCGCCCGGCGGCCCCTCTTCGTCGAGCAGCTCGACCGGGTCGATGGCGAATTCGAACGGCTCCCGCATTGCGAAGGTGCTCCCTGCCGCAGCGGCGGCCAACGGCCGGTACTCCCCGTCGACCAGCCCCAACAGTGCGATGGTCGGCACCCGGTTGCGCAGGTCCACCCGGAGGAAGAACGGCACCCCGACAGCGGCGTACTCCCGGGGCCGGTCAATTACGTCCTTTCGCCGACTACCCGGCGAAACGATCTCCCCCAACAACACCGCGTGCCCGATGTTCATCGCCGCTCGCCCTCCGCCGGGGACCTTCAGCACGGCGATGTCCGGGATGAACAGATCGTCATCCGAGACGACGTTCACCTCGTGATAGAGCCACAGCCCTGCCTGGCGTGCGGCCTGCTTCAGCAGGTAGCCGAGTTCCCGTTGAACCGTCCGCCGATCAAGGTCGGAACCCGGCGTGATCACGACGCATCCGCGCAGCACCTCCACCCGTGGACCGCTGCTCTCGGGCAGAAGGTCGAGCGCGGCGCCCGCCGTCCACGCATCGCTGCGGCGGCCCAACATTTCAAAGGACTTCGCGGGCACGTCGCAACAATGGCAGAGCCCGGCTCATGGCCAACGGACATGAGGTGTGGCTTGATCACTTGATGCTGAGTAGTTGCAAGGACCTTTGTCTGACTACTCAGCATCAGGTGACCTTCGCGGCGCTGCGCTCAGCTAGCTCGCTCGGCCATCTCAGCGTCATCGACTTCGGCGAGACCACGCTCAGCGAGGAGGACGCGCAGTTCTGCGTACCCGAGTGTTCTGTGACGGCCGGATCGACGGCGCCGGCCGCTGCCGGCGGCCTGACGCCCACGACGGGCCCTGCGCGGCAGTGCGCATTACGGAAGTCGGGGTGTCCGCAGCATCCGGACACCCCGACTTCACCTAAACCGCGTCGATCAGGGAGTGATGACGAACTGCGAGCCCGGCTGGATGACGATGTTGCCGTCGGCCGAGTTGGTGATGGTCACGTTGGTCAGGTTGGCGTTGCCGCGTGCGCCGCTCATCGCGAGGATGCCGGCACCGTTGACGGACCTGTCGATCCGCACGTTGGTGATGGCGACGTTCGGCATGTTGCCGCCACCGTTCTTGAACTGGATGCCGTCGTACGTGGAGTCGATGATGTCGGTGTCGCGGATGGTGACGCCGACGATGTCCCTGGTGGCCGGGAAGAGGGTGATGGCACCGAACTCCTGGTCCTCGTTCCAGAAGGCGCCGCCGGTGCGGTAGAGCCCGTTGTTGGCGATCAACGTCGTGCCGGAGAACGGCAGCGGGTCGTGGTCGGTCGCCAGCATGATGCCCGGGTAGTTGGCGGTGTCGTAGATCAGGTTGTTCTCGATCGAGTTGTCGTAGCCGCCGTAGATGGCGATGCCGTTCGCCCGCCAGGGCAGCTGGATGGTGTTGTTGACGAAGTGGTTGTCGTGGGCGATGTCGACGTTGCGGTCCTTGACGTACGGGTTGGCCCAGACCGCGAGCGCGTCGTCACCGGTGGTGCGGAAGGACGAGTTGAACACCCGCGAGTTGCGCGTGCCGTTGCTGAAGTTGATGCCGTCGGCGTAGGTGTTGCGGATCCGCATGCCGGTGAACTCCAGCCCGTCGGCCGGCCCCCACAGGTCGGGGATGTTGTCGTAGTCGCGGCCCACCCAGACGCCCACGTTGGCGTGCTCGATCCAGACGTTGCTGATCCGGGTGCCGGTGCCGAAGCGACCGTTGAGACCGACGCCGCCTTCGGCGTTGCCGTCACCGCCGCGGATCCGACCGGAGCCGAAGATGGCGATGTCGGAGATCTGGGTGTTCTTGTCGATGTCGAAGCCGAAGTTGCCCTCGTGGGGGTGGTTGATGCCGCCCACCACGTTCTGCGGCTCGGTCAGCGTGTAGAGCTGCGAGTGCCACATGCCGGCGCCCCGGATGGTGACGTTGCTGATGCCGACCTGGTTGTGCGTACCCCGGTTCAGCGGGTCGTCGGTCAGGATCTTCTGCTCCTGCCGCCACTGCCCGGCGGGGATCCAGACGCAGCTGATGACGCCGTTCTGGTCGTCGATCACCGCGCGCTGGATGGCGGCGGTGTCGTCGAGCCCGTCGTTCGGGACCGCGCCGTACGAGGTGATCGAGGTGCAACCGGCCGGCTGGCTCGCCGCCGGGGCCACCTGCTCCAGGTCGATCATGTCGATGACGTAGAAGGAGGCGGTGTCACCCGAGTCGCGCTGCAACTTGAACCGGGTGCCGGCCGGGTACGACTGCGCCAGCAGCGCGTTCGACTCGTCGAAGAGCCGTCGGGCGTCGGCCTGCGGGGTGTTGGTCAGCGCCTCCGGCCCGTCGGTGTTGCCGTAGAGCCAGCTGTGCTTCGACGACAGGGTCAACTTCCGGGAGAAGACGTCGTTGACGTAGAGGCTGATGGTCGCCTCGATGCCGCCGCCGCCCGGCGCGTCCGGGATGGAGTTACGCACCACGATGGAGTTCGCCTGGTTGGCCGAGGTGAACTCGACGAACTGGCCGGTGCTGGCGAGCCGTACCGACTTACGACCGGAGGACTCGCTGGCGAAGTTGGTGTGCCCGAAGGTGCGCAGCGGGTCGGCCTCCAACAGCGTGCCCTGGTAACGGCCGGCCTCCGCCTCGTAGGAGACGTACGGGACGGCAGCCCCACGGCCGACCACGATCGACTGGCTGAACGCGTTGTTGGTCTCGTTGGTCTCGGTGACCACGTTTGTGGCGTCGGCGGTGGCGGTGATGGTGGCGCCGCCGCTGGTGGCGGTCCAGCTACCGGTGACGGCCACGCTGACCGTCGCGCCGGCGGCGATCGAGGCGGTGTTGGTGTTGAGCGTGGTGCTGCCCGCCACCAGCCGCGTGACAGTGGTCGCGCCGGTCGCGGCGGTGCCGCGGTTGCGGACCGTCACGGTGAAGGTGACGGACGCCCCGACGGCCGGGTTCGGCGGGTTCGAGGCGATGCTGAGCACCTGGAGGTCGGGGCCCGGGGCCTGCGCCACCACCAGCGGCGACGCGGCCGTGAAGCTGTTGTTGCCGTTGTTCTGCTCGACGATCGTGTTCGCCGGGTCCACCACGGCCGAGACGGCGTAGCTGCCCATCGGGCGGGTACCGGCGTTGAACGACACAGTGGTCGAGGCGCCCGCGGCGAGCGCGCCCACCGAGGCGCTGCCGACGACCGCGCCGGCCAGGCTGAAGTTCACCGTGGTCGCACCGGCGGACGCCGAGCCGATGTTCTGCACCACGGCCGAGAGCGTGACCGGGGAGACCTCGCTGGGCGACGTGGGCGACCAGGTCACCGAGCTGACGACCAGGTCCGGGTTGGGCGCCGGGGTGCCGCACACCTCAAGCTCGGCGACCTGGCCGGACGGGGCACCGGTGTTGCCGGTGAACCGCAACTGCACGTCCGCGGTGGTCGCGCTGACCGGGATGGTCACCAGGTTGGTGCCCTGGACGAACTGGTAGGCCGCCGCCGACACCAGGCTGGTGTACGAGGACGACGCCTGGTCGCGGCCGAGGACCTGAATGGTCTGGGTACGGGTGCCCCAGGCCGGGTCCGGGTTGAGCTTCACGGTGACACCGGAGATGGAGTGGTTCGCGCCCAGCGCCACGGTCAGGTTCTGCGGGTAGCTCGCCGCGCCCTCCCAGTAGGTGGTGAGCTGCCCGTCGTTCGCCTTGTCGGGGGTGAAGCTGAAGGTGGAGCCGCTGGCGGTCACGCTCTTGCCCTGCGCCACGTTGGTGCAGGCCGGCGGGTTGCTGCCGGTCCGGGTGACGGTGTTGCTGTTGCCGGAGAGGTTGCCGGCGCCGTCGCGGCCGCGCACGTAGTACGAGACCGTCGCCGTCGCCGGTTGGGTGTCCTGATAGGTGAGGACGGTGCCCAGCGTCGCGATCAGGCTGCCGCCCCGGTAGACGTTGTAGCCGGCGAGCCCGCTGCCACCGGAGTCCGTGGAGGCCCCCCAGTTGAGCGTGATCGTGCTGCCCGACGTGCTGTGCGACAGCGTCCCCGGGACGCTCGGCGCGGTGGTGTCACCACTGCCGGTTCGGGTCACCGTGTTGCTGTTGCCGGAGAGGTTGCCCGCGGCGTCGCGCGCCCGGACGTAGTACGACACGGTCGCCGTGGCGGGCTGGGTGTCGTTGAAGGTGGTCACGTTGCCGACCGACTGGAGGAACGCGCCGTTGCGGTAGACGTCGTAGCCGGCGATGCCGCTGCCGCCCGCGTTGTCGGTCGACGCGACCCAGTTGAGGCTGATGGTGGTGCCCGACTGGGTGTACGAGAGGTTGCCCGGAACGCTCGGCGCGGTGGTGTCCGGGGTGGTGCCGCCGCTGCCGTACACCTCCAGCTCGGAGAGCTGCCCGGCCGGCCAGCCGCTGTTGGCGGTGATGGTGATCCGGACGTAGCGGGTGGAGGTCGAGCTGAAGTTGATCGTGACGGTGTTGCCGCTCGCCGGGTTGAAGGTGTACGTCTGCGACCCGACCAGGTCGGTGAAGGACGAACCGTTGGCGCTGCCCCGCACGCTCAGCGTCTGCGTCCGGGTCCCCCAACCGGAGGTGGGCAGCTTCAGCACGACCTGGTTGACGCTCTGCGACGAGCCGAGGTCGACCTGCACCCACTGCGGGAACGCGTTGTTGAGGCTCTCCCAGTAGCTGCCCGCGTTGCCGTCGACGACCTTCGACGAGTCGTAGACGTCGGCGTGGCCGCTCTCCTGGGTGGGACGGCCCTGGGCGAGGTTGGTGGCCGCCGGGGCGAAGCCGGCGCTCGGCGCGGCGGCCGGGGCGGTCGGGCGGGCGGCGGCGGCCGGGTTCGCGACGGCGGTCGCCCCGGCCGTGGCGATCAGCGCGGCGGCGGCCGTGGCCGCCACCATCCTGAACAGATTCGTTCGTCTCATCACTGTCCTTGTCGTCGGGGGACGGTTGCCGCGGTGGCTGTGACCACGGGGGTGGGGGTGCGGCGGTGCAGCGCCGGCCCGATGCGCGAGGGCCGGTGTGGAGAGAGACGGGTGGTACGGGCGGCGCGGGGGCACCGCTCGTCCCGGGAAACACCAGATGGGTACGACCATCAACGGGCCTCCCCAGGAGGCCCGTTGAATCTTCCGAGAGCATGCACAGAACCGTGCATACGTTTGTCAAAATCTTGCGCTACTTTGGCCAAAGGTTACTGACGTGCTACGGGAGCGTCAACACTTCGACCACCGTGACTATTGACGGACATGTCTGCCCTCACGGCCTCCGTCCACGCTGACCTGCCCACAATTTCGGGGAAGGTGCCACCTCCCGACGACTGGAGGCCACACCTTCCCCGAAGTTGCGCGGATCTTGCGTCAGGTCGTGCGGGAACGATCAGGCATCTGGCGCCGCCAGCACGAACGTCTCCAGCAGGTCCCCGCCGTACCAGTCGGTGCGCTGGCCCACATGGGTCATGCCCAGCCTCCGCGCGACCGCCATCGACGGCTCGTTGTCCGGCGACACGACCGCGTAGATCTCCCGGGTGCCGGCGGCGAACTCCCGGGTTACCGCCGCGCGGGCCGCCTCGGTGGCGTAGCCGTGACCCCACGCGTCCGGGTGCAGGTGCCAGCCCACCTCGATGTCGTCGGTCCGGCGCGACTCGTCGCGCCCCGGCAGCGGCTTGAGCAACAAGGTGCCCACCACCTGACCCGTCTCGCGTACCTCGATCGCCCAGGTGCCGTACCGGCCGCCGTCGGCGGCGTGCCGCTCCTGCCAGATCCGCAGCCGCTCGACGGCCTGGGCCGGGTTGGTCATTGGCAGACCCGACGCCACGCCCAGATGTCGGCTGATCTCGGGACGCGAGTAGATGTCGTAGATCCGGGCCAGGTCGGCCGGATCGTCGGTCCAGTCGCGCAGGATCAGGCGTTCGGTGGTGAGAACAGTCATGACCGGCGATCTTAAGGAGTGACGGCCCCGACGACAGGGAAGGAGGACCCGATGGGCAACGGATGGCAGCGCGCGAAACGGATCAGCAGTGCCGCGTTCCGTCCGGTGCGCGGACGGGACCTGTCGCTGCACGCCGCCGCGATCACCTTCTACGGGGCGATCGCCGTGGTGCCGGTCGCGCTGCTGGCGATCTGGCTCACCGCACTGGTGGCCGGGGCCGACCGGGTACGTCGACTCACCTCGTACGCCGTGGAGGCCCTGCCCACCGCGATCGGCGCGCCCCGGGCGGTGGAGGCGCTGGTCGACGCCGGGGTGGGGTTGACCCCGCTGCTGGCGCTTGCCTCCCTGCTGCCCGCCTCGCTGTACGGCGAGGGCCTGCGCCGGGCGTTCGTCTCGGTGGCCGCGCCCCGCTCCGACGAGCACCTGGTCGGCTGGCGGGGCCGACTCCTGCTGCTACCACTGCTCGCGCCGGCCCCCGCGCTGCTGCTGTCGATCCTGCTGGCCCTCCCGCTCACCACCCGCCTCGTACGCCAGGGCGGCTGGCTCGGTGCGCTCGGCGTGGTGCTGTCGTTCCTGGCGGTCTGGCTGGTGCTCACGCCGGTGCTGGTGTGGGTGTTCCGGGTCGTCGGGCCGGCCTCACCGGACTGGCTCTCCACCCTCGGGATCGGGTCGTTCACCGCGGCGAACCTCTCCGGCTTCCTGCACGGCTTCGTGCTCTTCGCCTCGCTCCCGCTGGACCTGGGAGTGCCCTTCGGCGGCTTCGACGACATCGGCGCCGGGGTGGCCGTACTCCTCTGGCTCTACCTGTTCCACGTGATCGTCCTGGCCGGCTACTCCGCCACCCTGGCCCTCTCCCGCTGGCGCGCCCAAACCACCCCCACCCCCACCCCCTAGCCGGTTGATCATGAAGTTATTGCCACTCTCCCCGGCGTGTCATGGCAATAACTTCATGATCACCGCAGGGCAGGGGGTGGGCGGGAGTGGGGCTGGGGGCGGAAGGGGTGACCGGGTCGGCGGGGCGGACTAGGCTGCCGCGGCATGAGCAGTGAGATTCCGGCCCGCGCCGACGTCGTGATCGTCGGTGCCGGGCACAACGGTCTGGTCTCCGCGGTCCTGCTGGCCCGGGCCGGCCTGGACGTCCTCGTGTTGGAGGCCGCCGACGTGATCGGCGGCGCGACCCGCACCGAGAACCCGTTCCCGAAGGTGCCGGGGCTGCGCCACTCCACCGGCTCGTACCTGCTCGGGCTGATGCCCCCGGAGCTGCTCGCCACGCTCGACGTACGGATCCCGGTGCTGCGCCGCGACCCGCACTACTTCCTCCCCACCCCGGGTGGCCTCGGCTCGCCGTACCTGCTGTTCGGCAGTGACACCGCCGCCACCCGGGCGCAGCTCACCGAGTTCTTCTCCCCCGCCGACGTGGCCGCCGACGATGCCATGCAGGCCGAACTGGCCGCGCTGCGCGAAGACCTCGCCCCGGCCTGGTTGGCCGAGCCGCTGAGCGTCCAGGAGACCGCCGAGCGGCACGTCCGCCCGGCGCTGCGCCAGGTCTTCGTCGACCTCGTGCGGGGCTCGGTCGCCGACTACCTCGCGCGGTTCGAGTTCCGCTCCGAGCTGCTGGTCAGCATGTACGCGGTCACCGACGGCCTGTCCGGGCTCAACGCCGGCCCGGACGACCCCGGCACCGGCCACAACTTCCTTGTACACAACATGTGCCGGCTGCCCGGCTCCGGTGGCACCTGGATGATCGCCGAGGGTGGGATGGGCACGGTCTCCCGGACGTTCGCCGAGGCCGCGCGCGCCGCCGGGGCGACGATCCTGACCGGTACGCCGGTGCACGCGGTGACAGTGGACGGCGGCGCGGCGAGCGGAGTCGTGTTGGCCGACGGTCGGGAGGTCGCCGCCCGGGTGGTGCTCGGCGCGTGTGACCCGTACCGGTTGATGGACCTGTTGCCCGACGGCGCGCTGCCGGCGCGGCTCGGCGAACGGATGGCGGCGGTCCGCCGGCCCGGCACCACGCTCAAGCTCAACCTGGCGCTCACCGGGCTGCCCCGGTTCTCCTGCCTGCCGGACGGTACGCCGAGCCCGTTCGGCTCGACCATCCACCTGCTGCCCGGGTCGGCGTCGCTGGTCGGCGAGGCCGCGGCCTCGCCGATGACCGCGCTGCGCGCGATGTGGGCGGACGTGCGGGCCGGCCTCCTGCCGGCGGAGCCCACCATCGAGTGGTACCTGCACACCACCGTCGACCCGTCGCTCTCCGACGCCGCCGGGCACCACTCGTCGGCGCTCTTCGTGCAGTCCGTCCCCTACCAGCTGGCCGGCACCACCTGGGACGCGGAACTGCCCGGCTACGTCGACCGGCTGATCGGGATCGTCGAGCGGTACGCCCCCGGCACCGCCGACCTGATCGCCGACGCGGTGCCGCTGCCCCCGCCCGGGATCGAGGAGCACTTCGGCATCACCGGCGGGCACATCCACCACGTGGACAACACCGTCTCGTTCACCGACCGGATGCCCTACGCCACAGGCGTCGACGGCGTGTACGCCGGCAGCGCCGGCTGCCACCCGGCCGGCAGCGTCATCGGCGCCGCCGGCCACAACGCCGCCCGCCGGATCCTCACCGACCTAGGCCGCTGACCCCTCCTCGGCCGCGCCCGCGGACGGCCGGAGGTCGCCCGGGCCCCCGATCAGGTAGAAGCCGACCAGCAGGAGGTACGCGCACAGGCTGAGGATGGGGTCGACGAAGACGAGGGCGAAGGCGACCAGGTAGAACAGCGGCTTCAGCCGTATCCTCCGGGCGATGGCGCCGGCCAGCCGAGGATCCAGGTCGGGGTGGAGCAGCCCGCGTCGGCGGGCCCACCACCAGGTCAGATTGACGAAGATCGCCTCACCGAGCACGGTGCCGACGTAGAGAGCGGCGGTCAGCCGCTGCTCGGTCGGGCTGCCGCGCAGATTGTCCGACAGCAGGTCGGCGGTGAACGGGATGGTGGCGATGAAGAGCAACACGAGCAGGTTGAGGACCAGGAGCATCTGGTCGACCCGGGCCACGTACCGCCACAGGTTGTGGTGGGCGAGCCACACCTGACCGGCGATCGCGAAAGTGATCACGTACGCCAGGTAGGACGGCCAGGCGTGGGCCAGGGCGTCCGGGAGCTCTCGCCCGCTCTCCCGGGCCGGACCGGTCTGGAGCAGCTCGACGGCCATCACCGTCAGCACGACCCCGAAGACCCCGTCGCTGAACGTCTCCACCCGGGCAGCGTCCCGGGTCTTCTCCCGGCCGCGCCCGTACCGGTACTCGCTCTCTCCCCCGGCCACCGGGGTCAGATCACGGCCTCGCCGGCCGGGGCGGGGGTCTCCGCGTCCACCCGGTGCGCGCGGACCTTGTGGCCCACGCTGGTGAGGCAGCGACCGCTGGGCAGGTCGAAGCGCCAACCGTGCAGCTGGCAGGTGAGCTGGTCACCGTCGACGATGCCGAAGCGGGTCAGGTCCGCCTTCAGGTGCGGGCAGCGCCGCTGCACCACCCAGTCGCCCAGCGTGATGTCCTCGGCGTCGGTGCTGCGTTCGTGCTCGTCGTACCAGCCCTCGGCGTACTGGAGCCGCTCCTCGGAGAGGCACTTGAAGAACGCGTAGACGAACTCGTTGTACTGGCCGATCCGGGCCGCCGAGAACCGGCAGGACAGGAAGAGCGAGTTGACCCAGTCCACCTCGTCGATGAAGAGCAGGTGCTCGATCAACGACCGCTCCATCCGGAAGCGGTAGCGCACCTTCTCTTCCGCGTACGGCCGGACCTCCTTGCCGGGGAAGTCCACCACGATCGACTCGACGCTCTCGCCGTCATAGCCCACCAGGTCGAAACGGACCGGGCCGCCGACCCCCTTGGCCAGGTAGATCGACTCGTCGAGCAGCGGCTCGATCCGGCGCTTCATCTCGCCGAGGACGTCCACCTCGGGGTGCCGCCAGGACGCCTTCTCCGCCTCGATGATCGGGCGCTTACGCTCCCGCATCTCCTCCAGGTGCGCGACCTTGTTCGCGAAGAACTCCTGCACCGGCACCGGGTGGGTGGTGCTCGCGCCCTCGGTGGTGACCTCGGCGACGCTGCCCGGCAGCAGCACGATCCCGTTGGTGCCGCCGACCTTGGCGTACTCCGACAGGAAGACGGACTGGTCGGGGAAGATGTTGCCCTCGTCGCCGTGAATGTCGTTGAACTGCCACAGGGCGTCGTCGAGGAAGCACGGCGGGCCAGCGATCGGGAAGACGTGCGACGCCTTCAGGTCGTCGATGTACCGCCAGGTCCGGTCGAACTGCCGGTCACGCTTCTGCTTGCCGAACGCGGTCTTCGCCGCCTGCGGCAGCTCGTAGACCATCGGGTACCAGATCGCACCGGAGAACTGGAGCAGGTGCGCGTGCACGTGCCCCAGCTCGGCGAAGACGCTCAGGTCGGTGGGGCGGGCGTCGTTCTGGTTGAGCAGCCGCACACCCTCGTACTCGACCCAGAGCGAGGAGTCGCCGATCGGCCCGTCGGTCGGGCTGGTCAACGCCTGAATCATGATCTTCAGGCCGCCGGGCAGCTCCACCACCTGCTCGTTGGGCGCCTTCAGGAACTTGGTGAAGCCCAGCGCCCGGAACTCGTCCTCCATCTCCGAGGTCGGAAACTCGGGGAGCAGGACCGTGGCGTCCTTCGAGACGAACTCCCGCAGGTGCTTCGCGTCGAAGTGGTCCCGGTGCAGGTGGGAGACGTACAGGTAGTCGACCTGCCCCAGGCTCTCCCAGTCCAGCAGAGAATTGTCCGGAAACGGAAACCACGACGCGAAGTAGGCCGGATTGACCCACGGGTCGCACAGGATGCTGCCCGCGGCCGTGTCGATCCGCATGCTGGCGTGCCCGGTTCCGGTCACTCGCACCGCACAGTCCCCCTCAAACAGACAATCAGGTGTACGCCAAACGCTACCGGAGCGAGTCTGACCGCCGCCCCGCGACGCCGGTAGTGCCGTCCAGCCCGGGTGGGCCAGGGCCGACGGCCAGGAAACCCCCACCCCACCGCGCCGCGTACGAGGCGTGCCAGACTAACCAAAGATCCGATCGCGAGGGAAGGACCGACAGTGGCAGGAAGCGAGCCGGTAACGTCGCCAGACCAGCACAAGCCCGGGCACCGCAAGGCCGGGCAGATCGGCGCCGTGCTGTCCGCACTGGCGCTGCTGGCGATGATCTGCGGCAACCACGAGGGCAGGGTCGAGGACATCTGGCTGATCGGCCTGGCCGCGCTGCTGCTGATCATCGTGATCGGCGACGTCGTGCTGCGCCGCAACGGTCTGCGCTCCTGACCCGACCCACCGCCGGACGACCGGCCGAGAACGCCGAGGGCCCGCCCCCACCCGGGGGACGGGCCCTCGTCCGTACGCGTCGGGGTCAGCGCCCGAAGAGAATGTCCTGCACGTCCTTGAGCGCGGCGTCGACCTCGGCCTCGAAGTAGCCGCCCGGCACCAGGCCGAACCGGAGCGTGTCCAGGTCCTTCGGGTCGACCGGCATCGGGTTACGACGCTGCATGCCACCGAGCAGGGTGTCGAAGAACCGGTCCACCTGGTCGGGGTCGTACCCACTGCCGAACCGGCGCACCTGGAAGCTACGGCGGATCTGGTCGACCCGGTACAGGTCACTCCCGGGCGGACCGGCCATCGGCGGGCCACCCATCGGGGGACCACCCATCGGCGGGCCACCCATCGGCGGGCCGGCCACCGCGGGCGGACCGGCCATCGGCGGACCACCCGTGCCCTGCTGCGGCAGCGGAGGCGGACCGGCCGGACCACGGCGCATGTCGCGCAGGTCCCGCTCCGGCATCCGGATCTCGGCCGTCATGTCGGCGCGACCGTGCCGGCCGGCCTCGAAGCCGTCGAAACGCGGCTCCTCCGGCGGCGGCGGATACCCGCCGGGCGCGCGCTGGTCGTCGGGGCCGTACCCGCCGCGCTGGTCATCCGGGCCGTACCCACCGGGTGAGCGCTGGTCGTCGGGGTGGCCGTACCCACTGGGACCGGCGGGCAGGCCGCGCTGCGGCATGCCGGGGCCCATCGGGCCAGGGCCCATCGGGCCACCAGGACCCATCGGGGGGCCGGCCGGGCCACGCGGCGCGTCGTAACCACCGCCGCGGGGGGCGTCGTACCCACCGGCGAAGGCGCCGGTCGGCTCGTCGTAGCGGCCGTAGGGCGGGCCGGCCTGCGCGGGCATCGGCCGAGGCGGCATCGGCTGCGGCACCATGCCCCGGTCGTCCCGCATCGGCGGACCCATCCGGTCCGGTGGGCCCATCCGGTCACCCATCCGGGGGTCGCCACCGCGCCCGGCGCTGTTGCGCTCCTCCAGCTCGGCCAGCTGCCGCTCGACCCGGTCCAGGTGCAGGTCGACCTGCCACTCGTCGTAGCCGTTGAAGCGGACCCGGAAGACGACGTCGTGAACCTCCTGGGAGGCCACCGGGGCGCCGACCTGTCGGCCGTCGAGCGTCGCCTCGACCCGGTCGAGGAAGGCATCCACCTCGTCAACCTTGTATCCCCGGCGGAGCGCCTTGCGCCGGAAACGCTGACCCTGACTCGCCACTATGTCTCCTGGTCTCGTTCGCCACGCCCGGTCACGCCGGTGCCTCTCCGGCGCGGTCGGTGTTGGTGTCGTTGTCCTCGGCGGCGGCGAGCTGGCCACACGCGCCGTCGATCTCGCGACCACGGGTGTCCCGAACTGTGGTGGACACCCCGGCGTCGCGCAACCGCCGGACGAACTCCCGCTCGACCGGCTTCGGGCTCGCGTCCCAGCGGCTGCCCGGCGTCGGATTGAGCGGAATGAGGTTCACGTGGGCCAATTTGCCGGCCAGCAGCCGCCCGAGCAGGTCGGCTCGCCACGGCTGGTCGTTCACGTCCTTGATCATCGCGTACTCGATCGACACGCGACGGCCCGTCCGGGCGGCGTAGTCCCACGCTGCGTCCAGCACCTCGGCTACCTTCCAGCGCTGGTTTACCGGCACGAGTTCGTCGCGCAGATCATCATCGGGCGCATGCAACGACAGCGCAAGGGTCACTGAGAGGTCTTCGCTGGCCAGTCGGTGGATGGCCGGAACCAGGCCGACCGTGGAAACGGTGATGTGCCGCTGGGACAGGCCGAGCCCCTCCGGAGCCGGGCTGACCAGCCGACGGATCGCCGCGATCACCCGGTTGTAGTTGGCCAGTGGCTCGCCCATGCCCATGAAGACGACCCGCGACAGCCTCGGCGGGGAGCCCGCGACCACGCCGGAGGCCGCCACCCCGGCCATGTACACCGCCTGGTCGACGATCTCGGCCGTCGACAGGTTGCGGGTCAGCCCGGCCTGGCCGGTCGCGCAGAACGGACAGGCCATGCCACAACCCGCCTGGCTGGAGATGCAGACGGTCACCCGATCCGGGTAGCCCATCAGCACGCTCTCCACCAGCGCACCGTCGTGCAGCCGCCAGAGCGCCTTGCGGGTCGCGCCGTCGTCGCAGGCCAACTCGCGCACCGGGTTGAGCAACGTCGGCAGCAACTGGTCGGCCAGCCGCTCCCGGGTCGCCGCGGGCAGATCGGTCATCTCCTGCGGGTCGCGGACCAACCGCCCGAAGTAGTGGTTGGAGATCTGCTTGGCGCGGAAGGCCGGCTCACCCAGCCCGGTGACCAACGCCTGGCGGCCGGACAGGTCCAGGTCAGCGAGGTGCTGAGGGGGCATCGAGGCCCGGCGCGCGGCGGGGGCGACCGAGATGGCGGGGATCAGGGGCAGGCTCGTCATGGCTGGTCCAGTGTGTCACGCCGTCGGCCGCGGGTGCCCGTCCGGAGGTGTCGAACGGGCCGCGACCACCGGAGCCGGATGACCGGGTCGCCGTGATCCATACCTCAGCTCACCACCGGCACGAAGACCGCCAACAGCAGGTAGGCCGTCGGCACCGCGAACAGGATCGAGTCGAGTCGGTCCATCAGACCGCCGTGGCCGGGCAGCAGGTTGCTCATGTCCTTCACACCGAGATCCCGCTTGATCATCGACTCGGCCAGGTCGCCGAGGACCGCCGCGCAGGAGACGGCCACCCCGAACAACGCACCCCACCAGGGGGCCACCTCGAACATCAGCCACAGCAGCAACGCGCTGCCCAGGGCCGCCGCGGTGACCGAGCCGGCGAAGCCCTCCCAGGACTTCTTCGGGCTGATCGACGGGGCCATCGGGTGACGGCCGAACGAGACGCCGGCCGCGTACCCACCGGTGTCGGAGAGGACCACCCCGATCAGCGTGGCCAGGATGCGCAGGGGCCCGTCGTCGGGGGCCGCCGCCAGCAGCGCCGCGAAACCGGCGAGGAACGGCACGTAGACGGCGATCAGGGTGGCCGCGGTGAGATCCCGCTGGAAGCCGGCCGGCCCGTCGCCCAACCGCCAGATCATGGTGCCCAGCACCGTGACCAGCAGCCCCAGGCTGAGCGCGTCCGGGCCGGCGAACCAGGCCAGACCCACTGTCAACACGCCACCGGCGATCAGCGGCACCAGCGGCGGGTGCGCGCCGCTGCGTCGAACCGCGCGGGCCATCTCCCAGATGCCGATGGCGACCGCGGCGGCGATCACCGGCAGGAACGCCAACGGGTAGACGACCAGCGGCACCACGATCAGCGCACCGAGGCCGAGCCCGACCCCGATCGCCGCGGGAAGGTTGCGCCCGGCCCGACCGCTGCCCACCTGCTGGGTGGCCGGTCGGTCGAGGCTGGCCCGACGCCGTCCCTTCGGCCGTCGACCGGTCGTCGGCGCCTCGTCCGGTGCCACCTCGGCCCGGACGGGCGCGAGCTGCTCGGTCGGGTACCCCGGGTCGTCGAGGCGGGCCGGACGACTCGGCTCGTCGAAGCCCCCGCGGTCCGGGCCGTCGTAACGGGGCGGACCGTCGCCCCCGGCGGGAGGCCGGTCCGGGTAGCGGTCACCGCGACCCCGGTCGTCGTACCGGTCGGGCTGGTTCCGGTCGTCCACGTGCCGGTCGCGGTCGTCGAAACGATCGTGCCGGTCGCGATCGTCGAAACGATCGTGCCGGTCGCGGTCGTCGAAGCGGTCGTCCGGGCGGACCGCGCGGCCACGCTCGTCGTACGGGTCCGCGGGGTACGGGTCGGCGTACGGCCGGGCGTGCGGGTCGGCGTACAGCTCAGGGCCGGCGGCCGGACGCCGGCTCCACTGGCCGGCCTCCAGCTCCTGCTCCGGCCAGGGCAGCGCCACCGGGCGCTCCGGCCGGTCCCAGCCGCGAGGCTCGCTGCCGTAGGGGTCGGGGTGGGACATCACGCACCGCGACGCGGCACGAGAACCACCACATGACGCAAGACCACAAGCATCCCCTACACGTGCGATGTTCCTCCGATTGACCGCCCCGACGGTCGGTCGATCCCCGGTGTTCACCACCCGGTGGCCGGGAATCCTGCCGAGCCTACTGCACACACCGGACCGGCACGGCGGACGAGGCACGCCGACGGACGTCACCCTCGCCGCCAGGCCGCCGGCCAGCGACGCACCCCCATTCGGTACGGCAGGCCGGAACCGCCCGACCAACATCGTCCTCAGGTCGCCTCGCTGGTGCGGGAGAGCACCAGGACCGGTCCGGATCCCCTGCCGACCGACGGAACGAGGCCCGTTCCCGACGTCGGGAACGGGCCTCGGCGCATCTCAACCCGCCAACCGGCGGACGATCACACCTCGAGCAGCTCGGTTTCCTTGTGCTTCACCAGGTCGTCGATGCTGGCCACGTACCGCTGGGTCAGGTCGTCGAGTTCCTTCTCGGCGCGGCGGCCGTCGTCCTCGCCGGCCTCACCGTCCTTGACGATCCGGTCCAGCTCCTCCTTGCCACGGCGGCGGACGTTGCGGATCGCCACCTTGGCCTCCTCGCCCTTGTGCCGGGCCACCTTGATCATGTCGCGGCGGCGCTCCTCGGTCATCTGCGGGAGCAGGATGCGCAGCTGGTTGCCCTCGTTGTTCGGGTTCACCCCGAGGTCCGAGTCGCGGATCGCCTTCTCCATCGCGTTGATCTGCGAGTTGTCGTACGGCTTGATGATGGCCATCCGCGGCTCGGGAACCGCGATGGACGCCATCTGCGTCAGCGGCGTGGGCGTGCCGTAGTAGTCGATGATGACCTTGGAGAACATGGCGGCGTTGGCGCGACCGGTACGGATGGCGCCGAACTCCTCCTTGGCGTGCTCAACCGCACGCTCCATCTTTTCCTCGGCCTCGAGGAGGGTGTCGTCGATCACCGGTCTCCTCGCCTCCTTCTGTGCTCGTGGTGGGCTCTGCGGAAAGTCGTCAGACCGCTGCTGTCGTCGCCGTCGGCGGGACTCAGGCGGTGATCAGGGTGCCGATCTTGTCGCCACCCACCGCGCGGATGATGGTGTCGTCACCCTGCGCGCCGAAGACCAGCATCGGCAGGCCGTTCTCCATGCAGAGGCTGAACGCCGCCGCGTCGGCCACCCGCAGGTTGCGGCGCAGCGCCTCGGAGAAGGTGATCGAGTCGAGCTTGCTGGCGGTGGGGTCGATCCGCGGGTCGGCGGTGTAGACGCCGTCCACGCCGTTCTTGCTCATCAGCACCACGTCGGCGCGGATCTCCAGCGCCCGCTGGGCGGCCACCGTGTCGGTGGAGAAGTACGGCATCCCGGCGCCGGCGCCGAAGATGACCACGCGGCCCTTCTCCAGGTGCCGGATGGCCCGCAGCGGGATGTACGGCTCGGCGACCTGGGCCATCGTGATGGCGCTCTGCACCCGGGTCTCGATGCCCTCCTTCTCCAGGAAGTCCTGGAGCGCGAGGCAGTTCATCACGGTGCCGAGCATGCCCATGTAGTCGGCGCGGGCCCGGTCCATCCCACGCTTCTGCAGCTCCGCGCCGCGGAAGAAGTTGCCGCCTCCGACCACCACGGAGACCTGCACGCCGCGGCGGACCACGGTGGCGATCTGCCGGGCGATGGCCTGGACGACGTCCGGGTCGACGCCGATCGCGCCGCCACCGAAGACCTCACCGGAGAGCTTCAGCACCACCCGGCGGGCACGGCCCGGCGGCGGTGCCGTCGGATCGTCCAGCTCCAGCGTCCGGTCACTCACAACCTGCGTCATCCGCCCCGCCCTTCCCCACGCGCACGCCCCGTGCGGCGCGTACCGCGAACCTGCCGCTGCCGACCCTATGTGACGAGGAGGCCGCGGTGCCTGTCACGTACACCGGCGGCCTCCTCGTTGATGTCTCCTGCCCACGGGCGCCAGCGGCGCCCGGTGACGGCTCAGGCCTGGCCGACCTCGAACCGCACGAAGCGGGTGACCTCGATGCCGGCCTCGGCCAGCAGCTGCTTCACCGACTTCTTGTTGTCAGAGACGGACGACTGCTCGATCAGGACGAAGTCCTTGAAGAAGGAGTTCACCCGACCCTCGATGATCTTCGGCAGAGCCGCCTCGGGCTTGTTCTCCTCGCGGGCGGTCTGCTCGGCGATACGCCGCTCGGACTCGACGACCTCAGCCGGAACCTCGTCCCGGGTGAGGTACTTCGGCCGCATCGCGGCGATCTGCATGGCCACACCACGGGCGTCGGCGTCGCCGGCCTCGTCGGTCTTGCCGGTGTACGACACCAGCACGCCAACGGCCGGCGGCAGGTCCTGGGCCTTGCGGTGCAGGTAGACAGCGGTGGTGCCCTCGACCCGGGCGAACCGGTTGAGCACCAGCTTCTCGCCGATCTTGGCGGACTGCTCCTGGATCAGGTCCGCGATGACCTTGCCGTCGAGCTCGGTGGCGAGCAGCTCCTCGGCGGAGTTCACGCCAGCGCGCTCACCGTGCTCGACCAACTGCTGGCCCAGCGCGATGAACGACTCGGTCTTGGCGACGAAGTCGGTCTCGCAGTTGAGCTCGAGCAGCGCCTTGCCGGAGTGGGCAACCAGGCCGTTCGCGGCCGTACGGCCAGCCCGCTTGCCGACGTCCTTGGCGCCCTTGACGCGCAGGATCTCGACGGCCTTGTCGAAGTCGCCCTCGGCCTCGGTCAGCGCCTTCTTGCTGTCCATCATGCCGGCGCCGGTGAGGTCGCGGAGCTTCTTGACGTCCGCGGCGGTGATTTGGGACATGGCTCTCTCTTCGGTGTTGAGACGGCGTGTGGATGGTCAGAGGTGCCGGTTACCCGGATCCGGGCGGATCGTGCCCGGCGTACCGTCGCTGCCCGCCGTTCGCGAAAACGGACGGCGGGGCAGCGACGGTGCGATCACTCCGCGGCGGCGGTCGCCGGCTGCTCGGTGGCGGCCTGCGCCGGCTGCTCCGGGGCGGCGGGCTGCTCGGCGGCGGCAGCGGCGGGCTGCTCGGCCGGGGCGGCCGTCTCGTCGGCCTTCTTCGGCTCGAGCAGCTCGCGCTCCCACTCGGTCAGCGGCTCGTCGCTCGCGACACCCTCGGGCTTCTCGTCGTTGCCCCGGCGACGGCCGGAACGCGCGATCAGGCCATCCGCGACGGCGGCCGCGACGACCTTGGTCAGCAGCTCGGCCGAGCGGATCGCGTCGTCGTTACCCGGGATCGGGAAGTCGACCTCGTCCGGGTCACAGTTGGTGTCCAGCACCGCGATCACCGGGATGCCCAGCTTGCGGGCCTCGTCGACGGCGATGTGCTCCTTCTTGGTGTCGACGATCCACACCGCGGCGGGAAGCTTCTGCATGTCCCGCAGGCCACCGAGGGTGCGGGTCAGCTTGATCTTCTCGCGGGAGAGCTGCAGGGTCTCCTTCTTGGTGTAACCGGCGGCGGTGCCGCTGAGGTCACCCAGGCCCTCCAGCTCCTTCATCCGCTGGAGCCGCTTGTACACGGTCTGGAAGTTGGTCAGCATGCCACCGAGCCAGCGGTGGTTGACGTACGGCTGACCGACCCGGGTCGCCTGCTCGGCAATCGCCTCCTGGGCCTGCTTCTTGGTGCCGACGAACAGGATGCTGCCACCCTCGGCGACGGTCCCACGCACGAACTCGTACGCCTTCTCGATGTACTCGAGGGTCTGGCGCAGGTCGATGATGTAGATGCCGTTGCGCTCGGTCATGATGAAGCGCTTCATCTTCGGGTTCCAGCGCCGGGTCTGGTGCCCGAAGTGGACACCGCTCTCCAGCAGCTGACGCATGGTCACGACGGCCATGGTTGGGGTACTCCTCAAGGTCCCTGGTTGTCACGCCCGGCCGGTGGCCGGGCGTCCTGGCGCCTGGTCGCCGACCCATGGTGGACCCGACCAAGATCGGGACCAGGGAGGCCGTCGCTCCACGACGATTCGTGAAGAGGGCGCGCGAGGTCGACCGCACGAGGCGGTCGCCAGTTGGCCAGTGTACGCCCCTCACCCGTTCAGCCGCCCCGGGGTGCGCGTGGCGTGCCGCTCCGCCTGCTCGCTCCCGGCTCCCCGCTCCCCGCTCCCCGCTCCCCGCTCAGGGCGCCCGGCGCCCGGGGCCCGGCTCGGTCGTGCGACTTGCCGGAAGATCGCGCTACTTCATGGAAATAGTGGCCTTCGCGGCGCCGGAGGCCACTATTTCCTGGTTGTTGTGGGAAACATCAGCGCGCTTCCTGCTTGTTGTCCGAATCGTCCGCGCGCGCCAGCCGGCGGCGGGTCAGACCGCGACGGGCGATCTCGGGTCAAGCCGGGTCAGCCAGCGGCGAGCGCGGCGGCCACGAAGAGCACCAGGCCGACGGTCAGATAGGCCGTCGGTGGGCGCAGCCAGCCCCGACCGTTGTCGGCGAGCGCCAGTCCTCCCGTTCGGAGCCCGTACAGCCCGGTCGCGAAGATCGGCAGTCCGGCGACCAGGGCGATGCCCACCACCACGTTCCCGGCGTCCACCGGGTCGCCGGTCACGCCCGCCAGCAACACCCGCAGCGCAGGCACCTCGAAGATCAACACCAGCAGCGCGAAGAGTACGGCCAGCACCGGTCGACGGGTCCGATAGACGCCGTCGGCGGCCGGCGGGTACACGGGCGGCTCGCCTGCGGGCAGGTCGGGTCGAGGGCCGATCCCCGGCATCGGGCCGGTCGGCATCTCCAGCGGGTGCGGCATGTCGCCGCCGCCCCGGGTCGGCTCGATGATCGGGTACCCACCGAGCGGAGCGGGACGAGCCTGGTCAGCGGGCACGCTGGCCGGCGCTGTCGATGTGCTGTCGCGGGACGTCTCCGGCGCCGCGCTGGTCACCGGAGGTCCCGCAGTGGTCGTCTCCCGGGCGGCCCGGCGACCCGGCAGCTCACCGGAGGTCTCCGAGGGGTCCCGGTCTGCCCGCCGCGACCGGCTGGCCCGGTAACCGTCCACCTCTGGTCGCGCGGCACCCAACGGGTCCACCGCACCGAAACGACCCGAATCAGCCTCACTCGCCCCGAACCGACCAGTCTGGTCGTCCAGAGCACCGAAGCGACCGGAGTCCGACTCGGGCGTACCGAAGCGACCCGGGTCCACCGCACTCAGCCGACCCGAGTCCGACTCCGGCGCACCGAAGCGACCCGCGTCCACCGCACTCAGCCGACCCGAGTCCGACTCCGGCGCACCGAAGCGACCCGCGTCCACCGCACTCAGCCGACCCGAGTCCGACTCGGGCGTACCGCCGAAGCGGCTCGCGTCGACGGCGCTGAAGCGTCCCGAGTCCGGCTCGCGGCGGCGGCCGACGCCGGTGTCCTCGACGGAGCGGCCGTCTTCCACGCCACGCTGCTCGGGGATCTCGCCGTCCCGGTATCGCGGTTCGCCCGCGCCGCGCCACTCCGACTCGCCGTAACCGCGACCCCGCTCGTCGGGGTACCAGCGCGACTCCTGATCTTCCGGAAAACTCCGTCGTCCGTCCACGTCAGGCACCGTATGCGACCGGGCACGCCCGCGCCATTTCAGCCCAGCCAACCGCGCCGCCGATCACCCAGATAGCGCACGGGGCATGACCCGCGCCCCGATGGTGCTGCCGAATCCGCACCTTGATCAGGTGATGAAAAGTAGGTCGGCGGCGGCCCTGACACCTACTTCTCATCACCTGATCAAGGCGGCCGCCGCCCTGGGAGTACGGCCAGCCACGCTGCCGGCCACTGTCGGAGACTCACGCCGTAGCACAGCGCAAGCATGATCGTCCGACTGTCCACAGCCCACCTGTTGTCCACAGTTGGGCTGCCGCCGGGTCGCGGCGATCGCCCATCGGCGGGCACCGTGCCGGCCATGACGAAGCGGAACCAGGCGGTCGGCGCGTACGGCGAGCGGTGTGCGGCCCGGCACCTGACCGAGGCGGGGCTGCGCCCGATCGCCCTCAACTGGCGCTGCTCGGCCGGGGAGATCGACATCATCGCGTGGGACGGGCCCGTGCTCGCCTTCTGCGAGGTGAAGACCCGCCGGGGTGAGGGCTTCGGCACCCCGGCCGAGGCGGTCGTGCCGGCCAAGGCCCGCCGGCTGCGAGGGCTTGCCGCGCGGTGGCTGACCGAGACCGGTACGACCGCCGAGGAGGTGCGTTTCGACGTGCTGTCGGTGCGGCTGCCCGACGCCGGTCCGGCGCAGGTCGACCACCTCAAGGGCGCGTTCTGACATGCGTACCCGAAAGATCGGTGGCGCGCGGTGAGCTACGCGAAGGTGCTCTGCGTGGGGCTGGTCGGAGTGACCGGCCATCTCGTCGAGGTGGAGGCTGACCTGGCCGCCGGCCTGCCGGCGGTGGTGATCTCCGGTCTGCCGGACACCGCCCTGCACGAGGCCCGCGACCGGGTCCGCGCCGCCGTGGTCAACTCCGGCCAGCGCTGGCCCAACCGGCGGATCACCCTCAACCTGCTGCCCGCCACGCTGCCGAAGTTCGGCTCGGCCTTCGATCTGGCCATCGCCGCGGCGCTGCTGGGCGGCTCGGGTGAGCTGCCGCTGCTCCCCCTGGAGGGTGTGGTGGTGCTCGGCGAGTTGGGGCTCGACGGGACGGTCCGGCCGGTGCGCGGCGTACTCCCGATGGTCGCCGCAGCAGCCCAGGCCGGTGTCGCGCGGGTGATCGTCCCGGCCGGCAACGCCGCCGAGGCCGCCGTCATCCCCGGGGTACGGGTACGAGCGGTGGACACCCTGCACCGGCTGGTCGCCTTCGTGCGCGACGGGACCCCGCTGATCGAGCCACCGGCAGACATCCCGGCACCGCTGGTCGGTGGGCCGGATCTCGCCGACGTCGCCGGGCAGCAGATGGGTCGGCGCGCCCTGGAGGTCGCCGCGGCCGGCGGGCACCACGTGGCACTGCTCGGCCCCCCGGGCGCCGGCAAGACGATGCTCGCCGAACGACTGCCGTCGATCCTGCCCGAGTTGGACGACGACGCGGCGCTGGAGGTCACCGCGCTGCACTCGGTTGCCGGGCTGCTGCCGCCGGGCGGTCGGTTGCTGCGTCGCCCGCCGTTCCAGGCGCCGCACCACACCGCGACCGTGCCGTCGCTGGTGGGCGGCGGTTCGGGGCTGGCCCGACCCGGGGCGGTGTCGCTGGCGCATCGCGGGGTGCTCTTCCTCGATGAGGCTCCCGAATTCAGCAAGGGCGCGCTGGAGGCCCTGCGGCAGCCGCTGGAGCACGGCCACATCCAGTTGAGCCGCAGCGGGGGCGGCACCGTGTACCCGGCCCGCACCCAGTTGGTGCTGGCGGCCAACCCGTGTCCGTGTGCCAAGCCGGCCGGCGACGCGCACTGCGAGTGTTCGCCGCTGGTCCGCCGCCGCTACCTCGGCAGGCTCTCCGGGCCGCTGCTGGACCGGATCGACGTCCAGGTGCGGTTGATGCCGGTGCGGGCGGCCGAGCTGATGGCGACCGACGGCGGCGTCGAGCCTTCGGCGACGGTCGCCGCCCGGGTGGCAGCGGCCCGGCAGGCGGCGGCCGCCCGCTGGGCCGACCTCGGCCGGCGGCTCAACGCCGAGGTGGACGGGCCGCACCTGCGCAGGCCGCCGTGGCGGCTGCCGGCCCGGGTCACCGTCGAGCTGCGTGGCCGGCTCGACTCCGGCTCGCTGTCGGCGCGCGGCTTCGACCGGGTGATCCGGATGGCTTGGACCATCGCTGATCTCGACGGTCGCGACCGGCCGGACCGGGACGACGTCCGGGAAGCGCTTCAACTACGGACGGGAGAGGCGACGTGAGCGCCGAGGATGAACGCAGGCTGGCCCGGGTCGCCCTGACCTGGCTGGCGGAGCCGGGCACGCGTGCGGTGCACCATCTGGTCGAACGGCACGGCCCGGTGGCGACCCTGGATCTGCTGCTCGACGGCGGCGGCCCGGACGGCTGGCTGCGCACCACGGTCGCCGCACGCTCGGCGGCCGGCGACGCGCGGACGGTGGCCGCGGAGGCGCTGGAGCGGGCGGAACGACTGGGTGCCCGGCTGGTCACGCCGGACGACGAGGAGTGGCCGGCCCAGGTCGCCAGCCTGACCGCGTTGCGGCTTCCGGATGTCAGCCGCCGGGTGGACGGTGAGACCGCCCCGCCGCTCTGCTTCTGGGTACGCGGAAGCTGGCCGCTCGGCGAGGCGCTGGATCGCTCGGTGGCCGTGGTGGGGGCGCGGGCGGCCACCGGTTACGGGCAGCACGTCGCGACCGAGCTGGGGTACGGGTTGGCGGAGCGGGACTGGACGGTCGTGTCCGGTGGCGCGTTCGGCATCGACGCCGCCGCCCACCGGGGCGCCCTCACCGCGGGCGGTCTGACCGTCGCGGTGCTCGCCTGCGGGCTCGACCGCCCGTACCCGATGGGCAACGCCGCGCTCTTCGACCGGATCGCCGAGACGGGGCTGCTGGTCAGCGAGTGGCCGCCCGGTGCCGAGCCGCTGCGGCCCCGGTTCCTGATCCGCAACCGGGTGATCGCCGCAGGCACCCGGGGCACGGTCGTGGTGGAGGCGTCGGCGCGCAGTGGCGCGACGCAGACCGCGCGGCGCGCCATCCACGCCAATCGGGTGGCCATGGTGGTGCCCGGGCCGGTGACCTCGGCGATGTCCGTCGGGGCGCACGAGTTCCTGCGCGAGTACTCCAGGGCCCGGTTGGTCACCGGGGTTGCGCACGTGTTGGAGGAGGTGGGCCGGATCGGCACGGACCTGGCCCCGCTGGCGCGTGGACCGCAGAGGGCCACCGACGCGCTGGACGACGACGCGCGGTCGCTGCTGGAGGCGCTGCCCCGCCGAGGCGCGATGGGCGTGGACCGGCTCTCCTCCCGAGCCGGTGTCGACCTACGGACGGCGTTGCGCAAGCTGTCCCTGCTGGAGGAGCTGTCCATGGTGGTCCGTCGCGACGACGGCTACGCCCTAGCCCCACCCGCGATCAAGGTGCAGGGTTGATGAACCCTCATCTTGCTGACGTCGCTGAACGGACTTCGGTACGACACGCACGTGCTCCAGGGGGTCATCGACGATAGGCTCACGGGTACGCGATGACGTGCGCACAGCCGCTATAGCCGCTCCTGACTGCTGCGGAGGTCGCGGATCCGGTTGGCCCACTTACGGAGGCGCCCACCGTGTGTGACCGACAGGGACCGAAGGATGGCTGACCCGGAAACCACCCGTCTCGATCACGGCGCCCCCTCCGACGAGGACGGCCACACGGCTGACCGCCGGTTGGCCCGTCGATCTTGGATCACCCTCGTCGCCGGGTACGGCGCACTCGTTGGGCTGGTGGCTGCGACGATCGGGATCGGGGTCACGCGTCTCATGGTTGGTCCGGACGGCGGCACCGCGGCGCTGACGGTGTTCCTCATCGCGGTCGGTGCCACGGCCGCCGCGGCCGCAGTCGCCGGGGGCCCGCTACTGCTCCGACTGGAGTCCGGCTCCGGTCGGCCAGCTACACCGTCAGCGAGTCCGGCGTATCAACCCCGCCGTTGACCGCGACTCCGACCTTGTTGGCCACGACCTTGCCGCCCGCCGCGAGGCGCCGCTCGCTGTGCCCGCCGCTGCCGGTGGCGCCGCAGCGCGCGGGCTCCGGCCGCCGCGCCAGTCGCACCAGCAGTGCCGGCAAGCAGCGCGCCAGTCATCGTCGCAACGCCTGGGATGCTCGCCAAGAAGTATGCGACGACCGCCAGCAACGCGAGCATCAGGGCCACCGCCACGCCGGCGGCGAGGATGATGCGGGAGAGGTTCTGGCTCCGCTCGGTGTCCAAGTCCTTCCACATCCTGGCGATAAGCCACACCACGCCGCCTTGGGAAGGCAAGTCGCCCTCCGAGGACGACTGCGAGGAAGCTGCCTGCCGTGCCTCCGTCAGCGGCCGGTCCGGGCGACCAACGTCGGGCAGCCGGTTCACTGTGTTCGACGTTGGCGCGCTGGCCTGCGCGGGCAGGACATCGTCCGGCACGAGTGGGGCCTCGGGTGTCTTGCCCGCAGGCCGCGTCTGCGTCGACCGTCTCTGGCGGCCGACGGCACGCCCCTGTCGAGCGGGTTGACCGGCCGGAACGGCATCGCGGCCTTCGCCGTGACCAGTCGAACCGTCGTTGTTCGTCGTCACGGCCGACTCCTGCGGTGAAGGGAAGAGGCATAGGCGGCGTAAGCGTCAACAGAGGCTCGTCGTGGTTCCTGTCGACGAGCATCGCGGGCCATTGCCCGCCGAAGGTAGAAGTCGCGATCGGCCCCGAAGCTCTCGCGCTGGTCCGGCGGGCGTTCGGCGAGGCCCGGCTCCTGCCCGTCCAGGCGGGAAGCGGCCCAACTGTCGCCGGCGGCGGCTCGGGCCCTGAGCTCCTCGAATTCGCCCCGCTCGGCCAGTAGCCAGGCCAGTTGCCCGGCCGCGATCGGTAGGCCGCTATCGGCTAGGGCACGCAGGTCATCGATCCGTCCTTCGACGGCCAGCAGTTCGGCGACCCGGCTCACAGCGGCTGCGTCACCGGCCTGGAAATGAGGTGCCAGAATCCGGGCCACCTCATCGAAGCGACCCGAGTAGAACGAGTCATCTGCAATTGCCACCGCCGCGGAGGGGTAGAGCTCCGCGAACTCGCGAAGCCACTCGCCCACTTCACGAGCATGCCCGCGGTACACCAAGACGTCGACCATGCGGGAAGCCGCGATGGTGTCGCCAGCTTCGACCCTGCCGCTCAGGGCCTCGATCGCACCCGCGACCCGGCCGCCTTGGATCAGAGATTCGACCAGGTGTACTGCTGCGGCCGGGTCAGCAGCCTCGACTCGCGCCCGCAGGTCGGCAGGATGTGCGAGGGGGCCGAGCAGCCGAGTAGGGCGGGTCTGCGACACCTGCGCCCCGAAGCATCGGGCCAACCTGTCCCGCTCGCCTACACGTCCCTGAAGGTGCAGGATCTCGACGAGGCAGGCGGCCGCTTGGTGCAACCCCTGCGCCAGGGCTGCCGTGTACAGGGCCTCAGCATGCCGCAGTCTCATCCGCTTCCGAGCGGCATGACCGACGGAGAGCAGGTCGTGCGCGTCCGTCAGGTGGCGACGGAACGCTCTCCAGACAACCTCTGGGACGGCCGCGGCAGACGCCGCGACCTCTCCCACCAGCGCATCGGCAACGTGGTACCCGATTACGGCACCCACATCCTCTGCTACGGGTACCAGCGGCCCAGGGCCGGCGGAGACGTATGCGCTGGCGTAGTCGAGAGCGGCATCGAGCCAGTCGGACGGAGCAGCAGCCCGGTCCTCCAGGGTGAGGTAGCCCGGTGCGGCGGCGGCAAGCAACGTGCGATTGACCGGACCCTGAACCCCAAGGCGGCGTGCCTCCACCAACGTTAGGATCACCGCCCTCGCGTACGAGTTGGCGTGCCTCCAACGGTCGATGATCTGCGGCAGATGGGCGAGTTCCTGGACCAGATTGGTCTCGCCGCTGCGCAGTGCGGCCCGGATTCGGTGGTCGCGTACCGCGATCACCCCCGCCCCCTCTACCTCCCGAGCCGTGAGGTGCGCGGGCACGTCGACCACCGACGCGAGGCCCAGGAGTTGCCGGTCCGCGGTGGACAGGTCATCCCAGCCTGACGGCGGAACCACGAGTCGTCGGGCGTACTGCTCAGCCCGCATCGTGCCCACGACCACGGTGCCGCCGTGGACCAGTTTTCGGATGGCACCGGGCACGGCGGTAGGGCCGAGAAAACGGTCGAGATCATCGAGCCAGACCACGGTGCGCATGGTTCGGTGCTCAACCAGCGCAGCGAGTTCGTCGGAGTCGGCGGGATGGATCAACCACCATTCGGGCAGTTCGGTACGCACCGCCTCGTACAACGACCGGCTCTTGCCTACGGCCGGCGGTCCGACCAGCAGGATTAGGCCACCTTGCTCACTGCTTCGGCGCAGCAGATCGCGGACGTCCTGGTCGAACTTTCGCCCGACGTACTCCGGTAGCGTTTCGCCCGACATCGCGAGGTGCACACCGAGCTGATGGGGCCACGCCTCGCGCACGCGCAAAGCTCCAGACGACTGCGTGGGCTGAACAGAGGAAGCACGTTCCCACGCGTCCAACCACGGCGCCGTTTCGGCTGCTCCGACGACCCCGCAAGCCGCCAGAAACGTCAGCAGCCTCTCCCTGGTGGGCAGCCGAACGCCTGTGACCATCTCACCGACGGTGCTCTTACTCAGGTGCGCACCTCGCGTCCCCGGCTTGGTGGCAGCCTTCTCGACCGATTTGTAGGACAGACTCAGGCGGCGACGGAGCGTCTCCAGGGCGGCGGCCAGTTCCGCTGGCGTCTGCACTGCTCTTACATCGACGCTGACGGCCGATGTTTGCGGGGAGGGGACGCTGGCGTCCCGCCGGACACCGGTCAACCGAACGGATTCGGTTTCGCGGTGACCGACGTCGACTGGCGAGATCCTTGTCATGTCCCGCAAGCGCTCCCACCGGGACCGCCACTCCACAGGCGGCTCGCCGCAGGCACGAAGGTATGCCTCGACCGTCTCCCAGGCGGGGAGGTGATCACCACCGGCGGCCTCGGCGAGGGCCGTCTTCGATCGCCCGGTTGCCCTGGCCATCTGTAGGTACGTTGGATTTTGTGCTTTCGCCCGAACCTGACGTAGCTGATAGGCGAACGCCGCGAGTGGTCCCCCACGTGGATCGATCGGCCGTTCGGGGCGGGGCATGATCAGCTCCCGTTCCGACTCGAGAACCGGGCCGCGTCAGCGCGCGGCGCGTCGCCGGCCGGGCAGCCGGGGGCGACGGTGGATCCCGGCTTGACCCGATCGGGCCTTCACGCGGACCGTGTGTGTACCTGAGTGAACAGCGAAGCCGGGCATGACGCCCTCCTTGGTCTTGTGGCCAGACGCTCTACGCTCCGCGAAAGTCGCTCATGACACGCGGCCGTTGGCGCGGCCGCATCCCTCTTCTGCCGAACGTGGGGTCCATGGTGCACTAACGCTGTAACCCCAACACCTTGGGGGTGACCTAGTGCCACCATCCGGGCACTGGCATGCCTCGATCGACTGTTTGAAGTTTGCCGGTTGTCCGGCGTAGACACCGGTCAACCGACGGCGAACAACCTCGTTTCCCGAAGTCAAAGCAGGGCTCGTATGACTTGCTTCGTCCGAAACAGTCCGAGGGAGTTGCAGTGCCGTCAGGTGCCGGCTGAAGATTGCGCCATCGAGATGGGGTTTCCCCGTCTCCGTCGAAGCAGTGTCTGTGGCCAGACCGCTCGACTTTGGAGGGGTCTCCCGTTGGCGCGGGAGACCTTCTTCGTATACCTGCCCGCACTCGTGCACTGAGCTGCCCGCCCCCAGGCACCCGACGATGACGGTACTGTGCGCGGCCATGGGTGCTATCAAGCCGTGGCATATCGCGGTCCTGCTGTGTCTCGTCACGTCCACCGCACTCATCGGTGGCTTGATCGCGCTCCTACTCAAGAGGGGCAACCGCAGGTGAGCCGGGTCGATGATCACCGGCACCGCCGGAGCCGGTGATCCACGACGGTCGGCCGTAGGCTGGTG
Organism: Micromonospora sp. NPDC007208; assembly: GCF_042869175.1. Classification (NCBI taxonomy): domain Bacteria; kingdom Bacillati; phylum Actinomycetota; class Actinomycetes; order Micromonosporales; family Micromonosporaceae; genus Micromonospora; species Micromonospora sp. NPDC007208. The sequence goes on along the minus strand of NZ_JBIAFG010000002.1, from coordinate 586,719 downwards.
CCGTGCCAGCTGTGAGTGAGGGTGCCTGGGCCGGTGGACCGGCCAGCGCGTCGGCGCGGCCACGATGAGCCGGGCGGACCGGGGCACCCGGGCCATGCACCAGGCACTGCCGCCGGCGCTGCGCGACGCAGTCGACGACTTCGCCGAGCACCTGTCCCGGGTGCGTAACCGGTCGGCGCACACCGTCCGCGCGTACGTCACCGATCTCGTCTCGCTGCTCGACCACGCCGTCCGGATGGGCTGCGTCGACCTCGCCGAGCTGGACCTGTCGGTGCTGCGCAGTTGGCTGGCGCGGCAGCGCACCACCGGTGCGGCCCGCACGTCGTTGGCCCGGCGGGCCGCGTCGGCGCGGGCGTTCAGCGCCTGGGCACACCGGGCCGGGCTGCTCCCCGCCGACGTGGGCGCCGCGCTGGCCAGCCCTCGCGCGCACCGGGAACTGCCCAGCGTGCTGCGTGCCGACCAGGCCGCCGCTCTGGTCGAGGCACCGTCCCGGCAGGCTGCGCCCACCAACCCGCGGCTGATGAACCCAGCGCGCACGGACCAAGCCCGCACGGACGCAGCGGCCGGGCCGACGTCGGGCGTAACCAAAGAGGCCGAGGCAGTGCCGCTGCGGGATCGGGTGCTGCTGGAGTTGCTCTACGCCACCGGCGTACGGGTCAGCGAGGCGTGCGGGTTGGACGTCGGGGACGTCGACCACGGCCGGCGGGTGATCCGGGTGTTCGGCAAGGGCGGGCGGGAGCGCTCGGTGCCGTACGGGGTGCCCGCCGAGCGGGCGTTGGACGACTGGCTGCGCCGGGGCCGCCCGGCGATGGTGGGCGCCCGCTCCGGGGAAGCGCTGCTGCTGGGTGCCCGGGGCGGTCGGCTCAACCCGACGACCGCGCGGCAGATCGTCGGTGCGTACGCCGAGGCCGCCGGGCTGCCCCGGACCAGCCCGCACGATCTGCGCCACTCCGCGGCCACCCACCTCCTGGAGGGTGGCGCCGACCTGCGCGCCGTGCAGGAGTTGCTCGGTCACTCGTCGCTGGCGAGTACCCAGATCTACACCCATGTCTCGGTTGAGCGCCTGCGCGCCGCGTACCGGCAGGCGCACCCACGCGCCTGACGTCGAGCGGGCTCGCGCCGTCCACCGGGAGGCGCACCCCGCGCGCCTGGCCAACGGCCGGAGGGCGGCACCCGCGCGCCTGTTCAACGGCCGGAGGACGCGCGAGCGCGGCGGTTACGATCATCAAGTGAGCGTCCCGCAGCCCCCTGAGCCGATCCCGGGCGCCCGCCTGCTCTTCTCCCTCGACCCGGCGGTCAGCCACCTCAACCATGGCTCGTTCGGCGCGGTGCCGATCGGGGTGCAGCGCGCCCAGCAGCGGCTGCGCGACGAGATGGAGGCGAACCCGCTGCGCTTCTTCACCCAGGGGCTGGTCGACCGGATCGCGCACACCCGTCGGCACCTCGCCGGGTTCCTGGGCGCCGACCCGGACGGCAGCGCCCTGGTGGGCAACACCACCACCGGCGTCGCCGTGGTGCTCCAGTCGGTGGGCCTGCAGGCCGGCGACGAGGTGCTGAGCACCGATCACGGGTACGGGGCGGTGAGCCTGGCCATCCAGCGCGAGTGCCGCCGCACCGGCGCGGTCAGCCGGGTCCTGCCGATCCCCCTGACCGCCACCGCCGAGGAGATCGTGCAGAGCGTCCGCGCCAGTCTGCGCCCCGGGCGGACCCGGCTGCTCGTCGTCGACCAGCTCACCTCGGCAACCGCCAAGCTCTTTCCGGCCGCCGCCATCGTCGGGGTGGCCCGCGAACACGGCGTGCCGGTCCTGGTGGACGCCGCGCACGCCCCGGGCATGCTGCCCACTCCGGTGGCCGGCATCGGCGCGGACTTCTGGGTGGGCAACCTGCACAAGTGGGCGTACGCCCCGCGCGGGACCGCAGTGCTGGCGGTGGCACCGCAGTGGCGGGACCGCATCGAGCCGCTGGTGGTGTCCTGGGAGCAGGAGTCGGGTTTCCCGGCCCGGCTCGAGTGGCAGGCGACTCTCGACTACACGCCCTGGCTGGCCGCCCCGGCGGGCCTGTTCACGATGCGCAGTCTCGGCGTCGACCGGGTGCGGGCGCACAACGCCGCGCTCGCCGCGTACGGCCAGCGGGTGGTGGGGGACGCTCTGGGGGTGGCCCCCGCCGATCTGCCCGACCCGGGCGGGCCGGGGGTGGCGCTGCGCCTCATTCCGCTGCCGACCGGCACGGGCACCACGATCGACGCCGCGCGGGCGTTGCAGGCACGGATCGGTGAGCGGCTCGCCACGGAGGTGGCGGTGATGAGCTGGAACGGCCGGGGGTGGCTGCGGCTCACCGGCCAGGTGTACAACGCCGCCGACGAGTACGAACGGCTGGGCGCACGACTGCCGGCACTGCTCGCCCAGCGCTGACCGGACGGCCGGAGCGGACACCGGGACCGGACCGACCGGGAGCAGGCGCACCGGGCCGAGGCCGAGCAGGGCCAGCGGGTCGAGATACTCCTCGCCCCGGCGCAGGCCCCAGTGCAGGCACGCCTCGGCCGGGCAGCCCGCGTGCCCGGGCAGCAGCTCGCCCAGCGGCGCGCCGGCGGTGACCGCCTGGCCGGGGCGTACCGCGGGTTGGACCGGCTCGTGGGTGGTCCGCAGCCCGCCGGCGTGCCCCACGGTGACCACCGGTCGACCGGCCACCAGACCGGCGAAGAGCACGGTGCCCGGCCCGGCGCTGCGGACCACCGCTCCGGCCGGGGCGGCCAGGTCGACGCCGCGGTGGCCGGGCAGCCACGGTCGGGGCGGCGGGTCGAACCGGCGTACCGGACGGGGTGGCCCGTCGAGCGGCCAGCGGAACCGCCCGGCGGGCGCTGGATCCGCGACCTGGACCGTCCGGGCCGCGACCGGCTCGGTCGGCGTCGGTGGTTGGCCGGGCACCGCCGCGACCAGCACCGCCAGCCCGCAGAGCTGGACCGTCAGTGCGAGCGGGAGCGCGGCGCAGAGCAGCACGGTACGGCGGATCGAACGGACGGATGGCGGTCGCATGACGGCAGCCTCCGGCCGACGCGGGGTCGTCCGCCAGCCCGGCCGGTGCGGCTGTGGACAACCGGAGGTGCTGTGGACGACCACCCAACACCCTCGATGATCTGCTATGCCCGGGACGGCGGGACGCTGTCCACGGCCCGTCGCGTGAACGCCGCCGTACCTCCGGTGCCGTTTTCCGGCCGCCGCCGAGGGCCTAGGCTGGGCCGCGTACGGCGGGCGCCGCCGTCTGTACCGGGGAGGCTCGCATGACCACTCTCGATGACCGGACGTCGTCCCCCACCGGGCCGACGGTGGCCGACGTGAGCGGCCCGTCCCGGCTCGCGGAGCCGGACGAGACGATAAGCGCCGAGGAGTTGCAGCTCGCGGCCCGCAACCACGGCATCCCGTTGGAGGCGCTGCGCTACGACGTCACCCCGGCCGGGCTGCACTACCTGCTGATCCACTACGACATCCCGGAGCTCGACCCGGCGACGCACACGCTGACGATCGGCGGGGCGGTGGATCGGCCGCTGACGGTCACCCTCGCCGACCTGCGCGAGCGGCCCCGGGTCACCCGGCAGGTGACCCTGGAGTGCGCCGGCAACGGTCGGGCCCTGCTGCACCCCCGACCGGTCAGCCAGCCCTGGCTGGTCGAGGCGGTCGGCAACGCGGAGTGGACCGGCACCCCGCTCGCTCCGCTGCTGCGGGAGGCGGGCATCGACCCGGACGCGGTGGACGTGGTCTTCACCGGCACCGATCACGGCGTGGAGCGCGGGGTCGAGCAGGACTACCAGCGGGCGCTTCCGGTAGCCGACGCGCTGCGCGAGGAGGTGCTGCTGGCGTACGAGATGAACGGCGCTCCCCTGCTGCCGCAGCACGGTGCGCCGCTGCGGCTGATCGTGCCGGGCTGGTACGGCATGGCGCACGTGAAGTGGGTCCACTCCATCGAGCTGCGGACCGAGCCGTTCGAGGGGTACCAGAACGCGGTGGCCTACCGGGTACGCCGCGACGCCGACGACCCGGGCGTGCCGGTCACCCGGATCGAGCCGCGTGCGTTGGTCCGCCCGCCCGGCTTCCCCGACTTCATGTCCCGCCGCCGGGTGCTGCGGCCCGGTCCGTGCACCCTGGATGGTCGGGCCTGGTCGGGGCACGCGCCGGTGGTCGCCGTGGAGGTGACCACCGACGGCGGGGAGAGCTGGACGCCGGCCGAGCTGGACCCGACGGACGCGGGGGACTTCGCCTGGCGGCGCTGGCGCCACGAGTGGGTGGCCACCCCCGGCCGGTACGTGCTGGGCGCGCGGGCGACCGACGCGTCCGGGCGGACCCAGCCGGTCGAGCAACCGTGGAACCGCGGCGGCTTCGCCAACAACATGGTGCAGCGGGTCGAGGTCGTGGTGCCGGCCGAGTGATCGGCGGCGGGTGTCAGGCCACGGGTGGGGGGCCCGTGGCACGGCCCTGCGGCTCGGGTGCGCTCAGCCGCCGAAGCCGGAGTCGGCGGGCAGTGAGATGTCGGGCTTCTCCAGCTCCTCGACATTGACGTCCTTGAAGGTCATCACTCGGACGTTCTTCACGAAGCGGGCGGGACGGTACATGTCCCACACCCAGGCGTCGTGCATCTCGACCTCGAAGTAGACCTCGCCGTCGGAGTTACGCACGTGCAGGTCGACCTGGTTGGCCAGGTAGAACCGGCGCTCCGTCTCCACCACGTAGGAGAACTGGCGGACAATGTCGCGGTACTCCCGGTAGAGCTGCAGCTCCATCTCGGTCTCGTACTTCTCGAGATCTTCCGCGCTCATCGCACTCCGCCTTCCATGGCCACATCTTCCCCCACCGGCGTCGGAGGCCGAGGCTGCTCGCCCAACGCCACGCCGACGGTACCCCCTGACGCCCACGAGCGCTCCATCGGCTCATCCGGGGCGTGGCCGCCGGGCCGTCGGGCGCGCGGCGGCCGGCCGTCGCGGCCGGAGACCGCGGCGACATTGACGTACGAGAACCGGTGCTCCCGGCACGGCCCGTGCTCCCGCAGCGCCGCCGAGTGCTCCGGGGTGATGTAGCCCTTGTGCTCGGCGAACCCGTACGCCGGGTACACGCCGTCCAGCTCCACCATGAGCCGGTCCCGGGTGACCTTGGCCAGCACGCTTGCCGCCGCCACGCACGCCGCCACCCGGTCGCCCTTCCACACCGCCAGCCCGGGCACGCCCAGGCCGTCCACGCCGAAGCCGTCGGTCAGCACGTACTCCGGGCGGGTGGTGAGCGAGGCGAGGGCGCGGCGCATCGCGGCCAGGTTGCACACGTGCAGACCCCGGGCGTCGACCTCCTCGGCCGGAATGACCACCACGGCGTACGCGAGCGCGCGGTCCACGACATCCGCGTACACCCGCTCCCGGCTGGCCGGGGTGAGCAGCTTCGAGTCGGCCAGCCCGTCGATCTCGCCGCGCCGCCCCTCGGGCAGCACCGCCGCGGCGGCGACCAGCGGACCGGCGCACGCTCCCCGGCCCGCCTCGTCGGCACCGGCGACGTGCCGGAAGCCGCGCCGCTGCAACGCCCGCTCCAGGGCGTACAGGCCGGCCTCGCGGCGCACCACGGTACGCGGCGGGGTCAGCACGACGCCTCGTCCTGGCCCGCGGTGGTCGACTGCCCCAGCCGGGTCAGCAGGGCGGGCAGTTCGGGCGGGTAGAACCGGTCGCCGCTGGCCGCCAACTCGTCGGGAAGCCACCAGCGGTGGTCGGCGATGCTGCGTCGCTCGATGTCGTTGAAGCCCGTGGTGTCCACCTGCCAGGAGTCCACCCGGAAGAGGAAGAAATCCTGCTCCTGGCGGTACCAGATGCCGTCGAAGGAGAACTCGGTCGCGTCGGACCAGACCGGCTCGCCCAACTCGACCGGGTCGAGCCGCAGGCCGGTCTCCTCGGCCAACTCCCGGGCGGCGCCCGCCGCCGGGGACTCCAGCGGATCGAGCCCGCCGCCCGGAGTGAACCAGTATCGGTGCCCGGGTCGGGCCGGGTCGAAGCCCTCGAACAGCAGGACCCGGCCGGCCGCGTCGACGAGCAGCACGCGGGCCGCGCGTCGAGGGGTGTAGACGGTCACCGCACCAGCCTGCCAGACCGAGGACGGATCGCCCACGCCCCGTCGGCCTACGGCTTGGGAATGCCGTCGAACCCGTCGGGCACGGTCAGCCAGGTGGCCCGGTTGACCGGCCAGAAGACGGTGAACGCCCGCCCGACCACGTCGTCCTCGGGGATCGTGGCCTCGGTGATGTTCTGCCCGGACTGCTGCCAGTGCTCCAGGGAGTCGCCGGAGGCCGACCGGTGGTCGCCCATCACCCAGAGTCGGCCCTCCGGCACGGTGATGTCGAACTCCTGGTCGGCGGGCTTGTCGCGAATCCCGTCCATGGAGAAGATGTACGGCTCGTCCAGCGACTTGCCGTTGATCATCAACCGTTCCTCGGGGTCGCAGCAGACCACGTGGTCGCCCGGGATGCCGATCACCCGCTTGATGAAGTCCTCACCGTCGGGGTTGCCGCTCCACTCGGTCGGAGCCTTGAACACGATCACCTCGCCGCGGTGCGGTGATCGGAAGTCGTAGACCAGCTTGTTGACCAGCACCCGGTCATCGATCTTGAGGGTGTTTTCCATGGACGGGGAGGGGATGAAGAAGGTCTGCAGCACGAAGGCGCGGACCAGCACCGCGACCAGGATCGCCACACCCAGCAGGATCGGCAGCTCCTTCCAGAAGGAGCTGCGCGGCTTGTCGGTCTGCTCGTCAATCACGCCAAGGAGCCTACGTTGCCCGGCTGGACGGCACCGTCCGGAACGCGCGGGAAGCACGTAGCGCGACTGCCAACGGAAGCATCAGCAGCGCACCGCCCTGCGGAGTCGGTCGCGCCGGCGGCGCACCGGAGGACGCCGCGGCCGGCCCGGACACGTCCTCGAACGTCGACGGCACCGACAGCGCACTCCATCGCGACGACGGCCAGACCACCATGAAGGCCCGGCCGACCACGTTGTCGATCGGCACCGGCCCCTGGCAACGCGCGTCCTGGGAGACCTCGCGGTGGTCGCCCATCACGAAGATCTGACCGGGCGGCACGACGATCTCGTCGAAACGCCGGGAGCGACACTCCGCCGGGTTGGGCGGCAGGTCCAGCGGTGAGTCCCGCAGGACGTACGACTCGTTGAGCGGAGTGCCGTTGACTGTCACCCGCCCCTGGCTGTCGCAGCACTTGACCCGGTCACCGGGGAGACCGATCACCCGCTTGATGAAGTCCTTCTCACCGGGGCGACTCACCCCGACCAGATCGCCGACGGTGCGGGCGAGCCGGCCGGCGACACCGGGCTTCGGCTGATCGTCCACCTGCGGCGCCCAGCGGTCGGTGCCCCGGAAGACCACCACCTCGCCACGCAGCGGGTCACGAACGTCGTAGACGACCTTGTTGACCAGCACCCGGTCACCGACGAGGAGAGTGTCCTCCATCGAGCCGGACGGAATGAAGAACGCCTGGAGCAGGAAGGTGCGGATCAGCACCGCGAGGCAGAACGCGACAACCAGCAGCAGCGGCAACTCCTGCCAGAGAGGCATCTGCCGGCGGGTGCGGCGAGCCCGTCGGCGCCACGGATCGACGGTGCCGTCCTCGTCAAGCGTCTGCACCACGCCACTCCCCGGTCCGCAGAAACACCACCGCCCGGGAGCCTCGTCGAGGCTCCACGGGCGGTAGTGGACAACTGCCCGCCACGTGGGCGGGACCGCCGCCTCGCTGCGCCCGTACGACCAGGGTAGTGCGCTCTGGTCGGTACGGCATACGCGCAGCTCGGGCGGCGTGGCGAGCGGGAAGTCAGCTGGGCTGCTTCTCCCGCTTCTCCTTGATCTTGGCCTTCTTGCCGCGCAGCTCGCGCAGGTAGTAGAGCTTGGCGCGACGCACGTCGCCGCGGGTCACGACCTCGATCCGGTCGATGCCCGGGCCGTTGATCGGGTAGGTCCGCTCGACGCCGACGCCGAAGCTGACCTTGCGGACCGAGAAGGTCTCGCGCAGACCGTCACCCTGGCGGCGGATCACGACGCCCTGGAAGATCTGGACACGGGACCGGTTGCCCTCGACGACGCGGGCGTGCACCTTGACGGTGTCACCGGCCCGGAAGTCGGGAAGGTCGGTCCGCTTCGACTGGGCGTCAAGGGCGTCCAGGATGTTCATCGCTGCGTCCTCGTAAGGCTCACGGCGCACCGTCACTCGGTGCGCGGGTGGGTGATTCTGATTCCCGGGTGGTGATCGGCGGACCGACCCCCGGTCGGGGATCCTCGCAGCCGACCGCGGGCGCGGACGGATGCGGCAACCCCACTACTTTGCCACATCCCCCGGCGGAGGCTGAAATCCGGCCTGGTCCAGGGCCGCGATGTCCCGTTTGTCGAGCCGATCGGCCGGCAGCGCGGCCAGCAGGTCCGGACGGCGGGCGGCGGTCCGCAGCAGACCCTCCTCGCGCCGCCAGCGGGCGATCTTGCCGTGGTCACCGGAGCGGAGCACCTCCGGCACGTCGTGCCCACGCCAACTCGGCGGTTTGGTGTAGATCGGCGCCTCCAGCAGCCCGTGCGCGTGTGACTCCTCGTCCAACGAGCCCGCGTTGCCCAGCACCCCCGGCAGCAGCCGGGTGACCGCCTCCAGCATCACCAGGACCGCGACCTCACCGCCGAAGAGCACGTAGTCACCGAGCGACACCTCGGTGACCGGCATCCGGGTGGCGGCGTGCGCCAGGACCCGCTGGTCGATTCCCTCGTACCGGCCGCAGGCGAAGAGCAGATGCGGCTCGGCCGCCAGCTCGTACGCCATGGCCTGGGTGAACGGGGCACCGGCCGGCGACGGCACCAGTAGCCGGGGCGGCGGGGCGTCGACCGGCGCGAGGGCGTCCAGTGCCTCACCCCACGGCTCCGGGCGCATCACCATCCCCGGCCCGCCACCGTAGGGGGTGTCGTCGACCGTGCGGTGCACGTCGTGGGTCCAGGTCCGCAGGTCGTGCACGGCGAGCTGGAGTACGCCGTTGGCCCGCGCCCGTCCGATCAGCGACAGGTCGAGCGGGGCGAAGTACTCCGGAAAGATCGACACGACGTCGACGCGCATGCGGGCTGGTCCTAAAGGTCGAGCAGTCCGGCTGGCGGGTCGACGATCACACGTCCGCCGGCGATGTCGACCTCCGGGACGATGGCCCGGACGAACGGGATCAACGCGGTACGCCCCTCGGGCCGCCGCAGCACCAGCAGGTCGGACGAGGGCGCGTGGTCGATGCGGGCGACCTCGCCCAGGCGTTCGCCGGCCGGGGTCACCACGGCCAACCCGACCAACTGGTGGTCGTGGAACTCCTCCGGGTCGTCCGGTGGGGCCACGTCGGCGCTGTCCACCACGAGCAGCGTGCCGCGCAGCGCCTCGGCGGTGTTGCGGTCCAGGATGCCGTCGAACGCGATCAGCACCCGACCCTGGTGGAAGCGGGCTTCCTCGATGGTCAGCTCCGCGGGAACCTGGAACGGCACTCCGGGCTCATCGGTGGTTGGAGGGGGTGTCGCCCCCGGCTCGGTGCGCAGCACCGTACCGGGGGCGAACCGTGCCTCGGGCTCGTCGGTCCGCACTTCCACGGTGACCTCACCGCGGACACCGTGCGGCTTGCCGATCCTGCCGACGACGAGCTGCATCAGTACGAGTCGACGATGTCGACGCGAACCCCGCGCCCGCCGATGGAGCCGATCACCTGGCGCAGCGCCTTGGCGGTCCGGCCGGACCGCCCGATCACAGTGCCGAGGTCCTCGGGGTGCACGCGGACTTCGAGCCGCTTGCCCCGACGGGAATCGACCATCCGCACCCGGACGTCGTCCGGGTGGTCGACGATGCCCTTGACCAGGTGCTCCAACGCCGGACGCAGTGGCATGTCAGGCCTGCTCACCGGCGTCGGCAGCGGCCGGGGCCTCGGCCGGAGCCTCGGTCTTCGGCGCCTCGGCGGCCGGAGCCTCAGCCGGAGCCTCGGTCTTCGGAGCCTCGGCAGCCTTGGCGGCCTTCTTGGCCGGCTTGGCCGGGGTCTCCGGGGCGAGCCCGGCGGCGGCCTTCGCCTCAGCCTCGTACGCCGCCTTGCGGTCGGCCCGCTCGGGGGCGACCAGGAGCGGCGGCGGGGCCGGCAGGCCCTTGTACTTCTGCCAGTCACCGGTCAGCTCCAGCAGACGCTGCACCGCCTCGCTCGGCTGAGCGCCGACGGACAGCCAGTACTGGACCCGCTCCGACTTGACCTCGATGATCGAGGGGTCTTCCTTGGGCTGGTAAACCCCGACGAACTCGATCGCCCGACCGTCACGCTTGGTGCGCGAGTCGGCGATGACGATGCGGTACTGCGGGTTGCGGATCTTGCCCATCCGCAGGAGCCGGATCTTTACGGCCACAGTTGTTTCGCTCCTGTTGCGATCTCACCGGCCCAGGCGGGCGGTGTGCATGGGTGAGCGCCGACCGGACCCGTGGGGTTGGGCCGGAGACTACTCGGTGGACTGGCGACGTGCCCGGGTTAGAGGGCGCCGGACGCGCGCCGGATACCAGCGACCCATTCTGCCAGATCCGCTGCCGATATCCCGCATCGGACCCGGACACCGCGTTCCCGGTGACCCGGAACACCGCTCAGCGCACCGGCGGACGATCCCACCCCGGCGGCAACTTGTCCGGTACGCCCCATTCCGGCGGCGGCGCGAAGTCACACCAGGTGCCGTCGAACGGGAACGCCCCGGCCTCGGCGAGCGCGATCACCCGCTCCCCCTCGGCGCGGACCGCCTTCTCGTCGGTCACCCAGTAGTCGTCACCGAAGGCGAGCCGCTCGGCGAACTCGTCCTCGTCCTTCCACTCCCAGCTGAGGTCCGGTCGCACCACGACGTCCAGGTCCTGGTCGACCATGTCGACACCGGCGACCGGGCCGTCGTCCCAGCGGACGGCGGGCTCCTCCAGGTTGACGTACCAGTTGGCGAACCGGCCCCGTTCGTCCCGAAACCACCAGACGGAGTGCGCCGCCCCGGTGGGCAGGAACTTCAACAGCGGCGGGCCATTCCAGCGGCCCTCCGCCAGCCGGTACGTCGGGGTGATCCAGTCGGCGAACGGCAGCGCCCGCATGGTCAGGCCCGCCGCGTTCACCTCGTGCGCCACCGGCGAGTCGCGGGCGATCCAAAGCAGCAGCCCTCGCTCGTCGTCGAGGACCACCCGCGCCGGCCGGGCCCACCCGATCCGCCCCAGCCGCACGTTGCGGTGCACGATCAGCCGGCCCGGCGCGAACCGGTCGACAGGGTCGCCCGGCCGCACCTCAGTAGGCGCGGGCGAGGATGGCGACCAGATCGGGCTCGTCCTCCGAGTCCGGTACCGAACCGTCGGCGCGCAGCAGGCAGCGCACCGTGACGCCCTGACCGTTCGCCTCCGCCTCACCGGCCACGCCCACCGCCGACCACGGCACCCGCGCCCAGCCGGTCGCGGCGGCCTCGATCGCCTCGGCCAGGGTGGCCACCTCGACCGTGCGCGACTCGCGGTTGGCCAACGCCTGGTCGTGCAGCACCTGCTGGTCGGTCTCCAGGGCGGCCAGCACCGCGGCGACCACGTCGGCCACCGGCGTCGGGGTCTTCGAACCGTCGGTCCGACGCACCACCGTCGCGTTGCCCACGGCCAGGTCGCGGGGGCCCACCTCGACGCGTACCGGATAACCGCGCAGCTCGGCGTCGACGGCCCGGCGGCCGAACGGGGTGTCGGTCCGGTCGTCGAGCGCGACCCGGACACCGGCGTCGCGCAGGCCGTCGCGCAGCTTGGCCGCCGCCTCGCCGACGCCGTCACCGTCCTTGACGATCATGACGTACGCCTGGATGGGCGCCAGCCTCGGCGGCACGCGCAGGCCGTTGTCGTCGCCGTGCGCCATGATCAGGCCACCCAACATCCGGGTGGACGTGCCCCAGGAGGTGGTCCAGGCGTGCTCCCGGCCGCCCTCCTTGGAGGAGTAGCTGATGTCGAACGCCTTGGCGAAGTTCTGGCCCAGCTCGTGGCTCGTGCCCAGCTGCAACGCCTTGCCGTCGCCCATCATGCCTTCGCAGGTGTACGTGGCCGTCGCCCCGGCGAACCGCTCACGCGTCGTCTTCAGGCCGACCACCACCGGAATGCCGATCACGTTGACCATCAGGTCCTCGTACGCCTCGTGCAGGATCCGCCGCGCGTACGCCCGGGCGTCCTCGCGGGTGGCGTGCGCGGTGTGCCCCTCCTGCCAGAGGAACTCGCTGGTACGCAGGAAGATCCGCGGACGGAGCTCCCACCGGACCACGTTCGCCCACTGGTTGAGCAGCAGCGGCAGGTCCCGGTACGAGTCGATCCACTTGGCCATGAACTCGCCGATGACCGTCTCGCTGGTCGGACGCACCACGATCGGCTCGGCCAGGGGCTTGCCACCACCGTGGGTGACGACCGCCAGCTCCGGCGAGAAGCCCTCGACGTGCTGCGCCTCGCGCTTGAGGTAGCTCTCCGGGATGAACAACGGGAAGTACGCGTTCTCCGCACCCGCCGCCTTGATCCGAGCGTCCATCTCAGCCTGCATACGCTCCCAGATGGCGTAGCCGGCCGGTCGGATGACCATGGTGCCGCGAACCGGGCCGTTGTCGGCCAGCTTCGCCTTGGCGATCAGGTCCTGGTACCAGCGGGGGAAATCCTCCGCACGGGGAGTGAGCACGCGTGCCATGACCGCACATCCTATGCGCCACGCGGGCGGACACCGCGTCCGGGAGTCGCCACGCCGTGCGGTGCCGCACTCCGCGCCCGCGCGGTGCCCCTCCGCCGATGGGCCGCGACGCCGCCGGGCGGGCCCACGACGCTGGGCGGGCCCACGACGCTGGGCGAGCCGACGACGCCGGGCGGGCCCACGACGCTGGGCGAGCCGAGGGTGCGCCCGTAGAATTTGACCACCATGACTACCTCGACGGGCTCCCCACGCCAGCGGCTACGGGACACGATCGTGGACGCCGCCCGCGCGCGGACCATCGCCGCCGGATGGGACGCGGTCCGGATGGGCGGAGTGGCCACCACGGCCGGGGTGAGCCGGCAGACCGTGTACAACGAGTTCGGCAGCAAGGCAGGGCTGGCCGAGGCGCTCGCCCGCGCCGAGGTGGACCGGTTCGTCGGCGCCGTCCAGGCCGCTCTGCTCGCCCACGGCACCGACGTACGGGCCGGCGCGTACGCGGCGATCGCGCACACCCTCACCACAGCGGCGGAAAACCCCCTGGTCAAGGCCATCCTGACCAGCGCCCGGGGCGGCTCGGACGAGCTACTGCCGTACCTCACCACCCGTGCCGAGGTGGTGCTCACCGAGGCGTCCGGCGCGCTGATCGACTGGGCCGGCGACCACCTGCCCGGAGCGGACCAGACCGCGCTGGCTTTCGCCGCCGACACCATCGTCCGCCTGGTGGTCAGCCACATCGTGCTCCCCCGCGAACCGATCGAGCAGACCGCGACGGCCCTCGCCAACCTGGCCGTACACCTCTTCAGCGCCGCCGCCCGCCCAGCCCCCTGACCCCCGCACACCCCGCGCGCCGGCCCACTGGTCGACGCCGCGCGCCCGTGCACCCACACCCCGCTCCTCGCACCCCGGCACCCCGGGCACCCCTGGCCCGCGCCCGCTCGCCCCGCCCTTCCCCAGCCGCCGGCCGCCGGCCGATGCCCCCGCACCCCGCACCCCGCACCCCGCACCCCGCACCCCGCACCCCGCACCCCGCACCAAGATCCGAGCAACTTCCCGGATGTTGCTGCCTCCGGCGCGCAGGAGGCAGCAACATCCCTGATGTTGCGGGGATCTTCCGAATTGGTCTCGCCGCACGCCAAGATCGCGCTCGATCCTGGATGTAGTGGCATCCCCCAACGCCGAGGCCACTACATCCTGGTTCGAGCGCGATCTTGCGGCGCACACGGCACGGCGCGACACGGCACGGCTCGACACGGCACGGCCGGGGCGGCACGGCGCGGCACGGCACGGCACGACGCGGCCCGGAACGGCCCGGCACGGCCCGGGGCGGCGCGGCGCTCGTGCGGGGTCAGCGGATGACGCGGCCGCGGAGGATCGTGCGGGACGGGGCGCGAACGACGCGCAGGTCGCTACGGGGGTCTTCGGGGTAGACGGTCAGGTCGGCGAGACCGCCTTCGACCAGGCCGGGGAAGCCGAGCCATTCGCGGGCGCCCCAGGAGGCGGCGGCGAGTACGTCGGTGGGTGCCATGCCGGCCCGTTCGTGCAGCAGCAGCATCTCCTCGGCGGCCAGCCCGTGGTCGATGCCGCCGCCGGCGTCGGTGCCCACGTAGATCGGCACCCCGGCCTCGTGCGCGGCGCGCACCACCTCGGGGAAGCCGTCGCGCAGCGCGAGCATGTGCTCGGCGTACCCGGGGAACTTGTCTCGCGCCTGTTCGGCGATGCCGCCGAAGGTGGCGATGTTGATCATTGTGGGGACCAGCGCGGTGCCCTGGCGGGCCATCTCGTCGATCAGGTCGAGGCGCAGCCCGGTGCCGTGCTCCACCGAGTCGACGCCGGCCCGCACCATGATCTCGACGGCTGATTCGGAGAACGTGTGCACCGCGGCGCGTACCCCGGCGTCGTGGGCCGCCCGCACGGCGGCGGTGAGGGTGTCCGCGTCCCAGGCCGGCGCCAGGTCACCGACGCCCCGGTCGATCCAGTCGCCGACCAGCTTGACCCAGCCGTTGCCGGCCCGCGCCTGCGCGGCCACCGTGGCGGCCACCTCGGTCGCGTCGACCTCCACGCCGATGTCGCGCAGGTAGCGCTTCGGTGGGGCGACATGCTGGCCCGCGCGGGCCAGTCGCGGTAGGCCCGGCTCGTCGTCGAGTTCGGGGTACGGGTACGGCGAGCCGGCGTCGCGGATCGCCAGCACCCCGGCGTCCCGGTCGGTGTGGGCCAGTTCGCGGGCCTGGTCGAGCGAGGTGATCGGGGCGCCACCTCGGGCGATGCCGATGTGGCAGTGCGCGTCGACCAGGCCCGGCAGCACGAAACCGCCGTCGACGACGGTCTCCGCACCGGGCACCGGGGTGAAGGTCACCCGGTCGCCGACCAGCCAGAGATCGCGTACCTCGTCGTCGGGGAGCAGCACGCCGCGCACATGAAGAGCCATGCGCACAGTCCTACCCGATCACTTCCCGTCGGGGGCGAGCAGGCCGCCCCCGACCGGCACGGAGGTCAGCGGGGGCGGTTGTCGCCGCCCTTGCCGAGCTTGTTGAAGTCGATCTTCGGGAGCTTGAAGCCGGGCGGCAGGCCCTGGCCGCCAGCGAGGTCGTTCGGGTCCATCCCCGGCGGAAGCTGCGGCATGCCACCCGGGAAGCCGGCGGGCATCCCGGCGCCGGCTCCGGTACGCGGACGACCGCCGCCCTTGGTGCCCTTGCGCTTGTTCTTCGGCGACTTGGTCGCCTTGCGGCGGCCACCGCCGGGCAGGCCCATCATGCCGCCCATCTGCTTCATCATCTTCTGCGCGTCGGCGAAGCGGTTGAGCAGTTGGTTGACGTCCATCACGGTGACCCCGGAGCCGTTGGCGATGCGCGCCCGGCGGGATCCGTTGATGATCTTCGGGTTGGTCCGCTCGCCCGGGGTCATCGACCGGATGATGGCGGTGACCCGGTCGAAGTGACTGTCGTCCAGGTCGGCGAGCTGGTCCTTCATCTGCCCCATGCCGGGCATCATGGCCAGCACGTTGGCGATCGGGCCCATCCGCCGCACCGCGATGAGCTGGTCGAGGAAGTCGTCCAGGGTGAACTGCTCACCGCCCATCAGCTTGGCGGTCATCTTCTCCTTCTGATCGGAGTCGAAGGCCTGCTCGGCCTGCTCGATCAGAGTGAGGACGTCGCCCATGCCGAGGATCCGGCTGGCCATCCGGTCGGGGTGGAAGACGTCGAAGTCCTCCAGCTTCTCACCGGTGGAGGCGAACAGGATCGGCTGCCCGGTGACCTCGCGGACCGACAGCGCGGCACCACCACGGGCGTCGCCGTCGAGCTTGGAGAGCACCACACCGGTGATGCCGACGCCGTCACGGAACGCCTCGGCGGTGCGGACGGCGTCCTGACCGACCATCGCGTCGATGACGAAGATGACCTCGTCCGGCGAGACGGCGTCGCGGATGTCGGCGGCCTGCTGCATCATCTCGGCGTCGATGCCGAGCCGGCCGGCGGTGTCGACGATGACGATGTCGCGGGCGGCGCGCTTCGCGTGCTCGATCGACGCGCGGGCCACCTGCACCGGGTCGCCGGTGCCGTTGCCGGGCTCCGGGGCGTACACCTCGACACCAGCCCGGCCACCGAGCACCTGGAGCTGCCCGACGGCGTTGGGGCGCTGGAGGTCGGCGGCGACGAGCAGCGGCTGGTGCCCCTGGCCCTTGAGCCAGCGGGCCAGCTTGCCGGCGAGGGTCGTCTTACCGGAACCCTGGAGGCCGGCCAGCATGATCACCGTTGGCGGCTGCTTGGCGAACTGGAGCCGCCGCCCCTCGCCGCCGAGCACGGTGATCAGCTCTTCGTTGACGATCTTGATGATCTGCTGGGCCGGGTTCAGCGCCTGCGAGACCTCGGAGCTGCGCGCGCGCTCCTTGACGGCCGCGATGAAGCCCTTGACCACCGGCAGCGCGACGTCCGCCTCCAGCAGCGCGAGGCGGATCTCGCGCGCGGTGGCGTCGATGTCGGCGTCGGTGAGCCGCCCCTTGCCGCGGAGCTTGGTGAAGATCCCGGACAGGCGGTCACTCAAGGTGTCAAACACGCGAACATCCCGTTTGTCAGTGTTCCGGCGGGCACAACGCGGCCGGCACTGCGGAGTCCGGCCACCGCTAGGGTAACCGCCCGACCGCAGGGCCGCTGTCGCCCGGCCCGGGCCTCACCCCGACACCAACCCCGACTGGTACGCGAACACGACGAGCTGGGCCCGATCCCGGGCTCCCAGCTTGCCCATCGCCCGGCTGACGTGGGTCCGCGCGGTCGCCGGGCTGACCACGAGCTGTGCGGCGATCTCCTCGTTGTTCAGGCCCTCACCGACCAGGCCGACGACCTGACGCTCCCGATCGGTGAGCGTGTCCAGTCGGGGGTGCGGGCGAAGCACCCGGGACGGCCGGGTGGCGAACTCCCGCACCACCCGGCGGGTCACCGACGGCGACAGCAGCGCCTCCCCCTCGGCGACGAGCCGGATGGCGCGCAGCAGCTCGGCCGGTCTGGTGTCCTTGGTGAGGAACCCACTCGCACCGTGCCGCAGCGCGTCGAAGACGTACTCGTCCAGCTCGAAGGTGGTGAGCACCACCACCCGCGTACCGGTCAGGTCGGGGTCGGCGACGATACGGCGGGTCGCCTCGATGCCGTCGATACCGGGCATCCGGATGTCCATCAGCACCACGTCCGGCCGTTCTCGACGGGCCAGCTCGACCGCCCGCAGCCCGTCGGACGCCTCGCCGGCCAGTGCCAGGTCGTCCTCGCTCTCCACCAGCGCGCGCAGCCCGAGCCGGACCAGGTCCTGGTCGTCGGCGATCAGCACCCGGATCACGTCGTCGGCTCCACGGGCAGCCCGGCGTACACCCGGAACCCGCCCCCGGCGCGCGGCCCGGTGGTCAACCGCCCGCCCAGCGCCGCGACCCGCTCCCGCATCCCGGCCAGACCGTGACCGCCCTCGTCGTCGGCGACAGCCGTCCCGGCGCGGCCCGGTCCCGTCCCCCGGTCGGTGACCTCGACGGTCACCTCGTCGGCGCGGTAGTCCACTGTCACCTCCGCGCTCGCCACCCCCGCGTGCCGCAGTACGTTCGTCAACGCCTCCTGCACCACCCGGTACGCGGCCAGGTCCACCGCGGCCGGCAGCTCCCGGGGTTCACCGACCACGCGCACCTCGACCGCGAGCCCCGCCCCGGCGAGCCGGTCGCGCAGCGCGGGGAGCCGGGCCAGGCCGGGTACCGGGTCGCGCTCGGCGCCCCGCCGCACCGCGCCCAGGGTGACCCGCAGCTCGTCCAGCGCCTCGCGGCTGGTCCGGCTGATCGCGGTCAGGGCCACCTCCGCCTGCTCCGGCCGCTTCGGCAGCAGGTGCAGGGCGATCTCCGCCTGCATGCTGATCGCGGCGAGCCCGTGCCCCACCACGTCATGCACCTCCTGCGCGATGCGCAGCCGCTCCTCGTCGGCCTGCCGCCGTGCCTGTTCGGCACGGCCCCGGGCCTCTTCGGCACGGGTACGCGCGGTCGCCTCACGACTCACCCGTACCACCACCCCCACCGCGAACGGTACGACCACCCAGGCCGACGCGGGCAGCACTCCGGTCCAACCCGGCGCCGGACCCCGGCCGAAGAAGACGTGCGCCAACAACAGGACGAACGCGCCACCGGTGGCGAGCACCGCCGGGCGCACCGGCAGTCGCACCGCCACGGTGTACACCGCGACCAGGAACGTGACAAGGATCGGCCCGTACGGGTAGCCGATCAGCAGGTACGTCGAGGTGGCCACGGTGACCACGGCGAGGGTGGTCACCGGAGCACGCCGCCGGACCAGCAGGGCCAGCGCGGCGATGGCGATCAGCACCCGACAGGCGGCGTCCACCGGCCTCGACCCCGGCTGGTTGTCCCCGGCCAGACCGGTGGCGAGCAGCCCGAACCCGAGCAGCACCAGGGCGAGCGCGGCATCCGCCGCCACCTCCGGCCACCGCCACTGCCCGCCTCGTCGCATGGCCGTCATTCTGCCCGCGTCGACGCCGCTCGACGTGCGTCCACGAGCGGCCCCTCCCCTACGCCCCCGGACGTACCCCCACCCCACCCCACCCCCACCCCGCCCTCGCCCTCGCCCTCGCCCTCGCCCTCGCCCTCGCCCTCGCCCTCGCCCTCGCCCTCGCCCTCGCCCTCGCCCTCGCGATCTTGCACTTTGTGTCGCCACTATGCGGCTTTTGCGCGGTAAGCGGGGACAGTAAGTGCAAGATCGACGCGGGAGGGCGGGGGCGGGGGCGGGGCGGGGCGGGGCGGGGCGGGGGGATTAGACGGCGGCGAGGACCGCGGCCTCCAGGCGGGCCCGGGTGGCGTCGTCCGGCCAACCGCCGACCAGATAGAAGGCGTCGACCACGTCGGCGCCGAGGGTGGAGATGCGGGCCGCGCGGACCAGGGCACCTGCCTCGTCGAGCGCACAGGCGACCCGGTAGAGCAACCCGGCGGCGTCGGCGGCGCGCAGTTCCAGCAGTACGGCGTCGGTGGCCGCCTCGCGGTGCCAGACCACTCGTGGAGCCGCGCCGCCGCCACGGCTGGCGAGCGCACGGCCGCGCAGCCGTTGGGTGACCGACACGTCACCGGCGACGGCCCGACGCAGGTCGGCGCGGAGGGGGACCGGGTCCGGTGGAAGGCCGTAGCGCGGCTGCACCCGGCACTCGACCAGGGCCCGCCCGTCGACGGCGGAGGCGTCCGCGGAGATCACCTCCAGCCGGTGCAGCGCCAGGCAGCCGGCCACCGTGGCGAGCAGGCCACGCCGGTCGGCCGCCGCGACCGACACCCGGTCGCCGGTCAGGTGGACGACCGGCAGTGGCCCGGCCAGCAGCTCCGGGTCCGGGGCGGGTGGCTCGGGGAGTACGCCGGTGTCCAGCGCGGTGCGAACCCGGGCGACCAGCTCGGCGACGAGCCGGCCCTTCCAGTCGGACCAGGCCGCCGGCCCGGTCGCCGCCGCGTCGGCGCGGACCAACGCGTGCAGCACATCCAGGGTGCCGGTGTCACCGACCGCCTCGGCCACCGAGGCGATGGTGACCGGGTCGGACAGGTCCCGGCGGGTGGCCACGTCGGGCAGCAGCAGGTGCAGCCGGACCAGCTTGCCGATCAGCTCGACCTCCGGGGCGGGCAGACCGACCCTGGTGGCCACCGCCTGGGCAACCGGCACACCGACGGTGCTGTGGTCACCGGGGAGGCCCTTGCCGATGTCGTGCAGGAGAGCGCCGAGGAGCAGCAGGTCGGGGCGCTCCACCTCGCGGGCGTGCCGGCTGGCCTCGTGCGCGGTCTGCACGAGGTGCCGGTCGAGGGTGAAGCGGTGCACCGGGTTGTGCTGGGGCAGGCTGCGCAGCCGGGTCCACTCGGGCAGCCAACCGTCGACCAGCCCGTACCGGTCACAGGTCTCCCAGGCCGGCACCAGGCCGGCACCGGCGCCGAGCAGGGTGATCAGCGCGGCCCGGGCCTCGGCCGGCCAGGGGGCCGGCAGTGGCGGGCAGTAGGCCGCCAGCCACTCGCAGGTGGCCCGCGCGATGGGGATTCGGGTCGTGGCCGACGCGGCGGCCACCCGCAGCGAGAGGCTCGGGTCGGGGCGTGCCCCGATCGCCGTACGGGCGAGTACCAGCTCGCCGTCGTGTTCGACCACGTCGCGTGCGACCGGGCGGCGGGCCGGGCGGCCGTTCCCGCCCCGGGAGCGACCGGAGCGCAGCCGGTCGGCGGCCCGGAAGGCGTCGTCCAGGGCGTGGCTGACCGTGCGGGCGTCACCGGCGACCCGGCGCAGCAGCGCGTCGCCGTCTTCCACGACGGCTCCAGGCCGCCGCGCGGCATCAGACGCGCCGGGCTGAAGTTGCCGCAGGCCGAGCAGGGTGGCCACCCCGTCGCGCTCCTGGGCGACCAGCCGGTCGACCCGTCGGCCGACCTGCTGGTGCAGGGCATCGCGGGTGTCCAGAAGGCGCAGGTGGGCGGCGCGTACGGCGGGACGCAGCGCATCGGTGATGCCAGCGGCGGAGATCGCCCGCAGCAGCCCCACGTCGCGCAGACCACCGGCGGCCTCCTTGAGGTCACCCTCCAGCAGGAACGCCAGCTCACCGTGGGCCTGCCAGCGGGCTTCGGTGACCTCCCGCAGGCCGGGCAGGTGCCGGACGGCGGTACGCCGCCAGTGGTCGGCGGCGGTGCGGATCAGCGCGTCGGCCAGCGCCTGGTCCCCCACGATCAACCGGGCGTCGAGCAGCCCGAGGGCGACCTTGACGTCGTCCTGGGCCACCGAGAGCGCCTCGGCGACGGTGCGTACGGAGTGGTCGAGCCGCAGGCCCGCGTCCCAGATCGGGTACCAGACCGAGGCGGCCAACTCGTCCGTGCCGGGCACCCCGGCGTGCACCAGCACCAGGTCGAGGTCGCCGTACGGGGCGCACTGCCGCCGACCCAACCCCCCGACGGCCAGCAGCGCCACCCCGTCCCGCGCCGGCAGCAACCCCCGCAAGAACGAGTCGTAAGCGGCAGCCCGCCCCCGCCGAGCTGCCTCTCCGATCCCCCCGGGAACGCCGACGACCTCGTTGATCAAGAGGTTCGCGTCGCCGTCGTCGGCGTTTCCTGACGCGTTCTTCTTGATCAACGAGGTCATGTCAGTCGTGGTCGCGGTCAGAGTGCGTCTAGGCCGCGTTCGCCGGTACGTACCCGGACGACCTCTTCGACACCGGTGACCCAGACCTTGCCGTCACCGATCTTGCCCGTGCGGGCAGCGCCGACGATGGCGTCCACCACCTTGTCCACGTCGATCTCGTCGGTGAGCACCTCGACCCGGATCTTGGGCAGGAACTCGACCGTGTACTCGGCACCCCGGTAGACCTCGGTGTGCCCCTTCTGCCGCCCGTACCCCTGAACCTCGCTGACGGTCAGCCCGGCCACCCCGAGGGCGTGCAGGGCCTCCTTCACCGCGTCCAGCTGGTACGGCTTGATGACTGCGGTCACCAGCTTCATGTCCAACCCCTCCATCCCAGGAACGTTAACCGGCGACCTTTTCGCTTACCGGCTCGGCGGGCTCCGCCTCCGGCTTGGCACCGCTCGCCGTGCCGCCACCGGGGGTGCCGATGCCGGCCATCGCGAACGCGCTGCCCGTGCCGCCGCCGGCCGGGGACAGGTCGTAGCTGCTCTCGGCGTGCTCGGCGATGTCGATGCCCTCGACCTCCGCCTCGCCCTTGACGCGGAAGCCGATCGTCTTCTCGATGACGAAGGCGAGCACCCAGGCGATGCCGAACGACCAGACGGTGACGATCAGGCCGGCGAGGGCCTGCCGCCCGAGCTGGGTCGCGCCGCCGCCGTAGAAGAGGCCGTCGGAGGCACCCACCACGTCGGTGATCGCGGCGTTGACCGAGTTGGTGGCGAAGAGGCCCAGCCAGAGCGAGCCGATCCAACCACCGACGAAGTGCACGCCGACCACGTCGAGCGAGTCGTCGTAGCCGAGCTTGTACTTGAGGCTGACGGCGAGCGCGCACACCGCGCCGGCGACGATGCCGAGCAGGACGGACGCCCACGGCGCGATGAAGCCACAGGCCGGGGTGATGGCGACCAGACCGGCGACGGCGCCGGACGAGGCACCGACCATCGTCGGCTTGCGGGTCTTGACCCACTCGACAGCGATCCAGCCGAGCACCGCCGCCGCCGTGGCGAGCTGGGTGTTGATGAAGGCGAGGCCGGCGACCGAGTCGACGGTCAGCTCCGAGCCGGCGTTGAACCCGAACCAGCCGAACCACAGCAGACCCGCACCGAGCGCGACCAGCGGAATGTTGTGCGGCTTCATGCCCTCGCGCGGCCAACCGAGCCGCTTACCGAGGACCAGGGCCACGGCCAGGGCCGCCGCACCGGCGTTGATGTGCACCGCGGTGCCACCCGCGAAGTCCAGTGCGTGGATGTCACCGCCGATGATGCCGCCGCCCCACACCCAGTGGGCGACCGGGAAGTAGACCAGGGTGGCCCAGCCGAAGGCGAACAGCAGCCAGCCGGCGAACTTGGCCCGGTCGGCGATGGCACCACTGATCAGCGCGACGGTGATCACCGCGAAGACCATCTGGAAGGCCATGAACACGTAGAGCGGGACCCCGATGCCGCTGGGGTTCTCCGCCGTGGCACCCCACAGGTCGGTCTCGGCGAGGAAGGTCTTGGTGCCGAGGTACGCGCCCGGGTCGCCCCAGAAGCCGTTCACGTCGGCCCCGAAGGCGACGCTGAATCCGTAGAACCACCACAGAATAGAGATGAGCCCGATAGCCGAGAAGCTCATCATCATCATGTTGAGTACGCCCTTGGCCCGGTTGAGGCCGCCGTAGAACAGCGCCAGTCCGGGGGTCATGAGCAGCACGAGCGCGGTCGAAACCAGCAGCCACGTGGTATTGGCGCCGTCGATCGTCGGTGCTTCAGGCACGCTGGCCTCCTAAAGGTGAAGTCCTCCTTCGCGGCTTTCCGGGGCAGCGTCGCCCGTAGGCCGGTTGCGCGGAAGCTTCGCGGCCGGCTGTTTCACTTTGGGTCCCGTGCGGGTTTCCGTTTCGTGACGGGTTGTTTCGGACGTGTCACGAACTCCGCACAGTCAGCAGCATGGACGATTGTGGATCGACCGGACGGCGAACGTCGATGGCCGACCGGTCAGCGGCATCGACCGGTGCGCGTGCCGGGCCCGGCCGAGCATCGGCCGGTGCGGGTTCCGGGCCCGGCCGAGTATCGACCGACCCGCGCTCAGCGGAGGGCGTTCTCCAGGGCGTGCCGCTCGTAGTCGAGCAGCCGCAGATCGCGCATCGGCCGGCGCAGGTGGCCCTTGTGCACGATCCGGACGAACGCCGGCTCACCGGCGGCGGCCATCCGGCGGATCCCCTCGACGTGGTCCACGATCCGTTTCCGGATGGTCCGGATCAGCCGGTGCCGGTCCCGGGGGATCAGCCCGTACGCGTCGGCGAAGAGCCGGAGGCGGCGGGGCCGGTCCGGGTGCTTCCAGCCCAGCGTGATCGAGTCGCGGTCCGCGAAGATCGGCACCCAGGTCCAGGCCGCGTACGCCACGTCGTAGATCCGCGCTCCGGGCGAGGCGAGGTCGAAGTCGATCAGCCCGAGGGTGCCGTCCGGACGCCAGATCACGTTGTGCGGCGCGGCGTCGTGGTGGCAGATCACCTCGGTGTCCGGTGGTGGGGGCCCGAACGAGCGCCAGACCGCCGACTGCGGAGGCGTGAAGCCGTACTGGGCGTCGTGGAACATCCGCAGCATGGTGGCGACGGTGACCAGGGCCTCGTCGGTCACCCAGTGCGGGGCGAGCGGATACTCTCCGCACTCCCCCTCCAGGTACGACAGCACCTCACGGTTGCGCTCGTCCATCCCGAGGGCCCGGGGGGCGCCGGTGAACCCCACGTACTCCAGGTGGCGCAGTAGCGCGTGCACGGACGGGGTCCACGGCCCGGCGTTGCGCCGGACCGTGTCACCCACGCGGACAACGGTGCTCACGTTGCCGCCGTGCAGCGGGATCTCCTGCGAAGTCACGTACGGTCTCCCGAGGCGCTGCGACGGATGGCCGGGGTCACGCCAGCCCGCGTACGCGCGATCGTCAGTGGTCACCCGAGACTACGCGTCCCGGCCGGTGGCCTCGGTCCCCAGCAACGCGTCGACGAACTGCGCCGGGTCGAACGGGGCCAGGTCGTCCTTGCCTTCGCCGAGGCCGACCAGCTTCACGGGGATGCCGAGCTTGCGCTGCACGGCGATCACGATGCCGCCCTTCGCGGTGCCGTCGAGCTTGGTCAGCACCACACCTGTCACGTTGACCACGTCGGTGAAGACCCGGGCCTGCTCCAGGCCGTTCTGCCCGGTGGTGGCGTCCAGGATGAGCAGTGTCTCGTCGATCGGGCCCTGCTTCTCCACCACGCGCTTGACCTTGCCCAGCTCGTCCATCAGGCCGACCTTGTTCTGCAGGCGGCCGGCGGTGTCGATGAGCACGGTGTCCACGCCGGTGTCGATGCCGCGCTTGACGGCGTCGAAGGCGACGCTGGCCGGGTCGGCGGCCTCGGGCCCCCGGACGGTCTCCGCGCCGACGCGCGAGCCCCAGGTCTCCAGTTGGTCGGCGGCGGCAGCCCGGAAGGTGTCCGCCGCCCCGAGCAGCACGCTGCGACCGTCGGCCACCAGCACCCGGGCGATCTTGCCGCAGGTGGTGGTCTTGCCGGCGCCGTTGACGCCGACGACCAGGACCACCGCCGGCACGCCGTCCTTGGGCGCGGTCCGCAACGAGCGGTCCAGGCTCGGGTCGAGCGCGTTGACCAGCTCGGCGGCGAGCAGCGCCCGCAGCTCGGAGGCCGAGCGGGTGCCGAGCACCCGGGTGCGCTCGCGGAGCCGGTCGACGATGTCGCGGGTGGCGTCGACGCCGACGTCGGCGGTGATGAGGCTGTCCTCGATCTCCTCCCAGACGTCCTCGTCGAGGTGGTCACGGGCGAGCAGGCCGAGCAGGCCCTTGCCGAACACGCTCTGTGAACGGGACAGCCGCGAGCGGAGCCGGACCAGCCGCCCGGCGGTCGGCTCGGGGACCTCGACCTGCGGTGCGAGCACCGGCGGCGGCTCGACCAGGACGCCGGTGGACAGATCGGACTCCGGTGCCTCGACCGGTGGCCCGGCGAGATCCTCCTCGGCCCTGGTGTCGACCTCGGTGCGCGGCAGCGGGGGCTCGGGCCGCCGCCGCAACCGCGGCACGACCAGCCCGACTGTGCCGGCGATCAGCACACCGAGCAGGACCAGAGCGAGGACGAGATATTCGGCCATGCCGGAATCCTGTCAGATGCGGGCGGCGGCGTCCCAGCCACCGCACCCCGAGCGGTGCCCGGGGCCTCAGCCACCGCACCCCGAGCGGTGCTCGGAGCCTCAGCCACCGCACCCCGAGCGGTGCCCGGGGTCTCAGCACCGCACCCGGCCGGCGCCAGCTAACCGGCGGTAGGCTCGGCCGCATGTCCGCCGCACACCTCCTCATCGGCCCACTTCTGCGGCGAGTGGTGGACACTCGGGCGACGATCTGGGTAGAGACGGCGGCGCCCGCCGTGGTCACCGTCCGCACCGCCAGCGGCGCCACCGGCACCGCACCCACCTTCTCGGCGTACGACCACCACTACGCCCTCGTCGTGGTGGAGGGGCTTGCCCCGGACAGCGAGACCACCTACGAGGTGCTGGTCGACGACGAGATCGTCTGGCCGGTGCCGAGCAGCGGGTTCCCGCCGAGCGTGATCCGCACCCGGGCCGCGGACGATCGGGACCAGCCGGTCAATCTGATCTTCGGCTCGTGCCGGGAGACCACCCAGCACGCCACCACCCGCAAGCTGCCACCGGACGCTCTGGACGCGTACGCCCGGCGGTTGATGGCCGACCCGGAGTCGCACCCGCTGCCCGACCTGCTGGTGCTGCTCGGTGACCAGGTGTACGCCGACGTCACCTCGCCGACCGTGCGCCGGCTGCTGCGTCGACGGCGGCGGCGGCCGAAGGGCGCTCCGGCCGACCAGGTGGTGAGCTTCGACGAGTACACCAAGCTCTACCTGGAGTCCTGGCGTGATCCGGAGATCCGCTGGCTGCTCTCCACCGTGCCGAGCGTGATGATCTTCGACGACCACGAGATCATCGACGACTGGAACACCTCGGCGGCGTGGCGAGCCGAGGTGCGCGAGCAGCCGTGGTGGCAGGAGCGGATCGGCAGTGGGCTCGCCTCGTACTGGGTCTACCAGCACCTGGGCAACCTCTCCCCCGACGAGATCGTCGCCGATCCGGTCTTCGCGAAGGTCGCCGCCGCCGAGGACGCCACGGGCGTGCTGCGCGAGTTCGGCCACCGGGTCGACCAGGAGTCCGACCTCGCGCACGACACCGAGCGCTGGCGCGCGGTGCAGTATCAGTGGAGTTACGCACTGGACCTGGGCCGGACCCGGCTGGTCATGCTGGACAACCGGTGCAGCCGGGTGCTCGAACCCAACAGCCGGGCGATGCTGCCCCCCGGCGAGTGGGCCTGGTTCCTCGACCAGGCGCACGGGGTCTACGACCACCTGGTGGTGGGCGCCTCGCTGCCCTGGCTGCTGCCGCAGGGCATCCACCACATCGAGGCGTGGAACGAGAAACTGGCGGACTCGCGCCGGCCGTGGGTGGCGCGCGGGGCGGAGAAGCTGCGCCGCGCCCTGGACCTGGAGCACTGGGCGGCGTTCCGGCGGTCCTTCGAGGCGCTCGCCGAAACGTTCGCCCGGATCGGCACCGGCACGCCGCGGCAGTCCGGCGCCCGGATCGGGGCCGGCCCGGCGTACGCCCCACCGGCGTCGATCAGCGTGCTCTCCGGTGACGTGCACCACTCGTACGTGGCGCGGGCCCGGTTCGCCGACCCTGCGGTGGTCACCCCGGTGCACCAGCTCACCTGTTCGCCGATCCACAACCAGGTGCCGGCGGGCATCCGTCCGCTGATGCGGCTGGGCTGGTCGCCCGGTCCGGCCGGGGCCACCCGGGCGCTGGCCCGTTCGGCGGGCGTACGCCGACCGGGTCTGCGCTGGCGCAAGCTGGCCGGCCCGTACTTCGGCAACGCGGTGGCCACCCTGACCCATCAGGGGCGCGGGGCCGACGTGGTCATCGAGGGCACCACGAAGGACGGGCACCTACGCCCGGTGATGCGGCGTCGACTCTCCGCCAGTGGCGAGCCGGCAGCGCCGTAGTCTCTACGCCGTGGACGAGCACCTGCCGGAGCCGATCCGGGCGGTCGAGCACGAGTTGACCGCTCTGCTGCGCCGTGGCCGGGCGGTTTCCTGGGAGATCGCCCGGGAGGTGCACCCGAACCTGGAGCCGAACACCTACGGGTTGCTGCTCTGGTTGCGCCGTAGCGGGTCGATCCGGTTGACCGAGTTGGCGGCGCGGCTGGGCGTGGGCAAGGGGACGCTGAGCCGGCAGATCAACGCGTTGGAGGTCCTCGGTCTGGTTCACCGCGACCCCGATCCGAGTGACCGGCGGGCCGCGCAGATCAGCCTCACCGAGGAGGGGCAGCGCCGGTTCGACGTCGCCCGCTCGGCCCGGTTGGGCGAGTTCCTGCGCGCCCTGGACGGCTGGCCGGAGCGGGACGTCGAGGAGTTCGCCCGGCTGCTCGGCCGGTTCAACGACTCCTGGCAGTAGCGCCTGACGCGGGGGAATAGGGTGCCGGCCCCACAAGTTGTTGCTTCAGGCAACCAAGGCATACGGTTGCCTCAGGCAATTCACAGGCGGCCCGTGCGTACCAGCCCCGCCGTTCCACCTCGACTCCGCTCGGAGGCAACAAACGATGAGCCAGGCGACAGCGCCTCCCCAGGCGACCGCCGTGACCATGACCCACCGGCAGATCCTGGAAGCACTCTCCGGCCTGCTGCTGGGTCTGTTCGTCGCGATCCTCTCCTCCACGGTCATCTCGAACGCGCTGCCGCGGATCATCACCGAACTGCACGGCGGCCAGTCCGCGTACACCTGGGTGGTGACGTCGGCCCTGCTCGCGACCACCGCGACCACCCCCATCTGGGGCAAGATGGCCGACCTGACCAGCAAGAAGACCCTGGTCCAGCTGGCCCTGGGGATCTACGTGCTGGGCTCGGTGCTCGCCGGCCTCGCCCAGGGCACCGGTGAGCTGATCGCCTGCCGGGTGCTCCAGGGCGTCGGTGCCGGCGGCCTCACCGCCCTGGCTCAGGTGATCATGGCCACGATGATCGCGCCCCGCGAACGCGGCCGCTACAGCGGCTACCTCGGCGCCGTGATGGCGGTCGGCACCATCGGCGGCCCGCTGATCGGTGGCGTGATCGTCGACACCTCCTGGCTCGGCTGGCGCTGGTGCTTCTACGTCGGCGTGCCGTTCGCCATCCTCGCGCTGATCGTGCTCCAGAAGACCCTGCACCTGCCGGTGGTCAAGCGGAAGGCCGAGATCGACTGGTGGGGCGCCACCCTGATCACCGCGGCCGTCTCGCTGCTGCTGATCTGGGTCTCGCTCGCTGGCGATCAGTTCGCCTGGGCCTCCTGGCAGACCGCCGCCATGGTCGTCGGCGCCCTGGTCCTCGGCGCGCTGGCGATCCGGGTCGAGACCCGGGCCGCCGAGCCGATGATCCCGCCGCGGCTGTTCCGCAACCGCACCATCACCCTCGCCGTCGTCGCCAGCATCGCGGTCGGTGTGGGCATGTTCGGCGCGTCGATCTTCCTGGGCCAGTACTTCCAGATCAGCCGCGGCCAGAGCCCGACCATGTCCGGTCTGATGACCCTGCCGATGATCCTCGGCCTGTTGGTCGCCTCCACGGTCATCGGGCGGGTCATCAGCAAGACCGGCCGCTGGAAGCGGTACCTGGTGATCGGTTCGGCGCTGCTCACCGTCGGCTTCGCGCTGATGGGCACCCTCCGCGCCGACACCAGCTTCACCCTGCTCAGCGTCTACATGCTGGTGATCGGCGTCGGCCTGGGCATGACCATGCAGAACCTGGTCCTCGCCGTGCAGAACACCGTCGGACCGCACGAACTCGGCGCGGCCAGTTCGGTGGTGGCGTTCTTCCGCAGCCTGGGTGGCGCGATCGGCGTCTCCGCCCTCGGCGCGGTGCTCGCCCACAAGGTCAAGGACTACACCGCCGACGGGCTGGCCCAACTCGGCATCCCGGCGTCCAGCTCCGGCAGCGGTGGCACCCTGCCCGACGTGCACACCCTGCCCGGCCCGCTGCGGGCCGTGGTGGAGAGCGCGTACGGCCACGGCGCAGGTGACATCTTCCTGGCCGCCGCCCCGTTCGCCCTGATCGCGCTGATCGCGGTGGCCTTCATCAAGGAGGTGCCGCTGCGCCAGCACAACGGCAACCCGGTTTCCGACGAGGTCGAGCGGGAATCGACACTCGCCGCCGGGGCTGGCGCACCCGTGATCCGTACCGGCGAGCAGAGGTGAGGTAGAGCCATGGGCGTGGGAGCACCGGACCGCGAGGAGTACGGCCCACGGACCCGACCGCTGCCCTTCGAGCGCGGCACGGACGGGCCTCGGGTGATCATGGTGGGCGTCGACGGCACCCGCACCTCCGAGCGGGCCGGCTCCTACGCCGCGGGCCTGGCCCGTCGGCAGGGCGCCGCCCTGGTGGTGGTCTTCGTCAGCTCGCCGAGCGGGCTGACCGCCCTGGTGCCCGGCATGGACGCCGGCGCGGTCCAGCGCACCCACGACGAGTTGGCCGACGAGCTGCGCCAGGAGTGTCGGCGCGGCGCCGAGCAGTGGGGCATTCCGGTGACCCTGCTGGTGCGGCGCGGCGACGCGTACGGCGAGCTGCGCGCGGCGGCCGACGAGTTCCAGGCCGACATGGTGGTGGTCGGCGCCTCCGAGCAGGCCGGACACCGGCTGGTCGGCTCGGTCGCCACCCGGCTGGTCCGCGCCGGCCGCTGGCCCGTCGTCGTGGTGCCCTGATAACCCGTCGCGGTGTGTCCGAGGTGCCGGGCAGGATGCGCGGCATGACCTGGACCGCACCGGAGATCACCCGGACCCCCGAACCGTACGTCGGCGACGAGCGCACCATGCTCGACGGCTGGCTCGACTACCACCGACAGACACTGCTGCTCAAGTGCGCCGGCCTGACCGAGGAGCAGTTGCGGACGCCGAGCGTGGAACCCTCCGGGCTGACGCTGCTCGGCCTGGTCCGGCACCTGGCCGAGGTCGAGGCCTGGTGGTTCCGGGAGAACTTCGCCGGCCAGCGGGTCGACTACCCGTACTTCACCCCGGAGACGCCGGACGCCGACCACGACGTCAGCGCGGCCGACGCCGAGGCCGACTTCGCCACCTTCCACCGCGAGGTGGCGCTGGCCCGCGAGGCTGCCGCGGGTCACTCGCTCGACGAGACGTTCACCGAGGTCAGCGCGAAGAAGCGCACCTTCAACCTCCGCTGGGTGTACGTCCACATGATCGAGGAGTACGCCCGGCACAACGGTCACGCCGACCTGATCCGGGAACGCATCGACGGCGTCACCGGCGAGTGACAGGCGCTCAGTAGTCCAGGGCCGCCCGCAGGTAGCGCAGGTCGGCGTGGCCGCCCCAGCGGTGCGCCGACAGCCCGGCGGACCGGGCACCCCGTACGGCCCAGTCCTCGTCGTCGACGAAGAGCACCCGGGCCGGCGGGGTGGCCAGCGCCTGGCAGGCGACCTGGAAGTATTCCGGGGCGGGCTTGTGCACCCCGAGCGTGGAAGAGTTGACCACCACGTCCAGCTCGCCGACCAGGCCGAGCGCGGTCAGGTCGGCGTCGAGCAGGTCGGTGGCGTTGGTGGCCAGGCCGACCCTGATCCCGGCGGCACGTACCTCGCGGACGAAGTCGAGCACCTCGGTGTCCACCTCACCCCGGTAGCGCTGCCACTGCTCCACCGCCGCGCGGGCCCGGTCCGGGCCACCGGCCGGCTCGGCGAGCGCGTCGGCCACGCTGCTCACCCACTCGGCGTGGCTGAGCCGGCCGGTGAGCACCGGCTGGAGCCGGCCCCACTGCATCGCGATCTCGAGGAGAACCCCGTCGGCGAGGCCGTACTCCCGCTCCACCTCGGCGGCGACCGCCGGGTCGAACCGGCGCAGCACGCCGTCCAGATCCAGCAGGAGCGCCGTCGCGCGTTCCCGAGCCACTACCCGTTCTCCTCGCCGCGGCCGTGCCGCTGGTCGTCCTCGTCGGCCCGGTTGAGCCGTTGGCTGATCACCTGAGTGACCCCGCTGCGCATGGTCACGCCGTAGAGCGCGTCCGCGATCTCCATCGTCCGCTTCTGGTGCGTGATGACGATCAGCTGACTCTTCTCCCGCAACTGTGCCAGCAACAGGATCAGCCGGCCCAGGTTGACGTCGTCCAGGGCCGCCTCCACCTCGTCCATGATGTAGAACGGGCTGGGTCGGGCGCGGAAGATCGCCACCAGCATGGCCACCGCGGTCAGCGACCGCTCACCACCGGAGAGCAGCGACAGCCGCTTGATCTTCTTGCCCGGCGGGCGCGCCTCCACCTCGACGCCGGTGGTGAGCAGGTCATCCGGCTCGGTGAGGATCAGCCGGCCCTCGCCGCCGGGGAAGAGCACGGTGAACACCTGCTCGAACTCCCGGGCGGTGTCCTCGAAGGCGCTGGCGAAGACCTCCAGGATTCGCTCGTCCACATCCTTGACCACGGTGAGCAGGTCACGCCGGGTGGCCTTGAGATCCTCCAACTGCTCGGAGAGGAACTTGAAACGCTCCTCCAGGGCGGCGAACTCCTCCAGCGCGAGCGGGTTGACCTTGCCGAGCAGGGCGAGTTCGCGTTCCGCCTTCGCGGCCCGCTTCTCCTGCACCGGCCGCTCGTAGCGCACCGGCTCGGGCACCGGCAGACCGTCCCGTTCGGCCGCCGCGACGTCCACCTGGGTCGGCGGAACGGGCTGGGTGGGGCCGTACTCGGCGACCAGCGTCTCCACGTCCAGCCCGAAGTCCTCGGCGGCCTTCGCCTCCAACTGCTCGATGCGCAGCCGCTGCTCGGCCCGGGCCACCTCGTCGCGGTGCACCTGGCTGGTCAGCCGCTCCAGCTCCGCGCCGAGCCGCTTGGCTGCTCCGCGTACCTCCTGGAGCTCTGCCTCCCGCGCGGCGCGCTCCAGGGCGACCGCGTCGCGGTGCTCCTCGGCGGCCGCGATCGAGGTGGTCAGCCGGGTCAACGCCTCCCGGGCGCCACCGGCGACGGACCGCGCGATGCCCGCCCCCCGGGCGCGGGCGGCCCGCCGGGCCGCCGCGCGTTCCCGGGCGGCCCGCTCCGCGGTGGCCTGCCGGGCGAGTGAGTCGGCCCGGCCGGCGATCGAGGAGACCCGCTCCTCGGCGGTACGCACGGCGAGCCGGACCTCCATCTCGTTCTGCCGGGCCTGCGGCACCATGGCCGCCAGTTGGTCCCGTTCCTCGGTGGACGGCTCGGCGTCGACCGGGGTCTCCTCGGCCAGCCGTAGCCGCTCCTCCAGCTCGGCGAGCGCGGTGAGGTCCCGTTGCCGGGCCGCCTCGGCCCGGGAGCGGGAGTCGCCGAGCCGATCGGTCTCCGCCTTCGCGGACCGGGCCGCCGCGCCCAACTCGGCCAGCCGGCGAGCGGCGGCGTTGCGGTGGCTCTCCGCCTCGCGCTTCTCGGCGGCGGCGTGCTGCACGGCCTCCTTGGCGGCGGCCACCTCGGCGCGCGCCTCGACCAACTGGTCACGCAGCTCCAGGCCAGCGCGTTCGGCGGTGAGGCGGTTGGCGCGGGCCTCCTCGACGGCGGCCTGCACCTCGATGTAGCTGGGGGCCTTGGCCGACCCGCCGGCCGCCGCGTACGCCCCGACCACGTCACCGTCCGGGGTGACCGCCCGCAGCTCGGGGTTGCTGGCGACCAACTCGGCGGCGGCGGCGAGATCGTCGACGAGCGCCACGTCCCGCAGGGCCCGGTGCACCGCCGGACGCAGCTCGGCGCTGCACTCCACCAGGTCGGGCGCCCACCGGGCGTCGTCCGGCAGCTTCGGGCGCAGCGCGTCCGCGGAGCCGGTCATACCGGGCCCCGCCGGGCTGCCGACCAGCAGGCCGGCCCGACCGGCGTCGGAGATCTTGAGCAGGCGCATCGACTCGACGGCCTCGTCCACCCCGCTGACGGCGACCGCGTCGGCGAGACCGCCGAGCGCGGCGGCCAGCGCGGCCTCGTGGCCCGGCGCGACGGTGAGCAGCCCGGCGAGGCTGCCGAGCAGGCCGGGCACGTCGCCGGCGCGGGCGAGCAGCGCCCCGGCGCCGTCCTTGCGCCGCAGCCCGAGAGCCAGTGCCTCCTCCCGGGCCTTCCAGGTGGCGGCGTCCTTCTCCGCTGCCCGCTCGGCGTCGGACAGCGACCGTACGGTGGCCTGCGCCCGCTCCTGTACGGCGACCGCCTCGGCGTGCCGGGCGTCCAGGTCGGCGTTGTCCCGGTCGGCCTCGGTGGACTGGGCGGCCACCGCATCCAGGTCGGCCTGCGCCTGCTCGGCGCGGCCCAGCGCGTCGGCGTGCGCGATGGCGAGGCGTTCGATCTCCTCACCGGCGCTGGTGGTCCGGGCCCGGGCGGAGTTGACCTGGCCGGTGAGCCGGGCCATCCCCTCCCGCCGGTCGGCGATGGCCTTGGCCGCGGCGACCAGCTCGCGCTCGGCGGCGGCCAGCTGCCGCTCCAGCTCCTGACGGTGCTCGACCGCCTCGGCCAGGCGGATCTGGTCGTCGGTGAGCGCGCCGCGCAGCTCCTCCTCCTGCTCGCGGACGCGCTCCGCCTCGGCCTCCAGCTGGTCCGGGTCGCGGCCGGGCCGCTCGTCGTCGCCGGTGGCGCTGAGGTGCCGCAGCCGCTCCCGGGCCAACTGCTCGATCGAGCGGAAGCGTTCCTGCAGGGCGGAGAGCTTGTACCAGGTGTCCTGGGCGGCGGCCAGCAGCGGAGCGTCCACCGCCAGGGCGGCCTCCAGCTCACCGAGCCGGCCCTGCACCTCGGCGTGCTCACCCTCGATCTGCTCGCGCCGCTCGCGCAGCGCGGTCTCGTCGGCGATCTCCCGGTCCAGTGTGGTTCGCAGCGTGGCCAGGTCGTCGGCGAGCAGGCGCAACCGGGCGTCACGCAGGTTGGCCTGGATGGCGGCGGCGCGCCGGGCCACCTCGGCCTGCCGGCCCAGCGGCTTGAGCTGACGACGCAGCTCGGCCGTGAGGTCGGTGAGGCGGTTGAGGTTGGTCTGCATCGCGTCGAGCTTGCGCAGCGCCTTTTCCTTGCGCTTGCGGTGCTTGAGGACGCCGGCCGCCTCCTCGATGAACGCCCGGCGGTCCTCCGGCTTGGCGTGCAGCATGCCGTCGAGGCGGCCCTGCCCGACGATGATGTGCATCTCCCGGCCGATGCCGGAGTCGGAGAGCAGCTCCTGGATGTCGAGCAACCGGCAGGAGTTGCCGTTGATCTCGTACTCGCTCTCGCCGGAGCGGAACATCCGGCGGGTGATGGAGACCTCGGTGTACTCGATCGGCAGCGCGCCGTCGGTGTTGTCGATGGTGAGGGTGACCTCGGCGCGACCCAGCGGCGCCCGGCCGGCGGTGCCGGCGAAGATGACGTCCTCCATCTTGCCGCCACGCAGGGCCTTGGCGCCCTGCTCGCCGAGGACCCAGGCGATGGCGTCGACGACGTTGGACTTGCCCGAGCCGTTCGGGCCCACCACACAGGTGATCCCGGGCTCCAGCTTCAACGTCGTGGCGGAGGCGAAGGACTTGAACCCCTTCACCGTCAGGCTCTTGAGATACACCTACTCGATCCTCGTCCGGTGGCCGCCGTACCGTCGCCGGCTGTGGGGACCTGGGTGAACTCGCAGACTAACCCGGCGGTGGGAGCGGGCCGGCATGCGACCCGCCCCACGTCGCGTCGACAGTGGGCGCGCTGTTGTTCCGTCAGCCGCGAGAAAGACAAACGCCTTTCATGATCGGCTTATCCGTCGAGGCGCTTTTCGGGAACTGCGAGGAGTGCTTCCCGGGCGACCCATCGCAAGATCATGAATCGTTCGCCGTCGAAAAGGTGCCGGACAGTGTTGCGCGCCGGCACAGAGGTGTCGGCGCGCATTTTTGCGATGGTGCGATTCAGTTTTTACGACCTGGAGATCAGGTCAGCGCCGGCTCGGCCAGACGGAGCAGATCGTCCGCCTCCGCCGCAGCCGCCGCGAGCCGATCATTGTCGGCACGCAGACGCGTGATCTCGAACTCCAGTGCCTGAACCCTGGAACGCAGTCGGGTGACCTCGTCGAGCAGACGCCGGTCGGGCGCTGCACCTACGTGGCCGTAGAGGGCCTTCGCCATGCTGACTCCTTGATATGCGCTGCCGGAAAGGCCGGCCAACGCGCGCCCAATTCATACGCGGCTGTCATTCCAGGCTGTATCTGGGCATGACCGGGCGCGACTGGCGACACCTATATATTGAGCCGCAAACCCCTCCTTCGTCAAGTTCTCGCAGGCCGTAGATCATCTCCACGTCGACCTGTCCACTTGTCGGGGGGGCTGCCGCAAGGCACGGACACTCTCTGTCCGGACGCCTTTACTGTACGCCCGGATCCGCGGAAGTCCGCACCCTGGCGTCCGACTTCCCCTTAACTCTTTCTTAGCCACGTTGCCGCAGGTCGTAGGCGCGCCGTAGCGTCAGCCCGGCCCGCAACCGACCCCTGGAGGCATAGGCGTGTACGGCTGGACCGATCCGATGGACCCGAACGGCGCCCCCCGGCGCGCCGAGGGACCGACCGACGAGCCGGCCTGGCTGCACGACCGCCCGGAGCCCCGCTCGGCCTACCTCTTCGGCGACGAACCCGGTCAACCGGGCGACGAGTGGCACCGCGAACAGCCCACCGGTGGCTGGCAGTCGAGCCCGGCGACCCCCGCCGAGCCGGCCGACGCCCACACCGTCGCCGGGCCGGCCCACCAGCCGGAAGGCGAGACCGGCGATTGGGGCGACAGCCGCCCGACCCAGGACACCACCGGCGGCTGGCACACCGAGACGCCCAGCGGTTGGCACACCGACACCGACCCGCAGACCACCGACGGCTGGCACGGCACCGCCGAGACCGGACGACCCGGCGAGGGACGGCACCGCTCCCCACGCCGCTGGCGCCGGCCGCTCATGATCGGAGGCGCCGCCGCGGCCGCCACCCTCGTGGTGAGCTTCGGCGTCGGCGCGCTCACCCTGCCCGGCGGTGACGACGGGGCCGCGCAACCGACGGCCGTCGACGACACCTTCGCCACCTCGGCGCCGCCGACCGAGGAGCCGGCACTGGACACCCTCGCCGCGCCCTCCCCGTCCGCCATTCCCAGCACGGCCTCTCCGAGCCCGTCGCCGAGCAGGGTCGTCAAGCCCACGCCGGCGTCGTCGCGGAGCACCGCCGCGTCGCGCCGCAGCGTCCAGCGCAGCAGCGCGCCGAGCAACACCGGCAGCTCCACCGGTACCAACGGCACCGGCGGCACCGTCAGCGCCCAGGCCCGCGAGGTGGTGGACCTGGTCAACGCCGAGCGGGCCAAGGCCGGCTGCAAGGCGCTGAGCATCGACACCAAGCTGATGACGGCCGCCCAGCGGCACAGCCAGGACCAGGCCGACCACCAGAACATGTCACACACCGGCAGCGACGGCAGCAACGCCGGCACGCGGCTGGACCGGGTCGGCTACGCCTGGCGCACGTACGGCGAGAACGTGGCCTGGAACCAGCAGAACCCGGCCGCGGTGATGGACGCCTGGATGAACAGCTCCGGCCACCGGGCCAACATCCTCAACTGCGCGTTCACCCAGATCGGCGTCGGCATCGCCAACAGCAACGGACCGTACTGGACGCAGGTCTTCGCGGCGCCGCGCTGACCGCGCGTCGTTCCCGCCCCCGCGCTCGTTTGACCCGGTGAGGTACGTCGGGCCGGAGCGTGGGGGCCGCGTACCGGTGCGGGCGGCGACCGGCCGTCCGGGACCCGGGAGCTGCCGATGCGGATCCGGCCGCGGCGACGCGTCGCCGTACGCCCACTGCGCCGCGTCCTGTCCGCCGGCGTCGCTCTCGTGCTGGTGGTGCCGGCGTACGGGTGCCGGCCCGCGCTGACCCCGCCCGGCGCGCCCACCGCGTGGCCGGCGGAACAGGCCCGGCACTGGCAGTGGCAGTGGCAACTCAGCGGCCCGCTCGACCCGGCGGTGGACGCCGAGGTCTTCCTGCTCGACCCGGTGGGCACCACCGCCGCGCAGACCGCCGAGCTGCGCTCCCGGGACCGCCGGTTGATCTGTCAGGTGAGCGTGGGGTCGGTCCGCTCCGCCGACCCGGACGCCACCCGGTTTCCGGAGATCGTCCGGGGCGCGGCCGGGCGTCGCCCCGACAGCCGGTGGCTGGACGTCCGGAGTTGGGACGCCCTCCGGCCGGTGCTGACCGACCGGTTCCGCCTCTGCCGGGGCAAGGGCTTCGGCGCGGTGGCGCTCTTCGACGCCGACGGGTACGCGGCCCG
The DNA here is from genome assembly GCF_042869175.1 of Micromonospora sp. NPDC007208. NCBI lineage: Bacteria > Bacillati > Actinomycetota > Actinomycetes > Micromonosporales > Micromonosporaceae > Micromonospora > Micromonospora sp. NPDC007208. The sequence continues at coordinate 549,090 of NZ_JBIAFG010000002.1, read as the reverse complement.
CACCGGATTTCCGCTCGACTTCGACGACCAACTGCTGTTCAACCGCCGGCTGGCCGAACTGGCCCGCTCGCTGAGTCTCTCCCCCGGGCTGGCCAACGACGTGCCGCAGCTCGCCGCGTTGGCCCCGGACTTCGACTTCGCGGTCAACGAGGAGTGCGTCCGGCTGGCCCAGTGCGCCAAGCTCCTGCCGTTCAGCCACGCCGGCAAGCCGGTCTTCCACGTCGAGTACACCGGCTCGACCGACGCCTTCTGCGTCACCACCGTCGGCTACGGCTTCGCGTCGATCCGCAAGGACCGCACGTTGGACGCGTCCCGGGAAGCCTGCCCACTGCCCTAACCCCACCCCACCTCGCCCCGCCCCGCCCCGCCCCGCCCCGCGATCTTGCACTTTCGGTCGCTGAATTGCCGGTTTGGCCCGCTTTGTCGCGACAGAATCTGCAAGATCGGCGGAGCGGGGAGCGGGGGGCGGGGGGCGGGGGGCGGGGCAGCGGTCAGGGCACCGGCACCAGCTCCGGGGCGGAGGCCGGCGGATCGGTGGGCGCGGGCGCCGGGCGCGGACGCAGGAAGCGCGGGGCCCACCAGTTGGCGTCGCCGAGCATGGTCATCAACGCCGGCAGCACCACTCCCCGGATGATGGTGGCGTCCAGCAGGATCGCCGCCGCCAGGCCGATGCCGAGCTGCTTCATGTCGATCGTGCTCAGCGTGGCGAAGATCGAGAAGACCCCGACCATCACGATCGCCGCGCTGGTCACCACCCCGGCCGACGAGGTGATCCCGTACGACACGGCGTCGCGGTTGGACAGGCCGGACCGGACACCCTCGCGGATCCGACTGACCACGAAGACGTGGTAGTCCATCGAGAGGCCGAAGAGCACCACGAAGAGGAACAGCGGCAGCCAGGACACGATCGCGCCCATCGACGTGAAGCCGAGCAGACCCTGCGCCCACTCGCCCTGGAAGATCAACACCAGCAGGCCGTACGCGGCGCCGGCGGAGAGCAGGTTCAGCGCGATCGAGCTGGCCGCGATCACCACCGACCGGAAGGTGAACGCCATGACCAGGAAGGTCAGCACCAGCACGAAACCCATGACCAGCGGCAACTTGTCCCGGACGTGCTGGGCGTAGTCCTCGCTGTCGGCAACGCCCCCGCCCACCGCGTACTCGATGCCGGGGATGCCGCGAAGCTCGGCCGGGACCAGGTCCCCGCGCAGCTTCTCCAACGACTGCACCGACCTGTCGTCCCGACTGGCGTACGGGGTGGGGACGTCCAGCACCGAGACCCGCCGGTCGGCCGACACCTCGATCTTCGGGCCGTCCGCCTCGGCCGGGGCGAACAGCGGATCGCCGGCCGCCCGGGTGGACAGGTCGGTGAGGGCGGCGCGCACCCGGTCGGCCTGGTCGGCGGGCGCCCGGACGGCCACCACGTGATTGGTGCCGGCGCTCGGGAAGGCGGCGGTGAGCCGGTCGTACGCCTGCATGGCCGGGGTGGTGCGGGGCAGGTCCTCCATGCCGGGGAACTTCAGTTTCATGCCGAGCGCCGGCGCGGCCAACGCGAGCAGCAGCCCGACCGAGATGACAAGCGTCGCCACCGGCGCGCGCAGCGCGGGCCGGAGCACCGCGGGCCACAGCCGGGGCGCGCGAGGCTCACCGTGCCGGCCGGTACGCGGCGCGGTCAGTCGCCAGAGCAACGGCACCCGGGGCCGGTCCACCCAGCGACCGAGCCGGGCCAGCAGGGCGGGCAGGACGGTCAGCGAACCGGTCACCGCGACGGCGACCACGAGGATCGAGCCGATGGCGAGGGACGAGAAGACCACGTCGCCGGCGAGCAGCAGCCCGGCCATCGAGATGATCACCGCGAAGCCGGAGACCACCACGGCGTGCCCGGAGGTCTCCGCGGCAATCTCCACCGCGTCCAGACCGGACCGGCCCTTGGCGCGTTCCTCCCGCTCCCGACGGATGTAGAACAGCGAGTAGTCGACCCCGACCGCCATGCCGATCAGCAGGATCACCGGTGCCGTGGTGTCGGTCGCCGGCACCAGGTGCGAGGCGAGGGTGGACAGACCCATCGCGGCGGCGACCGAGGAGAGTGCCAGCAGCACCGGCACGCTCGCCGCGATCAGCGCGCCGAACGCGATGATCAGGATCGCCAGGGTGACCGGCAGACTGAGCAGCTCGGCGCGCTTGAAGTCCTTGCCCAGGGTGTCGTCGAGGGCCTGACCGATCGACGGCCCGCCGACCTGCTCGACGCGCAGCTCGGGGTGCGCGGCCTGCACGGCGGCGGTGGTGTCCCGCAACGGCTGTACCCGCTCCGAGGCCGTCTCCGGGTCGCCCGACATGGTGATCGGCAGCAGCAGCGCCGAGCCGTCCCGCGCGGTGACCGGCTGGCCCACCCCGGCCACCCCGGCGACCGTACGCAGCCGGGCCGCCGCGTCGTCGGCGGCCACCTTCGCCGCCGCCTGGTCCAACGCGCCACCCCGGGAGGTGATGAGGACGTTGTCCACGGCCGGGTCGTCGAAGTCGCCGGCGTCCACGATCAGGCTGGCCCGCCCCGCCTCGCCGATCGCCTGGTCGTTGCTGGTGGCCTCGTTGAGTCCGGCGGCGGTGCCGCCGACGAAGCACACCGCCACGAACACGACCCACAGTGCGATCGCCCGCCACGGGTGCTCGGCGCTCCACCGCGCCAGCCGCACCGTCACCGGTCTTCTCCCCATCTCGGGTCCCCCTGTCACGTCAACCCCCTGTCAACGGTGCTGACGTTAGGTGCGTGACGAGGTGGTCACATCGGGGATCGACCCCGGCCCACCCTGGAACCACCGGACCGGGAGCGGGGGTGCCGTTCGTCGGGTGTCAGCCGCGATCCGCAGGGACACCGGGGTCCAGCCCGGAGCGACCCGCCGCGACCCGCCGGCATCGCCCCGAGCCGGCTCCGGGTCATCCCCGAAGGGAACCCCTGGGCCGTGGCTGACAGCGCGGGCAGCTGTACGAGGAGCGGTTCATGAACGCCTCGCGGCGGATCGGCGAACCGCACCGGCGGCACGGCTCGCCCTCGCGGCCGTAGGCGTTCAGCGCCCGGTCGAAGTAGCCACTCTCACCGTTGACGTTGACGTAGAGGGCGTCGAAGCTGGTGCCGCCCTCGCTGATCGCCTCGGCCAGCACGTCGCGGACGTGACCGAGCAGGCGGTGCGCGGCCGGCCCGGTCAGCGCGTCGGTGGGTCGCCCGCCGTGCAGCCGCGCCCGCCAGAGCGCCTCGTCGGCGTAGATGTTGCCCACCCCGGAGATCAGCGTCTGGTCGAGCAGGGCCCGCTTCACCTCGGTGTGCCGGCGGCGCAGCGCCGCGACGAACGCCTCGTCGGAGAACTCCGGGTCCATCGGGTCGCGGGCGATGTGCGCGATCTCGTCGGGCAACTCGGCGCCACCCTCGCTCACCGAGAGCCCGCCGAACGTGCGCTGGTCGACGAAGCGCAGCTCCGGGCCGTCGTCGGCGAACCGGAACCGGACCCGCAGGTGGGTCTCGTCCGTCGTGCCGGGTGGCTGGAGCAGCAGCTGACCCGACATACCGAGGTGCCCGACGATCGCGTCACCGCTGTCCAGTGGCAGCCACAGGTACTTGCCGCGACGGCGGGCGTCCAGCACCGTCCGGCCGGCGAGCACGTCGGCGAAGTGCACGTCCCCCGGAGCATGCCGACGGACCGCGCGTGGGTGACGAACCTCGACCGAGGCGATCCGCCGGCCGACGACCCACTGGGCCACCCCCTGCCGGACGGTCTCCACCTCGGGCAGCTCAGGCACGCTGCGGGCCCGTCTCGTGGCCGTCGGCACCCCCGGCCGGCAGCGCCTGCGCCAGGTGGTCGGCCCGCTCGGCCTGGGCCGCCCGGTCGGCGCGCTCCAGCGGCCCGAACGGCTCGTCCCGGTCGCCCGGGTCGTTCCGGTCGACCAGCTGGTCCTGGCGGTCGTCGCCGGCCCGACCATCCTGGCCGTCGTCGCCGTTCTGGCCGTTCTGCTCGGCGAGCGTCCGCCAGGCTGCCTCGGCGGCCCGCTGCTCGGCCTCCTTCTTGCTGCGCCCCTCGGCGCCGCCGTACCGGTTGCCGGCCACCACCACCCAGGCCGTGAACGTCTTGAGGTGATCCGGGCCGGTGCCCTCGATCCGGTACTCCGGCACGCCGAGCCCGAGCGCCGCCGTCAGCTCCTGGAGGCTGGTCTTCCAGTCCAGTGCGGCCCCGCGACCGGCCGACTCGGCCATCAGCGGGTCGAAGAGCCGGTGGATGACGATCCCCGTGGTGTCCAGGCCGTACTGGAGGTAGATCGCGCCGAGCAGCGCCTCCAGCGTGTCGGCGAGGATGCTCGCCTTGTCCCGGCCACCGGTGGTCTCCTCACCCTTACCGAGCAGCAGGTACGCGCCGAGCCCGTCCGGGCCCAGACCGCGGGCCACGTCGGCGAGCGCCCGCATGTTGACCACGCTGGCACGCAGCTTGGCCAACTGCCCCTCGGGCAGATCCGGGTGGTTGTGGAAGAGCGCCGTGGTGATCACCACGCCGAGTACCGAGTCGCCGAGGAACTCCAGCCGCTCGTTGGTGGGCAGCCCGCCGTTCTCGTACGCGTACGACCGGTGGGTCAACGCGCGCTGGAGCAGTTCGGGTTCCAGGCTCACTCCGAAGGCGGCTTCCAGGTGACCGACGGACGCCCGCCGCCGCTTGTCGTTGCTCATGTGCGTACCTCGGTGTCGGTGGAGCGATCGGTGCGATCCGTCGCGGCGTTGCCGTCGAGCAACGCGGAGACCAGTTCGGTGGCGCGCCGCCGCCACAGGTGGGCGGCGAGAGCTATGCCCGAGGCGACGTCGTCGGCGCGGGCGGACCCGTGGCAGACGACCACCGTCCCCGCGACGCCCAGCAGGGCCGCCGCGCGGGGCGCGCCGCCCTCGGCGGGTGGGCCGCCGGCCATCGCGTACGCGCCCTCGATGGCCTTGAGCAGCACGTTACCGGTGAAGCCGTCGGTGACGACCACATCGGCGCGCGCGCCGAGGGCCACGTCGTACCCCTCGACTAGACCGACGTAGCGCGCCCCACCGGGCAGCGGTTCGACGGCGAGCAGAGGGTCGGTGGCGCGGCGGACCCGGTCGCCCTTGCCAGCCTCGGTGCCGACCGAGAGCAGCCCGACCCGTGGTGCGGCGATCGAGTGGGCCACCGCGGCGTACGCGGCGCCGAGCACGGCGTGCCGGGCGAGGGTGGCCGGACGGGGTTCCAGGGAGCCGCCGACGTCGAGCAACACCACCGGCCCCGCTACGGCGGGCAGGGTGGCCGCCAGCGCGGGTTGGCGGATCTCCGGGGAGCGGCCGAGGCCGAGCACGGCGGCGGTGACGGTGGCGCCGGTGGCGCCAGCGGAGACCAGGGCGTCGGCGGTCCCGTCCCGGACGGCGGTGACCGCGGCCCGGACGGTGCTCTCGGCGCGGGCGGCGCTGGGATGGTCGGCCATCCCGACGACATCGCGGACGGGCCGCACCGTGATCCGGGCGCGTTGCGCCGGATCGAGGGCAGCAATCAGCTCGTCGGCGACCTCGGTCGGACCGACGAGAAGCAGATGCAGGTCAGGGTCGGCGCGCATGGCCCGCAGAGCGCCGTCAACCACGACGGCGGGAGCGTCGTCCCCGCCGAGGAGGTCAACGGCGATCCGCGCGGCGCCCGGCTCCACCGGAACGCCGGCCGGGGTGGGCCGGCCGGCGTCGGAGGGAGCCGGAGCACCGGGCGAATGCCAGGATGCGCGCGCCGCCCGACCTGGGGTCGGGGGCGTCACTCGGCGTCCAGGTCAGACCTCGAGAACCTGGCGGCCGTTGTAGGTGCCGCAGACGGAGCAGGCGGCGTGCGGCAGCTTCGGGGACTTGCACTGCGGGCACGCAACGGTCGCGACCACGGTCGCCTTCCAGTTCGCCCGGCGGGACCGGGTGTTGCTGCGCGACATCTTGCGCTTCGGGACGGCCACGGTTCTTACTCCTCTGTAACGGTCAGTTGCGACAGGCCCGCCCAACGCGGGTCGATCTGCTGGTGACTGTGGTCGGCCGGCAGATCGTCCCAGTGCGCCCCGCATTCGGGGCACAGTCCTGGGCAGTCCTCCCGGCAGAGCGGGTTGGTCGGCAGCGTGAGCACCAACGCGTCCCGCAGCGCCGGCTCCAGGTCGATCAGATCGCCCTGCATCCGGCCCACCTCGTCCTCGTCGGTCGTGGCGTCCGTGGTGCTGTCCTCGTACGCGTACAGCTCCTGGATCGTCACGCCCATCGAGTCGTTGATCTCGCGCAGGCAACGGCCGCACTCGCCCCGGACGGGACCGGTGATGGTCCCGGAGACGAGCACGCCCTCGGACACCGACTGCAACCTCAGATCGAGGTCGAGGTCCGCGCCCTCCGGCACGCCGATCAACTCCACACCGAGGTCCGCCGGTGCCGGCACGACCCGCCGGACCTCACGCAACGCGCCAGGGCGACGCGGCAGGTCCCTCGTGTCGAGGACCAACGGCGACCTGGGGTTGAGTGTCGAAGGCGAGTGCTTGGGCATAGTTAGACTCCGGCCGGTGAGAGGCCGACAAAAAAGGTTACCTGGACGACGCCCGGACCGTCGAACCGGGGGCGATGTCCGCCTGAGAAGTCGGCTGGTGAGGTGCCGCTCAGAAGGGTAGCGGGCGTTCCGCCTCGTCCCCAGCGAAGGTGCCGATCTCCCGCAGCGCGTGCATCTTGTCCCGGCCGCGCTCTATCGAGGCCAGCGCCCGGGTGAGGAACTGCTCGAAGTTGGCCAGCGCGGTGTCGACGTAGTCGTCGACCTCCTCACGCAGGCGCTGCGCCTCGGCGCGGGCCTCGCCGATGATCCGGGCACCCTCGTGCTCGGCCGACACGGTGATCTCGTTCACCGAGACCAGGCGGGCGTGTTCTGCCTCACCCTCACTGATGATCCGGTCCGCCTCGCGCTTGCCGGCTTCCATGATCTTGTCGCGCTCCTCCAGGAGCGCGGCGGCGCGACGCAGGTCGGCGGGGAGATCGGCGCGCATCTCATCGAGGGCAGCGATCATCTCACCCCGGTCGACCATGCAGTTGTTGCGCGACATCGGGACGGAGCGGGCCTGCTCCAGGATGGCGATCAGTTCGTCGATGCGATCGAGCGGGTCCACCGGCTACCTCACTCCTGTCGTTCGTCGGCCGACCTCCATGATGCGGGCTACGGCCGTTCCCCGCGTCACCAATCATGTCGTGCCCGCCCCACCGCCGCCCCACTCACCCCAACCCGGCGAGTCGCGACATAGTCACCCCGCGCCCACCCCGCCGCCGCTCCCGCGCCGATCTTGCACTTTCGGTTGCGCCAAAGCACCCCGGAAGGGGCGAACCGGGCACCATAAGTGCAAGATCGCGGAGGTGACGGGGGTCAGGGCAGGTCAGGGACGGGGGCCCAGGCGGGCCTGGAGAGCTTCGCGGACCGGATCCGGGACGTGGGCGGAGATGTCGCCACCCCACTTGGCCACGTCCTTGACCAGACTCGACGAGAGGAACGAGTAGAGCGGGTTGGTCGGCATGAAGAGCGTCTCGACGCCGGCCAGACCGATGTTCATCTGGGCCATCTGCAACTCGTAGTCGAAGTCGCTGACCGCCCGCAGGCCCTTGATCAGCACACTGGCCTGCTGGGCCCGGCAGAAGTCCACCAGCAGCCCTCGGAACGACTCGACCCGCACGTTGCCGTACGACGAGGTCACCTCGCGGAGCATCTCGATGCGCTCCTCGACGGTGAACAGGCCACTCTTCGACTGGTTCACCAACACACCGACGATCACCTCGTCGAAGAGCCGACTGGCCCGCCCGATGATGTCGAGGTGTCCGTTGGTGACCGGGTCGAACGAACCGGGACACACCGCACGTCTCATGATCGGCGACCGTACCAAAGGGTGGTCTCGCCGTAACGGCGACTGCGCTCGGGGGTGATCCCGTCCACCCAGTCGAACTCCCTGGTCCGGCGGGACCGCTCCACCACCACCAACGCGTCGGGCACCAGCCAGCCGCCACCGACCAGCGCGGCCAACATGGCGGTGATCTCCTCGTCCGGCACCGCGTACGGCGGGTCGGCGAAGACCACGTCGTACGGCTCGCCGTCCGGTCCGGCGGGCAGCACCGTCGCCACCTTGCCGGTGACCAGGCGGGCCGCCGGACCGGCGCGGAGGGCCGCCACGTTCTCCCGGATCACCCGGGCCGCCCGCGGGTCGGACTCGACCAGCAGCACGTGTCGCGCCCCCCGGGAGAGCGCCTCCAGCCCGACCGCGCCGGAGCCGGCGTACAGGTCGGCGAAGCGGGCGCCGTCGAGATCGACCTCGGCCTGGACGGCACTGAAGAGCGCCTCCCGGACCCGGTCCGAGGTGGGTCGGGTGCCGGCGCCGGGGGGCGCGGCGATCCGCCGGCCACCGAGCGTCCCGGCCACGATCCGGGTCACCGTTTCCTCCTGCTCATGCCCGCGACGCTACGCGATGCGGCGCGGAGCCGGTCAGCACGGCGCGGATCCGGGGAACTGGCCAGCCGGCGCCGGCGCGGAGCACCTGAGCAGCCCCGACGGCGCGGCATCCACGGTGGAGCCGCGACCGGGCGGACCGTCCCCAGTGATCGGACCGGCACCTTCGGTATATCAAAGATCACGAATCGACTACATTGCCGGATGGCAATGATCTGAACTCCCCTCATTAACCACCCATCAGTACAGTCTCCCCCTGTCCCCGCTTTCGCTGCGGGAACACCACCGCGTCGCGCGACGCCCCGGTGAGCAGGTGACTCCCCGGTCACGATGCCTCCCGGCCTCCCGCCACGCGATCCGTACCCCCTCACCAGGAGCAGGCGTGAACCCTCCCAAGTCTCCGTTCCGGCGCGTCGCGGCCATCGCCGCAGGCGCGCTGATCGGCCTCGCCGGCGTCGTGACGTTCGCCGCACCCGCCAGCGCCCACCACAGCGAGATCCAGGTCAAGGCCGACTGTGACACCGCCACCGGCGAGTGGGTGGCCACCTGGACCGTCAAGACCTTCGCCCCGGGCGACGTCACCAGCTACAAGTTCAGCGAGGTCTCGGCGAAGACGTACGTCGGCGACACCGCCAGCGACGCCACCATCGTCGGCATCACGGCGACCGAGGAGAAGGTCTACCCGTACGCCGTCAAGGACGCGGTGACCGCCACCCAGCGCCTGGACGCGAAGACCACCAAGGCCACCCTGTCGGTGCGGGCCATGTGGAACAACGAGTTCGTGGACGACCAGCTGCGCTCGGCGTCGATCGAGTTCAGTGGCACCTGCGCCAAGGAGCAGCCGCCGGTTCCGGCGACCCCCAAGCCGACCGCCAACGTGGCCTCGGACTGTGACGGCGACGTCGTCGTCAAGCTCGGCAACGCCGAGGACGCCACCGCTCCGGCGAAGTTCACCATCACCGGTGCCGGCGACTTCACCAAGGACGCCACCGTCGCCCCCGGCGACACCAAGTCGGTGAAGGTGCCCGCCAAGAACGCCACCGCCATCAAGGTGGTCGCCGACGGTGTGGAAAAGCCGCTCTTCGAGGGCACGCCCGCCGCTGCCGAGAACTGCGTCGAGCCCGGCGAGCCGGCCGGTAGCTACAAGTCGACCTGCACCGAGCTGATCTTCGACATCGCCAACCCGGCGGATGGCAAGACGATCACCATCACCTTCACCCCGAACAAGGGCAAGGCCCAGACGCTGACCGTCGAGCCGGGCAAGAGCGGCACCGTCACCTTCCCGGCCCACGAGGGTCTGACCGTGACCCCGACCGCCGAGGGTCTTGACGACAGCAGCCCGATCGCCTGGGAGAAGCCGGCCGACTGCACCCCGGGTCAGGGTGGCGGCGACAAGGACGAGCCGGCGCTGCCGCTGACCGGTGCTGCCACCGGCGGCATCATCACCGGCGCCGTGGTGCTGCTCGCCGCCGGTGTCGCCCTGTTCGTGGTGGCCCGTCGTCGTCGGGTTCGCTTCACCGCCTGAGACAACCCGCTCTGACACCTGAGGGCGCGTCGACCATCCGGTCGGCGCGCCCTCAGCCATCTTTGTCAGCCCTTTTCCAGGTACTCCGCGCGGTCCTCGTCCACCAGGGCGGCCACCGAGGCGGCCAGCGCCGGACTGCGGGTCAGCTCCGGGTCGTCCTCGATCAGGGTGATCGCCTCGGCGCGGGCGTCGCGGATCAGGTCGGCGTCGCGGCGCAGGGACAGCAACCGCAGGTGTGAGCGGTGCCCCGACTGGGTGGCACCCAGCACGTCGCCCTCGCGGCGCTGCTCCAGATCAAGCTCGGCGAGCTTGAAACCGTCGCTCGTGGACGCCACCGCGTCCAGCCGCTCCCGCGCCGACGACCCCTCGGCCGCCTCGCTGACCAGCAGGCACAGCCCGGCGGCGGCGCCCCGGCCGACCCGGCCCCGCAACTGGTGCAGCTGGGAGACACCGAACCGGTCGGCGTCCAGCACGATCATCACGGTCGCGTTCGGCACGTCCACGCCGACCTCGACCACTGTCGTCGCCACCAGCACGTCCAGGTCACCGGCCGCGAAGGAACGCATCACCGCGTCCTTCTCGTCGGCCGGCAGGCGACCGTGCAGCACCCCGATCCGCAGGCCGTGCAGCGGACCCTCGGCCAGCAGCGGAGCCACCTCGGTCACCGCCAGCGGCGGCCGCCGCCCGTTGTCGTCCTCGGGTGGCGGCTCCTCGTCACTGGTCGGGCCGTCACCAATGCGCGGGCAGACCACGTACGCCTGGTGGCCGGCGGACACCTCCTCGCGCAGCCGACGCCAGGCCCGCTCCAGGTAGGCCGGCTTCTCGGCGGCCGGCACCACGTGCGAGGCGATCGGCGACCGCCCCCGGGGCAGCTGGGAGAGCGTGGAGACCTCCAGGTCGCCGTAGACGGTCATCGCCACCGTGCGCGGGATCGGGGTGGCCGTCATCACCAGCACGTGCGGCGGCTGGTCGGCCTTGGCCCGCAGGGCGTCGCGCTGCTCCACACCGAAGCGGTGCTGCTCGTCGACCACCACCAGGCCGAGGTCGGCGAAGTCGACCCCCTCGTAGAGCAGGGCGTGGGTGCCGAGCACGATGCCGGCGGCGCCGCTGGCCACCTCACCGAGCGCCCGGCGGCGGGCCGCCGCACCCAGCGAGCCGGTGACCAGCTCGACCCGGGTGGCGTGCTCGGCGGAGCCCAGCTCACCGGCCCGCCCGAGCGGCCCGAGCAGGTCGAGCATGCCGCGGTGGTGCTGGGCGGCCAGCACCTCGGTGGGCGCCAGCAGCGCGGCCTGCCCGCCCGCGTCGACCACCTGGAGCATCGCCCGCAGCGCCACCACCGTCTTGCCCGAGCCCACCTCGCCCTGCAACAGGCGGTGCATGGGGTGCGGGGTGGCCAGGTCCGCCGCGATCTCCACACCCACCTCACGCTGACCGGCCGTCAGCTCGTACGGGAGTCGGGCGTCGAAGGCCTCCAGCAGCCCGCCCGGGCGCGCCGGGCGGGGCCGGGCCGGCCAGTCGGCGGCCCGGTGCTTGCGCTGCACCAGGGTCACCTGCACGGCGAAGGCCTCGTCCCACTTGAGGCGTCGCCGCGCCTGGTGCAGCGCCTCCTTGCTGGACGGCCGGTGGATCTCGGTCAGCGCGGCGCCCAGCCCGACCAGCTTGCGGCTGGCCCGCACGGCGCTCGGCAGTGGATCGTCCGGTGGGGTGAACGTGTCCAGGACGACGCGCACACAGCGCGCGATCACCCAGGTCGGTACGGCCGCGGCGGCCGGGTAGACCGGGATCAGCGCACCGGCGAACTCCTCGATGTCGTCGCTGACCGCCGCCTCGCCGTCGCCACCCTCGCCGAGCAGGACGTACTCCGGGCCGTTGAGCTGCCGTTTGCTCCGGAACTCGGTGACCTTGCCGGCGAACAGGCCCCACCGGCCGGGGCGCAGCTCGCGCTCGCGCCACGCCTGGTTGCCGAAGAAGGTCAACGTCAGCACCCCGCCGGAGCCGTCGCCGACGGTCACCTCCAGCAGGTTGCCCCGCCGCTGACGCATCGGGCGCACCGCGGTGCGCTGCACCTGGGCCAGCACGGTGACCTGCTCACCGACGTCCAGTGAGCGGATGTCGGTGTGCTCACCACGCTCGTCGTAGCGACGCGGGAAGTGGTAGACCAGGTCACCCGCGGTGTGCAGGTCGAGGTGCGAGGCCAGCGCCTTGGCTGTCTTGTCCCCGACCAGCTTCTTCAGCGGAGTGTCCACCGTGGCTGGTTCGCTCATTCGATCCCTACCAGGAGCGGATAAAACGGCTGGCCGCCCGGGTACGCGTGCACCTCGACGAACGGCCAGCGTCGCGCGACGTGCGCGCGGACGGCATCGGTGAGCCCGGCCGGGGCGTCCACCCCGGCCAGCAGGGTGACCATCTCGCCACCACCGCCGAGCATCCGGTCGACCACTGCCGCGCAGGTGTCGGTGAGGTCGGTGCCGATCAGGTGCACCTCCCCCTCCACCAGCGCCAGCACGTCACCGGGACGGCACGGGCCGGCCACGGTCAGCGCCTCGCGGCTGGCATGGCAGACCTCGGCGTAACGGCAGGCGCCAGCGGCCTCGGCCATCGCGATGACGTCGTCCTCGAAACGGCGGTCACCGTCGCGGACCGCGAGGGCTGCGAGGGCCTGCACCGGTGAGCGGGTCGGCACCACGCTCACCTTGATGCCGTACCGGTGGGCCTCGCGGGCGGCCGCGCTCGCCACCGCCTCGGTGTTGGCGTCGTTGGGCAGCACCACCACCCGGGCCGCGCCGGTGCTGCGGACGGCGTCCAGCAACTCACCCGTGGACGGGTTGCCCGGCACCACGGTGGCCCCCTCCGCGGCGAACAGGTCGGCGATGCCGCCGCCGGTGGCCACCACCACCGCGGCCCGGCCGGCCACCACCGGGCCGGAGGGCGACTCCGGCTGGTCGGCGAAACGGGTCACCGAGATCCGGTACGGCCGACCGGCGGCGACACCAGCCTCGACCGCCGCGCCCACGTCGTTGACGTGCACGTGCACGTTCCAGGTGCCTTCCGGCTCACGCCCGTCGCCGACGACGACAAGCGAGTCTCCCAGGGCGTCCAGTGCCCGCCGCAGCCCGGCGATCGCCTCGGCGCGGGCGTCGAGCAGGAACTGCACCTCGTACGCGTACTCGTCGGAACCGGTCTCCCGGGCGACGGTGGCCGCCGGGCGGGCGGAGCGCGGCGTCGGCGCGGGCCGGGCCGTGCGTTCCCCGGTCAGCACCTCGACCAGGGCGTCGAGGAGCACGCAGAGCCCTCGGCCACCGGCGTCGACCACGCCCGCGCGGGCCAGCGCGGGCAGCTGCTCCGGGGTGCGGGCGAGCGCCGCGGCCGCCGCCCGGGCCGCGACGCCGGCCACCGCCGGCAGGTCGTCGCTGTCCGCCTCTTCGGCCGCCGCGGCGGCCGCCGCGACCACGGTGAGCACTGTGCCCTCGACCGGCCGGGAGACAGCGGTGTACGCGGCGGCGGTGCCGGAGCGCAGCGCGGCGGCGAACTCCCGGCCGCGCACCGCCGGCACCCCGGCGGCCTGGTCGGCGAAACCACGCAGGATCTGCGAGAGGATCACCCCGGAGTTGCCCCGCGCGCCGAGCAGCGCGCCCTGGGCCATCAGCCGCAGCGCGTGCCCGTGGGCGGTCGGCCCGCTGTCGGGGAGAGTGTCCAGATCCATGGCGAGGGCCTGCTGGGCCGAGGTGAGGGTGAGCACCAGGTTGGTGCCGGTGTCGCCGTCGGGCACCGGATAGACGTTGAGCTGGTCGATCTCGCCCTGGTGGCGCTTCAGTGCGGCCAACCCGCTCGCGCACCAGCGGCGGACCGCGGCGGCGTCGAGGGTGTCCAGCACGGGCAGAAGCCTACTGGCGCGCACCGACACCCGTCGGACTCGTCCGGCGTGTCCTCCGCGCCCCGATCCGCCGCTGGCCGCGGCGGCGACGAGCCCCTCCGGTACCCTTGCCGCCGGGCCGGCCAACCGTCGGGCGGACGGGCCCACGACCAGGCGTGAGCCGGGGCACGGGCGAGCGCCGGACCGGGCCGGTTGGCCGGGTCGGCGACTCATCGGGTAACCTGACCAGGTTGCCCGGGCAGCACCTGCCGGCGACCTCATGAACGTATCAATCCCAGGAGTATCCCGTGGCTAGCGTGTGCGACGTCTGTGGCAAGGGACCGGGCTTCGGCCACAACGTGTCCCACTCGCACCGGCGGACCAACCGCCGCTGGAACCCGAACATCCAGTCGGTGCGTACCCCGGCCGGTGGCGGCAACACCAAGAAGTTGCAGGTCTGCACCTCGTGCATCAAGGCCGGCAAGGTCACCCGCGCCTGACGCGGTAGCACCCACCTTCTCGTTCGGCTCAGCCGGCGAACCCCGAGGGTTCGCCGGCTGAGTCGTGTCCGTCGGCCGACGCCGCACGCCGGCCCGCCAACGCCTGGCACGCAGGCCCGGCCGGGCCGACCGTGACGCGGCACACCGGCCAGGCCGGGCCCGCCAAGGGCTGGCCCGCAGGTCAGAGGGTGCGGCCGAAGGAGATGCAGCCCTCCGCGTCCTTGTAGAAGCCGAAGTTCGGGATCCGCTCGTACCCGGCGGAGCCGTACATGGCGATCGCCTCGGGCTGCTTGTCGCCGCATTCCAGGACCACCCGCTTGCGGCCCTGCTCGCGGGCTGAGCGCTCGACGGCCGCCAGCACCGCGCGGGCCACCCCCCGCCCCCGCGCCGCCGGGGCCGTGTACATCCGCTTCAGCTCCGCGGTGTCGGCGCCGTGGCTGCGCCAGCCACCGCAGCCGACCGGCTCGCCGGCCAGGTAGGCGACGAGGAACGCGCCGTTGGGCGGCTCGAACTCGGCCGCGTCCACCGGGGTGTCGTCGCCGGTGCCGCCGTAGCGGGCACCGAGGTCGGCCAGTGCGGCGTGGATCAGGTGCTGTGCCACCGGTGCGTCGAACCGCACCGCCCGGATCTCGATCTCACTCACGGTGTCCAGGGTACGGCGACGCCCGGGGCTTCACCGGAAGTGGTCCCAGCCGGTCGGGCCGTCGTGTGCGACGCCGTCGACCGTCACACCGGCACCGTCCGTGACCAGGCCGATCCGCCGCCAGCCCGGCGGCAGCACCACCGCCGGGGGGAAGGTCGCGGCCAGCGCGTGGTCGTCGCCACCGGCGAGGATCCAGGTGTACGGGTCGACGCCGAGTGCCTGCGCCGCGTCGGCCATCTGCCGGGGCACCTCGAACCCGTCCCGGCGTACGTCGATCGCCACCCCGCTGGCCGCCGAGACGTGCCCGAGGTCGGCCAGGAGCCCGTCCGACACGTCGATCATGGAGGTGGCGCCGAGTTCGGCGGCCTGCGGGCCGGCCTGGTAGGGCACCTGCGGCCGCCGGTACGCCTCGACCAACAGCCGGGGGGTGCGGAAGCCCCGGGTCAGCACGGTCAGCCCGGCCGCCGCGTACCCGGTGCGCCCGGCCAGGGCGAGCACGTCCCCGGGTCGGGCGCCGGACCGCAGCACGGGGGGGCGGCCCGCCAGATCGCCCAGCGCGGTGACCGCGACGGTCAGGGTGGGGCTGGCCGACATGTCCCCGCCGACGACGCTCGCGCCGACCGTCGCGGCCTCGGCGGAGAGCCCGTCGGCCAACTCCTCCGCCCAGCCGGTGTCCAGGTCCGCCGGCATGCAGAGAGCGACCAACAGGGCGGTCGGCGTGGCACCCATCGCCGCGATGTCCGCCAGGTTGGCCGCTGCCGCCCGGTGCCCGACGTCCCGGGCCGAGGACCAGTCCCGTCGGAAGTGCCGCCCGTCGACCAGCACGTCGGTGGAGGCGGCCACCCGGCCGTCCGGCGCGGCCACCACCGCCGCGTCGTCGCCCGGGCCGAGCAGGGTCGTCGGCCCGTACGACAGCCGGGCGGTGATCCTTCCGATCAGCCCGAACTCCCCGATGCCGGACACACCGACGCCACCGCGGGCGTTCCGCCCGTGCTGCCCGGCTCCGCCGTGCTCGCTCACCGCTGCTCCTTGACGACCGATAGGAATCAGACCTGCTCCGTAAGGTAGTTTCACCCTTCGGGCCGCTCCCGGGCGGCGACGGACGGAGGTCGAGTCGTGGTACAGGCGTACATCCTCATCCAGACCGAGGTCGGCCGCGCACGTGACGTGGCGGGTCTCATCGCGGACATCCCCGGCGTGGTACGCGTCGACGCCGTCACCGGGCCGTACGACGTGGTCGTCCTCACCGAGGCGAACACCGTCGACGAGCTCGGCAAACTCATCGTCAGCAAGGTGCAGATGGTGCCCGGCATCACCCGCACCCTCACGTGTTCGGTGGTGCGGCTGTAAGTGGACGAGATGACGACCTCCTCCTCGGCTCTGGACGACGACGACGCGGCGCGCGACGCGGCCGACGGGACGCCCGAGCCGGCCGACGGTAACCGCGAGTCGACCGATCCCGCCGCCGCCGCGCCGGCCGGCCGCGATCGGACCATGCGGGGCGCGGCCCTGCTGGCCACGTTGATCGCGCTGCCGATCACGCTGCTGGTGGCCGTGCTGGCCTTCAGCAAGCTCAGCCCGGGCACGCCGGCTGCCGCGCCGACCCCCTCCGCGACCACCGCCCGGGTGCAGTCCACCGCCCCGGTGGAGATGGCCGCCCCGGCGCTGGCCGCCCGCCCGGCCACGGTCTGCCGGGCCCTGCTCTCGCAGCTTCCGGCGAGCATCCGCGACCTGGCCCAGCGGCCGGTCACCGCCGGTCCGGAGCAGAACGCCGCGTACGGCGACCCCGCGCTCACCGTGGCCTGCGGTGGCACCGAGCCGGCCTTCCCCAGCACCGACGAGGTCTGGACGGTCAACCAGGTCTGCTGGCACCTCGCCGAGCAGGCGGACGCGGCGGTCCTCTCCACGGTCGACCGGGAGACGCTGATCACCGTGCGCGTCCCACGCTCGTACGAGCAGCCGTTGCAGTGGTTGCCGACGATCTCCAGCACGATCGTGGCGAGCGTGCCCTCCGGCGGCGCCATCCCGTCCGGCTGCCAGCACTGACCTCGAAGCCGACTCCGCCCGCGCCGGCTGACCTGCGCGGGCGGGGCCGGACGGCTCAGTGCAGGCCGACGCCGCGCCGCTGGGCGGTACGGATCAGCCGGTTGACCAGCTTTGGGTACTCCAGGCCGGAGGCCGCCCACATCCGCGGGAACATCGACGTCGGGGTGAAGCCGGGCATCGTGTTGATCTCGTTGAGGTAGACGTCCAGCTCCGGGGTGACGAAGAAGTCGGCCCGGGCCAGACCTGCGCAGTCCAGCGCGGTGAACGCGCGGACCGCGTACTCCTGCACCTGACGGGTCACCTTCTCCGGCAGGTCGGCCGGAATGTCGTACTCGCAGGAGTCGTCGAGGTACTTCGCCTCGAAGTCGTAGAAGTCGTGGTCGGCGACGACCCGCACCTCGGCCAGCACGGACGCCTCGGGCGCGCCACCCGCCTCGCCCTCCAGCACACCGCACTCGATCTCGCGGCCGACGATCGCGGCCTCGATGATGACCTTCGGGTCGAACTGCCGGGCGGCGGCGACGGCCGCGTCCAGCTCGGCCCAGTCGGTGACCTTGCTGACGCCGAACGACGACCCGGCCCGGGACGGCTTGACGAAGACCGGCAGGCCGAGCCGCTCCTTGTCCTGCTCGCTGAGCGTCATCCCGTTGCGCAGCACGGCGTACGTGCCGACCGGGATGCCCTCGACGGCGCAGAGCTTCTTGGTGAACTCCTTGTCCATGGCGGCCGCGGAGGCGAACACGTTCGCCCCGACGTAGGGGATGCCGGCCATCTCCAGCATTCCCTGGATGGTGCCGTCCTCGCCGTAGGTGCCGTGCAGCACCGGGAAGACCACGTCCACGTCGGCCAGCGCCCGGGGGCCCTCGGTCGGGTCGAGCACCATCAGGCCGTTGCCGGTGGGGTCGGCGCGCAGCACGATGTCGTCGCCGGAGTCGGCGGTGATCTCCGGCAGCTGACGGGCGTTGATCGCGAGCTGGGCGGGGTCTCCGTTGGTCAGTACCCACTGGCCGGCCCGGGTGATGCCCACCGGCACCACCTCGAACTCGTCCGGGTCGAGTGCGCCGAACACGCTGCCGGCGCTGACGCAGGAGATGCCGTGCTCCGGGCTGCGGCCGCCGAAGACGATCGCCACGCGGGTCTTGCCTGGGGTGGTCACTCCGGTCACCTCTTCGTACGCGACTGCGGCTGGTCGTGCTCGCCGGTGGCGCTCACCCGGTTGACCTTACTGTGCGTGGCCACAGGACGAGGCGATACCCGGCGAGCCACGGCACGACACGGCAATCGGTCATCGGAGGATATACGGTGCGTGATCGGTCGGAAGTGGTGTCGCAGACCGCTGACCTGGGTCTACTCAGTCCCGGGAGTGCCGGCGGCCGACCGCGATCACCTTCACCCGCTGCCGGCCGGCGCGCACCATGCCCAGCGCCATGAACGCTCCGGCGATGCGGTCGGCGGCCTCCCGGCTGCTGGCGCCGACGACCTGCCGGCGCCGTTCCGGCGCGACCCGCTCGTTGCGGTGGACACCCTCGACGGGACGAACGTCGGTGAGCACCACGAGGAAGCGGGTCATCGCACGCCGCCCGAGGGTACGGCGGGGGGCTCCGGGCGGCTTCGCACGTCGTCTCCTTCCGGCAGGCCGGGATGGTGGGGCGGCACGCGACGATCGGGTACGGGGGAGAAACCCGATCGCCGCGCGCCCCATCCCCTCCGGTCGCTCACCACCACCGTCGCCACGACAACCGGCGGTGAGGACGCGATAACAGATTGACACGTGTACAGCCGTGAATGCAACTCTCATCGACGTTCTCTCATGCAGACGTTCCCGCAAATGTGTGCGACCATCGATGCATGGCCCCGAAGACCGCCCGTGCCCGCCGGCTCGGCATCGCCCTGCGCCACCACCGGGAAGCCGCCGGGCTGACGCTGGAGACAGCGGCGGATGAGATCAACAGCACCCGCAGCACCCTCTCCCGGTACGAGAACGCCCAGACCCTGATCAGCCCGGCCACCGTGCGCGCCCTGCTCACGTCGTACGGGGTGGGTGCCGAGGAGGTGGCCGCGGCGGTGCAGCTCGCCAAGGACGCCCGCAAGCCGGGCTGGTGGGTGTCGTACTCCTACCTGCTGGATCCACGCACCATCGACTTCATCGCACTGGAGGCCGAGGCGACCGCCATCGCCAACTTCGAGCCCTCGGTGGTGCCCGGCCTGTTGCAGACCGCCGACTACATCCGTGGCGTGATGCGCGGCGGGCCGCACACCCTCGGCGACGACCTGGTGGAGCAGCGGGTCAAGGTCCGGCTCGACCGGCAGCAGCGGCTCACCGCTGACCAGCCGCCCATCCTCGACGCGATCATTGACGAGGGCGCGCTGCTACGCCCGGTCGGTGACGAGTCGGTGATGAACGGGCAACTACGGCACCTGGTCAAGATGGCCGAGTTGCCGAACATCAGCGTCCAGGTGATTCCGCTCTCCGCCGGCTACCACCGGGGCACCCGGGGTTCCCTGCACATCCTCGAGTTCGCCGACCCGGAGGACCCGATCATCGCGTCGGTGGAGACCGTTGCGGGGCAGATGATCCTCGACCGCGCTGGCGAGACGCGTACCTGCACCAAGATCATGGAGCATCTCCGAAGCGTGGCGCTCAGCCCGGCGGACAGCCGCGAGATGCTCCTGTCAGTCCTGAAGGGACGGTAGGACCGATGACCCCGATGATCACAGCGGCCTTGGCCGCGGCGCCGTGGCGCAAGAGCAGCCGCAGCGGCGACGAAGGCGCCTGCGTGGAGGTGGCCGCGATCCCGCGGCTGGTGGCCGTCCGCGACTCCAAGGACCCGGCCGGCCCGGCCCTGCTGTTCCCAACGGCGGCCTGGGCCGCCTTCGCCCAGGCGCCGCCCCAGCGCTGACCAGAGGTGCCGAGCCGGCGCGGGTCGAGCCCCGCGCCGGCTCAGGCAACCAGCGGACTGGGCTCGGGAACGACGCGTAGCGCCTCCAGCGCGGCGATCGCGACGCCTCGGGCACCGGCCATGTCCCGGTCCGGCACCAACGCGAAGGTGGCCACCGCCGCCTGCTCCTCGCGGAGCACGGTGTGCTCGCGGACCGTCGCCAGGAACCAGTCGCGGAACTCCGGTGCCGCCTCCACCACCCCGCCGCCGACGAAGTACGCGTGCGGGTCGGTGAAGTTCGCGGCGACGGTGAACAGCCGCCCCAACGCCATCGCCTGCTGGGTGAAGAGGTCCCGCGCGAGGGCGTCCTCCCGCTCCCCGTACCCCCGGACCAGCTTGGCCGCCCGGGCCACCGGCTCGGCGGCGAGCGGGTGGTCGGGGTACCGGGTCAGCCAGTACGGCAGCAGGTTGCGTTCGATGCCGGTCAGCGAGGCGACGCTCTCCACATCCCCGGTGAAGCCGCAGGCGCAGGTGGGCTCCGGCTGGCCCGGGCCGAGCAGCCCGTTCAGCGGGATGTGCACGTGGCCCAGCTCCCCCGCCATCCCGGCCGCACCGGCGATCACCCGGCCGCCCTCGACCACACCGCCGCCGAGGCCGGTGCCGACGATCGCGGACACCGACGAGCGGTTCATCGCGTCGGCGCCGAAGTAGACGTGGTGTGCGTAGAGCGCGGCCGCGTTGCCGTCGTTGTGATAGACCACCGGCAGGCCGAGCCGGCGCTCCAACGCCCCGCGCACGTCGAAGCCGCGCCAGGCCGGCTGGGAGAAGTTGGTGGAGCCCCGCGACGAGATGACGCCTTCGGCACTGGCCGGACCGGGAGTGTCCAGCCCGACCGCCCGGACCAGGTCACGCGGCACGCCGGTCTGTGCCAGGGCGCCGTCCAGCGCCCGGGCCAACGCCTCGATCGCCGCCTCCGGCCCGGACCGCACCTCGCTGGGGATCTCCAACAGCCCGTCCACCAGGAAGTGGCCGTCCACCGTCAGCACGGTGGCGTTGTTGCTGGTGCCGCCGTTGTCCAGCCCGACGACCACCGGCACCCCTGCGCTGCCCACCGAAACCGCCTCCCGCCGTCATGAGTGTGAGCCGAGGCTAGTGCCAACCCCTCTCCCCCGCCACGCCCGGCCCGCCCGAGCAGCCTCAGCCCGCCGTGTACCCGAGCGCCCCGGCAGTTCTCCACGGCCGATCAAGGAGTTGTGGTGGGGGACAAAGAACTCGTCATGGCGCTCAACGGGCACCACAACTCCATGATCGACTCGGGTCAGGGACGGCGGGCGAAGACCGCGGTGGCGTCCAGGTCTTCGTTGTGTCTGACCGTTGGGACCAGGCCGGCTGCTTGGAAGGCGGCGCAGAGGGCTTCTACCTGGGTGGTGCCGGCTTCTACCACCAGGTGGCCGCCCGGGGTCAGCCAACCGGCGGCGTCGGCACCGACCCGGCGCAGCACGGAGAGCCCGTCCGGGCCACCGTCGAGCGCCACCGGGGCCTCGTGCAGTCGCGCCTCCGGCGGCATCAGCGCGACCGCGTCGGTCGGCACGTACGGGGCGTTGGCGACCACCAGGTCCAGCCGACCCCGCCACTGCCGGGGCAGTGGCCCGAAGAGGTCACCCTCGTACACCTCGGCGTTCAGCCCGACGACGTTGCGGCGCGCACATGCCACGGCCGCCGGGTCGATGTCGGCGGCGGCCAGCCAGCGCGGCGCGAGCCGGTGCGCCAGCGCGACAGTGGTGGCCCCGGAGCCGCAGCAGAGGTCGACCACGGCCGGTGCCGAGCCGGTCAGCTCGGCCGCCACCTCGACCAGCAGGGCGGTCCGGGCGCGGGGCACGAAGACGCCCTCGTCGACGGCGATCCGCAGACCGCAGAACTCCGCCCAGCCGAGCAGGTACTCCAACGGTTCGCCGGCCACCCGACGGTCGGTCAGGTCGGCCAACGCCGCCGGGCTGCGCGCGGCGGCCAGCAGCAGCTCGGCCTCGTCCTCGGCGTAGACACAGCCGGCGGCCCGCAACCGGCCCACCAGAGCGGCCCGGTCGGAGGATGACGGCAACGCCAACTCAGGCCGGGCCGGTGGCGTCGAGCGCGGCGGCGATGTCGGCCACCAGGTCCGCGGTGTCCTCGGCGCCGCAGGAGAGCCGGACGAAGCCGGGAGCGGTGTCGTCGCCCCACTGCGCCCGCCGGTCCGCCGTGGTGTGCAGGCCACCGAAGGAGGTCGCCGCCGCCACCAGCCGGGCGGCCTCGACGAATCGGCCCACCCGGTGGGCGTCGCCCAGGTCGAACGAGAGCACCCCCGGTATCCGGCGCATCTGCGCCGAGGCCACCGGGTACGCGGGGTCGTCCGGCCGCCCCGGCCACCGCAGGCCGGTCACGTCCGACCGGCTGGCGAGCAGGTCGACGACCGCGGCGGCGTTCGCGCTCTGCCGTGCCAACCGCAGGTCGAGAGTGGCCAGTGACCGGTGGGCCAGCCAGGCGTCGAACGCTCCCGGAACCGCACCGGTGGTGGTACGCCAGGTCGTCACCGCGTCGATCAGCTCGGCCGACCGGCTGGCCAGGTAGCCCAGCAGCAGGTCGGAGTGGCCGGTGAGCGCCTTCGTGCCGGAGGCGACCACGAGGTCGGCCCCGAGATCCAACGGGCGCTGACCGAGCGGGGTGGCCGTGGTGTTGTCCACCGCGAGCAGCGCCCCGGCGGCGTGCGCCCGCTCGGCCAGGGCCGCCACGTCGACCACATCGAGGCCCGGGTTGGCGGGCGTCTCCACCAGCACCAGCCGGACGCCCTCGAACGACGGGTACGGCCCGACTGTCGGCACGAACACCACCCGGACGCCGATGGCCTCCAGCACGTTGGTGGCGAACGCCCGGACCGGGAAGTATCCGTCGGTGGGGAGCACCACGGTGTCCCCCGGCCGCAGCAGGGTGAGCAGCAGGCCGGTGATGGCCGCCTGACCTGTCGCGAAGACCCGGCAGTCACCGCCCTCCAACTCGCCCACCGCCGCCTCCAGCAGCCGCCGGGTCGGGTTGTCGGGGCGACCGTAGCCGTTCGGCGACGTGCCCTGGCCCTCGAACGGGTCGAGGTGGTACGGCGCGGCGAAGACCGGGCCCGGCAGGAACGGGTCCCCCGGTGCCGGTTCGGGCAGGCCAGCGCGTACGCAGCGGGTGCCGTCGCCCCACTCGCTCATCAGGTTCCTCACTCGTACGACTCGGGTTTGGCGGTGCGGCTCATCAGGGTCTCCACGGCGAGGCGCGGGTCCATCCCCTCGTGGCAGATCCGCTCGACGTGCTCGGTGATCGGCATCTCCACGCCGTGCGCCCGGGCCAGGTCGCGGATCGCCAGACAGCTCTTCACGCCCTCGGCGGTCTGCCGGGTGGCGGCCTGGGCCTGCTCCAGCGTCTCGCCCCGGCCCAGATGCTCCCCGAAGGTGCGGTTGCGGGCCAACGGGGACGAGCAGGAGGCGACCAGGTCGCCCATGCCGGCGAGGCCGGCGAAGGTGATCGGGTCCGCACCGAGCGCCACGCCCAGCCGGGCCGTCTCGGCCAGCCCACGGGTCATCAGCATGGCCCGGGTGTTGTCACCGAATCCCATCGCGGTGGCGATGCCGTACGACAGGGCGATCACGTTCTTGACCGCCCCGCCCAGCTCACAGCCGATCACGTCGTCGTTGGTGTAGGGACGCAGGTAGGGCGTCCGGATCGACGACTGGACGAGCGTGGCGCGGTCGCTGTTCGTCCCGGCGACCACCGTCGCGGCGGGCTGCTCGGCGGCGATCTCCGGGGCCAGGTTCGGGCCGGACACGACGACCACCCGGTCGGCGGCGACCCCGGCGGTCTCCACGATGACCTCGCTCATCCGCTTGGTGGTGCCCAGCTCGATGCCCTTCATCAGCGACACCAGGGTGGAGTCCGGGTGCAGGTGCCCGGCCCACTCGGCGAGGTTGCCCCGCAGGGTCTGCGACGGCACGGCCAGCACCACCAGCTCGGCGCCGGTGATCGCCTCGACGGCGTCGGCGGTGGCGGTGACCCGGGCCGGCAACAGCAGGTCGGGCAGGTACTCCGGATTGCGACGCTCGGCCCGGATGCACTCGGCGACCGGCGCGCGGCGGGCCCACACCGTCACGTCCCGCCCCGCGTCCGCGAGGATCTTGGCGAAGGCGGTGCCCCAGGAACCGGCACCGAGCACCGCGACGTGACCGCTCATGCCGCTTCGTCCCGCTGCTCACGGCCGACGGAGGACCGGGCCGGTCGCTCCCACAGTGGCGGCGGGGTACCACCACGAATCTCGGCGAGCATGTCCCGCAGCCGCAACATGATGGTGTCCGTCATCTCCTCGAGGGTGGCCCGGGTCGGCTGGGCGTCCGCCCACCGGCTCAGGTCGATCGGCTCCCCGGCGGCAACGGTCACCGGGATCCGGGGGCGCAGGCTGACCCGCGTCGTCCGCGGGTCGAAGATCCGTTCCGGCCCCCACATCACCACCGGTACGACCGGGGCGCCGGTGGCCAGGGCCAGCCGGGCCGCACCGGTCTTGGCCTTCATCGGCCAGAGGTCCGGCTGTCGCGTGGTGGTGCCCTCAGGGTAGATCACCACCGCGCCACCCTCGTCGAGCGCGGCGACCAGTGCGTCCAGCGAGCGGACGGCGTCCACGCTGCCCCGCTCGACCGGGATCTGCCGGCACCGGTGCAGGATCCAGCCGACCACCGGCACCCGGAACACACTGGCCTTGCCCAGGTACTGCGGCCAGCGCCCGGAGTCGTAGATGAAGTGCGCGGACACCAGCGGGTCGGCGTGGGAGATGTGGTTCGCCACGATGATCACGCCGCCGTCGTGGTGGAGATGCTCCTGACCACGCCAGGTACGCCGGGTCCAGACGGTCATCACCGGCTTCACCAGCCCCACGGCGAACCGTTGCCAGAACCCCAGCCTCCGCCGTGCCACTGTGCCTCCTCGTCGCGCCCCAACCCCGCCGCGAAATCCCGCCCGCGACACCCGCAGCGGAAATCATGCCTGCTCGCCCCCGGTACGGCCAGCGAGGGGCCCGTCGTCCGGCTGGCAGGATTGCGGACGTGAGTCAGCCGAGGTGGACCGTGGTGGTGCCGGTGAAGCGGCTGGCCGTGGCCAAGAGCCGACTGCGGGGCGCGCTGCCTGGCGTACCCCACGAGGAGTTGGCGCTGGCCCTGGCGGCCGACACGCTCCGCGCGGTGCTGGCCTGCCCGGCGGTCGCCGAGGCCCGGGTGGTGACCGACGACGCCCGGGTGGCGGCGGCGGCGCGGGCCGTCGGCGCCCGGGTGCTGCCCGACGAACCGGACGCCGGTCTGAACCCCGCGTTCCGGCACGGGGCGGCCGGGGCCGCCGCCGGATGGGTGGCCGGGATCACCGCGGACGTGCCGGCGCTACGCCCGGCCGAGCTGGCCGGCGCGCTGCTCGCGGCGCAGAACGGCCGACCCGCGGTGCGCCGGTTCCTGCCGGACGCACCCGGCGGGGGCACGGTGCTGCTCACCGCCCCGCCGGGCGTGCCGCTGGATCCTCGCTTCGGGGTGGGCTCGGCGGTCGCGCACGCGGCGAGCGGGGCGTTGCCGCTCGACGGCGACTGGCCCAGCCTGCGCCGGGACGTGGACACCGCCGCGGACCTAACCGCCGCCGCCCGGCTCGGGCTCGGGCCGCGCACGGCCGCGCTCGTGGCCGCCGGTCGCCCCGCCCGCGCCGCCGGCTGAGCCACCCGGTGGGCTGAGCCCGCGCCACGGGGTGAACCCCCGGGTGTACGGTGCCAGCATGCAGGGCACGGTGGCCAGCTACGACGCGGCGACGCGCAGCGGTGTCCTGCTGCTCGACGACGGCACCGAGATGCGCTTCCCCGCCCGGGCCTTCGACGCCTCCGGGCTGCGACTTCTCCGGCTCGGCCAGCGGGTCCGCATCGACACCGATCCCGACGGCGAGGTCGTCCGGGTGACATTGCCGACGATGATCTGAGCCGGCGAGCCCAAGTTCATTTTGCGTTTACCGTAATCGGGTGATTATGAGCGGGTGAGCACCCCTCGCGAGCAACCGGCCCACCCGCCCGCCACCGACCTCCGCAACGGCTCCCGTACGCGCGGCACCGACGGACGCTTCCGCCCGTCCCGCGCCGAACGCGCCGGCGCCGCCCGCGCCGACACGCTCGCCGACGATCCCGGCGCCGCCTCCTCCGGCCTGGACGAGGTCATCGAGCCCGCGCCGAAGATCGACGCGGACGGCCCGTCCGCCGGTGACGTCCACCCGATCCTGCCGGACGACCTGCCGACCGGTACCGCACCCGAGGACGACGACGAGGCCCCGGCGGCCCCGCCGCTGCCGGAGGACCGGTTCCTCAACCGGGAGCTGTCCTGGCTCGACTTCAACGCCCGGGTGCTCACCCTGGCCGAGGACCAGCGCACCCCGCTGCTGGAACGGGCCAAGTTCCTGGCCATCTTCGCCAGCAATCTCGACGAGTTCTACATGGTGCGCATCGCCGGGCTGAAGCGGCGTCTCTCCGCCGGCCTGCCGGTGCGCGGCGGCGACCGGCTGCCCCTGCGGACGCAGTTGGAGCTGATCGCCGAGCGGACCGCCGCCCTGGGTGCCCGGCACGCCGCCTGCTTCGTCGACGACGTGCTGCCCAAGCTGGCCGACGAGGGCATCCGGATCCTGCGCTGGGGTGAGCTGGGCGACGGCGAGCGGGAGCGGCTGCGCACCTACTTCCGCGAGCACATCTTCCCGGTGCTGACCCCGCTCGCGGTGGACCCGGCGCACCCGTTCCCGTACATCTCGGGGCGGTCGCTGAACCTGGCGGTGGCGGTTCGTGACCCGGACGGCGGTTCGGAGCTGTTCGCCCGGGTGAAGGTGCCCAACAACGTCCCCCGCTTCGTCCGGGTGGACCGGGACCAGCCGGGTGTCCGGATGCTGCCGGTGGAGGACCTGATCTCGGTGCACCTGGGGCAGTTGTTCAGTGGCATGCAGGTGGTCGAGTGCCACCTGTTCCGGGTCACCCGCAACGCCGAGGTGGAGGTCGACGAGGACCGCGACGAGGACCTGCTCCAAGCCTTGGAGCGGGAGCTGGCCCGGCGCCGGTTCGGTCCCCCGGTCCGCCTGGAGGTCGCCGCGTCCATCTCCGACCACATGTTGGAGCTGCTCGTTCGCGAACTGGACATGGACGACCAGGACGTCCTGCGGGTGCCCGGCCTGCTGGACCTGTCGGCGCTGTGGCAGGTCTACGGCGAGGCGGACCGGCCGGACCTGAAGGACCCGCCGTTCGTGCCGGCCACCCACCCCCGGCTCGCCGAGGGTGAGGTGCCCCGCAGCGTCTTCTCCACCCTGCGCGACGGGGACATCCTGGTGCACCACCCGTACCACTCGTTCGCCACCAGCGTGCAGCGCTTCATCGAGCAGGCCGCCGCCGACCCGAACGTGCTGGCCATCAAGCAGACCCTCTACCGGACCAGCGGCGACTCCCCGATCGTCGACGCGCTCGTCGACGCGGCCGCCGCCGGCAAGCAGGTGGTGGTGCTGGTGGAGGTGAAGGCCCGCTTCGACGAGGTGGCCAACATCGGCTGGGCCCGCACGCTGGAACGCGCCGGCTGCCACGTGGTGTACGGCCTGGTCGGCTTGAAGACGCACTGCAAGACCGCGCTGGTGGTCCGGCAGGAGGGCAACCAGATCCGGCGCTACTGCCACATCGGCACCGGCAACTACCACCCGAAGACGGCCCGACTGTACGAGGACTTCGGCATGCTCACCGCCGACCCGGAGATCGGCGCCGACCTCACCGACCTGTTCAACGTGCTCACCGGGTACAGCCGGCAGACCGCGTTCCGGCGGTTGCTGGTCGCCCCGCAGGGCATCCGCAGCGGGCTCATCGAGCGGATCGAGCGGGAGATCTCGCACGTCCGCCTGGGCATGCCCGGCCTGGTCCAGTTCAAGGTCAATTCCCTGGTCGACGAGGGGGTGACCGACGCGCTGTACCGCGCCTCCCGGGCCGGCGTCCACGTCGACCTACTCATCCGGGGCATGTGCACGCTGCGCCCCGGGGTGCCGGGGTTGTCGGAGAACATCCGGGTCCGCTCGATCCTCGGCCGGTTCCTGGAACACTCCCGGGTCTTCCGGTTCGGCAACAACGGCGAGGCCGAGTTCTGGATGGGCTCGGCCGACCTCATGCACCGCAACCTGGACCGTCGGGTGGAGGCGCTGGTGCAGGTGACCGACCCGATCGCCCGCGCCGAGCTGGACCAGGTGCTCACCGCCGCGATGAGCCCCGAAGTGGACGCCTTCGAGTTGGCCGGCGACGGCACCTGGACCCGGCGTACCGGCGGTGACAACACCGCCCGGGCCCATCTGCAGGAACTGCTGCTGCGCCGCGTCGGTGGCACGGCCAGCTGACCGCGCAGCGCATAGGCTGAGCTGATGGTCGAGGAGGAGCAGAAGTACGAGGTGGACGACGCCTATGTGCTGCCGGACCTGGCCGGCACGGCCCCGGCCGGCGGTCGGGTCCGGGAGCTGCCACCGGTGACGCTGGTGGCCCGCTACCTCGACACGGTCGACCTGCGGCTGGCCCGGGCCGGTGCCTCGCTGCGTCACCGCCGGGGTGACGAGCTGCCCTGGACGGTGAAACTCCCCACCGGGACGCCGGGCGTCCGGCACGAGATCTCCCGTCCCGGTCCGAAGGGGCAGCCGCCACCGGAGCTGGTGGAGTTGGTCACCGTCCTGCACCGGGGGGCGCCGCTGGCCCCGGTGACGGTGGTGCGGACGGTGCGGCACGCGTACGAGGTGTGTGACCGGGCCGGCACGGTGCTCGCCGAGGTGGTGGACGACCGGGTGACAGTGCTCGACGACGCCGGCACCACCACCGACACGTTCCGCGAGCTGGAGGTGGAGCTGAAGGCCGGCGAGCGGGAGCTGCTCGACCGGGTCGGCGAGGTCCTGCGGGAGGCTGGCGCCCAGGGCGGGTCGTTCACGCCGAAGCACGTACGGGCGCTGGGCGCGGCGGCGCAGGCCGATGCGGACCTGGTCGCGCCCGGCGGGCTGCCCGCCGAGCCGAGCGCCGGTGACGTGGTGACCGAGGCGGTACGCAAGGAGATCCGCCGGCTGTTGGCGCACGACCCGCTGGTCCGGCTGCGCGCCCCGGCCGCCGGCGACGACACCGCCGTGCACCAGATGCGGGTGGCCTGTCGACGCCTGCGCAGTGATCTGCGCACCTTCAAACCGTTGCTGCGCAAGACCTGGTCCCGCCCGCTGCGCACCGAGCTGCGCTGGTTGGCCGGTGTCCTCGGCGCGGCCCGCGACGCCGAGGTGCTGCGCGCGCGGCTGCGCCGGACCGCCGACGCCGACCCGCTGAGCCCGCTCGACCAGGGCGCGGTGGACCGGCTCGACGAGGTGCTCGCCGAACGGCAGCGGCGGGCGCTCACCGCCATCGACGAGACGCTGCGCTCCGCGCGCTACCTGGCCCTGGTGGACGCCCTGGTGCTGGCCTCCCGCGCGCCCCGACTCACCGGCCGGGCGGCCGCGCCCGCCGCACAGGCGCTACCCGCGCTGGTGGCGCGCCCCTGGCACCGGTTGACCGGGCCGGACGGCGTCGACGGGCTCGACGCGCAGTCGCCGGACGACCGCTGGCATGCCGTTCGCAAGGAGGGCAAGCAGGCCCGGTACGCGGTCAACGCGGTGGCCCCGACGGTCGGCAAGGGAGCGCGCCGGCTGTCCCGCGCCCTCGCCCGGGTGCAGGACGTGCTCGGCGAGCACCAGGATGCGGCGGTGGCGGCGGACACCTGGCTGGAGATCGCCGCCGAGCGGCCGGACGACCACGAGCTGGCGGTCACCGCCGGGCGGCTGGCCGAGCGGGAACGCCTGTCGGTACGCCGGATGCGGGGTCTCCTCCCGGCCGCCTGGCACCGGGCAACCCGGCGACGGCGGACCAGTTGGCTGCCGTGACGGGCATCCGGGCGGCGGGCGGGGTGGCCTGGCGGCCGACCGACGACGGCGTACGCGTCTGCGTGGTGCACCGCCCCCGCTACGGTGACTGGACGCTGCCGAAGGGCAAACTGGAGCCGGGCGAGCACGCGCTGGCCGCGGCGGTCCGTGAGGTGGCCGAGGAGGCCGACGTGCGGGGTGTGCCGCAGGTTCGGCTGCCGTCCGTGCGCTACCGCAGCGAGGGGCAGCCCAAGCTTGTCGACTACTGGTCGATGCTCGCTGTGGCCAGCGGCGGTTTCCAACCGGGCACCGAGGTGGACGACATCCGCTGGCTCGCGGTGGACGACGCGATCCGGTTGGTCAGCTACCCCCACGACGCCGAGGTGTTGGCGGCGTTCGCCGCGCTGCCGTCGGTGACGGCGACCGTCGCGCTGGTCCGGCACGCGCACGCCGGTAAGCGGGCCACCTGGTCCGGCCCGGACGTCGGACGGCCGCTGGACGCCGAGGGGTGGGCCCAGGCGAACGCGCTGGCCGGGCTGATCGCCCTGATCCGACCGGCCCGGCTGGTGTCGGCGTCGCCACGACGGTGCGTGCAGACCCTCGACCCCGCCGCCGCGTTGCTCGACCTGCCGATCGAGATCTGCGGCGACCTGGACGAGCCACAACCCGGCCAGCAGAGCGACGAGCAGGTTCTGGCCACCGCCGCTCGGCTGCTGGAGCTGGCCGGCACCGGTGGGCAGGCGGCGGTGTGCAGCCAGGGCAAGGTCCTGCCGGGCGCCCTGGAGCGGCTGACCGGCCGCACCGATGAGGACTTCGCCACCCCGAAGGGCGGCGGCTGGCTGCTCGCCTTCGCCGCCGACCGGCTGCTGGCCGCCGACCGCCTGTAGGGCCCGCGTCCGCACGGGCCCGCGCTCGTCAGCGGGGCGGCAGGGCTTCAGCGGGGCGGCAGGGTCACTGTCACCGCGACCGGCAGGTGGTCGCTGGCCGTGCTGCGCGGGGCCACCGGATCACCCGGGGTCAGGTCGGGCGAGACGAAGATGTGGTCGATCTGCTGGCGCGGGTCGTCCGCCGGGCTGGTCGCCAGCGGTCGGGCGGCGGCCAACGCGTCGACCAGGCCCGCCCTGGCGAACTCCGCGAACGCCTCGTCGCCCGGCTCGGTGTTCAGGTCACCCGCCACCACCAGCGGCCGGCCGGCCGCGTACCCGGTGGCGAAGTCGGCGACCGCGCGGGCCTGGACCACCGGGCCCTTGCCCGGCGGCGGTTGCAGGTGGGTGCTGACCACTGCGGTACGGACACCGTCACCGAGGTCCAGCGTGACGGCGAGGGCCTGCGCTCCGGTGGGCGCACCGACGGCGGCCAGCGGCAGGGTCCGCGGATCGCGCACCGGCCAACGGCTGAGCACCGCGTCACCCCAGACGGGGTCGGCGGCCGGCCCGAAGACGTACGGCATACCGAGCCGGTCTGACAACAGGTCCAGGGTGTCGTGCCCGCCGTTGAGCAGCCAGGCCCGGTCCACCTCGCTGAGCAGCACCACGTCGGGCCGTTGCCGGTCGACGACCTCGGCGAGGCCGCTCAGGTCGAACCGGCCGTCCAGCCCGAACCCCATCCGGATGTTGTACGCCACCACTGTCAACCGCTCCGGCGGGCCCTCCCGGTTGCTGGCCACCGGCACCTCGTCGGCGAGCACCGGCGCCAGCAGGGCCAGCGCGGTGACCGCGGCGGCGGTCCGTAGCGGTGGAAACGGCCCGGAAAACCGGTGGACGACGGGACGCGCGGTGAACGCCACGGCGGCGATCAGCACAGCCACCACCACCGGCACCGCCGCGTTGGGGTAGCCGAGGTCGTAGGCCGAGTAGTAGCCGACCGCCCCCAGCGCGAAGACGAGCATGCCGGCGGCGACCGCGTACCCCCGCCGGGAGGCGCTGGAGCCGGCGCTCGCGGTGTCGCTGTCCGGGTGGCTGGCGTCGTCGGTCAGGGCGAGGCAGGCGCCGAGACCGACCGCGGCGAGGAGGATGGCCGGCAGGAGCAGGTCACCTCGGTCGAGGGCGAACAGCACCGCGCCGGCGAGCAACGCCACCGGGCCGTACGCTCGGCCCCACCCGTGTGGCGGCCGGGTCAACGCGGCGCACAGGAACCCGGCGACCGCCACCGGCACCGGTGCCAGGCCGAACAGCGGCGAACGAGCCACACCATCCCCGGCGACCAGGTACGACATCCCGGTCCGAGCCAGGGCCGGGGAGAGCGCCACCATTCCGGCCAGCAGCAGCGCGGGCCCGGCCAGCAGCCAGGCCCCAGATCCACCAGGACCGACCGGGGCGCCAGCGGGGCCAGCAGGGGCTTCAGCGGGGCCAGCGAGGGCGGCACCGAGGCGCTGAGCGGGTTGCGCCGTGCCGACCAGGAACACCACCACCGCGACCGCGCTGAGCAGCCAGGCCACCCAGTCGCCCCGCCAGACCAGGTCGACGGTGTCCAGCACGGCGTGCACTGCCGCGTTGACCGCGAACCCCAACGCCAGCCCCGGGACCGGTCGGTCGGTGTCGGCGGCGACGCCGACCAGCCAGACCAGCCCGGCGAGCAACCCGGCGGTGGCCAACCAGAGCTGCGTACGCCCGCCGGGAGCGGCGGTGAGCGTGAGCCGGGCGACGGCGAGCGCGACAGCGGCGACGACCGTGACCGGGCGGGCTCCGACTCGGCGGACCACGGCGGGTGCGCCCAGCGCGAGCACGAACCAGCCGAGGGCGAACGCTCCCATCAGCTCGGCCGGGGTGGACGCCGCCTGACCGAAGATGGTGATGATGCCGGGCAGCCAGACCCGCAGCACGTCGATGAGGAGAAGCACGCCCAGCGCGAGCGTCCCGGTGGTGAGCTGGCGGTAGCGCACCGGCGCCCCATTTCCCGTCGGCGGACCGGCGGAGGGGGGCCGGCACGGCGATTCTGCGCGAGCGGGGCAACCGGGTCAACGGTTCCCGTACGCCGAGAGGCCGCCCCGGTACGCCGAAAGGGCGCCCACCCACGGGTGGACGCCCTTGCGGTGCGGGTCGGTCAGCGCTTGCTGGCCGCCTTCTTGGCCGGAGCCTTCTTCGCCGGCGCCTTCTTGGCCGCCGTGCTCTTGCTCGCCGTCGCGGTGGTCTTCTTCGCCGCGGTCGACCGGGTCGCCGCGGTGGTCTTCTTCGCCGCGGTGGTCTTCTTGCTGGCGGCCGTCTTGGTCGCCGTGGTGCTCTTGCTCGCCTTGGCCGGGGCGGTCTTCTTGCTGGCGGCCGTCTTGGTCGCCGTGGCGGTCTTGCTCGCCTTGGCCGGGGCGGTCTTCTTACTGGCCGCCTTGGCCGTGGTCGCCTTGGTGCCCGCCGCCTTCGCGGTGGTCGCCTTGGTGCCGGTCGCCTTCGTGCCCGCCGCCTTGGCCGTGGCGGTGCTGGCGGCGGTCTTCTTCGCCGCCACCGCGGCCTTCGGCACCTTGCCGCTGGCCACCATCTCCTTGAACCCGGCGCCGGGGCGGAAGGTCGGGACTGACGTCTTCTTGACCTTCACCGCCTCGCCGGTACGCGGGTTGCGCGCTGTTCGCGCGCCACGCACACGCTTTTCGAATGCTCCGAATCCGGTGATCGCCACCTTCTCGCCCTTGGTGACCGCCGCCTGGACCTCGGTGAGGACCGCGTCGAGCGCGGCCGTCGCCATCTTCCGGTCCCCCAGGCGAACGGCGAGCGCCTCGATGAGCTCGGCCTTGTTCACGACTTCCTCCCGATTGTGCAACTGACTCGTCGCGAGCCATTCTGCGCGCACGGTATGCCCTGTGCTGCCGGGACACAAACATTCGGTAGAAAAAAGCCCTTGTGTCGTAACGGATTCACCCCCACCGGATGGCCCGATGGGGGTGAAATCCGCTGTGCGAGCGGCCTAACGGCTATGCCACGGAGGGCAGGAACGGCAGTCGGCGCGCCTCGTAGGAGTCGATGTCGGCGGCGTGGCGGAGGGTGAGTCCAATGTCGTCGAGGCCTTCCAGAAGCCGCCAACGGCTGAAGTCGTCCAGCGGGAACGACCAGCTGGCGTCCCCCGCCCGGAGCTGGCGGGCGGTCAGGTCGACGGTCACTTCAGTGGTCGGATCCGTCTCGATCAGGTCCCACAACTCTTCGACGGCTTTCAATTCCAACTCGACCGGCAACAGACCCTCCTTGAGGGCGTTGCCGCGGAAGATGTCACCGAAGCGCGGGGCCACCACCGCGCGGAAGCCCCAGTCCCGTAGCGCCCAGACGGCGTGCTCCCGGGAGGAGCCGGTGCCGAACTCCGGGCCGGCGATGAGGATCGACGCCCCAGAATAGTTTTCATCGTTGAGTACGAATGCCGGATCTTCCCGCCAGGCGCTGAACAGCCCGTCGGCGAAGCCCGTCCGCGTCACCCGCTTGAGGTACACGGCGGGGATGATCTGATCGGTGTCCACGTTGGACCGGCGCAGCGGCACGGCGGTGCCGGTGTGGGTGGTGAACTTGTCCATCTCGTCGGTCCCTTCTACAGGTCGGCGGGGGCGGCCAGCCGGCCGACCACGGCGGTGGCGGCGGCCACCGGCGGGGAGACCAGGTGGGTACGCCCACCCCGGCCCTGACGGCCCTCGAAGTTGCGGTTCGAGGTGGAGGCGGAGCGCTCGCCCGGCTTCAGCGTGTCGGGGTTCATCCCCAGACACATGGAGCAGCCGGCGAACCGCCACTCGGCCCCGGCGTCGGCGAAGACCTTGTCCAGCCCCTCGGCCTCGGCGGCCTCGCGTACGGCGGCGGAGCCGGGCACCACGAGCATCCGGACGCCGTCGGCGACCCGGTGGCCACGCAACACGTCGGCGGCGGCGCGCAGGTCCTCCAACCGGCCGTTGGTGCAGGACCCTACGAAGACCACGTCGATGGGCAGCTCCCGCAGCGGGGTGCCGGGGCGCAGATCCATGTACTCCAGGGCCCGGCGGGCGGCGGTGCGCTCCGAGTCGGTGGTGAACTCCTCCGGGTCCGGAACCGGTGCGCTCAGCGGCGCCCCCTGCCCGGGGTTGGTGCCCCAGGTGACGAACGGGGTGATCCGGCTGGCGTCCAGGGTGACCTCGGCGTCGAAGCGCGCGCCCTCGTCGGTGGGCAGCGTCCGCCACCACGCCACCGCCGCGTCCCAGTCCGCGCCCTGCGGCGCGTTCGGCCGACCCTTGAGGTACGCGAACGTGGTCTCGTCCGGCGCGATCATGCCGGCCTTGGCGCCCCACTCGATGGACATGTTGGCGATGGTCATCCGCCCCTCCATGGAGAGGGCGCGGATCGCCTCGCCGCGGTACTCCACGATGTGCCCGCGACCCCCACCCGTGCCGACCTGCGTGATCAGCGCGAGCACCAGGTCCTTGGCGGTCACGCCGGGGGCGAGGCGGCCGGTGACGTTCACGGCCATCGTCTTCGGCCGGCTCTGCGGCAGCGTCTGGGTGGCCAGCACGTGCTCCACCTCGCTGGTGCCGATGCCGAAGGCGAGCGCGCCGAAGGCGCCGTGGGTGGCGGTGTGCGAGTCGCCACAGACGATCGTCAGGCCCGGCTGGGTGAGACCGAGCTGCGGGCCGATCACGTGCACGATGCCCTGGTTGTCGTCGCCGAGCGGGTGCAACCGCACCCCGAACTCGGCGCAGTTGCGGCGCAACGTCTCGATCTGCGTACGCGACGTGGGGTCCGCGATGGTGAGCAGGTCACCACGGCGGAGGCGGAACGCCGGGTCGGCGTACCCGGTCGGGGTGTTGTGGTCCTCGGTCGCGAGGGTCAGGTCGGTACGACGCACCCGGCGCCCGGCGAGCCGCAGCCCGTCGAACGCCTGCGGGCTGGTCACCTCGTGCAGCAGGTGCAGGTCGATGAAGAGCAGGTCCGGCTCACCAGCGGCGGACCGTACGACGTGCGCGTCCCAGACCTTCTCGGCCAGGGTCCTCGGCTCAGGAGTGACTCCCACCATCTGGACATCCTAAATTCTGGGAGGTAAGTTTCGGCTTGTGGGACACAGTATGAGCGGTGTCGGCGTTCTCGACAAGGCGGTGGTCATCCTGGCCGCCTGCGTGGACGGCGCCAGCCTGGCCGAACTCGTTGAACGCACCAAGCTGCCCCGGGCCACCGCACATCGCCTGGCCCAGGCCCTGGAGATCCACCGAATGCTGGTGCGGGACACCCAGGGCAGATGGCGGCCCGGCCCCCGCCTGGGCGAGCTGGCCAACGCCGCACCGGACGTTCTGCTGACCGCCGCCGAGCCACTGCTGGCCGCGTTGCGCGACGCCACCGGTGAGAGCGCGCAGCTCTACCTGCGCCGCGCCGACGAGCGGATCTGCGTGGCGGCGGCCGAGCGCGCCAGCGGCCTACGGGACACCGTTCCGGTCGGCTCGGTGCTGCCGATGACGGCCGGCTCCGCGGCCCAGATCCTGCTCGCCTGGGAGCCGCCGGAGGCGGTGATGCCGCTGCTACCGCGCAGCAAGTTCACCGGCCGCACCCTGGCCGAGGTACGCCGCCGCGGCTGGGCGCAGAGCGTCGCCGAGCGGGAGGCCGGTGTGGCGAGCGTCTCCGCCCCGATCCGCGACCGCACGGGCCGGGTGATCGCCTCGGTCAGCATCTCCGGCCCGATCGAACGCCTCGGCCGCCGCCCCGGCGAACGCCACGCCATGGCCGTGGTCCGAGCCGGCCAACGCCTATCCGGCCTCTAACCCGCTCCCCCCACCCGCCCCCACCCCCTCCCCACCCTCTCCCACCCACCCGCCCGCTCGCGGTGATCAAGAAGTTTGCGTCACGACACGCCGGAGCCGTTGACGCAAAGCTCTTGATCACCGAGGCGAGCGGGGGTCGGGCAGGATGGGGGACGGGGTGGGGGCAGGGGGACGAGAAAGGCTCATCTCGCGGAAGCGAGATGAGCCTTTGGTTGTAGCCCCGACCGGATTCGAACCGGCGCTACCGCCTTGAGAGGGCGGCGTCCTGGGCCACTAGACGACGGGGCCAGAACTTTTCCGTTCACCACCCTCGCGGGCCGTGCGAATGTAGTCTAGCGGCACCGTGCCCGGGCACGAGCGCGGGGTGGCGGGGTCACCCGAGGGCCGCGCGGCGAGCCGGAACGCGCCCCGGCGGCGGACACGAAACAGCCCGCCTCACCGGGTGAGACGGGCTGTGCACGATGTAGCCCCGACCGGATTCGAACCGGCGCTACCGCCTTGAGAGGGCGGCGTCCTGGGCCACTAGACGACGGGGCCAGAACAACTTTTGCTCCCCCACCTTAGCGGCGGAGGAGCTGCACTCTACCGAAGACCACCCTCCGCCCCCGAAGGGGCGGAGTCGAACTCCGTCAGAATCCAGCGTCTGGAAATTCTCGCGAATTCCAGCAGCGCTGGGGTACCAGGACTCGAACCTAGACTAACTGAACCAGAATCAGTCGGGCTGCCAATTACCCCATACCCCATTGGCCCCTTGCGGCGCCGGGAGTGAACTTTACCCTCCCGGTGCCGGCAGGCCAAATCCGATCCCCCCGAACCACCCGTGAGCTGCGGAAACAAGGGCATCAGACGGATCAGGCGACGGGGACCACCGGGTTGGTGAGCTCACCGATGCCGTCGATCCGCACGGTGACGGTATCCCCCTCGACAAGCGGGCTAACCCCGGCCGGAGTGCCGGTGAGAACGACGTCGCCGGGCAGCAGAGTCATCACGTGCGAGATGTACGACACCAGGCCCGGCACGTCGAAGACCATGTCCTTCGTCCGGCCGAGTTGGCGTACCTCCATCTCCTCCGGGTTGCGACCCACCTCACAGCGGATCTCCAGGTCGGAGACGTCCAGCCCGGTGGTGATCCACGGGCCGATCGGGCAGAACGAGTCGAAGCCCTTGGCCCGGGTCCACTGACCGTCCGAACGCTGGAGGTCGCGAGCGGTGACGTCGTTGGCGCAGGTGTAGCCGAAGATGGCGCGTTCGGCGGCGGCCCGGTCGGCGCGGCGCGCGCCGGGCGCCCCGATCACGACCGCCAGCTCGGCCTCGTGCTCGACCTGCTTGGAGAAGATCGGCAGTCGGATGGCGTCCCGGGGGCCGATCACCGAGGTGGACGGCTTGAGGAAGAGCAGCGGCTCCTTGGGCACGTCGTTGCCGAGCTCGGCGGCGTGGTCGGCGTAGTTGCGGCCGACACAGACGACCTTGCTGGGCAGGATCGGCGACAGCAGCCGAACGTCGGAGAGGGCCCACCGGGCCCCACTGAAGGAGAGTTTGCCGAACGGGTGGCCCTCGATCTCGGCGATGGTCAGGCCCTGCGGCCCGGCCTCCGGTTCGCCTTCGACGGCACCGAACGACATTCCCTTGGCATGGGCGAAACGAGCGATACGCACCCGGCCAATCTAGCCCCGCCGGCACCCCAACCGGCCAGGACCGGCGGTCGGGTGTGCTCAACCCGTCAGCGCGCGGCACCCTACCGGAGCTGGAGGTGACCGGGGCGGACTTCCCGACTTCGTACCCGCACGGAGGCGACCCGCCCCTAGCGTCGGCTCCGGAGGTTCGTTCGTATGCCTGCATCGACACGACACCACAGAGCCCTCGCAGTGTTCGTGCACTGCCTCGGCATCCTCGCCGCCGTGCCGGCCCTGCCGACGGCGGCTCCGGAGGCGGCGGCCGCGCCACGACCACCGGCCGCCGTGCCGCGGCCACCGGCCGCCACGCCACGACCAACGGCCAGCACGCCACAACCACTGGCTGCCACGCCACAACCAACGGCCGCCACGCCAGAGCCGGCGGGGGCCACACCGGCGGCCACCCGGCGACCGGTGGCGATGGTCGCGCGGGTGACCGAGCCCACTCCGCCCTCGGCGCCACCGGCGATGGCACCGCCGACCCGGGCACCGGCGTCGGCGCCCCCGCAACAGGTCACCGTGGCGGTCGCGACGGAGAGCAGCCCGGCACCGAGGTACCGGATCCAGGTGCGCAACGTGAGCAACTCGCCGTTGGAGACGACCGTGCGCCAGGAACTGCCGCCCGGCGCGTCGACCACCGCGATCAGCGGTGGTGGCCGGTCCACCCCGGCCGCCGGATCGGCCACCGAGGTGACCTGGCGGTTGCGGCTGCCCGCGCACAGCACCACCACGCTGGGCACCGCGCTCGCCGCGACCGCGCCAGGCCGGCCGTTGACCGCGCCGACCTGCGCGTTCACCAGTGACGGCAGCCGGCCGTACGACTGCGCCACGGCCACCTGGCAGGCGGCAGCGGCACCGGCGGCCGAGGTGACCGAGGCGCCGCCGTGGCGCCGCTACCCGGTGCTGCTCGCCGGACTGGCGGTCCTGCTGCTGATCAGCGCCACCCTGGTGTGGGTGTGGCGACGTCGGCGCGGGCGTCGGGTGACGGCTGCCGCACTGTCCACCGGCGGCGGGGCCGGCGGTGACCGCGGGACGGTCTATCCCCGGCCGGCCGCCCCGAGCCCGGTACGGCGTCGGCGTACCCCGCCGGTCTGGATGTTGGTGGGCGCCGCAGTCGTCGTGCTGGCCGCCGTCGTCGGCACCGCGGGTTGGACGGCGACCCGGCAGGTCGCGGCGATCGACACGCAGAAGCAGCCCACCAGCGGCGCGTGGATGGGCACCGGGGTCACCGGTGCGCTGGGCGTGCCGTTGCGCGAGTCGGCGTTCGAGTTCACCGTGTACCGGATGACCTGCGGCGCGCCCGGCACCGCCGGGAAGGCCGACGGCGGCGGTGCCGCACCGGCCAACGGCCGGCGCTGCGAGGCCACCGTGGGGGTGCGCAACGTCACCGGTGACCACCAGCCCTGGCACAGCGAGCTGCAACGGGCGTACCTGCCCGGCGGGCGCTGGGTGAGCGCCGACGAGTCGGCCACCCGGACGGCGAACCTGGGCCGGGACGTCTTCGCCGACCCGATGGCGGCGGGCACCCGGATGGTGCTCCCGCTGGTCTTCACCGTCGACGGGCGGGACCCGCCCCAGCAGCTGGAGCTGCGCAGCGGGGTGTTCTCCGCCGGGGTCCGGGTGCACATGCCCTGACCGGTGTGCGGGCGGCGGTCGTACCCTGGGGTGCGTGACCGCCGCCCTCGCCCCCGCCGTGCTCGACGTGGCGCAGTGGCAGGCCCGCCGGCGGGCCCACGAGGAGCGGGTGGACGTGTGGCTGACCCCGCACCTGGCCCGGCGGCGACGTGGTGAGCGGCATCCGGTGGCCGACTTCCTGTTCACCTACTACTCGCACCGCCCGGCCCAGCTACGTCGGTGGCACCCAGGGCCCGGGGTCGAGCTGCGCGACGCCGATCCGGCCGAGTTCGGCCGCGACTACCGCGCCGGCATCGCCGGGGTCACCCTCGACACCGATGGGGTACGCGCGCGCCGCGGCGAGTCGATCGTCTGGATCCGCTCCCTGCTGGCGGCGACGCGTGGACGGGCACCGCACTTCGGCTGCTTCGGGATGCACGAGTGGGCGATGGTCTACCGGCAGACCCGGGAGGAGCTGCGGCACAACGCCTGGCCGTTGCGGCTGAGCGCGGAGCACACCGCGGCGGTCGTCGAGGAGCGGGGTGTGCGGTGCAGCCACTTCGACGCGTTCCGGTTCTTCACCCCGCCGGCCCGGCCGTTGAACCTGCTCACCCCGACCCGGGAGACCCAGCACGCGCACGAGCAGCCGGGCTGCCTGCACGCCAACATGGATCTGTACAAGTGGGCGTACAAGTTGTCGCCGTTGGTCTGCTCGGAGTTGGTGGCCGACGCGTTCGACCTGGCCCGGGACATCCGCACGCTGGACATGCGGGCCAGCCCGTACGACCTGGCGGCACTGGGGTACCCGCCGGTGCGGGTGGAGACTCCGGACGGTCGGGCGGAGTACGCGGCGGCGCAGCGCGGGTTCGCCGAGCGGGCCGCGCTCCTGCGCGACCGGCTGCTCGCCGCCGTCCCGGCCTAGTCGTCGTCTCGGATCAGTCGTCGTCGGCGCGGCGGTCCCGCTTGCGCTGGGACTGGCGTTTCTTCTCGGCCAGCCGGCGCTCCTTGGCCCCGCGGGACGGGCGGGTCGCTCGGCGGGGCGGCGGTGGGGGCGCGGCAGCCTCGCGCAGCAGCGCGGTCATCCGCTCCCGGGCCGCCTCGCGGTTGGCCAGCTGGGCCCGGTGCTCGCTGGCGGCGATCGTCAGCACCCCGTCGACCAGGCGGTTGGCCAGCCGGGCCAGCGCCCGGGACCGCAGCGAGTCGGGTACGGCCGGGGAGTTGGCCAGGTCGTAGCTCAGCTCGACCCGGGAGTCGGCGGTGTTCACACCCTGCCCGCCCGGCCCCGACGAGCGGGAGAAGCGCTCCCGTAGCTCTCCGGCGGGGACGACCCACCGGTCGGTCACCCGCAGTCCGTCGTCCACGTCCCGAGGCTAACCCGCCACGACCCGCCAGGGGTTATCGGTGCGGAGGCTCACTCTGCGTCGGGGACTGGCTGGGCGCCGGCCCGGCGGTCTCCTCGTCGGAGCCGACCGCCGCGTACGCCACCGCGCCGAAGAGCAGCACCCCGATGACGGCGGCCTTCACGGCGACGCCGCGGATCAGCGACCAGGCGCCCCGGCGGGCGCCCGGCACCGACTTCTTGACGGTCTGGTAATCGTTCCACCCGCGTCGTGCCCGGGCGTACGCCGACCCCACTGCACATCCGATGACCAGGCCCACCAGCAGGAGGACCGTGAGAAGAGGACGCTCCACCTCCGCCAGTATCCATACCGAGCGTAATATTTCCATGGTCCGATGCCGTCCGGCCGGATATCTGACAGTGGTGGCCCCCGTCAGGGCGTTCGGGCAGCTCAGCCGCCCTTGCCGATGATCGTGTCGGCGGTCTGCTGCACCTGGTCGATCGGGATGGCGAACCCGATGCCGATCGAGCCGTTGCCGTCGATGGTGGCGATGGCGGTGTTCACCCCGACCACCTCCCCGCGCGCGTTGACCAGTGGCCCACCGGAGTTGCCGGGGTTGATGGACGCGTCGGTCTGCACCGCGCTGTGCCGGTTGTTGCCGAGCCGTACCTGCCGGTCGAGTGCGCTGACGATGCCCGCGGTGACCGTTCCGGCCAGACCGAGCGGTGAACCCACCGCGAGCACCGGCTCACCGACCCGGGTCACGCCCGGCTTGGCCAGGGGCAGCGGGGTCAGACCGGCCGACGGCGGCACCTTCAGCACCGCCAGGTCGCTGCGTGGCTCCCGCCCGACCACCTCGGCGGCGAACCGGCGGCCGTCGGGCAGCTCCACGGTCACCGGCCCGCCACCGCCCTTGGCCAGGATGTGGTCGTTGGTGATCAGGTGCTGCTGGTCGTCCACTGCGAAGCCGGAGCCGGTCGCGGACCCGCTGGTCGCGCCGCCGGCCAGTACCGACACCACCCCGGGTACGGTCCGCTCGGCCGCGGTGACCAGTTCGGCCGGCACCGGGGCGGCGGACGCCGCAGCCGGGCCACCAGCCCCGTCCCTGCTGGCCACCACGCCACCGGCGAGAGCACCGGAGACGGCCGAGACCGCCACCACGCCCAACACGGCGAGTAGCCGCCCAGGCCGTCGCCCGCCCGGGTCACGCTCGGGCGCGTCCCACCACCCGCGCCCGTCCGGGTCGAGTTCCGGTGAGATGAACCAGGGACCGCGCGGTTCGCCCAGTCCGGTCTGCACTGCCATGCGTACTCCTCACGGTCGACGTCGGTTGTGCGCGGTGGTCAGGGCAGCCGGGAGAACCAGCGCATCGAGCCGGCGGCGGCACCCATGGCGAACACCAGTCCGAGGCCGATGAACCGGGCCGAGATGTCCTGCCGCTCGGTGCGGTAGCCGACCGAGCTGCCGATGTCGTCGTAGACGGCCCGTAGCTCCTCGGTGGTGCTGGCCTCGTGGAACATCCCGCCGGTCTCCTCGGCGACCGCCTTGAGGGTCTGTCCGTCCACCGGCACCTGGATGGGCCGTCCCCCTCGGTCGACGAACCCGGACGGTGTGCCGAACGAGATCGCGTGCACCGGCACCTCCGCCTTCACCGCTTCCGCGGCCGCCTCCATCGGGTCCATCCCGGAGGTGTTGGCGCCATCGGAGAGCAGGATGACCCGGGCGGGTGGGGTCTCCTTCGCGGCCTCGCTGTCCAGGCTCTTGACCGCGCCGAGCGAGGTGTTGATGGCCTCGCCGATCGCGGTGCCTTGGACGCCGGTGATGCCCTCGGCGAGCCGGTCGATCCCCTCGTCGAGGGCGTCCCGGTCGGTGCCCGGGGGCACCAGCACGGCGGCGCTGCCGGCGAACGCGACGAGACCCACGTTGAACTCGTCGGGCAGGCCCTCGACGAAGCGCCGGGCAGCCTCCTTCGCCGCGGCCAACCGGTCCGGTTCGACGTCGGTGGCGAGCATCGACGTGGAGACGTCCACCGCCACCATCACCGTGGCCCGTTCCCGGGGCACCCGGACCTCGGCGCTCGGGCGGGCGAAGCCGACCACGAGCAGCGCCAGCATGGCCAGGAAGAGCCCGGCCGGTACGTGACGGCGCCAGGCGGGCCGCTCCGGCGCCACCCGGTCCAGCAGCCGCAGGTTGGTGAAGCGGACCGCGTACCGGCTGCGTCGGCGCTGCACGACCAGGTACGCGACGACCAGGGCGAGCACGCCGAGCAGCAGCCAGAGTCGCAGCGGCGACTGCCAGATCACGCGGCACCTCCCCGGTGCTGGCCCACCGGCGCGGCGGCCAACCGACGCTGGGCGTGCACGTGCCGGACGATGTCCGCGCTCCAGTCCCCGTCGGTGCGCAGCGGCAGATGGGTGGCCCCACTGCGGCGCAACGCCTGGTGGACCTGTTCGCGCTGGGCCACGGCGGCCTCGGCGTACCGCTCACGCAGCCCACGGTCCGATGTGCACACCTCGCGGTGCCGACCGGTCTCCGGGTCGACGAGCGTGATCAGGCCGACGTCCGGTAGTTCCAGCTCACGCGGGTCGGTCACCTCGATGGCGAGCACCTGGTGCCGGACGGCCAGCCGGCGCATGGTCCGCTCCCACGGAGCTGTCTGGCCGGGGTCGTCGGGCAGGCCGTCGAGGAAGTCGGAGACCACCACGACCAGCCCACGCCGGTTGGCGATCCGGTGCAGCGCGTCGAGCCCGTCGGCCAGATCGGGCGGGCGGGCCGCCGGCCCGCGCCCCGGCCCGTCGGTGGCCGCGGTGGCCCGCGGGGCGGCG
Source organism: Micromonospora sp. NPDC007208 (assembly GCF_042869175.1). Classification (NCBI taxonomy): domain Bacteria; kingdom Bacillati; phylum Actinomycetota; class Actinomycetes; order Micromonosporales; family Micromonosporaceae; genus Micromonospora; species Micromonospora sp. NPDC007208. The sequence goes on along the minus strand of NZ_JBIAFG010000002.1, from coordinate 505,094 downwards.
AGCAGCGCGCGGAGCAGTGCGAGCAGGTGGGTACGCCCGCTGCGGGCCGGAAAGCGGCGTACCCCATCGGCGCGCAGCACCTGGGCGCCGAGGCGGTTGCCGACGCCCGCGGTCAGGAAACCGACCGCCGCGACGGCGGCCACGGCCAGCTCCCGTTTGTCCAGCTCGGCGGTGCCGAACTCCATGCTGGCGCTGCCGTCGACGAGCAGCCAGGTGGTCAACTCCCGGTCGGCGTCGACCTGCCGGACGTGCGGCACGGCGGTCCGGGCAGTCACCGCCCAGTCCATCCGGCGGACCTCGTCCTCGCCCGGCCGGTACTCGCGGCTGCCGGACGGTTCACTGCCCGGACCGGGCAGCAGACCGCGGTACTGGCCGTGCAGCAGGCCATTCAGCCGGCGCGTGACGGTCAGCTCCAGGCGGCGCAGGCGCTGGTCCGGGGCCAGTTCGGCGAGGCCGGGGTCGGCGGTCGCGGCGGTCGGGGCGTTCGCGCGTCTCATGCCGCCGCCAGATCTGGCGCCTGCTGCGGGTGTCCGGCGGCCAGCCGGGGCGGCGGCACCGCCTCGACGAGCCGGCGCACCAGGCTCTCGGCCGACACCCCGTCGGCCACCGCGTCGAAGGAGAGCACCAGCCGGTGGGCGAGGACGTCGACGGCCAGCTCACGGACGTCCTCGGGCAGTACGTACTCCCGCCCCCGCAGCAGGGCCTGTGCCCGGGCGGCCGCGACCAGGCCCAGGGTGGCCCGGGGGCTGGCCCCGTAGGCCAACAGCGGGGCGATCTCCGGCAGCCCGAACCGGCCCGGGTCGCGGGTGGCGAGGATCAGGCGCACCACGTACTCGGCCAACGCGTGGTGGACGAAGACCCGCTCGGCGTGGACCTGGAGGTCGCGCAGCCGTTGCGCGTCGAGCACCCGGCGCGGGGTCGGCCGGTCGGTGCTCATCCGGTAGAGGATGGCCAGTTCGTCGGCGTCGCTGGGGTAGTCGACCACCACCTTCATCAGGAACCGGTCACGCTGCGCCTCCGGGAGCTGGTAGACCCCCTCGGACTCGATCGGGTTCTGGGTGGCCAGCACCAGGAACGGCTCCGGGACCGGCCAGCTGCGCCCGCCGATCGAGACCTGCCGTTCGGCCATCGCCTCCAGCAGCGCCGACTGGACCTTGGCCGGGGCGCGGTTGATCTCGTCGGCCAGCACCAGGTTGGCCATGATCGGGCCCAGCTCGATGTCGAAGGTCTCCTTGGACGCCCGGTAGATCCGGGTGCCGACGATGTCGGAGGGCACCAGGTCCGGGGTGAACTGGATCCGGGAGAAGGTGCCGCCGACGACTGTCGCGAGGGTCTGCGCGGCCAGTGTCTTGGCCACGCCGGGTACGCCCTCCAGGAGGCAGTGTCCGTTGGCGACCAGGGCGGTGAGCAGGCGTTCGACGAGGCGATCCTGCCCGACGATCACGCGTTTGACCTCGAAGAGGGTCTGTTCCAGCTCGATGCCGGTCGGCTCCGGATCGACCGGGCTGGGCAGGCTGGCCAGGGTGTCCGAGATGTCCGTCACGGTGCTTGCTTCCCGGGCACACGCTCGGCAAACGTCGGATTGTGCGGCCCGGACCGGCCCGGAGTGGCCGGAATGGGGATGAGTCGCGCGGAAGGGTGACGACCGTCGCGAGTCCGTCGAGGAGCGCACAAGCATCAAGCGACAGGCCAGTGAGCGCCCGACCGGCACGAACCGGTCGAGGACGCCCACGCGGACCGCCGACTCGGTGGAGGAGTCCGCACGGACAGGGTCCGGCCCCCGCGCCGGAGGCGACGGGGGCCGGGTGTCGGTTGGGTCAGGGTGTGTGGGTGAGCAGGGTGAAGCCCAGGTCGGACGGAGTCCCAGCCGAGTTGCGGGTCTGCACCCAGACCGCGTTGGGCGTGCCCAGCCGCGGGGCGACCGAGACCTCTCCGCCCGGCGGGATGCAGCAGGAGTCGGACCGGGAGATGGTGGCCAGGAAGGCGCCGGCCGAGACGGTGTGGCCGAAGATCACCTCATACGCCCCGACACCCCACTTGAGCACCGTGCCGCCGCCGCGCGCCTTGGTGCCGTTGGAGTTGACGACGGTGAAGACGTTCGTGGCCACCAGTGGGGTGGCCGCACCCGCCTTCAGCGCGGCTTTCGCGATGCGCGCCGACTCGGCGGTGGCTGGCGGCTGGGCGTTCGTGCTGCGTGCCGCCGGCTGGGCCGCGTCCTGCGGTGCCTTCGCGGACGGCTGGGCGATAGCGATGCCCCCGCCGGCGAGACTGAGCCCCAGGACAGCGAACGTGACCGCCGCCACCTTACGTCGGAAGGATGTGCTCATGACAGGTCCCCCTTGTGTGACCGTGCGAATTCGGCCGACCCGCGGGGCGGGACGGATGACTGCCCATAAATAGGGACTACGACGACAGCTGGGCGGGGGGAAGCTGTCTCGCTCACACCCGACAAGATTGATTTCTCAGCAATCTGTATCCCCTCTGAGCTGCGGTTACTACTCAGAGTTGTGTCGTTTAAGCCAGATGGAACGTAGCACCGAAAAAAGCCGTCAGTCAATAGTTGATCTCGCTTTTCCGGAGTGTAAAGCAACCGTCAGATAATTGTGAAAGGTGAGCGCGCCACCATTCACGAAATGGTTTCGCCGGACCCGACTAGGATCATCGTCGTGATCATCGACGCTCCGCCCGCGCGCCGGAACGCCCGGCTCGGCACGGTGCTCTGCTGGCTTGCCGTCGCACCCACCGCACTCTGGGCGGCCGCCCGACTGCTCGGCCTGGACCGGGGGCCGTTGGTGCAGGCGCTCGCCTTCACGCCGTACGTCGCGGGCGGCAGCGTGCTGGTCCTGGCCCTCGCGCTCGCGCTGCGGCGCTGGTGGCCGGCGGCGCTCGCGGCCCTGGCGGCGGTGGCGTTGCTCGGCACCGTCACACCTCGGGCGCTGGCCAGCCCGCAGCCGGCGGCGGCCGGGCCGACCGTGCGGCTGCTCACCGCCAATCTGCTCGCCGGCGCCGGCGACGCGCGGACGCTCGTGGAGTTGGTCCGGCGACACCAGGTGGACGTGCTCACCGTGCAGGAGTTCACACCGGACGCGCAGGCTGCCCTTGATCAACTCGGCCTCGCCACCCTGCTGCCGCACCGGAAGCTCAACGCGGAGGTCGGCACACCCGGCTCCGGGCTCTACTCGCGGTGGCCGATCACCGACGTCGGCGTACGGCGCAACCTCGACGGTTGGGGCTTCAGCCAGGCGTACGCGACGGTGGCCGTCCCCGGTGGGCCCCCGGTCCGGGTCGAGTCGGCCCACCCCTCGGCGCCGTACGCGCTGGACCAGGTGGACGCCTGGCGTGCCGACCTGATCGCCCAACCACCGGCCACCCCGGACGGTGGCCTGCGGATCCTCGCCGGCGACTTCAACGCCACCCTCGACCACAGCCCCCTGCGGGCCCTGCTGCGCACCGGTTACGTCGACGCCGCCGACGCCACCGGAGAGGGCCTGACCGGCACCTGGGGTCCGTACGACGGTGACCTCATCCCACCCGTCACCATCGACCACGTCCTGGTCGACCACCGGATCGCGGTCCGCTCGGTACGGGTGTTCGCCGTACCCGGCAGCGACCACCGCGCCGTCCAAGCCACCCTCACCCTCCCCACCCCCTGACCCGCCCCGCCCTCGCGGCCCCACCCCACCCCGCCCCACCCCGCCCCGCCCCGCCCCGCCCCGCCCCGTCGATCTTGCACTTACTGTCCCGGCATCAGCGACAAAAGCGGCAGACCGTCGACACAAAGTGCAAGATCGCGAGAGTGGGGGGTGGGGGCGGTCCGGGGGGGCCGAGGGCCGGGGGTTAGACGGAGGTGGGGGCCAGGCCGTAGGTGAGGGCGTCCACCAGGGCGTGCCAGCTGGCCTCGACCACGTTCGGGTGGACGCCGACGGTGGTCCAGTCCCGGCCGCCGCCGTCGGAGGTTTCCAGCAGGACCCGGGTGACCGCGCCGGTGCCGTGGCTGCCCTCCAGGATGCGCACCTTGTAGTCGGCCAATTCGAAGTCGCGCAGCTGCGGGTAGTGCCGCGCCAGCCCCACCCGCAGCGCCTCGTCGAGGGCGTTGACCGGGCCGTTGCCCTCGGCGGTGGCGATCACCCGCTCACCGCGAACCCGGATCTTGACGGTCGCCTCGGAGACCACCGCGCCGTCCTCACGGTGCTCGACCAACACCCGGTACGACTCCAGGGTGAACGGTCGGGCCGGGCTGCCCTCCGGCAGCTCGGAGCGGACCAGCAGCTCGAAGGAGGCATCGGCGGCCTCGAAGGACCAGCCACCCGCCTCCAACTCCTTGACCCGCTTGGTGACCCGGGTCAGGGCGTCCGGGCTGTCGGCCAGGTCCAGGCCGAGCTCGCGACTCTTGAGCTCGACGCTGGCCCGACCGGCCATCTCGGTGATCAGGATCCGCATGTCGTTGCCCACCACCGACGGGTCCACGTGGTTGTAGAGCAACGGGTCGACCTTGATCGCGCTCGCGTGCAACCCCGCCTTGTGGGCGAAGGCAGCGGCCCCGGCGTACGCCTGGTGGGTGTCGGGGGCGATGTTGGCGATCTCGGCGATGGCGTGCGAGACCCGCACCATCTGCGCCAGGCAGCCCTCCGGTAGGACGGGCATGCCGAGCTTGAGTTGGAGGTTGGCGACGACCGCGAAGATGTCGGCGTTGCCGGGGCGTTCGCCGTACCCGTTGGCGGTGCCCTGCACGTGGCGGACCCCTGCCTCCACGGCGGCGATCGTGTTGGCCACCGCGCAGGCGGTGTCGTTCTGGGCGTGCATGCCGAGCAGTCCGGCGTCGATCCCCAGCCGGTCGGTCAGGTCGTGGATCACGGCGGTCACCTGGGACGGCAGCATGCCGCCGTTGGTGTCGCAGAGCACCATCCGCTCGGCGCCGGCGGCGAGCGCGGTCTGGACCACTGCCGCACCGTACGCGGGGTCGTGTCGGTAGCCGTCGAAGAAGTGTTCGCCGTCGACGAAGACCCGTCGGCCCTCGCGGACGAGGTGGTTGACGGTGTCGTGGATCATCGCGAGGTTCTCCGCGCCGGTGGTGCGTAGCGCGCGCTCGACGTGCCGGGTGTCGGCCTTGGCGACCAGGGCCACCGCCGGGGTCTGCGCGTCCAGGAGGGCGCGCACCTGGGGGTCGTCCGCGACCGGGACACCGGCCTTGCGGGTGGCGCCGAACGCGACGAGTACGGCGTGCCGCAGGTCCAGCTCGGTGCGGGCGCGGCGGAAGAACTCGGTGTCCTTGGGCACCGCGCCCGGCCAGCCGCCCTCGATGAAGCCGACGCCGAACTCGTCGAGCAGCCGGGCCACGGCCAGCTTGTCGACCACCGAGTAGGTGAGCCCCTCGCGCTGGGCGCCGTCGCGCAACGTGGTGTCGAAGACCTGGAACGTCATCAGGATCCTTTCTCGGAGCAACAAAAAGACCTCCCGCGGATGCGGGAGGTCTGCGCGCTCGGCAGAGGGGAGAGCCGGCGCGCTAGGTCGCAATAATCAGGACGGTGCTGGTCACGTTCGCCACTCTGCCACCCCTCCCCTGGTTTTGGGAGGAACAATCCACATAGCGGGATGGTCACGGAGGGTTCGTGCAGCCCGAACCGCCGCTCGTGATCGGCTTCACAAGCCACCCGGGCCATCCATCGGCAGAAACAGTCATGCGGAAGCATCGGGAACGGATCCAACGATGGCCACCGTGCCGTCAGCAAGGAGGACCTGTGCTCACCGTCAGTGACCGCTTACCTGAGCACAACCTCACCGCCTGCGTATCGCTGGGCGCCAACAACGCGTCCAAGACGATCAACCACCCGTCCCACGAGGGCACGTGGCGTGTGGTCTTCGCCGGGCCGATGGACTTCACCTCCATCAGCCCGGCGGAGATCGCCGACGAGATTCTCGCCGGGGTCTGACCATGGGACTGGACGCGATCAGGGCGGCCCTGCCGGAGTACGCCAGGGACATCGAGCTCAACCTGGGCTCCACCATCGGCACCTCGGCGTTGACCCCGGCGCAGACCTGGGGCACCGCGCTGGCCTGTGCGGTGACCGCGCGTAACCCGGTTGTGCTGCGGGAGATCGCGGCCGAGGCGCTCGGGCATCTCGGGCCGGAGGGTGTCGAGGCGGCCAAGGGCGCCGCCGCGATCATGGCGATGAACAACATCTACTACCGGGCCAAGCACCTCATCGGCGACGAGGGGTACGCCTCGATGCCGGCCCGACTGCGGATGCGGATCATCGCGAGGCCAGGCGTGGACAAGCGCGACTTCGAGCTCTGGTGCCTCGCCGTGTCCGCCATCACCGGCTGCGAAGTGTGCCTGGAGTTGCACGAGAAGAAGCTGCGCGCCAGCGGCTTCACCCGGGAGCAGCTGCACGATGCCCTGCGGATCTCCGCCGTGGTGAACGCCGCCGCGGTCACCCTGGACGCCGAGGCCGCACTGGCCTGAGCAGGTACGCCCCCGACGGGCCGATGCCGCACCTCGCGGCCTCGCCCGTCCCCGTGCCAGGGCCTGTCGCCGTTTCCGGCCCCCGACGGCCGGGTAGCTCCTGCGGAGACATGAGGTGATCGGTGACAGTCAGGAGTGAACGGCATGGACAGGATCGATCCGCACGCCACCCACGCCGGGCCGGACCCGCTGCGCGGCGGCGGCCAGGGCACGGTGCCCGGCGGCGCGCCGGCCGGCACGTTCGACCCCTGGCGCTACCGCGACCAGGCCGGGGTGGCCGACGCCGACCTGGTCGGCTACAAGGTCGAGGCAACCGACGGCGGCATCGGCAAGATCGACAGCGCCAGCCACGAGGTGGGCGGCAGCTACCTGGTCGTGGACACCGGGCCCTGGATCTTCGGCAAGAAGGTGATGCTGCCGGCCGGCACCGTCAACCAGGTCGACCACGACCAGCGCACCGTCTCCGTCGACCGGACCCGGGACCAGATCAAGGCCGCCCCGGAGTACGACGAGACCAGCCACAGCGACCCGAGCTACCGGGATCAGTTGGGTGGCTACTACGACGAGACGTACGGCGCGCTCCCGCCCGGCACGGCACGCTGACCCGTTCGACCCGACGGCCGGTGGGGCGCTGTCCCACCGGCCGTTACCGTGTGGACGTGGACACCACCGAGGACAACCGCCAGCTCTCGCTCCCGGCCACCTTCAACTTCCGCGACGTCGGTGGCTACGTCGGCCACGACGACCGATCCGTACGCCGGGGCCGCCTCTACCGCTCCGACTCGCTGCACCGCCTCACCGAGCAGGACCAGGACGCGTTCGCCGCGATCGGGATCCGCACCGTCATCGACCTGCGTCGCCCCACCGAGGTGGAGCGCGACGGCCGGGTGCCGGCGTACCAGGGGCTGACCTACCGGCACATCCACCCGGAGCACGACGACTGGGCGGGTACGCCGCACGAGGAGGGCGCGAGCCTGGCCCGATACCTCGCCGACCGGTACGCCGACCTGGCCCAGACCGGCACCGCCGGGCTGGCCGAGGCGGTCGGGCTGATCGCCGACTCCGCCAACTCCCCGGTGGTGGTGCACTGCGTCGCCGGCAAGGACCGCACCGGGATCGTCTGTGCGCTGACCCTCGCCGTGCTCGGCGTCGACGACGCGGACATCACCGCGGACTACGCGTTGAGCAGTGTGGCGTCGGCCCGGTACAGCGCCTGGTTGGCCTCCGTCACCCCGGGCGGTGTGGACGTGCCGGCGCCGTTCCTGAGCTCTCCCGCCGAGGCGATGCAGATCTTCCTGGACGAGCTGCGCGCGGGGCACGGCTCGGTCGAGGCGTACCTGCGCCACGCCGGGGTGACCGACGAGCAGCTCGCGGCGCTCCGCGACCACCTGCTCGACGAGCCCAGCAGGACCGAACCCACCGACGGGTAGGGCCGACCGCGCCGGCCCGTCCGGGTGGACGGGCCGGCACGGCGACGGAGGTCAGAGGACCCGCTGCACCCAGCCGTGCGGGTCGGCCGCCTTGCCCCGCTGGATGTCGACCAGCTGCTGACGCAGGGCCATGGTGACCCGGCCGGGCTCGCCACCACCGATCAGGAACTCGCCGTCCGGGAAGCGGACCCCACCGACCGGGGTGACCACCGCGGCGGTGCCGCAGGCGAACACCTCACGGAGGCGACCGCTGGCGGCGTCGGCCTGCCAGTCGGCGAAACTGACCGGCCGCTCCTCGATCTGGTGCCCGGCCGCGCCGGCCAGTGTGAGGATGGCGTCGCGGGTGATGCCCGGCAGGATCGTGCCGGTCAACGGTGGGGTCACCACCGTGCCGTCGTCGTAGACGAAGAAGACGTTCATGCCGCCCATCTCGTCGACGAACCGGCGCTCCACCGCGTCCAGGAAGACCACCTGGTCACAGCCGGCCTCGATGGCCTCCGCCTGGGCCGCCAACGACGCGGCGTAGTTACCGCCGCACTTGGCCGCGCCGGTGCCGCCGGGCGCGGCCCGGGTGTAGTCCGGAGAGACCCAGACGGTGACCGGCTTGACGCCACCGGTGAAGTACGCCCCGGCCGGTGAGGCGATCACCAGGTAGAGGTATTCGTTGGCCGGGCGGACGCCGAGGAAGACCTCACTGGCGAACATGAACGGCCGCAGGTAGAGGCTGCCGTCCTCGCCGGTGGGGATCCACTCCCGGTCGATCTCGATGAGCTTGTGCAGCGAGTCGACGAACACCTCCGGCGGCAGCACCGGCATCGCCATCCGCTGCGCGGAGGTGGCGAAGCGGGCCGCGTTGGCGTCCGGCCGGAACATCGTCACGCCACCGTCGGCAGTGCGGTACGCCTTGAGCCCCTCGAAGATCTCCTGCGCGTAGTGCAGCACCGCGCTGGCCGGGTCCATCGGGATCGGACCACGGGCCTCGACCCGGGCGTCGTACCAGCCCTTGCCGTCGGCGTAGCGGACGGTGACCATGTGGTCGGTGAAGACGCGGCCGAACCCGGGGTTGGCCAGCAGGGCGGCCCGGTCGGCGGCGGATACCGGCGCGGCATTCGGACGGATCTCGAAGTCGAGCTTGTCACCACCGCTCATCGCGCTGACCTCCCTGCAGGACAACGGCATGCGGGACCGCACACCGACATGGCTGTGCCAGAAACTTACCCCGAACGGTCGTTCAGCGGGTAGCGCCGGTCGGGCGGGACGGCCGGCCCGGGCAGACCGACCCGCGGGCCGGTCGCCACTCGGGCCGGGGTGGTCAGGCTACGGCGTGGGCGGCGAGCCGGTCGCCGACGTCTTCGGTACGCAGCGTTACGCCCGGGACCCGGCTGGCCAGCTCGGCGGCGACCGCCGCGTTGACCCGGGCGGCGGACTCGCTGTGCCCGAGCTGCTCCAGCAGCAACGCGGCGGAGAGCACCGCGGCGACCGGGTCGGCGACGCCCTGCCCGGCGATGTCCGGCGCCGAGCCGTGCACCGGCTCGAACATCGAGGGGTACGCCCCCTCGGGGTTGATGCAGCCGCTGGCGGCCAACCCGATACCGCCGGTGACGGCCGCGGCGATGTCGGTGAGGATGTCGCCGAAGAGGTTGTCGGTGACCACCACGTCGTAGCGCTGCGGCTGGGTGACCAGGAACATGGCCGCCGCGTCGACGTGCTGGTACTCGGTGGCGACGTCGGGGTGCTCGGCGGCGACCGCGTCGAACGTGCGCGCCCAGAGCGACCCGGCGTGGGTGAGCACGTTGGTCTTGTGCACGAGGGTGACCTTGCGCCGCTCCCGGCGGCCGGCGCGGGCGAACGCGTCGCGGATCACCCGCTCCACGCCGTGCCGGGTGTTCAGGCTCTCCTCGGTGGCGACCTCGGCCGGGGTGTCCCGGTGCAGGGAGCCACCGGCACCGGCGTAGAGCCCCTCGGTGCCCTCACGCACCACCACGAGGTCGACCTCGCCCGGCTTCACGTTGCCCAGCGGGCCGGCGACCCCGGGCCAGAGCCGGGACGGGCGCAGGTTGACGTACTGGTCGAAGGCGAAACGGAGCTTGAGCAGCAGCCCCCGCTCCAGCACGCCCGGCGGGACCGTCGGGTCACCGACCGCGCCGAGCAGGATCGCGTCGTGCCCGGCCAGCTCGGCCAGCACCGAGTCGGGCAGCACCTCTCCGGTACGGTGCCAGCGGGCGGCACCGAGGTCGTACTCGGTGGCCTGCACGTCGGGCAGCACCGCGTCGAGGACCTTGCGGGCCTGCGCGACCACCTCGGGCCCGATGCCGTCTCCGGCCACCACCGCGATCCGCGCCACGACCGCACTCCTCTGCTCAACGGTTCCGTTCGGGCAACGGTACGTCGCCGTCCCGCCTCCCGGTACGCCGCGTCCACGATTTGGGACGCGGGAATGCACAGGTCTCTCCCAGCTGGGACTCATGGGGTGGTCATCTTCGCTGCCTACCGTGGTGATCAGTGGGTCGCGGGGGCCTGCTGACCAACGGGGTCGCGATGACGCGGCGCCACGTGCGAGGGGGCAGATGCGATGCGCATCGACGAGCAGCCACGGACCCGCTGGCCGGACCCGTCCACGTTCCGCAACCGCCGGCCGGACCTTCGACTCGGCAGCCGCCGGAACCGGATCGACCCGACCGCCGCCACCGAGGGTCGGATCGCGGTGCAGCACACCGTACGCACCGCGACCGCCGAGTACACCCTGTTGCTCAACGCCCCCGAGTGGCTCGGCCGCCGGGGCGTGGGCGAGGCGCTGCGGGACAGCGTCGCCGAGCTGCGCGCCATCGACCTCACCTACGGCCCCAACCGACCGGAGAGTCTGGTCTCCCGGCTGCGTCGGGGCGAGATCAGCCCGGACTCGTACCCCCCGCTCGCCGATCTGGTGGACCGCTGCGCGGCGATGCGCGCGGCCACCGACGGGTGGTTCGACGCCTGGGCGGTGCCCGGCGGCTTCGACCCGGGCGGCCTGCTCGGCGGTTGGGCGGTGGAACGCGCCGCGGAGCGGCTGCGCGCCGCCGGCATCCACGACTACGCCGTACTCACCGGCGCCGACCTCGTCGTCCGGGGCCGCGCGCCACACGGTGGGCCGTGGCGGGTCGCGGTGCACCACCCGACCGCGCCCGAGCGCGCTCCGCTGGTGCTGGAGATGACCGCCGGCGCGGTCGGCACCTCCGGGGTGACCGGGCGGCAGGGGCACGTGGTGGACCCGCACACCGGCGAGCCGGCGGATCACCTCGTCGCCGCCACCGTGGTGGGCCCCGACCTGACGATCGCCGACGCGTACGCCACCGCGCTCTACGCCGCCGGCCCCACCGGCCTGGCGTGGTTCCGGGGCAACTCCGACTATCGCGCGCTCTTCGCACACCGTCGCTGAGACCGTCGGGCCCGCGATCGGCCCCCACGGTCTCGGCAACGACAGTGGGGGCCGGTCAGCGACGAGTGCGCGTGGCTCGCACAACCGAGGGGTGCGGACCGGTCGGGCCGGACGTCGACCGCGCCACCCGAAGACGGGCCGGCGCCTCGAACTCGGCCAGTGACCGCAGTGCGTACGCTAGCGAATCGACGCAACTCGACGCAAGAGTCTCCACACCGGACCGTCCTGAACGGAGACCGCGGTGATCCGTGGTTGACCGGCGGCGAGGCAGTTTCGACATGGTGAACGGCGGATGGCACGCTATCCGCCGTGAGTTTCGATCTGAGCGTGTGGGCCCTGGAGGACGGGGCGACGCCCGAGGACGTGCGGACAGCGGTCGACGGTTGCCGGCAGGGCCGGCACGTGGACCGCTACCCCGACCCGCGGGTGGTCAGCTTCTACCGGGCGATCACCGCCTCCTATCCGGACCGTCACCCCGGCCCGAACAGCCCGTGGGCGGTGGCGCCGCTGCACGCGGCCCACGACCACGTCGAGCTGAACCTGCACCCGACCTGCGCGGACCAGGTGCTACTGGACATCGAACGGCTGGCCGGCGAGCACGGGCTGATGCTCTTCGACCCGCAGGACGGCTCGGTCTATCCGCCTCCCGCGCGGCTGCCCGGCTGACCCCGACCCGGGGCATGGACGGGAAATGACGAGGGGCCCGGCGAATCGCCAGGCCCCCCAAGGTGCTTGTCGTCTACTACTCGTCGCGCAGGTCGGCCGCGCTGGCCGCCGTGGCGCCGATCGACTCGGCCGCCGAGGTGAGCAGGTCGGCGCCGAGCGCCTGGTCGACGGTGAGCGTCATCAGCGTCTCGCCGCCCGCCTCCCGACGAGCCACCTGCATGGCGGCGATGTTGATGCCCGACTCGCCGAGCAGGGTGCCGACCGTGCCGACCACACCAGGGCGGTCGGCGTAGCGCAGGAAGAGCAGGATGCCCTCCGCGCCGATCTCCACGTCGAAGCCGTCCACCTCGGTCAGCTTCAGGACGTCCCGGGCACCGGAGTGGGTGACAGTGCCGGAGACACTGACCGTCCGGCCGTCCGGCAGCGCGCCGCGCACCGTGACCAGGGTCGGCTGCTCGGCCGTCTCGGCCAGGGTGGCCAGGGTGACCTCGACGCCACGCTCGGCGGCCAGGTGCGGGGCGTTGACGTAGGTGACCTGCTCCTCGACCACGGAGCTGAACAGGCCCTTTGTGGCGGCGAGCTTGAGCACAGACACGTCGTGGCTGACGATCTCACCGCGGACCTCGACCGTGACGCTGGCGGCGACCCCACCGGCGACCGCGGTGAACGCCCGGCCGAGCTTCTCCGCCAGCGGCAGCAGCGGCCGAACGTCCTCGGCGACCACACCGCCGGCCTGCACGTTTACCGCGTCCGGGACGAACTCGCCCTGCAACGCCAGCTTGACGCTCTTGGCGACGGCGAGACCGGCCTTGTCCTGCGCCTCGTGGGTGGAGGCGCCCAGGTGCGGGGTGGCCACCACGTTGTCGAAGGCGAACAGCGGCGACGAGGTGCACGGCTCCTTGCTGTACACGTCGACACCGGCGCCGGCGACCCGGCCCTCGGCGATCGCGTCGGCGAGCGCCTGCTCGTCGACCAGCCCACCACGGGCGGCGTTGACGATGCGAACGCCGGGCTTGACGATCGCCAGTTCCTTCTCACCGATCAGGCCCACCGTCTCCGGGGTCTTCGGCAGGTGGATGGAGATGAAGTCGCTCTCCCGCAGCAGCTCCTCCAACCCGACCAGGCGGACGCCGAGCTGCGCCGCACGGGCCGGCTGGATGTACGGGTCGTACGCGATCAGCCGGGTGCCGAACGCGGCGATGCGCTGCGCGAAGAGCACCCCGATGCGACCGAGGCCGACCACACCGACCGTCTTGCCCTGCACCTCGACGCCTGTGTACTTCGACCGCTTCCACTCCCCCGCCTTGAGCGCGGAGCTGGCGCTCGCGGTGTTGCGGGCGACGGCGAGCAGCAGCGCGACGGCCTGCTCCGCGGCGGAGACGATGTTGGAGGTGGGCGCGTTGACGACCATGACGCCCCGCGCGGTTGCGGCCGGCACCTCGACGTTGTCCAGCCCGACGCCGGCCCGGGCGACCACCTTGAGTCGCGGCGCCGCGGCGACCGCCTCGGCGTCGATCTGGGTCGCGCTGCGCACGATGACGGCGTCGGCCTCGGAGAGCGCCGAGAGCAGGGCCGGACGGTCGGTGCCGTCGACGTGACGGACGTCGAAGTCGTGGGCGAGCACCTCGATGGCGGCGGGGGCGAGTTCTTCGGCGATCAGTACGACAGGATTCATCGGTCCTCGTAGAGGTCGTGTTTGCGATCGGCCCGGGCGGCCGGGCGCCGCACTGCGCCCTGCGCTGATCCGTGCCGTGGCCGTCAGGTGCCGGCTGCTGCACCTACAGGCGATCGTAGGGGCCCCGCTGGTCGGCGTGTTCCGGTCTTCGGGGTGAGTGCCCTCACACGCCCGGTCGAGCGATGGACATCGGCCGTTCACCGCACCGACACGGTCGCTCCGACCATGCTGAACCCCCGGTGGCGTCGGTCACCCGCTCACCTCAGCGGAGCCGTGGCGCACGAACGATGCCGCCCGACGCATCGACGGGCGGCAGCATGCCGGGCAGCCCCGGGGCGGCGCTGGGGAGAGCGCCAGCCCAGGGGCTGCCGGTGGATCGTCGTCCGGCCGAGCCGGACGGTCAGGCAGTCTCGGTGATCGGGCGGTCCACCCAGCTCATCATGCCGCGCAGCTTCTTGCCGGTCTCCTCGATCGGGTGCGCCGCACCCTCGGCCTGCCACTTGGTGAAGTTGGGCCGGCCGGCCTCGTCCTCGGCAACCCACTCGCGGGCGAACTCGCCGGACTGGATCTCACCCAGGATCTTGCGCATCTCGTCCTTGACCCGGGAGTCGATGATGCGCGAGCCACGGGAGAGGTCGCCGTACTCGGCGGTGTCGGAGATGCTGTAGCGCATCTTCGCGATGCCGCCCTCGTACATCAGGTCGACGATCAGCTTCAGCTCGTGCAGGCACTCGAAGTAGGCGACCTCCGGGGCGTAGCCCGCCTCGGTGAGCACCTCGAAACCGGTCTGCACCAGCGCCGAGGCGCCGCCGCAGAGCACCGCCTGCTCGCCGAAGAGGTCGGTCTCGGTCTCCTCGGTGAAGGTGGTCTTGATCGCGCCGGCCCGGGTGCCGCCGATCCCCTTGGCGTACGCGAGGGCGAGCGCGAGCGCGTTGCCGCTGGCGTCCTGCTCGACGGCGACGAGACAGGGCACGCCCTTGCCGTCGCTGTACTGGCGGCGGACCAGGTGGCCGGGGCCCTTGGGCGCGACCATCGCCACGTCCACCTCGGCCGGCGGCTTGATCAGGCCGTACCGGATGTTGAAGCCGTGGCCGAAGAAGATCGCCTTGCCCGGGGCGAGGTGCGGGGCGATCGACTCCGCGTAGATTCCGCGCTGGGCGGTGTCCGGTGCGAGCACCATGATCACATCGGCCTCGGCGGCGGCCTGCGCCGGCGTAACCACCCGCAGGCCCTGCTCCTCAGCCTTGGGACGGCTCTTCGAGCCCTCCGGCAGACCGATCACCACGTCGACGCCGGAGTCACGCAGCGACAGCGCGTGGGCGTGGCCCTGGCTGCCGTAACCGATCACCGCGACCTTCTTGGCCTGGATCAGGCCGAGGTCGGCATCGTCGTCGTAGTACACCTCAACGCTCATGAGAACTTCCCTTTCGTACGACGGCCGGGGCGGCCCGTCGTGGTCTGTGCGGATGAATTCCGGGACGGCCGGCCGAGGGCCGGCCGGCGGCGGGTCAGGCGGCCCGCAGCGCGGGACCGGCGGTGATCGAACGCGAGCCGCGCCCGATGGCCACCAGCCCGGACTGGACCATTTCCTTGATGCCGAAGGCCTCGAGGTCGCGCAGCAGCGCGTCGAGCTTGTCCGGGGTGCCGGTGGCCTCGATGGTCAGTGTGTCGGGTGCGACGTCGACCACCCGGGCGCGGAACAGGTTGACGGTCTCCAGCACCTGCGACCGCGCGGACCGGTCGGCGCGAACCTTCACCAGCAGCAGTTCCCGGGCGACCGAGACCTGCGGGTCCAGCTCAACGATCTTGAGCACGTTGACCAGCTTGTTCAGCTGCTTGGTGACCTGCTCCAGCGGGGACGACTCCGCGTTGACCACGATGGTGATCCGGGAGACGTCCGGGTTCTCGGTCTCGCCCACGGCGAGGCTGTCGATGTTGAACCCGCGCCGGGAGAACAGGCCGGAGACCCGGGCGAGCACGCCGGGCTTGTTCTCCACCAGCACGGACAGAGTGTGCATCGTCATTAAATGTCATCCTCGTCGAAGACCGGGCGGACGCCACGGGCGAACATGATCTCGTCGTTGCTGGTGCCGGCGGCGACCATCGGCCAGACCATCGCGTCCTTGCCGACCACGAAGTCGATCACCACGGGCGCGTCGTTGATCTCCATGGCGGCGGCGATGGTCTTGTCCACGTCATCCGCGCTCTCGCACCGCAGCCCGACGCAGCCCAGGGCCTCGGCGAGCTTGACGAAATCGGGAATCCGGTGCTTGTGGGTGCCGAGCTCGGTGTTGGAGTAGCGCTCGTTGTAGAAGAGCGTCTGCCACTGCCGGACCATACCGAGATTGCCGTTGTTGATGACGGCGATCTTGACCGGGATGCCCTCCAACGCGCAGGTGGCCAACTCCTGGTTGGTCATCTGGAAGCAGCCGTCCCCGTCCACCGCCCAGACCACCGTGTCCGGCTTGCCGACCTTGGCGCCCATCGCCGCCGGCACCGCGTAACCCATCGTGCCGAGGCCGCCGGAATTCAACCAGGTGTACGGCTTCTCGTAGGAGATGAACTGCGACGCCCACATCTGGTGCTGGCCCACCCCGGCCACGAAGATCGCGTCCGGGCCGACGATCTCGCCCAGCCGCTTGATCACGTACTGCGGGGACAGGGTCCCGTCGACCGGCTCGTCGTAGCCCAGCGGGTAACGGTTGCGCAGGTCGTCGAGCTGCGTCCACCAGTCACCGAGGTCGGCGGTGCGTCCCGTCGACCGCTCGGCGGTGACCGCGGTGATCAGCTCGTCGATGACGTGCTTGGCGTCGCCGACGATCGGCACGTCCACGTGCCGGTTCTTGCCGATCTCGGCGGGGTCGATGTCCGCGTGGACCACTGCCGCGTCCGGGGCGAACGAGTCCAGTTTGCCGGTGACCCGGTCGTCGAAGCGTGCGCCCAGTGCGACGATCAGATCTGCCTTCTGTAGGCCGTAGACCGCGGCGACGGTGCCGTGCATGCCGGGCATCCCCAGGTGCTGCTGGTGCGAGTCGGGGAACGCCCCGAGCGCCATCAGCGTGGTGACGACCGGGATGCCGGTCAGCTCGGCCAGCCGGCGCAGCCCGTCGGTGGCACCGGCCTTGAGCACCCCGCCACCGACGTAGAGCACCGGCCGCCGGGCCGCGGCCATCAGCCGCGCCGCTTCCCGGATCTGCTTGCCGTGCGGGTGCAGGGTGGGTCGGTAGCCGGGCAGGTCAAGCGTGGGCGGCCAACTGAAGGTGGTCGGGGCCTGGAGCACGTCCTTGGGGATGTCGACAAGCACCGGGCCGGGTCGCCCGGTGCTGGCCAGGTGGAACGCCTCGGCCAGCACCCGGGGGATCTCCTCGGCGTTCTGCACGAGGAAGTTGTGCTTGGTGATCGGCAGGGTGATGCCCTGGATGTCGGCCTCCTGGAAGCCGTCGGTGCCGATCAACGGGCTGGCCACCTGCCCGGTGATCGCCACCATCGCCACCGAGTCCATGTACGCGTCGGCGATCGGGGTGACCAGGTTCGTCGCGCCCGGGCCGGAGGTGGCGATGCAGACGCCGACCTTGCCGGTGGCCTGCGCGTAACCGGTCGCCGCATGCCCCGCACCCTGCTCGTGCCGCACCAGGATGTGCCGGACCGTCGAGTCGTAGAGCGGGTCGTACGCCGGCAGGATCGCGCCGCCCGGAATGCCGAAGACGACGTCGACCTCGAGCGCCTCAAGGGACCGCACGAGCGAGCCGGCACCGGAGATCGGGGTCGCGGCGGTGGGCCGTACCGCCGGGACGGCCGGGGTGGCCGTGCGCGTGGCGGCCTGGTCGACGTCGACGGTCGGGTCGGCGGCCGCGCGGGCCCGGCGGGCGGTGTGGGCGAGGGTCTCGGGCGTGGGTCTCGTCATGGCGGTTCTGGCCTTCGGCTGGAGTGGCTGGTGGCTAGTCAAGCGATGCGACGCGGGCGGGGCCCGCCTCGCCAGGTTCCGATGGCAATAAAAACGGCCCTCGTGCAGATGCACGGGGCCAGCGCACTCTCAATGAGGGAGAGTGCGCTCAGGTAAGTACTCGCAGCGACCGGTACGACGACATGCGGCTAAGCCTGACGCATCTCACGCGATGAGTCAACTGATCCCACATGTTGGTTAACGGAGGTCGGCGCGTCGGCCGGTGACGCGCCATCGGCGGACGGGGTGAGCTGCCCGGACCCGCCCGGAGCGCGGCGCGGAGCGGGCACCGGGGCGGGACGCGCACCCGGGGACGTGGCCGCCTCCAGCATCGCCTCCAGGTGCTCGGCCGGCACCCCCCAGCCGAAGAGCGCGCCCTGGCCGAACCGGCACCCGGCGGCCACCACCGCGGCCAACTCGGTAGGGGTGGTCACCCCCTCGGCGATCACCTCCAGCCCCAACTGGTGGCCCAGTCGCATCACGATGTCGACCATCGGGGCGAACGCCGGGCCGTCCTGGTCGACCGGGCGGACCGGCTCGTGCTCGGCCACCAGACTGTGGTCGATCTTGAGGATGTCGATCGGCAGACGGCGCAACTGCCCCAGCGACGAGTAGCCGGCCCCGAAGTCGTCCAGCGCGATCCGGACACCTGTCAACCGCAGCGCGGTGAGCCGCCGGATCAGCTCGTCCAGGTGGGTGGCGACCGCGTGCTCGGTGACCTCCAGCACCAGCCGCTGCGGCGGCACGTGGTGGGCGCGCAGCGCCTCGGCGACCTGGACCACGTACTCCGGGGCGTGCAGCTCGCGCGGGGAGACGTTTACCGACACCCAGACGTCGTGCCCGTCCGCCAGCCACCGGGAGAGCTGGTAGCAGGCCTGGTGCAGCACCCAGGCGCCGAGCGGGGCGATCATGCCGCACTCCTCGGCGAGCGGGATGAACTCGTCCGGACGGACGTTGCCCAGCTCAGGATGGTGCCACCGGAGCAGCGCCTCGGCGCCGACCGGCCGCACCGACGGCAGCGACGCCACCGGCTGGAAGGCCAACCGCAGCTCGTCGCGGTCGATGGCCCCGCGCAGCTCGTGCTCCACAGTCGTCCGGCGGCGCAGCAGTTTGTCGTACGCGGCGTCGTACCGCTCGATCCGGTTCTTGCCGCGCTGCTTGGCGTAGCGCAGCGCCAGGTCGGCGTGGCGCAGCAGCAGCTCCACGTCCGGCTCGTCGCCCCAGTCGGCCACCCCGATGCTCACCGACAGGAAGACCGGCCCCTCCGGCTGGTCGTACGGCCGGTTGAGCACCCCGAGGAGCCGTTCGGCGACCCGGTCCGCCTCGACCGGCCGGCCCTGCATGAGTACGGCGAACTCGTCGCCACCCAGCCGGGCGGCCACGTCGCCGGGGCGCAGGTTGCCGCGCAGCCGCCGGCCCACCTCGGCCAGCACGGCGTCGCCCACGTCGTGGCCCCGCATGTCGTTGACGTTCTTGAAGCCGTCCAGGTCGAGCCCGAGCAGCACACACGGGTTGTGGTCCGCGGCGTTCTGGTGCAGCGCGCGGAGCAGCCCGCGCCGGTTGGCCAGCGACGTCAGCGGATCGGTGTGCGCCAGCTCACGAAAGTGCGCCTCCCGTTCGGCCAGGCGGCCCGCGTACCCCCGGACGTCGCGGAGGGTCAGGTACTGCCGTGCCACCAGGGCGAAACCCTCCACGCTGCCGGCCACGATGCCCGCCGCGGTGAACCGGCCGTCCTGGGCGAGGTGGTACATCGCCGAGGCGGCCATCGCCAGCATCGGTGCGACGGCGTACTCGCCGTCGCGACCGACCAGGTCCAGGTCGACCTGCCCCGGCCGGTCGGCCCGGTGAACCGCGAGCGCGACGGTCAGCAGGCCGGCGGCGAGCACCGCCGCGCCGGTCAGCGCCATGGTCGGCCCGGCCTGGCAGAGCCCGGCGCTGAGACCCAGCCCGCCGCAGCTCACCGCGCTGATGCCGGCGCCCAGTGCGGCGAGCCGCCGACGTGGCGTGGCGGCCCGGAAGACGACGATCACGGCGAGCCCGGCACCGAGCGCGGCGCTCACCGTGGCCACCAGGATCGCCGGGCAGGCCATCGGGGTCGCGGCACCGAGCAACCGGGTGGGCTCGGAGAAGAGCACCCAACCGACGAACCACAGCGCCGCCGCCATGACCAACCCGTCCAGGGCGAGCCGGGCCGTTCCCGCCGCGGTGGCCGCCACCCCGGGCAGCCGGAGCAGACCAGCCGCGAAGGCCAGCCCGCTCACCGCCGTGCCGATCGCCACCACGGTCGCCCAGCCGGTGCGCTGCCCCTGCTCGTGGGCCCAGTGGTCGTTCGCGCTGAGCGCGGCGAGCACCCCGGTCAGGAGGCTGAGCAGGGCACCACCGGCGGCCGCCGCGAGCAGCAGGTGCGCCGGTCGACGCGGCCCCGTGCGCCGCCGGGCGACGACGGTCAGCAGCACGGCGGCCACCGCGGCGACGAGCCCGCTGAGCGCCGCGACAGCGACCATGCCCGGTGGAAAATGCACGCCTCCAAGAGTGCCGGATGGGCGCACGTTCTGGGGGGCTGAGTGTGCATCTGTTGGGACACGGCAGATACCCGGGTGGGCCGGCGCGCCGACGGTGTCATGCTGGTGTGTATGCCTGAGCTGCGGTCGAGGACCTCCACACACGGTCGGACGATGGCCGGCGCCCGGGCCCTCTGGCGGGCCACCGGGATGACCGACGACGATTTCGGCAAGCCGATCGTCGCCATCGCCAACAGTTTCACCCAGTTCGTGCCTGGTCACGTACACCTCAAGGACATGGGTGGCCTGGTCGCCGACGCGGTCGCCGAGGCCGGTGGGGTGGGCCGGGAGTTCAACACCATCGCTGTCGACGACGGCATCGCGATGGGCCACGGCGGCATGCTCTACTCGCTGCCCAGCCGTGAGCTGATCGCCGACGCGGTCGAGTACATGGTCAACGCGCACTGCGCGGACGCCCTGGTGTGCATCTCCAACTGCGACAAGATCACCCCCGGGATGCTGCTGGCCGCGTTGCGGCTCAACATCCCGACCGTCTTCGTCTCCGGCGGCCCGATGGAGGCCGGCAAGACGATGGCGATCGAGGGCGTCGTGCACAGCAAGATCGACCTGATCGATGCGATGATCGCCTCCTCCAACGAGGCGGTCACCGACGAACAGCTCGGTGAGATCGAACGCTCCGCCTGCCCGACCTGCGGCTCCTGCTCCGGCATGTTCACCGCCAACTCGATGAACTGCCTCACCGAGGCGATCGGGCTCGCACTGCCCGGCAACGGTTCCACGCTGGCCACCCACGCCGCCCGCCGGTCACTCTTCGTCGAGGCCGGCCGGACCGTCGTGGAGATCTCCAAGCGGTGGTACGACGGCGACGACGACTCGGTGCTGCCGCGCATCGTCGCCTCCAAGGCCGCCTTCGAGAACGCGGTCGCCCTGGACGTGGCGATGGGCGGTTCCACCAACACGGTGCTGCACCTGCTCGCCGCCGCCCGCGAGGCGGAGATGGACTTCGGCGTCAGCGACATCGACGCGATCTCCCGGCGGGTGCCGTGCCTGGCCAAGGTCGCGCCGAACTCCCCGAACTACCACATGGAGGACGTGCACCGGGCCGGCGGCATCCCGGCGATCCTCGGCGAACTGGACCGGGCCGGGCAGCTCAACCGGGACGTGCACGCCGTGCACTCCCCCTCGCTGGCGCAGTGGCTGACCGACTGGGACGTGCGCGGTGGCTCCCCCACCCCGACTGCCGTCGAGCTGTTCCACGCGGCTCCCGGCGGCGTGCGTACCGTCGAGCCGTTCTCCACCACCAACCGGTGGTCGTCGCTGGACACCGACGCGGCCGGCGGCTGTATCCGGGACCGCGAGCACGCGTACTCCGCCGACGGTGGGTTGGCCATCCTGCACGGCAACCTGGCGCCCGAGGGCAGTGTGGTGAAGACCGCCGGCGTGCCGGACGACTGCCTGACCTTCCGAGGCCCGGCGAAGGTCTACGAGTCGCAGGACGACGCGGTGACCGCGATCCTCGCCAAGCAGGTGGTCGCCGGGGACGTCGTGGTGATCCGGTACGAGGGGCCCAAGGGCGGCCCCGGCATGCAGGAGATGCTCTACCCCACCTCGTTCCTCAAGGGACGTGGGCTGGGCCGCTCCTGTGCGCTGCTCACCGACGGCCGTTTCTCCGGTGGCACCTCCGGGCTCTCCATCGGGCACGTCTCCCCCGAGGCGGCCTCCGGCGGGCTGATCGCCCTGGTCCGCGACGGCGACGAGGTCGTCATCGACATCCCGAACCGGTCGATCGAGCTGAACGTGCCCGCCGAGGAACTGGAGGCGCGACGGGTGGCCGAGGAGAAGCGCGACAAGCCGTACACCCCGACCGACCGGCAGCGCCCGGTGTCGGCGGCGCTGCGCGCGTACGCCTCGATGGCCACCTCGGCCAGCGACGGCGCCTACCGCCGCGTCCCGGAGTAGTCGTCAGCCCCTTCCACAAGGGATCGTTGATATCGGGGTGTCCTCGGCCCACGGGACACCCCGATATCAACGATCTCCATGCGCCCGGCGGGAAAGCGGCCCTCCCATGTCGGCCCGGTGGGCTAGCGTGTCGTCGGTCTATCCGGGGAGAAACCCCGGATGTCGACGGGGGAAGAGGCGTGTGCGTGTCATTTTGGAAGAAGTCCGCGGCGGTTGCGGTTTCGGCGCTCACCGCGCTCGCTGTCTCCGCATGCGGCACCACGTCCGGCGGATCCGAGTCGCCGAAGCAGCCCGGCGTCCTGGAGCTGCTGGCCAGTGACCTGAAGGGGTCGCTGCAGAAGACCGCCGAGGCCACCGACAAGAGCGACTCGGTGACCGTGACGATGTCGGGCACGGCGGGCGGCGAGAAGGTCTCGATGAAGGGCGTCCTGGACCTTGGCGACCCGGTCAAGGCCGAGATGACGACGACGGACGCGAAGGGCGCCGCGACGGTCGTCCGGATGGTCGGCGTGGTCATCTACGTCGAGATTCCGGCGGAGGACCGCGCGGAGATGGACGGCAAGCGCTGGATGAAGATGGACCTGGGCGCCGCCGGCAAGCAGGCCGGGATGAACTTCGGCAAGCAGTTCGAGGACATCGACCCGACCAAGCAGGTCAAGACGCTGCTCGCCACCGAGGGCACGAAGGTGGTCGGGCAGGAGACGGTGGACGGGACGGCCACCGTCCACTACACCGTCACCACGCCGATGGCGACCTACCTCGCGCAGCTCGACGCGAAGCTGCGGGCGGGCGTCGAGCAGCAGATGACCAAGATGGGCGTCAAGGACATCACCACCGACCTGTGGGTCGACGAGCAGTACCGGCCCCGCCGGGCGGCCCTGAAGATGGGCCCGCTGGGTGACCTGGTGATGGACTACACCGACTACGGCAAGGCGGTGACCATCGAGACGCCGCCGACGGCGGAGACCCTCGACTTCGCCAAGATGCTGGAGGACCTGAAGGCCCTGAAGGGTCTGGAGGGTACGACCAGCGGCGCCTGATCGGACCCGGAGTGGCTGCCCGGCTGGCGCGGAGATTTCGCCCGGCCGGGCAGCGCCGTCTCCGCAGCCGGCAGCCCACACAGCGCCCCCCTTGATCGAGACGGGATCGGTGATACCGGGGTGTCGAGCCCACCCCGATGCCGCGTTGTCAAGGATCCCGTGCTGATCGCGCCCGGGTGGCGCGGAATCGGTGGCCAGGATCGCGTTCGTCAGAGCCCGGAAACCGGACCGGTCTCCGAGCGTTCGGCAGGGGTGGCCGCAGTGCCTACGTGAGGGTTCGTCGGGCTGTCAGCTCCGACCGAATCGATCCGCTGCACGCCGGGGGCAATCAATCGACCGGGCCTGTGCGGTGCCGGGATCAGCCGCGACAGGAAGTCCTGGGTCTCCGGGTCATCCGCGAACAGAAGCGTGCCTCGTAGCCCCCTGGTGAGCAGCACCTTGTACGTGTTTCGGATCAGCCGGTCCGCGTTCCTGGCGATGACCCTGCCCTCGCGATTCACGATCGCCGGGTCGCAGGACTTTCTCGGATCGGAGACGAATCGGCCGTCGCGCACGACGAGATCCTTGCCGATGATGACGCCAGACCAGTTGTACTCGAACCCCTGGGCGGTGTAGATACAGCCGATCTGCCCGAACCCACGCGGATCCGTGGCCCAGTAGGCGCTGGTCGGAATTCCTTTGGGCGGGTAGTCGTCGTACGCGTTCCACGGCCTTGCCCAGGACTCGATGCGGACGTCGGGCACGAGCCGGCCGTTCTGCGCCCGATGTGTCCATGGCCAACAGAACCCAGCCGAGATCCTCGCCGTCTCCCCTCGATCTTGGCATCCCCGCAGGATCGTCTCCATCTCCTCGGGAGAATCCACCAGGGCGAGCCGGAACCGTTCGTCGCCCTTCCAGCGGTACGGAGCCGCGCGGGCCAATCCCAACAGGTGCAGCACCCACCGTTCGTAGCGTGGGCTACCGCCGCAGCGGAACTGCGCGCCTAACTCGATCCGGTCGACCTCCAGATCCAACTGACCTGCCGCCTCCGTGATCGTGTCTACGCTGCCCACCTCGTCGGGACGTACGACCTGGTTGTCATCGAGCAGGAAGACCGGCACCTTGGCGGCCTCGATCAGCTCCTGCACCTGGGGCTTGCTGCCCTGCCGCGACCCTTTGGTCGACCGTTCACGAATCCGGTGCGCCTCGTCGCAAATGAGCACGTCGAGCTTGTCGGGAGTGGCATCCATGAAGTCCATGAAGTAGTTGAACAACGGTCTGGTCCGCTGCACAGGGTCCGCGGGTTGACGCCGCGCGTACTGCTGGAGGGTCCGGGTAAATGCCCGCGAACCGGTGGCGTGGGCAATCTGCCGTTCCTCGCGGGCCAGTTCGGCAAGCAGGTTGAGCCCGATCGCGCTCTTGCCGCTGCCCGGTCCTCCCGAGATGACCACGACACGCTTGCGACGACCGGCCTCGGCCCAACGCACCCCTTGCAGTACCAGTTCGTATGCGGCGCGCTGCTCATCCAACAGCGGAAAATGCGCCCGGTTGGTCACCTCGTCCGCCGCGAGGGACAGCAACTGCGTGCTCTGCCGAACTGGGCTGGTCAGCAACTGAAGGGCCGCCCGCGGGTGCCGCACTCGATCGAACCTACGCTCGAAATAGGACTGGAACTGCGCGGCCTTATCCGGGGTCCACACCATGCTCTGATAGCTGCGTTTTCGCATCAGGTCGGGAATGCGGTCGCGCTTAGCGTTGTGCAGGTAGGCCATGCCGTGGACGGCGTCGGGCCACTCCCGCACCTTCTCGACGTAGTCCACGAGGTACGCGCAGTATGCCTCCACCTGCAACGCGGGATGCAATTGTGGCTGGTCGAGGTGAGTGACACTCAGCACGCTTCCGTCGTCGTCATACCGCGACGCCTCGCTCCACTGCTTCAGTTCCACTATGAGGTACGTCGCCCGCATCGTCAGGGGGTCGGCTCCGGCGAGGATGACGTCGATCCGCCGGCTACTGCGAGGAAGTTGGTACTCCACGAGCGCGTCGAGATCGCTGTATCCCAGCGCACACAGGTGCCGGGCAAGGGCTGGCAAGCTGTTTCGCCAGGAGCGCCGCTCGGGCTCGTTCACCTTGTATCCGGAGCCGGTGAGATAGGCCGCCAGCTCGTCGTCCAGTCGCTTGTCGTCATACAGCGCGACGATCTGAGCCGGTGTGGTCTGAAACGCCAGCACTGACAGGCCCCCGAGGCACGAAGATCTCGTGCGGTGGGGGCGTGTCCTTCGCAGGAAGCCCGTCGATCCGCTGAACTGACGGTCACAGTATCGGCACTGTTCGGCTGTCGCTACCCGGCTTCGGCCTCAAACCTGACCTCCGGCGTACGCCGGACCCGCACCAGATCACGCAGGTACTCCCGCGTCTCCGGGTCGGTCGCATACAGGACCGTGCCGCGCATGCCCCGGGTCAGCAACACCTTGTAGGTGTTGCGAATCAAGCGGTCCACTTCCCCGTCGCCGACGGATTTGCGGCTGCGAATCGACGAGTCCTTCGACTCTTCGCGGCGGGTCACGAGCCGGCCGTCCCTCGCCACCAGATCGGGGCCGATGATGACCCCCGACCAGTCGTACTCGAACCCCTGCGCGGTGTAGACGCAACCTACCTGACCGAAGCCGTTCGGGTCGGTGGCCCAGAACGCGCTTCCCGGCGCCTCGCCGACACTTCGTTCGCTCCGGACGTTCCACGGTCGAGCCCAGTCGCCGATCCTCACGTCCGGCACCAACGTGCCGTCAGGTCTCGGATCACTCCAGGGCCAGCAGTAGCCGGCCGACATCCTGGCCGTGCCACTGGCTGCCTGCCGCTCGGCAAGGTACGCCTCCAATTCCTCTGGGGACTCGGCGACCCGCACGTCGAACCGGCCGTCGCCCACCCAGACGGAAGGCTCACCTCCGTCCAAGCCGAGCAGGTCGAGAACCCACTCCTCGTACGCCTCACTGCCCCCGCAGCGGAACTGATCGTGCAGTGAGACGACGTCGACCTCGACACCGAGCTTCTCCGCGAAGGCGGAGATGACCTCAACGCTGCCCAGCTCGCCTGGCTTCACCACCTGATGCTCGTCGAGCAGAAAGACCGGCACTCGGGCGAGCGAGATGAGTTCCTCCAGTTGCGGACGGGCGACATCCCGGCGCGCCTTGGGCGTGTAACGGTTGACCGAATTCTCCCGTACCCGGTGTGCCTCGTCGCAGATCAGCACTTCGATGTCGTTCGGCTCGGCGTCCATGAAGCTGTTGAAATACTTGAAGAGGCTCTGCAGCCGGGTCGATCCCCTCCCGGCATAGCGACGCAGCGTCTGGGTGAAGGATCGTGAGCCGGTGGCGTGCAGCACCGACCTGTTCTGGCGGGCCAACTCCCCGAGGACCGAGAGTGCTATGACGCTCTTGCCGCTACCCGGCCCGCCCGCGACCACCACCGCGCGCTTGTGGTTCGCCGTCCGGGCCCGCGCGATAGCGTGCATGACCATCTCGTACGCCACATGCTGCTCATCGAGCAGGATGAAGTGCGAGCGTTCCTTCAGCTCGGCAGCGGCGTACTTCAGCAGATGCCGGCTGGGGCGCACGGTGCTGGTCAGGAACCGGTCCGCTGGGCCTGCTCCCGAAGCGGGTGCAAACCGGCTCCGCAGGTAATCAAGCCACTGCCCCCGACGCTGCCCGGTAAAGATCCGGCTCTGCTCGCTGGACGCTCGGTCGAGCAGGTCGGCAACGTCACGGTCCACGGCGTTGTGCAGGTAGGCGGCACCCCTCAACAGCTTCTGATCGCGGCCGAGTACGCCCAGAAAGTCGTTGAGGTAGCGACAGTAGTCCTGTACCTGGACACCGGGATGCAGGCGCGGGCCGTGGACCTGCTCGACAGCGACGAGAGTTTCCGATTCCTCGAAGGCCGTGGCATAGGACCACTGTTTGAGTTCAACGACGAGGTAGGAGTCGTCTCCGGTACGTGGATCGACACCGGCCAGCACCGCGTCGACGCGTCGGCTGGTCAACGGAAGCTGATACTCAACGAGCACCTCGACCTCGGTCAGGCCCGCGTCAGCGAGATCCTGAGCGAGCACCGGGAGGCTACGCGCCCAGGCCCGCTTCTCTGCGGGGCTCACCCCATGACCGCCGTGGCGGGATCGCTCGGTCAGCACCTCAACCAGGGTGCCATCGGTTGCGAGACGCAAAAGACCAGCAGCGGACGTACGGAACGCCGACATCGACAGGTGCCCCCGGGCAGCACGAAGAGATCGTGCGGATGGGGGGCATATCCGTGCACCGGAAGCCCGTCGGACCGCCTTACTGCCACGACTGTAACGAGAAGATCAACCGACGGCTACGACCGTGGCGCCTTCGCTGCGGAGCCCCTGGCGCTTTCCACCGGGTAGCGCCGGGCTGAGTCCGCCAGTTTGTCGACCGCCGCCTCCACGAGGTCGATGTCGAGGACGTCGGCGAGCCGCACCAGATAGATCATGACGTCGCCAATCTCGGCGCGCACCCGTGCACCTGCTTGCGGATCCGTCATCACCTGGGCGGCCTGCTCGGGCGTGAGCCACTGGAGCTCTGCCAGCAGTTCGCCGACCTCACCGGAGAGCGCCATCGCCAGGTTCTTCGGTGTGTGGAACTGCTGCCACTCGCGCTCCTCGGCGAAACGCCGGAGCTGATCGGCGAGCCGGGAGACACCACCCGCGGCGGATTCCGCTTCCGAAGGGCTGCCCATACCTCAGATCCTCACCTCGCCGGGGTCGACCTCCTCATCATTCTCGCCCAGGCTGACCGGGGCCATGTGACGAGTAGGGCCCCGGGTACGTCCAGCCCTGCTCTCCTGATCGACACGGGATCACTGATACCGGGGTGTCGAGCCGATCCGGACACCGCGTTGTCAGGGATCCCGTGTCGATCACGCCGGGACGGCGCGGGGGTCGGCGGCCGAGAGCGTCGGGGAGTGGCGGGTCAGGACGGTGCCCACGGTCCACTGACGAACTGGCCGTTGCCGACGAACGGACTGACGTTGGGCACGCACCCGCCCAGGTCGATCGTCTGGGTCATCATGACCGGGGCCGGCTTGCCGCGCCCGCCACACTTCATGTGGGCGAAGCCGAGGAAGTGGCCGAACTCGTGGTTGATCACGCCGGCGTGGTACTCGTCGATGCTGACCGGGTATCCCGGTGAACCCTGGAGCCAACGTCGCAGATTGATCATGATCGTCTTGCCGTACTTGCAGGAGTAGACGCCCTCGGTGTCGACGCCGCTCGCGCCGCAGAGTCGGTCCACTGTCCTCGGTGTCGCGAGCCGCACGTCGACGTCGACCCTGGAGCTGCCGACCCGTTGGAAGGACCACGACGCCCGGGTCAGGTTCACCGCGGCGTTGGTGACCGGGTGCTGTGCCGAGGTGGCCCACCCGTTCGGTGCCGCCAACACCTGCTCGATGCTCGCGGCGAACCGGTCCGGTTTCCAGGCGGGGATGTCACCCCAGGCGATGCCCTTCTCCACCGAGACGCTGTAGCGGACCCGTTTCTTGCCCTTGCCGATCACGCGACCGGTGCCGGTGGCGGTGGCGAAGGTGCCGGCGGCCCGGGTGGGGATCTGCACGTCGGTCGGGATCTTCGGAGTCGGGCTGGAGGTCGGCGTGTTGCTGCGGCTCGGGGCTGAGCTCTGCGCACTCGGGCCGGTGCGGGGGACATCGGCCTGCCCGGAAGCCGGTGTGGACAGGCCACAGGCGGCGGTCGCCAGCACCGCAGCCAACGAGATCGGCACGAGCAGCCGGCCGTTGATCCGCACGTCGAAACCTCCAGGAGCGATCACGGGTGAGTGAGGAAACACCGGAAGGCTATGTGACTGGGGGTAAGGAAATTGTCAGGATGATCGGCGGCCGGATGTCGTCAAAGAAGCATAAGTCCGACAGGCCGTGTCAAAAAGGCAGCACTGTGCGTGATTGGGCGCGGCCTGCTGAGCGAGGTCAGGCGGCCGCTACGACGTGGTCGATCACCAGGTGGGCAGCACCGGTGATGCCGACGTCCTGGCCGGCGGCGACCCGTTCGATGAGCAGGGTCTGGGTGGCCAGCGGGAGGCACCGCTCGTAGAGGGTGGCCCGCATGCTGGCCAGCAGCGGCTCGCAGTCGGCGAGCCGACCGCCGATGGCCACCACCTGCGGGTTGAAGAAGTTGACCACCACGGCCAGGATCTCGCCGACGGCGCGACCGGCCTGCCGGGCGAGGGCGGTGGCCTGCCGGTCACCGTCGTCGATCAGCCGGATCACACCGGTCAGGTCGGAGACCGGTACGCCCTGACCCCGCAGCGCGGTGACAAGTGCGGCGCCGCTGGCGACCGCCTCCAGGCAACCGGCGTTTCCACAGGTGCACGGTGGCGCGGGATCGGCCACGACCCGGCAGTGGCTGATGTCCCCGGCCGAGCCCTGCGCACCCCGGTGCAACCGTCCACTGGAGATCACACCGGAGCCGATCCCGGTGCCCGCCTTGATGTAGACGGCGTGGTCCAACTCGGGGTGCGCGGTGCGGTGCGCGCCGAGCGCCATCAGGTTGGCGTCGTTGTCCACGATGACCGGCACGTCGACCCGACCGGCGCAGAATGCGGCGACGTCGAAGCCGTTCCAGCCGGGCATCCGCGACGGGCTGACGATCCGCCCGGTGGCGTGCTGCACCGGGCCGGGAATACCGATGCCGATGCCGCGGAGCGCACCTGTCGCCGAGCCGTCGGCCGCCGCAGCGCCGCCGGTCGAGGCCGCCCGATCGCCGCCCACCAGCGTGGCGACCTCCGCGAGCAGCGTGCCGAGCACCACCTCCGGGCCGTCCTCGATGCGGACCGGCAGGGTGCGGGCCTGGACCACCCGGCCGGAGAGGTCCAGCGCGCCGACGCGGGCGTGGTGTGCGCCGAGGTCGATGGCGCCGACCACGGCGCCGCCGGTGGGTACGGCGAGTTGGCGGGGCCGTCGTCCACCCCGGGACCGCCCGGCGCCGGTCTCCTCCAGCAGCCCCTGACTGATCAGCGCCTCGACCCGTTGGGAAACCGTCGAGGGGGACAGCCCGGAGAGCCGGGACAGGTCGGCCCGACTGACGGCCGCACCGGTGGCCACCCAGCGCAGTAGCTCCCGGGGGCCGCCCCGGAGGGCATCGCGTGGCGCGTCGTCAATCGTCACGTCAGCTTCTTAGCACCCGGAGTTTGTTCAAGCAACCGGTTGACTTAGTTTGCTGGCTACCTTTAGATGGCGCTGTTGGTTCGATATGAAGCTGACTTAGTTTTGTAGTCGAAGGAAGTGAGGCCGCGTGGTGGCACCGGAGACGACGGGTGCGGACCGACCGATGGTGTCGGTACGCGGCCTGAACAAGTGGTTCGGTCCGCTGCACGTGCTCAAGGACATCGACCTCACGGTGGCCGCCGGCGAGGTGGTCGTCGTGGTGGGGCCCTCCGGCTCCGGCAAGTCGACCCTGTGCCGCTGCCTCAACCGGCTGGAGACCGCCGGGCAGGGCAGCATCGAGATCGACGGCGAGCCGCTGCCCGCCGAGGGCCGGGCGCTGGCCCGGCTGCGCGCCGATGTCGGCATGGTCTTCCAGTCCTTCAACCTCTTCGGCCACAAGACGGTGCTGGACAACATCACCCTCGGCCCCACCCGGGTCCGCCGGATCCCTCGGCCCGAGGCGCGGCAGCAGGCGATGGCCCTGCTGGAGCGCGTCGGCATCGCCGACAAGGCGGACCACCACCCGGCCCAACTCTCCGGCGGGCAGCAGCAGCGGGCCGCGATAGCCCGGGCCCTGGCGATGCAGCCGAAGGTGCTGCTCTTCGACGAGCCGACCTCGGCCCTCGACCCGGAAATGGTCAACGAGGTGCTCGACGTGATGGTCTCCCTCGCCGCCGAGGGGATGACCATGATCGTGGTGACCCACGAGATGGGTTTCGCCCGTCGCGCCGCCGACCGGGTGGTCTTCATGGACGACGGCCGGATCGTCGAATCCGGCGCCCCCGACGACTTCTTCGCAGCTCCGCGCACCGAGCGGGCCCGCGACTTCCTATCCAAGATCCTCCAGCACTAGCCCCCAACGGGAGGGTGTCATGTCAATCCTCAAAATGAGCTTCACCGGGCGGCGGTCGCTCGCCCTCACCGCCACCGCGGTGGCGGTGACCCTCGCCGCGGCCGGCTGCGGCGGCGACAGCGGTGGCGGCGCTCCGGCGCTGCCCGGCAACCCCGGCCTGGGCGGCGACGGCGTGGTCGCCCAGTCGGTGTACGACGCCGCCCCGGTCGCCACCGACGCGGACATCCCGGCGGGTTCCACCATGGAGGCGATCCGCAAGCGCGGCTACCTGAACGTCGGCGGATCCCTGGACGCGCCGCTGCTCTCCCAGCAGAACCCGGTCAGCGGCACCATCGAGGGCTTCGACGCCGACATGGCGAAGCTGCTGGCGAAGTACATCATCGGCAAGCCCGAGGTGAAGACGACGACCATCGGCACCCAGACCCGGGAGGCCATGCTCCAGGCCAAGTCGGTGGACGCGGTCTTCCAGACGTACACGATCACCCCGCAGCGGGCCACCCAGGTCGCCTTCGCCGGGCCGTACCTCACCTCCGGCCTCGCGGTCGGGGTCCGCAAGGACGACACCTCGATCAAGAGCGTCGAGGACCTCGCCGGCAAGACCGTGATCGTCGGGGCGAACACCCCGGCCGTCACCGCGCTGCCCTCCGCCGCGCCCGGCTCGAAGCAGATCGCCTTCGGCACCGACCCGCAGGCGTTGCAGGCGCTGCTGCAGAAGCGCGGCGACGCGTACGTGCAGGACTTCACGCTGCTCGCCTCGGGCGCCAAGGCCAACCCGGGGATGAAGGTGGTCGGCGAGCCGTTCACCACCGAGGCGTACGGCATCGGCCTCAACAAGGAGGACGCGCAGTTCAAGGAGTTCGTCAACAACTGGCTGAAGAAGATCCAGGCCGACGGCACGTGGGCGAAGGTCTGGGAGGGCACCCTCGGCTCGGTGGTGGAGGGTGGCGCGCCCACGCCGCCCGCCCTCGGTTCCGCCGACGGCTCCTGAGCAGCCTCTCGTACCCATGGAAGCCCTCACCGCCCACCTGAGCCAGCTTGGCCACGGCCTGGTCACGACGGTCGAACTGACCGTCGTGACCACCCTCGGCGCGATGCTGCTGGGCATCGTCGTGGCCACCCTGCGGATCGCCCCCGTCCCGCTGCTGCGCGCCATCGGCACCGCGTACGTCGAGGTGTTCCAGAACCTGCCGCTGCTGGCGCTCCTGGTGCTCTTCGTGTTCGCGCTGCCGACCATCGGCATCACGTTCCCGCTGTTCACCTCCGCCGCGATCGTCATCGCGGTGTACGAGGGGGCGTACCTGGCCGAGGCGATCCGCGCCGGGATCAACACGGTCGGTGTGGGCCAGGCCGAGGCTGCCCGTGCCATCGGCCTCACGTTCGGCCAGTCCCTGCGGCACGTGATCCTGCCGCAGGGACTCCGGGCGGTGATCCAGCCGATCGGCAACATCTGCATCGCGCTGCTGATGAACACCTCGCTGGCCGCCGCCGTCGGCGTGGTCGAGCTGACCCAGGCGGCCAACAACGTGAACCTGGTCGAGGCGCAACCGATCGCCGTCTTCACCGGCGCGGGCCTCGCCTACATGCTGCTGGCGCTGATCATCGGTCAGGTCACCGGCCTGCTCGAACGAAGGCTGGCAATCGTCCGATGAACAAGACGCAACAGATCCTCTTCGACGAGCCCGGCCCCCGCGCCCAGCGGCGGATCCGGATCGCCACCGTGCTGGGCGCGATCCTCCTGGCCGGCGCCCTGGTCGCGGCCGTCTACCAGTTCGCCAGCCACGGCGAGCTGGCCGCCGCCCGGTGGGAGCCCTTCACCACCTGGCCCATCTGGCGGTACCTGCTCAACGGCCTGTGGGCCACGCTGCGCGCCGCCGCCGCGACCGCAGTGCTCAGCTCCGCGCTCGGTCTGCTGCTGGCGCTCGGCCGGCTGTCGACGCATCGACCGCTGCGCTGGCTGGCCGGCGCGTACGTGGAGATCTTCCGGACCGTACCCACCCTGCTGCTGATCTACGTGACGCTGTTCGCCCTGCCGCAGTACGGACTGAACTTCCCGCTGTTCTGGAAGCTCGTGGTGCCGCTTGTGGTCTCCAACTCGGCGGCGTTCGCGGAGATCTTCCGGTCCGGCATCCTGGCGCTCGACCGTGGGCAGACCGAGGCCGGTCTCGCGGTCGGGCTGCGTCGTGGGCAGGTGATGGCGCTGGTGGTCCTGCCGCAGGCGCTGCTCCAACTCGCCCCGTCCCTGGTCAGCCAGCTGGTCGGGCTGCTCAAGGACACCTCGCTCGGCTTCGTGGTCAGCTACACCGAGCTGCTCTACAGCGGCCAGGTGCTCTCCTCGTACACCCACCTGCTGGTCCAGACGTTCCTGGTGGTGGCGCTGATCTACCTGGTGGTCAACGCCTCGCTGTCGAAGTTCGCCCGCGTACTCCAGGCTCGCAACGGCCGCTTCGGCGGCCGGCGCGGACGGCGGACCGCGGAGCTGCCCCCGCCGCTTCTCGAAGGGAACACCCCCCGGTGACGATCTTCCGCTACGCCGAACTGGCAAGGGTGGTGCGCAACGGCTTCGTGGAGAGCCGGCACTACGGCAGCGTCGTGGTGCTCGCCCCGGACGGGAGTGTCGCCCTCGCCGCCGGCGTACCCGACGAGCCGGTGCTCCCCCGCTCCACCCTCAAGCCGGTGCAGGCACTGGCCTGCCGGATCGCGGCGGGCGATGAGCTGACCGGCCCGGCGTTGGCCCTCGCCGCCGGCAGCCACACCGGCGACGACCGGCACGTCGAGGTGGTGCGGGCCATGCTGGCCGGGGCCGGCCTGACCGAGGACGCGCTCGGCTGCCCGGTGGACTGGCCGGAGGACGAACCGACCCGGGACCGGCTGATCCGCGCCGGCGGGCAGCGCGACCGGATCCGGATGAACTGCTCCGGCAAGCACGCCGCGATGCTTGTCGCCTGCGTCGCCAGGTCCTGGAGCACTCACGACTACCTCGACCCCGACCACCCGCTGCAGCGGGAAACCGCCGCCGCCGTCGCCCGGCTGGCCGGCACGCCGATCGCGCACCACGCGATCGACGGCTGCGGCGCACCGCTGTTCGGCCTGCCGCTCACCGGCCTGGCCCGCACCTTCCAGGCGTTGGTCACCGCGCCCGCCGGAAGCGACGAGGCGCTGGTCGCGCAGGCCATGCGCCAACACCCGGAGTACGTCGGCGGCTGGCACGGGCACCCCAACACCGACCTGATGCGGGCGCTGCCCGGCGTCCTCGCCAAGGGCGGGGCCGAGGGCGTGCTCGCGGTGGCCACACCGGACGGTCACGCGGTGGCGGTGAAGGCGATCGACGGTTCACCCCGAGCCACCACCGCCATCGCCCTCGCCGCCCTCGACGCCGTGGGCGTACCGGTGGGTGGGGCCGACGCGCTGCGCCAGGTGCCGGTGCTCGGCGGCGGCGTACCGGTCGGCGCCGTCACGGCCGTCATCGACTGGACCCCGGCATCGTCTCGTACGTCTCGCACGTCTCGCACGGAAGAGGAAGAATCATGAACACATTCGAGATCTGCATCGACAGCGTCGAGGGGGCGGTCGCCGCGGAGGAGGCCGGCGCCGACCGGGTGGAGTTGTGCTCCGCGCTCTTCGACGGCGGGCTGACCCCCAGCCTGGGCACCATCGAGACGACCCTGCGCGCCGTCAGCCGGATCCGGGTACACGTGATCGTCCGCCCCCGGGCCGGCGACTTCATCTACTCGCCGTTCGAAATCGAGGCCATGGAGCGGGATGTGCGGGCCGCGGTGGCCGCCGGCGCGCACGGCATCGTGATCGGCGCGTTGACCGCCGAGGGTGACGTCGACGTGCCGACCACCCGCCGGCTGATCGCCGCCGCCGGCGACGCCAGCATCACCTTCCACCGGGCGTTCGACATGACCCGCGACCCGTACGCGGCGCTGGAGCAGCTCATCGAGCTGGGCGTGCACCGCGTGCTCACCTCCGGTCAGGAGGTCAGCGTGCTGGAGGGCGCTCCGCTCATCGCCGACCTGGTGCGCCGGGCCGCCGGCCGGATCGTCATCATGCCGGGCGGTGGAATCACCCCCCGCAACATCGCCCGGATCGTCGAGGCGACCGGCGCCGACGAGTACCACTTCGCCGCCCTGGTCAGCTCGGACAGCCCGGCCGTACACCGCAACCCGGCACCGCTGATGGGCGGCAGCCTGAACCGGCCGGAGTACGAGCGCTCCGGCACCTCGGGCGCCCTGGTCGGCCAGGTGCTCGCCGCCGCCCGCGCCTGACCTTTCGCGCCCCTGGCCGTGATGACCGTGCCCCCGGGCGTGATGATCGTGCCCCGGGGGGCGATGATCGTGCTCGAACATGGAAGTAGTGGCCTCCCCACCGTGGGAGGCCACTACTTCATGGATCGAGCACGATCATGGGACGTCAGCCCCTTCGTGATCATCGCTTGAAGCGCGGTCGGGCCCACCATTCAGGCTTGGTCGCTAACCGGTGGCGAGGTTGATGGCGACGCCGATCGGGATGGACGCCGCGAGCCCCGCGACCAACCACCACAGCTGCTCACGCCTGGCCCTTCGCTGGGCCGACTGAAGACCGCCCTGGATCTGGGTCAGGGTGCTCGCCATCATCATCAGGTTGTTCTCCCCACCGGCCTGCTCGCCCGTGAGTGACCGCCGCATGCCGTAGCGGCGAAGCCGGCTCGTCGTCGACAACGTCAACTGATGCCTGCGAACGCGACGCGACGCGAACACCACCGGCTCGGGATCCCCGAAGTCGTCGCTAGCGTCGTCATAGTCACCGTCGTCGTCCGGATCCTTCAGGGGCTCGACAGTGAGGTAGATACCGGTCCGACGCAGGCGCGAGAAGCGTCGCCTGGGGTGGAGTGCCAACCACCAGAGGCCACCGCCGCCGCCGAGCAGAACGAGGTTCGCGGCGATCGCGCCGATCGCCCACCAGTCCGTGACGAGGAAACCGACGGCACCGACGGGGATGGCCGCCAGGATGAGCGCCTTCGCCGTGGCCGTGCCGCTTATCCCTCGCATGCCTGTCATTCAACCGGTCATGCCCGGTCGCCTGGGTCTGTGCTATCCGGAAGGCGACAGAAGCAAGGTTGGGTGACCTGACGGTCAGCCACCGTGATGTCGGCTCCCGGTCCGCTCCCGAGCGCTATACCTCAGAGGTATGAATATGCCTCTGAGGTATAGCGCTCAACGGAGCATCGACCCCGAGAGAGGCGACTGCCGGCCGGCGACGCTAGCTCGACGTCAGGTCGTTGACGCAGCGCAGCACCGGGCGGGCGACGAGCGCCGCCGGGTCCAGGACCCCGGCCGCCTGCACGGTGAAGGTCGTCGACTCGCCGGGCAACAGGGTGACCAGGGCCGTGTCCACAGTGGCGGAGTCGTCGAGGCGATCGGCGAACAGCGTCAGGTCGCGCAGCACCGTGCGGGCCGTGACCCGGACCCGCTGCCCACCGTCGACCGGCTCGACCCTCGCGTCCCAGGCCGCCGCCGGCCAGTCCACGTCCCGGTCCTCGGCGAAGAACCACAGGGCACGCTCCGCGGTGCCACCGGCCTCCGCGACCAGCAACTCACGCCGGCGCTCGTCCGGCCGCGCCAGGTCCGCCGGCAGCCCCAGCACCACCGAGGAGTACGCCGGGACGTCCAGCTCCATCGTCGTCTTCGCCCGAGTCTCGCCGGTGAGGGTCACCCGGGTCACCGAGGCCGACGCCCGCCAGGGCGTGCCCGCGTCGTTGACCGCCACCAGGGCCAGGCCGCCGTCGCGGGGCTGCACGGTGAGGAGCCGGTCGGCGTACGCGTGGCGCAGCGCGTACCACAGGGGTTTGCGGCGGCCGTCGCCGTCGACGGCCGACCAGGAGGTCACCGGCCAGCAGTCGTTGAGCTGCCAGACGATGGTGCCCGCGCAGACGCCCCGGTGCGAGCGGAAGTGCTCCACCCCGAGCTGGATCGCCCGGGCCTGGTTGAGCTGCGTCAGGTAGTGCCAGTCGTCGAAGTCGGCCGGGGCGGGCAGGTGCGCGTCGAGGCCCCGCTGGAGCTTGGTGTCACCGCCGGCCGCCTTCTGGTGGTGCGCCATGCCCGGTGAGTCGTGCGCCAGGGGTTCGTCGCTCAACGCCCGGCGCAGCGTGGCGTACGCGGGTGGGGCCTGGTAGCCGAACTCGGCGACGAAGCGCGGGACGTACTCCCGGTATTTGGTGTAGTCGTCGGTGTTCCACACGTCCCAGATGTGGGTGGTGCCGTGCGCCGGGTCGTTGGGGTGGATCGCCTCGGTGCCCGACCAGGGACTGCCCGGCCAGTACGGGCGGGTCGGGTCCAGCTCGGCGACGATCCGGGGCAGCACGTCGAGGTAGTAGCCGCGCCCCCAGGTGCGTCCGGCGAGGGCGGGCTGCCAGTCCCAGTCGTGCCAGCCCCAGATGTTCTCGTTGTTGCCGGTCCAGAGCACCAGCGACGGGTACGGGGCGAGCCGGGTCACCTGCTCGGCGGCCTCGGCGGCCACCTCGGTGCCGAACGGCTCCTCCTCCGGGTACGCGGCGCAGGCGAAGAGGAAGTCCTGCTGGACGAGGAGACCGCGCTCGTCGGCGAGGTCGTAGAAGTCCGCCGACTCGTACCGGCCGCCGCCCCAGACCCGCAGCAGGTTGACGTTGGCCGCAGCCGCCTGGTCGAACCGGTCGGCCAGCCGGGCCCGGGTGATCCGAGTGGGGAACGCGTCGTCCGGGATCCAGTTGACCCCGCGGACGAAGACCGGGACGTCATTGACCGACAACGAGAACGGGGTGCCGTGCTCGTCGGGTGTGGTGTCCAGTCGTACCGAGCGGAAGCCGATCCGGTGCGACCAGCTGTCAAGGGTGTCGCCGTCCGGTGCGTGCAGGGTCACCTCGATCGGGTGACGCGCCTGGTCGCCGTACCCCCGGGGCCACCACAGTGCGGGCTCGCGGACGGTGAGGGTCAGCACGGCCGTGCGCTGCCCGGCCGGGACGACCACCTCCGCGCGGACGCCGGCCACGGCGGCGCGGACGGTCAGCGGGACGTCCGCGACCCGCTCGACCTCGACGTGCACCTCGACCCGGCCGTCGCGGCCGTCCATGGTGACCAGTGGACGGACGGTGGCCAGCCGGGCGGTCGACCAGGCGTGCAGGCTGATCTCCTGCCAGATGCCGGCGGTGACCACTGTCGGCCCCCAGTCCCAGCCGAAGTTGCAGGCCATCTTGCGGATGAAGTGGAACGGCTCCGGGTAGGCGTTCGGCCGGTCGCCGAGCCGCTCCTGCTGGGCCTCGGCGTAGCGGTACGCGGAGTCGAACGTGACGACCAGGTCGTTGTTCCCGTCGCGCAGCAGCGGTCGGACGTCGAACCGGTAGCCGCGGTGCATGTTCGCGGTGCGGCCGACCTCGACACCGTTGACTGTGAGCGTGGCGACGGTGTCCAGGCCGGCGCAGACCAGGTCGACTCGGTCGTCGTCGCCCGCCCGGTGGACAACTGTGGTCTGGTAGACCCAGTCGGTGCGCCCGATCCAGGCCACCGCCCGCTCGTTGTCGTCGAGGTAGGGGTCGGGGATCAGCCCGGCGTCGAGCAGGTCGGTGTGCACGCAGCCCGGCACGGTCGCCGGCACGGACCGGCCGGCGACCTCCTCGGGCACCTGCGCTCCGGGGGCCGCTCGCACTGTCCAACCGTCGTAGAGTGCCTGTCGGCTCACGATTTCACCGCACCTTCCCGCATCGAAAGATGCCGTACTGAACCGGA
Organism: Micromonospora sp. NPDC007208; assembly: GCF_042869175.1. Lineage (NCBI taxonomy): Bacteria > Bacillati > Actinomycetota > Actinomycetes > Micromonosporales > Micromonosporaceae > Micromonospora > Micromonospora sp. NPDC007208. The sequence continues at coordinate 466,189 of NZ_JBIAFG010000002.1, read as the reverse complement.
TAAGCTGAGCTACGGTACGGTCCGGAATCCGGGCTGTCAACGGCCAGAGAGCGAAGGAGCACGCCGGTGAAGCGGCCGACCATCGCCGATGTCGCCCAACGCGCCGGGGTGTCCAAGGGCGCCGTGTCGTACGCCCTGAACGGGCAGCCCGGTGTCTCCGAGGCCACCCGGCAGCGCATCCTGGCCATCGCCACCGAGATCGGGTTCAGCCCGAGCAGTGCCGCCCGCGCCCTCTCGGCCGCCGCCGCCGGGGCGATCGGCCTGGCCCTGTGCCGACCGGCCCGGACCCTCGGCGTCGAGCCGTTCTTCATGGCGCTGATCAGTGGCGTCGAGGCCGAACTCTCCGCGCGCTCGTACGCGCTGACGTTGCAGGTGGTGGCCGACCACGACGCCGAGATCGCGGTCTACCGGCGCTGGTGGGGCGAACGACGGGTGGACGGGGTGCTCGTCTGCGACCTGCGCACCGACGACAGTCGCATTCCCGCACTCGAACAGCTGCAACTGCCGGCGGTGGTGATCGGTGGCCCCGGCGGCACCGGTGAGCTGGCGAGTCTCTGGTCCGACGACGCCGCCGCGCTGACCGAGGCGGTGGAGTATCTGGTCGCGCTCGGGCACCGGCGGATCGCCCGGGTCGCCGGCCTGCCCGACCTGCGGCACACCGAGATCCGCACCGACGCCTTCGCGGCGGTCTGCCGGCGGCTCGACCTGGTCGACGCGGCCACTGTCTGGTCCGACTACACGGGCGAGGAGGGCGGCCGGGCCACCCGCCGGTTGCTCAGTTCGGCCAACCGGCCCACCGCGGTCATCTACGACAACGACGTGATGGCCATCGCCGGGCTCTCCGTCGCCCAGGAGATGGGCCTGACCGTGCCCGGCGACCTGTCCATCGTGGCCTGGGACGACTCGCCGCTGTGCCGGCTGGTGCACCCGCCGCTGACCGCGCTGGGCCGGGACATCCCGGCGTACGGCGCGCACGCCGCCCGGCAACTGCTCGCCGTCGTCGCCGGGCAGCCCGCCGGCCGGGTGCAGGACGAGACACCCCACCTCACCCCGCGTGGCAGCACCGCACCGCCCCGAGGGAGATGAACCGGTTCAGCGGGACGCGGAGGGAAACTCCTCGAAGTACGCCTCGACCCGCTCGGCGGTCGCCGGCCGGGCCAGCGCGAACCCCTGCCCGTACCGGCAACCGCCCCGGCGCGCCCCCTCGACCTGGGTCGACGACTCCAGCTCCTCGGCGACGATCTCGACGCCCAGCCGCTCACCCACGTTGACCACCACGTCGATCAGCGGCGGCTGCCCGTCCGGCCGTGCGCCGACCAACTCCGGGCCCACCTTGAGCAGGTCGATCGGCAGTCGGCGTAGCTGGGCCAGTGAGGCGTGCTCGGCCCGGAAGTCGTCCAACGCGGTGCGTACGCCCAGCGACCGGAGCCCGGCCAGCCGAGCCACCACGGTCGGCAGGTCACCGGCGACCCTCGGCTCGCTGACCTCCACCACCAGTCGCTCCGGCGGCACCCCGTACGCGGCCAGCACGGCCGCGAGCCGCTGGACGAAGTCCGGAGTGGTCAGCTCCCGGGTCGTGACGTTGACCGCCATCCACAGCTCCCGGACGCCCACCGACCAGTCGGACAACTGCCGGCAGGCCCGGTCCAGCACCCACCACTCCAACTCACCGACCAGGTCCAGGTCCTCGGCGACCGGCAGCAACTCGGTCGGGAGCACCGTGCCGAGCACTGGGCTGCGCCACCGCAGCAGCGCCTCCGCGCCCACCGGCTGCCCGTCGGCCAGGTCGACCACCGGCTGGTAGACGAGATCCAGTTCGCCGCGCGCCACCGCACCGGGCAACTCCCGCTCCAGGTCGAGCCGGCGCACCAGCTGTTCCTCCAGGAACGCGTCGTACCACTCCACCCGGTCCCGGCCCAGCTGCACGGCCCGTCGTCGGGCCAGCTCGGCCTGCCGGAGCACGTCGGCCGGCCCGGCGCCGCTCACCTCTGCCAACCCGATGCTCGTCTGCACGCGCAGCGTCGCGCCGGCCAGCCGGTAGGGCGGGCCGAGCGCGCTCAGCAGTCGGGTGCCCAGCGCGTACGCCAGCACCGGGCCGGCGGCGGTGACCACCGCGAAGCCGGTACCCGTGCACCCGGTGACCAGATCGTCGGCGGCGATGACCGCACGGGCCCGGTGCACCGCCTCGGCCAGCACGTCCTCCCGGGCCGTCGGGCCGATCCCCTCGGTGCCGTGCAGGTCCACCAGCAGCAGCGCGCCGGTCGGCACTGGGACGTCGCCGATCGCGGCCAGGGCGTCCAGCAGGGCGGCCCGGTCGCCGGGGGTGCCGCTCGCCGCCGTGGCGGGTCGCCGGTTGAGCCCCGACCACACGGGACCGTGATCAGGCGACCAGGTCGAGTCGACACCCATCGCGGTGGCCGCCTCCGCTGCGCGGCGGTCTCGCTCGGGCGGCGGCTCCCGCGTGCCCGGCCAGGGCGCCGGGGCCGCACGGCGGTGCCGAAGCGACCGGCCGGCGGGCCGGCGATGAGCGGCCCGCCGACCAGACGTGGGCGCGTCAGTCGCGCGCAGCAGCTCGCGCAGCACCAGGGGCGGCACCGCCGCCAGGGCCAACAGCACGCTCGTCCGGTCCGGTGCGCGGCCGGCGCCCAGGTGCAGACCCGATGCCAGCAGCAGCACCGCCGCGGGAAGCACCGCCCGGGGCCAGGCCGCGGCGACCGGCTCCGCGGGCTCCGCGTCGTCCGCCGCACCCGCGGCGCCGACCGCGACGAGCAACATCCCGAACACCAACGGGGGTACGGCCAGCAGGGCCACCCGCCCGGCCGGCGCGGACGGCACCATGGCCAGCAGCACCAGCCCGCCCAGGGTGAGCAGGACGCCGCCCCGGCAGAGCGCCGCACCCGAGCGCCGCCGCGGCCCCGCGAACGCGTTCAACGCGGCCATGCCCAACCCGCCGAGCGTCAACGCGCAGACCAGCCGAACCGGGCCCGGCTGGCCGTCGCGGGGCAGCAGCAGCCAGCCGGCGAGGGCCAGACCGACGGCCGGGCCGGTCGACTCGACCAGCCAGCGCAGCCGGACCGAGGCCGCCAGCCGCGATCGTCCGGGGAGCCGGTACAGAGCGGTCGCCGAGAGGACCGCCACGACCAGCGACCCGATCGGCACGGCGACGGTGTGCCCGATGTCGGCCAGGGGCAGCACGACGGCGGTGAGACCCGCCACCACCACCGCCGCGTCGAGCAGCACGCCCGCCGCGCGCGGGATCGGCTCGGTGCCGCGTCGGGTGGCCAGCCGGGAGAGTCGCAGCCCGGCGAGCGTGGCGCCGGCACCGGCGGCCAGCGCGATCACCACCGAGGTCGGGACCAGGTCGGCGGCACCGGCGAGGAGCAGCAGCGCCACCGCCACGGACGTGGCGGCCTCCGGTGCCGCACGGCGGAGGACGAGGACGCGGAACGGGTACGCGAGGAGCACGGCGGTCGCCTTCGTGAGGGGGCACGGGGGCGGTGCGGCGGTGCGGGACATCGGACATTGCGAGTCCGCTACCCACGATTGGCAACGATGGACGGCCGAATTGGTTACTTGCCGGTCACTCAGATGAGACAACGACCTGTGTCACTGTACGGCGTACCGCACGCTGCTGGCACCGCCCGCCGCGAGCCGAAACGACCGGGAGTGGGATCATCGGAGGGTGAGTAAGCCCGACACGGTCCGTTTCCGGTACAACCAAGCCATCCTGGTGGCCGCGATCATCGCCTTCGTCGGCGCCCTGCCGCTGGCCAACGCCCGGGCCTACCTGCTGCCGGTGCTGCTCGTCCCGCTCGCCGTCGCGGTGTGGGCCTGGCGGGCCGGCACCGACGCCGACGCGCGGGAGCTGCGTATCCGCGCGCTGGCCGGGCAGCGTCGGATCGACTGGGACCGGGTCCTCGAGCTGACCACCGACCAGCGCGGGCGCGCGGTCGCCCGGCTGGACGACGGCCACCAGGTCACCCTGCCGGCCGTCCGTGGGGCGGATCTGCCCCGGCTGGTCGCGGCGACCGGCCAGCCACTGCCGGGCGCTCCGGCGGACACGCCCGGTCAGTAGCCGTCGACCACCGTGTTGATCAGCGGTTCCCCGGCGGCGAAGCGGCGGACCTGATCGCCCACCAGTCGGTAGGCCCGTGGCCACAACCCGCGCACCGACCCGCCGACGTGCGGAGTGAGCAGCACGTTCGGCATGACCCAGAGCGGGGAGTCGGCGGGCAGCGGCTCCGGGTCGGTGACGTCCAACGCCGCCGAGATCCGACCGGTGCCCAGCTCCGCGACGAGCGCGTCGGTGTGCGCCACCGGGCCCCGGGAGGCGTTGACCAGCAGCGCCCCGTCCGGCATCGCGGCCAGGAACGCCTTGTCGATCAGGCCACGGGTCTGCTCGGTGAGCGGCACCAGCACCACCACCACGTCGGCGTCGGGCAGCAGCCGGGGCAGCTCCTCGACGGCGTGCACCCCCTGCTCCGGGCGGGCCGTCCTGGCGACCAGGGTGAAGCTCACGTCGAAGGGGGCGAGCCGGTCGCGCACCGCGGCGCCGATCGAGCCGGCGCCGATGATGAGCACCCGCTTGCCGGTCAGCTCGTCGGTCGGGGTGTTCTCCGCGTACGTCCAGCGCCGCTCGGCCTGCGCGCGGACGAACGCCGGGAACGCCCGCAGCTGGGCGAGGATCGCGGTGACGACCCACTCGGCGGTGGAGGGGTCGTGCACGCCCCGGGCATCGCAGAGCGTGACAGCCGGCGGCATCCGGCCGGCCCAGGCGTCCGCCCCGGCGGAGAGCAACTGCACCACCGCCAGGTCGGGCAGCTCCCGCAGCAGCGCCGTACCGTCCGAGCCACCCAGGAACGGCGGCACCCAGAAGCGGACGTCGGCCGGCTCGGACGGCATCCGGTCGGTGTGCTCGAAGACCTCCACCGTCACGTCCGCGGGCAGCTCGCCCAGGAGGTCCAGGCCGGCCTGGTGCGGAATCCATACCTTCACGTCCGCCGACGATAGTCCCCGGCATCGCGGCCGGTGGAGGCGCGGCGGCGAACCGGCGTCCCGGGGGATGGCGCGCGGCGTCGGGGCGGGCGAGACTCAGCACACCGATGTTCGACTCCGCCCCTCACGAGGTATAACGAAGGGTCGGAGGGCCGGTCGGCCTCCGCCCCGGCAGACAGGTGCTCGATGACCGACGGCTCCCCCGGCACCGCCCGGCGTTCGATCGCGCCACCCTCGGTGCTCGGCGATCCGGCGCGGTTGCGCGCGCTCGCCGACACCGGGCTGGACGCCGCCCCGGACGAGGCGTTCGACCGGTTCGCCCGGCTGGTCAGTGACCTCCTCGACGTGCCGGTCGCGCTGGTCTCCCTGGTCTCCGCCGACCGGCAGTTCTTCCCGGGCGCGGTCGGGCTGCCGGAGCCCTGGTCGCAGCGCCGGCAGACCCCGCTGAGCCACTCGTTCTGTCAGCACGTGGTGGACATCGAGACGCCGATGGTGCTGCCGGACGCCCGGCTCTACCCCCGTGTCCGGGACAATCTGGCCATCGACGACCTCGGCGTGGTCGCGTACGCCGGGATGCCGCTGACCGACCTCTCCGGCCGGGTGCTCGGCTCGCTCTGCGCCATCGACAGCAAGCCCCGCGCCTGGACGGCCGCGCAGCTGCGGACCCTGGCCGACCTGGCCGCCGCCTGCTCGTCGGAGCTGCGACTGCGGATCGCGCTCGACGGCGCGCAGGAGGCCCGGCGGCGGGTCGTGCAGGCGCACGAGCGGCTGGAGCTGCTGGCCGGGGTGAGCGAGACGCTGGCCGGCACCCTCGACGTGAGCACCGCGCTGCGCCGGCTCGCCGCCACCATGGTGCCGCTGCTCGCCGACTGGTGCCTGCTCACCCTGATCGGGCCGACCGGTCTGCCCCGCGAGGTGGTCTCGGTGCACCGGGACCCGGCCCGCGCGGCGGACGTCGACCGCTTCGGCGAGTTGCTGCGCACCGGGCTGAGCTCCGAGTCGAGCATCCGGGCGGTGCTCCGGACCGGCCAGCCCCGGCTCGGCAGCGTGGCGTCCCTGGCCGACGTGACGAGGGGTACCACCGACCCGGAGATGGCCTCCATCGCCAGTCGGTTGGGCATCGCCTCCTACCTGAGCGTGCCGGTGCGGGGCGTCGGCGGCACGGTGCTGGGGGCGATCACCCTCGTCAACGGCGGCCAACGTCAGCAGTTCGACGACCGGGACCTGCTCACCGCCGTCGACATCGGCCGCCGGGCCGGTCAGGCCGTCGGCAACAGCTCGATGTACGGCGAGCAGCGGCACGTCGCCGAGGTCCTGCAACACAGCATGCTGCCCCGGCTGCCGGTGGTGGCGGAGCTGGAGCTGGCGGCCCGCTACCAGCCGGCGGCCGACCGGGTGGAGGTGGGCGGCGACTGGTACGACGCCTTCGTGCAGCCCGACGGCGACGTGATCGCCGCGATCGGGGACGTGGCCGGGCACGACATCGAGGCGGCGGCGACCATGGGTCAGCTGCGCAACCTGGTGCGGGGCAACGCCTTCGGCCGGCCGGACGCGGTCGGGTCGCTGATGAGCAACCTGGATGGCGCCATCCGTGGCCTGCGGTTGCCGATCGCCGCCACCGCGACGCTGGTCCGGATCTGTCCGCAGCGCGCCGGTGTGCACGAGGTGACCTGGTCCAACGCCGGGCACCCGCCGGCAGTGGTGGTCCGCGTCGGCGGGGCGGTCGAGACCCTGGAGGCGACGCCGGAACCGCTGCTCGGCCTGGCCCGCCCGTCACCCCGGAGCAGCCAGTCGACCAGTCTGGCCACCGGCGACACCCTGCTGCTCTACACCGACGGGTTGATCGAACGGCGGGACCGCTCCATCGACGAGGGGTTGGTCGAGCTGGTGAGCCGGTTGAACGGCACCGACACGCTGCCCCTCGACGACCTGTGCGACCTGCTGCTCGCCTCGATCCGGCACCGCGAGGACGACACCGCGCTGCTGGCCGTACGGGCGCGGTGAGCGGTCCACCGGGGACCATCGGGCGGGTCGTCGGCACCCGTTGGATCTCGACGGGTCCGGCCGGGGCGCGCGGCGGGCTACCCTGGGCCGGGTGAGCGCCCGTCCCCCGTACCCTCGCATCCGCCGCCTCCGGGCGGCCCTCGCGGCGTCCTGCGCGGCGCTGCTGTTCGCCGCCGGTTGCAGCTTCGGCGAGCCGGAGCCCGACCCGGCCGGCGAGCCGCCCAACCTGCCGACCCCGTCCGCGTCGGCGAGCCCCGGCGGCGCCGGCCAGCAGGCGGTGGCGACCGTGCTCGCCAAGGGTCTGCGGGTGCCCTGGGCCATCGCCTTCCTGCCGGACGGCGGCGCGCTGGTCACCGAACGGGACAACGGCCGGATCCTGCAGGTCGGGCCCGAGTCCGGGCCGGACGGGCTGCGGGTCCGCCCGGTGCAGACGATCCCCGGCGTGGCTGCGGCGGGAGAGGGTGGCCTGCTCGGCATCGCCGTCTCCCCCGACTACGCCCGGGACCAAACGGTGTTCGTCTACTACACCGCCGAGGAGGACAACCGGGTCGCCCGGCTGCGACTCGGCGGGCAGCCCACAGCGATCCTCACCGGCATCCCCAAGGCCAACGTGCACAACGGCGGTGGGCTGGGCTTCGGCCCGGACAAGCAGCTCTACGTCAGCACGGGTGACGCCGGTCAGCGCCCCCTCTCCCAGGACGTGAAGAGCCTCGGCGGCAAGATCCTCCGGATCACCCCGGACGGCAAGCCGGCCGCCGGCAATCCGTACCCCAACTCCCCGGTCTGGTCCCTGGGGCACCGCAACGTGCAGGGTTTCGCCTGGGACGCCGCGAAGCGGATGTACGCCGTCGAGTTCGGTCAGAACACCTGGGACGAGATCAACCAGATCACCAAGGGCGGCAACTACGGCTGGCCGGAGGTCGAGGGTCAGGCCGGCGACAAGCGGTTCACCGACCCGATCGCGCAGTGGGCGACGTCGGACGCGTCCTGCTCCGGTCTGGCCGCCACGGACCGGCTGCTGGTCACCGGCTGCCTGCGCGGCAAGCGCCTCTGGGTGATGGAGTTGACCGACACCGGCACGCTGCTCGGTCAGCCCAGTGAGCTGCTCACCAACCGCTACGGGCGGCTGCGCGCGGTGGCCGCGGCACCGGACGGGTCGCTCTGGGTGAGCACCTCCAACCACGACGGGCGGGGCGACCCGGCGGGCGACGACGACCGGCTCCTGCGGGTGGTCTTCGCGGGCGGTGACGGCGGACGCAGCTGACTTCGTCACCATCGGTTCAGGTTTGCCAAGATCTTTCAGCGGGCAGGTCAGACTTTCAGCATGGACGGGCAACGCGACGAGCGGCACGACGACGCCGATGACCGGGACGACCCGGTGACCGGCGACGATCGGCCGCGCCCGGCGGGTTGGCGGGTCGGCGTCGCCGGCCCGCTACGCCGCCTCGGGCTGATCGTCGCCGTCCTCGCCGTGGCCCTCGGCGGGGCGGTGCTCGGGGTGCTGGCCGGCGGTCAGGTGAGCACCGACATCGGCCCGTTCCGGGCCAACCTCAGCATCTCCCCCGCCCGCGAGGGCGGCACCACGGTCGACATTCCGCCGCTCGGCGCGCTGCTGCTCGACAGCCACGACGGGCCGACCCACCTCACCGTCCGGCTGGGCGCGCTCGACCAGGGGCGCACCGAGGCGCTGATCGACGACCCGGCCAGCATCAGCCGGGCCAGCCAGAGCGCCGTGGAGGACGTCCGCTCCGGGGTGATGCGCCTCGGCCTGCGTACCCTCGCCGCGTCGGTGCTGGTCACGTTGATCCTGGCCGGGCTGATCTTCCGCGATGTCCGGCGCACCGCCTGGGCGGGTGGGCTGGCGCTGCTGGTCACCGCCGGCAGCCTCGGCACGGCGGCGGCCACCCTTCGGCCGCAGGCCATCGAGGAACCACGCTACGAGGGGCTGCTCGTCAACGCGCCGGCCATCGTCGGTGACGCCCGCCGGATCGCCAACGACTACACCAAGTACGCGGAGCAGCTGCAGCGCCTGGTGGGCAACGTCAGCCAGCTCTACACCACCGTCTCGGCGCTTCCGCTGTTGGAGCCGACCCCGGGCACCACGCGGGTGCTGCACGTCTCCGACATGCACCTCAACCCGACCGGCTGGCAGCTGATCCGGACGGTCGTGGAGCAGTTCGGCATCGACGTGGTGATCGACACCGGGGACATCACCGACTGGGGCAGCGAGCCGGAAGCCTCCTTCGTCGCCTCGATCGGCCTGCTGAAGAAGCCGTACGTCTTCATCCGGGGCAACCACGACTCCGGCAAGACCGCCGCCGCGGTGGCCCGTCAGCCGAACGCGATCGTGTTGAACAACACGACCACGACCGTCGCCGGGCTGACCATCGCCGGCATCGGCGACCCGCGCTTCACCCCGGACAAGAACACCTCCCCCGCCGGCAGCGGGTTGACCCAGCAGGTGGCCGACCAGGTGATCGGCACGGGTAACCAGCTCGCCGCGACGGTCCGCAGCTCACCGCGACCGGTCAACATCGCCCTCGTGCACGACCCGGCCTCGGCCGGGCCGCTCGCCGGCACCTGCCCGCTGGTGCTGGCCGGGCACACCCACGCCCGGCAGGTCTCCAAACTGCCGCAGGCCCCCGGGCAGCAGCCCACCACGCTGATGGTGGAGGGCTCCACCGGCGGCGCCGGGCTGCGCGGGCTGGAGGGCGAGAAGCCCACCCCGCTGTCGATGAGCGTCCTCTACTTCGACCAGCAGAAGATGCTCCAGGCGTACGACACCATCACCGTCGGCGGCACCGGGCAGGCCCAGGTCAACCTGGAACGACGCCTGGTGGAGAACCCGACCGCCGGTGTCAACGCCACACCCACACCCACGCCGACCGGCGGTGTCCCCGCCACGCCCACGCCCACGCCGACCGGCTGAGCCGACGCCGACGCCCGGCCGGCGGACCGGCGGGCGCCGACCTGTCAGCGGAGGGCGATGGCGGCCAGTGCGGCGTTGACGATGCTGCCGGGCAGCAGGTCGTGCAGTTCGTACAGCTCGGCGACGCTGCCGGACTGGCCGAACTCGTCCACGCCGAGCGGCACCGCCGGCGCGCCGACCGCCGAGCCGAGCCAGGCCATCGCGTGCGACGCGGCGTCGTGCACGGTCACCACCGGCACCCGGTCGGCGAACGCGGACCGCAGCGCGCCCGGCACGCTGGGCACCGTGGCCGTCCGTACGCCCTGGCGCAGGGTGCGCTGCCAGGCCCGGTAGAGCCGGTCCAGCGAGGTCACGTCCACCACGTGCGCGGCGATGCCCTCGTCGGCCAACTCCGCCGCGGCGGTCAGCACCTCGGGCAGCACCGCGCCGGAGGCGGCCAGCTGCACGACCGGGGCGTCGACCAGGTGCGGGTACGCCTGGTGCGCGTCGACCAGCCGGTACGCCCCGGCGACGACCTGCCGGCGCAGCACCGCGTCACCGAGCCGCGCCCGGGCCGCCTCGAACGGCGCCTGGTCCAGTGGTCGGGTGCTCAACCGGAAGTAGTACGCGCCGTCCTCGGCGGGCGCGGCGGTCGCGACCGGGGCCGACCCGCCGGCGATCTGCCCGAGCGCGTCGCAGAGCAGCCAGTCGAGGGGGGCCGCGTACGCCGGCTCGACGAAGGTCACCCCGGGCAGCTCCAGGCCGACCGACGCGGTGATCGTGGACTGGTGGGCGCCGCCCTCCGGGGCGAGGGTGATGCCGGACGGGGTGCCGGCCACCACGAACCGGGAACCGGAGTAGGTGCCGTACAGGAACGCGTCGAGGCCGCGCAGCACGAACGGGTCGTAGACCGTCCCCACCGGCAGCAGCGGCTGCCCGGACAGGTCCCAGGAGAGCCCGAGCTGGCCGAGCAGCAGGAACAGGTTCATCTCCGAGATGCCCAGCTCGATGTGCTGCCCAGCGGGGCTCTCCGTCCAGCGCAGCATCCGGTCCTCGGTCCAGGAGCGCTGCTCGGTGGGGGCGAAGACCCCAGTCTTGTTGATGAACCCGGCCAGGTTGGTGGAGGTGGCCACGTCCGGGGCGGTGGTGACCAGGTAGCGGCCCACCTCCCGGTCCCGCGCCAGGTCCACCAGCACCCGACCGAAGACCTCCTGCGTGGAGATCGGCTTGTTGGCGCGTACTCCCGTGCTCTCCGGAACGGTGACCCCCAGCGCACGCTCGCGCGGCGCGCGGGACAGCGCCTCCCGGCGGGCGCCGGCCTGGATCCCGGCGGGTGACGCCGGGTCGAGGCGGTCCCACTCGGTCTCGGCGGTCAACCCCTGCGCGGCGCGCAGCGTGTCGACCTGCTCCGAGCTGAGCAGCGCCGAATGGTTGCGCGGGTTGCCGGCGATGGGCAACCCCCAACCCTTCACGGTGTACGCGAAGACGACGCTGGGCCGGTCGGTGACCGCGTCGCACTGGGCGTACGCGTCAAGCATCGCCTGAAGGTCGTGCCCGCCCAGGTCGGTGACGAGCGGGCCGAGCTCCTCGTCGTCGACGTGGGCGATCAGCTCGTCGATGCCGGCGGGCGCGCCGTCCAGGAACTGCTTGCGCAGCGCCGGCCCGGCCAACCCGAACAGCGACTGGTACTGCTCGTTGGGCATCGCGTCGATCCAGTCGCGCAGCGCCTCGCCACCCGGCCGGGCGTACGCCTCGGCGAGCCGCCGGCCGTACTTGACCTCCACGACGTGCCAGCCGGCCGCCTCGAACTGGCCCCGCCACTGGTTGATCCGGATGCCGGGGACCACCCGGTCCAGCGACTGGCGGTTGAAGTCGACGAGCCACATCACGTTGCCCAGCCCGGTGGTCGCCGGGTCGGCCACCGCCTCCCAGATGTTGCCCTCGTCCAGCTCGGCGTCGCCGATCAACGCCACGAACCGGGAGTGCGGGCGGGCCCCGAAGTGCGCGTCGACGTACCGCCGGGTGGCGGCGGCGAAGAGCGGCGCCGCCGCGCCCAGGCCGACCGACCCGGTGGAGAAGTCCACCTGTCCGGGTCCTTGGTGCGCGACGGGTACGACTGGAGGCCGCCGCGGGCGCGCAGCCGGGGCAGGTAGGAGCGGTCCAGGTTGCCGAGCAGGTACTGGATGGCGTGGAACACCGGAGACGCGTGCGGCTTCACCGCGACCCGGTCCTCGGCGTCCAGGTGCGCGAACCACAGCGCGGTCATCGCCGTGACCAGGGAGGCGCTGGACGCCTGGTGGCCGCCGACCTTCACACCGTCGCCGGTGGCCCGGTCATGATTGGCGGCGTCCACGATCCGGGTGGCGAGCCAGAGCACCCGCCGCTGGATCTCGTCGAGGACATCGAGGTCGTGCTCGGTCACGGTGGCTCCATCCAGGCGTCGCCGTTGACGCCCTCGCGAGGGGTGCGGGGTGGCCGCGTAGTCGACAGGGGGTGGCGGAAGGCCGCCGCCGGGTCGCGGCGGCGGCCTTCTCCGGGTGGGTCTCAGCCCTGGACGCCGAGGCGCTCCAGGATCAGCTCACGCAGGGTCTTCGCGTCGGCCTGACCACGGGTGGTCTTCATGACCGCGCCGACCAGTGCGCCGACCGCCGCGACCTTGCCGCTGCGGATCTTGTCGGCGATGCCGGGGTTCGCGGCGATCGCCTCGTCCACGGCGGCGGTGAGCGCGCCGGTGTCCGACACGACCTCCAGGCCCCGGCTGGTCATGATCTCGGTGGGCGAGCCCTCACCGTCGACCACGCCCTCCAGCACCGTGCGGGCCATCTTGTCGTTGAGCTTGCCGGCGTCGACTAGCCCCTGCAGCTCGGCGACCTGGGCGGGGGTGGCACCGACCTCGGCCAGCTCCACGCCGCTCTCGTTGGCCCGGCGGGACAGCTCACCCAGCCACCACTTGCGGGCCGCGGCCGGGGTGGTGCCGGCGGCCACGGTGGCCTCGATCAGCTCGACCGCGCCGGCGTTCAGCACCGACTGCATGTCCAGGTCGGAGAGGCCCCACTGCTCCTGGAGCCGACGCCGGTGCACCCGGGGCAGCTCCGGCAGGGCGGCCTTCAGCTCGGCGACCCAGGCCGGGTCCGGGGCGATCGGCACCAGATCCGGCTCCGGGAAGTACCGGTAGTCGGTGGCCGTCTCCTTCGAACGCCCCGGGGTGGTGTCACCGGTGTCCTCGTGGAAGTGGCGCGTCTCCTGGGTGATCCGGCCGCCCGCGTCGAGCACCGACGCCTGCCGCAGCATCTCCGAGCGGACCGCCCGCTCCACCGACCGCAGCGAGTTGACGTTCTTGGTCTCGGTACGGGTGCCCCACTCCTCACCCGGCAGGTTGAGCGAGGTGTTCACGTCACAGCGCAGCGAACCCTCCTCCATCCGCACGTCGGAGACGCCGAGGGTGCGGATCACGTCGCGCAGCTCGGCGACGTACGCCTTGGCCACGTCGGGGGCGAGCGCACCGGTGCCCGTGATCGGCTTGGTGACGATCTCGACAAGCGGGATGCCGGCCCGGTTGTAGTCGACGAGCGACTCCGTCGCGCCGTGGATGCGGCCGGTGGCGCCACCGACGTGCAGCGTCTTGCCGGTGTCCTCCTCCAGGTGCACCCGCTCGATCTCGATCCGCACCGTCTCGCCGCCCACCTCGACGTCCAGGTAACCATCGACGCAGATCGGCTCGTCGTACTGGCTGATCTGGAAGTTCTTCGGCATGTCCGGGTAGAAGTAGTTCTTCCGGGCGAACCGGCACCACTCGGCGATCGAGCAGTTCAATGCCAGGCCGATCCGGATGATCGCCTCGATGGCCGCCTTGTTGGCCACCGGCAGCGAGCCGGGCAGACCCAGGCACACCGGGCAGACCCGGGTGTTCGGCTCGCCACCGAAGTCGGTCGGGCAACCACAGAACATCTTGGTGTTCGTGCCCAGCTCGACGTGGGTCTCCAGGCCGATCACCGGTTCGAAGCGCGCAACGACCTCGTCGTACGCGGGCAGTGTCGTCGTCATCGGGACTCCTGACTCACAGCGCCGGTGGGGTGAACGTGCCGACGGCGGACTCCAACGCGGCGGCGACCCGGTACATCCGGTCGTCGGCCATCGTCGGGGCCATCACCTGCAGACCGACCGGCAGCCCTTCGGAGAGCCCACAGGGCACCGAGATGCCCGGCCCGCCGTACAGGTTGGTCGGAATCGTGTACAGGTCGGCCAGGTACATCTGGTACGGGTCGGCGGTCCGCGCGCCCATCGGGAACGCCACCGACGGGGTGGTCGGCGAGATCAGCGCGTCGACCCGCTCGAACGCGGCGGTGAAGTCCCGGGTGATGAGCGTCCGGACCTTCTGCGCCTGCCCGTAGTACGCGTCGTAGTAACCCGACGACAGCGCGTACGTGCCGATCATGATGCGGCGCTTGACCTCCGGGCCGAAGCCGGCCTCCCGGGTCAGCGACATGACCTCCTCCAGCGACCGGTTGCCGTCGTCGCCGACCCGCAGGCCGAACCGGACGCCGTCGAACCGGGCCAGGTTGGAGGAGCACTCGCTCGGGGCGATCAGGTAGTACGCCGGCAGCGCGTACGCGAACGTCGGGCAGGACACCTCGACGACCTCGGCGCCCATCTTGGTCAGCGCGTCGACCGACTCACGGAACGCGGCCATCACGCCCGGCTCCGCGCCCTCGCCGACGAACTCGCTGACGATGCCGAGCCGCACACCGGTCAGGTCACCGGTCGCGCCGAGCCTCGCCGCCGCCACCACGTCCGGCACCGGCTGCGGGATCGAGGTGGAGTCACGCGGGTCGTGCCCGCCGATCACCTGGTGCAGCAGGGCCGCGTCGAGCACCGTACGAGCACACGGGCCCGGGGTGTCCAGCGACGAGGAGAAGGCCACCAGCCCGTAGCGGGAGGTGCCGCCGTAGGTGGGCTTGGCACCCACCGTGCCGGTGACCGCTCCGGGCTGGCGGATCGAGCCGCCGGTGTCCGAGCCGATCGCCAGCGGCGCCTCGTACGCGGCCAGCGCGGCGGCGCTGCCACCACCCGAGCCACCGGGGATCCGGCTCAGGTCCCACGGGTTGTGCGTCGGGCCGTACGCCGAGTATTCGGTGGAGGAGCCCATCGCGAACTCGTCCATGTTGGTCTTGCCGAGCATCACCGTGCCGGCCTCCCGCAGCCGCTGCACGATCGTCGCGTCGTACGGCGGGCGCCAGCCCTCCAGGATCTTCGACCCCACGGTGGTCGGCACGCCCCGCGTGGCGAGCACGTCCTTGACCGCGACCGGTACCCCGGCGAGCGGGCCCAGCTCCTCGCCGGCGGCCCGGCGCTCGTCCACCGCGCGGGCCGCGGCGAGCGCGCCGTCGGTGTCGACGTGCAGGAAGGCGTGCACCCGGTCGTCGACCGCGGCGATCCGGTCCAGGTGCGCCTGTGTCACCTCGACGGCGGAGGCCTCGCCCCCAGCGACCAGGGCCGCGATCTCCGTCGCGGTCATGCTGATCAGATCGCTCATGAGGCCACATCCTCGGTCAGGATCCGCGGTACGCGGAACCGCTGGTCCTCGGCGTCGGGCGCGCCCGACAGCGCTTCCTCCGGGGTCAGGCACGGCGTGACGACGTCCTCGCGGAAGATGTTGGTCAGCGGCACCGAGTGCGAGGTCGGCGGGATGTCCGCGGCGGCGACCTCGCCGACCTGGGCGACCGCCTGGAGGATCACGTCGAGCTGGCCGGCGAACGTGTCCAGCTCCTCCTCGGTGACGGCGAGCCGCGACAGGCGCGCCAGGTGCGCGACCTCCTCGCGGGAGATGGCGGCCATCCGTGCCCCCTTCTGAATTCCTGCTGGTCGGGCGATGTGCCGGCCGCGCGACAGGTGGAGCGTGACACGCGGTGACCGGAGCGAGTCTATTGTTCCGCTCCGGTGCCGCGTCCCCGACTCCCCCTCCAGCGGCCCTCGTGACGGGTCAGCGGGTGGGTCGGCGAGCGACATCCGGCTGCGGGTGCCCGCCGGTCGGGCGGACCGGCCGGTACCGGGCCAGCCAGGTGACCAACTCCTCGGCCGGCATCGGCCGGGCGTAGAACCAGCCCTGAGCGGCGTCGCAGCCTGCGGCGTGCAGCATCCGCCAGGTCCGCTCGTCCTCGACACCCTCGGCGACCACCCGCAGCCCCAGCGCGCCGGCCAGCTCGATCATCGACCGGACGATCGCCGCGTCGTCGGCGTCGTCGGCCATGCCGAGGACGAACGACCGGTCCACCTTCACCTCGGCCAGCGGCAACCGGCGCAGGTGCTGGAGGGAGGAGTAGCCGGTGCCGAAGTCGTCCAGCGCGATGGCCACCCCGATCCGGTGCAGCCGGGAGATGGTGGCCAGCACCCGGCGCGGGTCGGCCATCAACGCGCCCTCGGTGATCTCGACCTGCAGCCGCTCGGCCGGCACCCCGTAACGGGCCAGCCGGTCGGCGATCTGGTCGGCGATCTCGCCGGTGTGCAGGTCGCGCACGCTCACGTTCAGCGCCGCGCGCAGGCCGATGCCGGCCGCCGACCACTTGGCCAACTGCTCCACCACGTCGTCCACGACACGACGGGTGAGCAGCCGCATCACGGCGCTCTGCTCGGCGACCCGGATGAGTTCCTCCGGGTCGACCATGCCCCGCCGGGGGTGCCGCCACCGCAGCAGGGCCTCGACGCCGACCACCTCGCCGGTCGCGATGGCGATCTGCGGCTGGTAGTACATGGTGATTTCCCCGGCGTCGTCGGCCGGCTCGTCGTCCGCGTGTGCCCACCCGGTCGATTCGAGTGGCTGTCCAGGACTACCCGACCCGGCGTCCCGCCGCGCCCCGGTGCGACCCTTGCCCACCGCGCTTCCGTTCGGGGACCGTCGACCGATCCCGGCGCGCCGCTCCCGGGCCGCGCCGGAACGGGTGCCGGCGACCGTGGCACGGGCGTTGCGGCCCCGGATCGGGTCGGCTCCGGTGGCGATCCGGTTGATCAGCTCGTCGGAGTGCACCAGCTCGGCCTCGGTGCGCCGACGGCGTGCCCACCACCGGCCAGCTCCCGGCGGTGCCGTGGTGACCGCCGGCGCCTGGTCCGCCGCGGGCCCGGACCGGCCCGGCGCCCCGGTGGGCAGCGCGCCCTCGGCCGGGGCCCCGGTGGGCAGCGCCGCGCCGTCACCGCCGCGCACCTCCGCCGACGCGACAAGGGGTACGTCGGCCGTCCGCTCGGCGTCGCCCGGCACACCGTGCCGGCCGTTCCCGTCCGGCTGCACGCCCTCGGCCTGACCTGCCGGCTCGGCGTCGAACGGCGCCTCGGTCGATGGGCTGGCCTCCAGCACGCGGCGCAGGTCGGCGAGGAGGCCGAGTCGCTCGGCGGAGTTGTGGTCGGACTCCGGGGCGTACACGGCCACCGTGTCGTTGCGGTGCTTGGCGTCGTACATCGCCACGTCGGCGTGACGCATCAGGGTGGCGAAGTCCTCGCCGTGCTCGGGGAAGAGGGCGATCCCGATCGACCCGCCCACGTCCAACGGCAGCCCGTCGAGCGGCACCGGCTCGGCCAGCGCCTGGACCACCCGGTCGGCCAACTCCCGCGCCTGGGCGACATCGGTCAGCCCGGTCATCACGATGGCGAACTCGTCACCGCCGAGCCGGGCGATCATCTCTGGTCGGGGCTGCATGTCGGTGAGCCGGGCGCTGACCTCGACCAGCAGCCGGTCGCCCACGGCGTGCCCGAGGGCGTCGTTGACGTTCTTGAAGCGGTCCAGGTCGATCAGCAGCAGCGCCAACTGCCCGTCGGGCTCACCGCGGGCGGTCCGCTCGGCGTGCAGGTGCACCTGCTCGGCCACCTCGGCCAGCAGGGCCTTGCGGTTGGGCAGCCCGGTCAGCGGGTCGGCGGCGGCGAGGTGCTGCTGTTCGTTGGTCAACCGCGCCATCCGGTAGACGGCGAACAGCGGCACCAGCACCAACGGGATCAGCGCGGCGCTGACCCGCGCCGCGGCGACCAGCACCGGGGCGAGCAGCAGCAGTGAACCGGTGGAGAGCAACTCGAAGCCGAGGCCCTGGCGGACGGTGGGCCACCAGCGATCCCCGAAACGCAGCCGCACCGCCCAGCTGACCAACCCGTAGTTGACGACGAACCAGGCCAGCGCGGCGCCGCCGATCGCCGCCACGTCGGTCCAGTGCAACCGCCCGCCGGAGAAGATGGTGCCCGAGCCGAGCTGGATCACCCCGTACGCGGCGGCGAGGGCGCACGCGTACTGGCCGACGTTGAACGCCGTGCGCCAGGCGGCGTGCCGCATCCGCCAACCCGAGACGACCACCCCCACCGCCTGCACCACCACCGCCGGGCCGAGCCCCCAGCCGAGCAGGATGGCGAAGGTGAAGCAGGTGGACGGGAACACGGCCGACGTCTGCCGGCGCCCCGGTGGAACGAACGGGCGCGCGTCGCAGACCACGGCGAGCGCGGCCATCGTCCAGAACGCCACCGGCAGCCGGGACAGGTCGTCGGGGAGCGTCGCGAGTGGAACGGCGGCGGTCAGCGCGGCGACCGCCAGGATGCCAGCGACGAAGGCGGCGAACGGTGCGACCCGTCCCGCAGGAAGCGAGTTGCGTGGGTCGGCGACCTCCACCACACCTCCCGACCGACCGTCGGCGTGCGGGTGCGCACGCCGTGACCCAATGAAACGCCCTCGGCCCCCAGTTTCCCGGTATGACAGTCACGAATCGGTCGTAGTCGTAATTAAGTTGGTATACGCGGCCAGTCGCCGCGCCCAGCCGCCGGTGGGGTCAGCCGCCCAGCTGAGCGACGTCCCGGGCGGCGTCCGGCCCCGCGTCCAGCAGGAGCCGGAACCCGTCCTCGTCGAGCACCGGCACCTTGAGACTGGCCGCCTTGTCGGCCTTCGACCCGGGGTTGTCCCCCACCACCACGAAGCTCGTCTTCTTGGAGACCGACCCGCTGACCTTGCCGCCCCGGCTCTGCACGGCCTCGGCGGCCTGGTCCCGGGAGAAACCGGCGAGCGTGCCGGTCACCACCACTGTCAACCCCTCCAGCGGGCGCGGCCCCTCGTCGCCCGCCTCCTCCGCCATCCGTACGCCGGCCTCGGCCCACTTGCGGACGACCTCGCGGTGCCAGTCCACCGCGAACCACTCCCGGAGGCTCGCCGCGATGGTCGGCCCGACCCCGTCGACCGAGGACAGCTCCTCCTCGGTGGCCGCGTCGATGGCGTCCATCGAGCGGAAGTGCCGGGCGAGCGCCTGGGCGGCGGTCGGACCGACGTGCCGGATGGAGAGCGCCACCAGCACCCTCCACAGGTCCCGTTCCCGGGCGACCGCCAGATTGTCGAGCAACTTGCTGGCGTTGCTGCCCAGGCTGCCGTCCTTGTTGACGAAGAACGGGGACCGGGAGAGCTGCTCGGCATCGAGCTGGAACAGGTCGCCCTCGTCCGCGATGACCTCCGCGTCCAGCAGGGCCGCCGCGCCCTTGTAGCCGAGCGCCTCGATGTCGAAGGCACCGCGACCGGCGAGGTGGAACACCCGCTCGCGCAGCTGGGCCGGGCAACTGCGGGTGTTGGGGCAACGGATGTCCACGTCGCCCTCCTTCGACGGGGCGAGCGGGGTGCCGCAGGCCGGGCAGGTGGTCGGCATGACGAACGGCCGGGCATCGGCGGGCCGCAGGTCGACCACCGGGCCGAGCACCTCGGGGATCACGTCGCCGGCCTTGCGCAGCACCACCGTGTCACCGATCAGCACGCCCTTGCGCTCCACCTCGCGGGCGTTGTGCAGGGTGGCGAGCGCGACTGTGGAACCGGCCACCCGCACCGGTTCGAGCACGGCGAACGGGGTGACCCGGCCGGTGCGCCCCACGTTGACGTCGATGTCGAGCAGCTTGGTGGTGACCTCCTCGGGCGGGTACTTGAAGGCGATCGCCCAGCGCGGGGCACGACTGGTCGACCCGAGCCGGCCCTGGATGGAGACCGGGTCGACCTTGACCACCACACCGTCGATCTCGTGCTCGACGTCGTGCCGGTGCTCGGCGTAGTAGGCGATGAACTCCGCCACGCCGGCCAGGTCCGGGACGACCCGCCACCGGTCACTGGTGGGCAACCCCCACGACTTCAGTGCCGCGTACGACTCGGACTGCGCTGTGGGCTGGAACCCACGACGGGCGCCGATGCCGTGCACCACCAGGCGCAGCGGTCGGGTGGCGGTGACCCGTGGGTCCTTCTGTCGCAGGCTGCCGGCGGCGGCGTTGCGGGGGTTGGCGAAGGGCGCCTTGCCCTGCTCCACCAGGCCCGCGTTGAGATCGGCGAACGCGGCGATCGGGAAGTAGATCTCGCCCCGGACCTCCACCAGCTCGGGGATGTCCGGGAATTCGGCGGACGGGGCGAGCTGGCTGGGCACGTCCCGGATGCTGCGCACGTTGGCGGTGACGTCCTCACCGGTGCGCCCGTCGCCCCGGGTGGCGGCCCGGACCAGCCGGCCGTTCTCGTAGGTCAGGTTGATCGCCAGCCCGTCGACCTTCAGCTCGCACAGGTAGGGCACCGGGCCGCCCGCGTCGCGTTCGACCCGCTCGGCCCAGGCCGCCAACTCCTCGTCGGCGAAGGCGTTGTCGAGCGAGAGCATCCGTTCGGCGTGGGTGACCGGGGTGAAGTCGGTGGAGAACGTGCCGCCCACCCGTTGGGTCGGCGAATCGGGCGTCCGCAGCGCCGGAAACTCCTCCTCCAGTGCCTCCAACTCGCGCAACTGCCGGTCGAAGTCGGCGTCGGGGATGGTCGGCGCGTCCAGCACGTAGTAGCGGTACTGGTGCTCGGTCAACTCCTGACTGAGCGCGGCGTGCCGCTCCCGCGCCTGCGGCGTCGGCTCAGCCCCGGCCGCCGCCTCCTGCGCCGGGCTGACCTGCTGACCGATCTGCTCCTCGGACACACCGCCACCTTCGGACACGCCTGCGACCTCCCTGATCACGCTACTCCGGCACGGTATCGGGCCGGTGGGACAATCCGCCGCCCGCCCGCGTCCGGAGCGACCTCGCCCTCAGGCGCGTCCGATGATCACTTGATGCTCGGTAGTCGTCGGCGGGCCGATCCAGCTACTCACCATCAAGTGATCAAGGGTGACCGTGGGGTGGCTCGGGGCGGTGGGGCAGCCTGCGGTGTGGTTGGCGGGCGGCACGGGCGGCAGCGTGCAAGGATCGCCGGACGGTGCGACCGGCGGGTCGCCGGGACGCGGAGGTACGGATGCCCGAGGCACTGCTCTGGGCGGTGGCGATCCTGCTGGCGGTGGCCGCCGGCTGGGCGTGGAACAGTTGGCGGCACCGGGTGGCCAACCGGCGTTCGGGCACCCGGCCGGGCCGGGGCAGCACCGACGGCCGTCGTCCCACCCCGCCACGGCCCCGTGGCGCCGAACGCCCCTCCACCAAACCCCGCTCGCGCGACAGCGGACGGACCGCCGACACCCCGGCGCCCGGTGAGATCTGGTGGGCCGACGTGCCGTACGCCGACGGCAGCGGGTCGAAGGTACGCCCGTGTCTGGTGCTGCGCGCCGACTCCCGGGGCGCCGACGTCCTGAAGATCACCAGCCAGGACAAGAGCGACCGGGACGACCACGTCCGGATTCCCACCCGGGACTGGGACCCTGGCGCGGAGCACGACAGCTACCTCAGCCTCACCGAGCCGATCCGACTCAACTCGGCCGCCTTCGCCGACCACGCCGGCCGCTGCGACGCCGACCTGTGGCGCAAAGTCCGCAGCCTGCGTCACCTCCCCACCTCCTGACCACCCGCGTGGCCGCCGGGTCAGTCCCAGGCCGCGCCGAGGGTGGCCAGCTGGTCCGCGTACTCGATGCGGTTGGCCCATTCGCGCGGCCAGGCGGTCATGCCGACGGCCGCGCCCACGAAGGCGCCGGCCAGGGCGGCGATCGAGTCGGAGTCGCCGGCCGTGGTCGCGCCCCGGGCCAGTGCCGCCACCGGGTCGTCGGCGTGCCGTACGGCGCAGAGCACCGCGGTGGCCAGCGCCTCCTCGGCCACCCAGCCCTCCCCGGTGGCCTGGCACGGGTCACCGCCGTCGTCCGGCTGCGCCAGGGTGGTGGTCAGCCGGCCCAGCACCGTCAGGCACTCGTCCCAGCCCTGGGCGATGAACTCCTCCGGAGAACCGGAACGGGCGCGTTGCCAGAGGTCGCCCAGCCACCGCTCCCGGTAGACCAGGCGCTGGGACAGTGCCCGCTCGGTGAGCACCGCGGGAAGTTCGGGCAGCGGGACACCCGCGCACAGCGCCGAGACGGCGTACGCGGTGAGTTCGCTGGCGGCCAGCCCGGTCGGGTGGCCGTGGGTCAGCCCGGCCTGCAACTGGGCCAAACCGGCGAGCGTGTCGAGGTCCGTGTCGAGCAAGCCGACCGGGGTGACCCGCATGTTGGCCCCGCAGCCCTTCGAGCCGACCACTGTCGCCTCCTGCCAGCGCACCCCACGGCTCAGCTCGGCACAGGCGCGCAGACAGGTCATCCCCGGGGCACGGTTGTTGTCCGGGCTGACGGCCCAGGCCAGGAAGCGTCGCCGCAGCAGTGGCTCCACCGCCTCCGGCGTGAACGACGGCGCCTCGCGCAGCGCCCAGCCCACCGCCAGCGCCATCTGGGTGTCGTCGGTGACCAGCGCCGGCTCGCCGGACAGGTCACGCGGACCGGTCGGGCCGTACCGGTGCTCGATCTCGGCGACGGTCAGGAACTCGGTCGGCTTGCCCAGCGCGTCACCGTAGGCGAGGCCGAAGAGCGAACCAGAGGCGCGCAGCGCGGAGGTGTGGATCACGGCGGCCATGATGCCCGGCCGCCGCAACCCACCGGCGGGCTCAGTCCCAGCAGAGGCAGATCAGTCCCAGCAGAGGCAGAACGGGTGGCCGGCCGGATCGGCGTAGACCCGGAAGCCCTCGCCCTCACCTGGCAGCCGCCGAGCCCCGAGCGCGAGCGCGGCCTTCTCGGCGGCCTCGATGTCGTCCACCGTCACGTCGAGGTGGAACTGCTGGGGGCGCTCGGGATCCGGCCAGGCCGGTGGCCGCAGGTTGAGCGCCTGTTGGAAGGCGAGGCGCGGCTGGTGACCGGGTGGGCCGCCCAGCACCACCCAGTCGTCATCGGAGTCGCCCTCGGCGAGCGGTACGCCGAGCAGCTCGGCGTAGAACGCCGCCAACGCCCGCGGATCGGGGCAGTCGATCACCACTGAACGCAGCTGTCCAATCATGACCGTCATCCTGCCCAGCGGGTACGACAGGAAACCTCAGTCCTCGGCGAAGCGCCGGCCGGCGTCCCGGCACGCGGCGAGCACCGCCCGGGCATACTCCGGGGTCGCGCCGGCGAGGCCGCAGGCCGGGGTGACCACCACCTGCTCGGCGAGTTGCCGACGGGGAAAGCCGAGGCGGTCCCAGACCTGGCGTACCCGATCGGCGATCTGCGCGGAGGTCGGCGCGCCACCGGCCGACGGCGGCCGGGTCGGCGCGGCCCCGGCCAGCAACCCGAGACCCGCGTCGAGCGCCTCGCCCAGCGGGTCGAGCTTGGTGACGAGGTCCAGGTCGAGGGCGACCGCGACGGCGCCGGTGGAGCGGATCAGTTCCAGCGGCACGTCCGGGGCGCAGCAGTGCAGAAGTGTCGGCACGCCGACCGCGTCGACGACCGTGCGCAGCAGGGCGGCGGCGTCCACCGACTCGACGGCCCGGTACGCGCCCAGCCCGCTCTCGGTCGGCACCCGCCCGGCCAGCACGGTCGGCAGTGACGGTTCGTCCAGTTGCAGCAGCACCGATGCCCCGGGCAGCCGGCGGGCGACCGCCGCGACGTGCGCGCGCAGCCCCTCGGCGAGGGAGCCGGTGAGGTCGCGGACCGCGCCGGGATCGCGCAACAGCCGGCCACCGATCGGCAACTCCAGGGAGGCGGCCAGGGTGAGCGGGCCGGCGGCCTGCACCTTGATCGGCCCGGCGTACCCCTCGGCCTGCTCGGCGAGCTGGTCCAGGTCGCGTTCCATCAGGTCCCGGGCCCGGCGCAGGTCGCGGCCCGGGCGTGGGGCGACCCGCCACCGCCCCGCGTACACCTCGACGGGCAGCTCGACGAGCAACCCGGCGGACCGGCCGATCATGTCCGCGCCGGGGCCACGGGCCGGCAACTCGGGCAGGTGGGGCAGCTCGGGAAGCTCACCGAGGACCACCCGCTGAGCCTCGCCGATGTCGGTGCCGGGCAGCGAACCAATTCCGGTTGCCGCGCCGGCCGGCCAGGGCCACGCCTGATCTGTCACGGGCGAAGGCTATCCCGCGAACACCCAGGCCGTGCGGTCAGCCGGTGATGGTCGCGGAGCCGAGGACGACGTCGCCGGCCGGGTCCGGCCGGTACGCCACCACGGCCTGACCGGCGGCGACACCGCGCACCGGTCGGCGCAGCTCGGCGTGCAGCCGGTCACCGTCGAGGGCGACGGTCGCCGGCACCACGTCGCCGTGCGCCCGCAACTGCACCTCACACTCGACAGGCGCGTCCGGACGGGCGCCGCCGGTCCAGACCGGACGTAGCGCGTGCACGTCGGAGACCTCCAGCGCCTCGGCCGGGCCGACCGTCACCGTGTTGGTCTTCGGGGTGATGGAGAGCACGTAGCGTGGCCGCCCGTCCGGGGCCGGCCGGTCCAGGTGCAGCCCGCGACGCTGCCCCACCGTGTACGCGTACGCGCCGCTGTGGCTGCCGACGACCGCGCCGGTGGACGCGTCCACCACGTCGCCGGGCGCCTCACCGAGCCGGCCGGCGAGAAAGCCGCGGGTGTCCCCGTCGGCGATGAAGCAGATGTCGTGCGAGTCCGGCTTGTCGGCCACCGCCAGGCCACGCTCGGCGGCCTCCGCGCGGACCTGCGCCTTGGTCGAGTCACCGAGGGGGAAGATCGACCGGTCGAGCTGCTCGCGGGTGAGCACGGCCAGCACGTACGACTGGTCCTTGGCCAGGTCGACGCTGCGCCGCAGCAGCCCGTCCGCGCCGAGGCGGGCGTGGTGCCCGGTCACCACCGCGTCGAAGCCCAGGGCCACCGCCCGGTCCAGCACCGCCGCGAACTTGATCTTCTCGTTGCAGCGCAGGCAGGGGTTCGGCGTACGGCCGGCGGCGTACTCGGCGACGAAGTCGTCGACCACGTCCTCGTGGAAGCGGTCGGCCATGTCCCACACGTAGAACGGGATGCCGATCACGTCGGCCGCCCGCCGGGCGTCCCGGGAATCCTCCAGGGTGCAGCAGCCGCGCGCCCCGGTCCGATAGGTCTGTGGGTTGCGGGCCAGCGCCAGGTGCACGCCGGTCACGTCGTGCCCGGCCGCCACCGCCCGCGCCGCCGCCACGGCCGAGTCAACCCCACCCGACATCGCCGCCAGAACCCTCACCGACCCACTCCCTTTCCCCGTCCCCACGACAACCCTATCCACCAGCCCCGCAAACCCCCCGGACCCGTGCCCGCCCGGCCCGCCCACCTTCGCGATCTTGCAGTTTCTGCGGCGACATATGCCGCGCAAGGCGCGAACGGCCAACCGAAAGTGCAAGATCGCGGGGCTTGACCCGCGCTAGCGGGGGGTGCGGAGGGCGGCGGCCCGGCGGGCTCGGTCGACTGCTGCCGGGAGGGCCGCGATGAGGGCGTCGATGTCGGCCTGGGTGCTGGTGTGGCCCAGGGTGAAGCGCAGCGAGGAGCGGGCGCGGTCGTCGTCGGCGCCCATCGCGAGCAGCACGTGTGAGGGCTGGGCCACGCCGGCCGAGCAGGCGGAACCGGTCGAGCAGGCGATCCCCTGCGCGTCGAGCAGGAGCAGCAGCGCGTCGCCCTCGCAGCCGGGGAAGGAGAAGTGCGCGTTGCCGGGCAGCCGGTCGGTCGGGTCACCGTTGTAGATCACCTCGGGCACCGCCTGACGAACCCGCTCGATCAGGTCGTCGCGAAGCGCGGCCACCCGGGCCGCGTACTCCTGCTGGCCCTTCACGGCCGCCTCCACGGCGACCGCGAAGGCCACGATGCCGGCGGTGTCCAGGGTGCCGGAGCGGACGTCGCGTTCCTGGCCGCCGCCGTGCAGCAGCGGCGTGGCCGGCACGTCCCGCCCGAGCAGCAGCGCGCCCACCCCGGTCGGGCCGCCCAACTTGTGCCCGGTGACGGTCAGCGCGGCGACCCCGCTGGCGGCGAAGTCGACGGGCACCTGACCGACCGCCTGGATGGCGTCGGTGTGGAAGGGCACACCGTGTTCGGCGGCGACGGCGGCCAGCTCGGCCACCGGCTGGACGGTGCCCACCTCGTTGTTCGCCCACATGGCGGTGACCACGGCCACCTGGTCGGCGTGCGCGGCCAACTCGGCGCGCAGAGCCTGCGGGTCGAGCCGACCGGAGGCGTCCACCGGCAGCCAGCCGACGTCGGCGCCCTCGTGCTCGGCCAGCCAGTCGACAGCGTCCAGCACGGCGTGGTGCTCGACGGCGCTGGAGACCACCCGGCGGCGGTCGGGCTTGGCTGCCCGGCGAGCCCAGAAGATGCCCTTGACCGCGAGGTTGTCGCTCTCCGTGCCACCACCCGTGAAGATCACCTCAGAGGGCCGGGCGCCCAGCACCGCGGCCACCCGCTCGCGTGACTCTTCGACCCGGCGGCGGGCACGGCGGCCCGCCGCGTGCAGGGAGGACGCGTTGCCGACCTCGCGGGCGGTAGCGACGTACGCCTCCAGTGCCTCGTCGAGCATCGGAGTCGTCGCCGCGTGATCCAGGTAAGCCATCGCCGTTCAGCGTACGGCCGACACCTTCGGGACCGGATGCCGGAGGGGGACCGCACGCAACGGCCGGGGTGGAACTCCACCCCGGCCCGATGCGCACGGGCCGGTCAGGCGGGCACCGCGGTGACGACGATGTTGTCGCGGTACTTGCGCGCCTTGGCGTCGAACGGCCCACCACAGGTGATCAGGGTCAGCCGCGGCTTGCCGTCGCGGGCGAAGTACCGGTCCAGCGGGATCTTGGTCTTGGCGTACTCCTCCCGGGCGACGACCCGGTAGCGGCGAGCCTCGCCGTCGCTGCCGGTCGCGGTCAACGTGTCACCCTGGTCCAGCTCACGCAGCCGGAAAAACGCCCCCTTGCCCTGTTTGGCGCTGTCCACGTGGCCGGCGATGACCACCGAGCCGGCAGCCGCCTCCAGGCCCGGGCCGTAGCGGTACCAGCCGATCTGGTCGACGCTCGGCGGAACCTCGAACTCGTTGGTCCGCTCGTTGATACCGACCGCGTTGACGGTGGCGGTGACGTCGATCTCCGGGATCAGCAGCCGTACCGGTGGGATGATCTTCGGACCGGCGGGCAGCTCACCCGCGGTCACCGGCACCGACGCGGTACTGGCGGCGGTCGGTGCGGGGCTGGCCAGCGTGCTCGCCTCCTCGGCCCCCACCGTCCCGGCCGGCTGGTTGGCGCACGCCACCAGGGCGGCGACGGTGAGCGCGGCAACGCCGGCAGCCAGGGCCGCCAGCGCGCCGCGGTTGCGCACCGTCACTTGCGGCCGGTCCGTGCGGTCGCCATCCGCACCCCACCAGCAAGCAGCAGAAGTACGCCGGCACCGGTGAGCACGTACCACCAGGTGTCCACGCCCGTGCCGGCCTGGCCGCCGTCACCGCTGGGCACGCCGCCCGGGGCGGAGTGCAGGCCGGTGATGGTCTGGGCCACCACGTCGAGGGTCTTGCCCTCGGCGGAGCCGATCGCGTAGACGATCGTGGCGGTGCCCTCCCTGAGGTTGAGGTCCGCCGGGCCGATCGCCACGGTGTCGGTGCCGGCCAGCACCACGTCCGCCTTCACAGTGCCCGCGTCGACGTCGCCCTTGGCCTCGTTCGGGTTGGTGAGGTCCTCGAAGACCGGGGTGCCGCCGGCGCGGACGTCGACCGCCGGGGCGGCGGCGGTGTGCCGGACGATCAGCCGGGCCTTGCCGGCGTCGACCTTCGAGACGTCGTTCACGAACGGGGTGATCTTCGGCTGGCCGGCGGCGTCGAGGTGGGCCGCGATGCTGATGTTCGCGCCGCCCGGCACCGCGGCGTTGTCGACAGTGAGGATCGCGCTGCCGATCGGCTCGCCCGGCTTGGTGAGCGCGATGTCGTAGTCGCCCTCCTGAAGGTTCAACGGGCCGGCGACGTCGCCGGGCTTGAAGTTGTCCAGCGTCTTCTTGCCGTTGAGGTAGACGTCGACCGGAGTGTCCGGGATGCCGTGCACGACGGAGACCTTCGACGTGGCGGCGTACGCGGGGCTGGCGGTGAACGCGCCGACGCCGCCGAAGGCCAGCGCGGCGACCGCGCCGCCCGCGGCGACCCGACGGAAGTACGAGAGCTGCATGTCTGCCTCCTGCTAGTTGGTGCTGATTCGTCAGGCCTGGCTTGCAGAACGGGTTACGCCGGCTCTCGGACGGGTGGATGCGCCGCGGAGGCAGTTTTCTTTTCCGGCCCCACCCGCATCCGGAACAGGGTCGGGGACCGAAGAGCTGGTGAGATGACATCGGCCGGGGAAGTGGGGCGGAGACTGTGGCGGCTACAGTCGGGCATGCCCCATCGAAGGCGAGCCGCCCGATGACGGCGCTACGACAAGAACCGGACCCTCCGGTGGACGACCTCGACCGCAGGTTCCGCGACGGCGACGACGTGGCGCTCCGCGAGGCGTACGACCGCTACGGTCGTGCCGTGCTGCACCTGGCCACGTCCATGCTGGCGAACCGCAGCGACGCCGAGGACGTCACCCAGGCCACGTTCGTCGCCGCCTGGCTGGGTCGCGACACGTTCGACCCGGCCAAGGGGTCGCTGATCGGTTGGCTGCTCGGCATCGGCCGGCGGAAGGTGATCGACCGGATGCGCGCCTCGGCCCGCGAGACCCGGGTGGTGGAGACGGTCCGGCAGCTGCCCGAGCCGGTGCAGACCGGCCCGGACCCGGACCGCGTGGTGGATCGGTTGGTGATCGCCGACGAGCTGGCCCGCCTCCCGGACGACCAGCGACGGATGCTGGAGTTGGCCTTCTACGACGACCTGACACACCAGCAGATAGCCACGGTGACCGGCGTGCCGTTGGGCACCGTGAAGAGTCACATCCGACGCGGCATGGCGAGCTTGAAACGCAGATGGGAGGTGGACGGTGCAGCACCTGGACCACGACCGGCTGGTATTTCTGGCGCTCGGTGAGAGCGAGGCGGACGACGGGGAGAGCACCCACCTCGGCACCTGCGCGCTCTGCCGGGCGGAGGTGGCGACCCTCCAGCAGGTGGCGGGGCTCGGCACCGAGACGCAGGGCCTGGCCGACCTGCCCGACCCGCCGGAGCACGTCTGGCAGGGCATCGAAGCCCAGGTCAGGGCCGCGGAGGCCGGGCCGTTGCTGACCGAGACCCGTCGACACCGGGTGCCCGAGCAGGCCGACACCGCGACGGCCGAGCAGATCTTCGGCGTGGCGGCCGAGTCGACGGTGACCCGACTGGACCCGTCGCGGCGATCCCGCCGGGGTCGCGGCTGGTCCGGTTGGGTGGCCACCGCGGTGACCGCGGCCGCCGCCGCGGCGGTCGGCGTGGTGGGCACCGTCTCGGTGCTCCGGCCGGACGACCCGACGCCCACCCCGACGCCGGTGGTGGTGGCGAGCGCGCCGCTGGCGGCGTACGGGGCGACACCGCCGGCGGCCAAGGGCGACGCCCGAGTTTTCCAGGATGGCCAACTACATCTGCATGTGGCGAATCTCCCGCGCGTCCCGGGGTACTACGAGGTCTGGCTCATCAACCCGACGACGATGGAGATGTTCTCGGTCGGCACCCTCGGGGGCGGCCCGGACGCCCTGCTGCCCCTGCCCCCGAATGTCGACCTCAAGAGCTACTCGGTGGTGGACGTTTCCGCCGAGCGGTACGACAACAACACCCGCCACTCCGGCGACAGCCTGTTGAGGGGCTCCCTGACGGGCTGATCGGCGGGCCGGCTCAGCTCCCCGGCTCGCCGATCAGCTCCCCACATGGCAGTGGCCGCCCGTTCAGACGGGCGGCCACTGTCGTGTCGCAGGGTCACTTACGCTTGCGGATCTCCTCGGCGGCCTGCGGGACGATCTTGAACAGGTCGCCCACCACCCCGAAGTCGGCCAGCTCGAAGATCGGCGCCTCGCCGTCCTTGTTGACCGCGACGATGGTCTTCGAGGTCTGCATACCGGCCCGGTGCTGGATGGCACCGGAGATGCCGAGGGCGACGTAGAGCTGCGGGGAGACCGTCTTGCCGGTCTGGCCCACCTGGAACTGGTGCGGGTAGAAGCCGGAGTCGACGGCCGCCCGGGACGCGCCCACGGCGCCGCCGAGCAGGTCGGCCAGTTCCTCGACCAGCTTGAAGTTGTCGGCGTTGCCGACGCCCCGGCCGCCGGAGACGACCACGCCGGCCTCGGTCAGCTCGGGACGGGAGCCCTTCTGCTCGGCGACCCGCTCGACGACCTTGGCCAGCTTGTCGGTGTCGGTGACCGACACGCTGAGCTGCTCGATCGCCGGGGTGGCCGCCGCCGGGGCGGGGGTGACCGAGTTGGGCCGGACGGTGACCAGCGGCAGGCCCTTGGTGACCTTGGACTTGACGATGGTGGAGCCGGCGAAGGCGACCTGGGTCGCGGTGCCGTCGGCGTCCAGGCCGACCACGTCGGTCAGGATGCCGTTGTCGAGCTTGACGGCGAGCCGGGCGGCGATCTCCTTGCCCTCCTGGGCCGACGCCAGCAGCACGGCGGCCGGCTGGACCCGCTTGACCAACTCGGCCAGCACGGTCGCCTTGGGGGCCACCAGGTAGCCGTCGATCTCGTCACCCTCGGCGGCGTAGATCTTCTCCGCGCCGTACTCGCCCAGCTTGCCGCTCAGCGCCTCGGCGGCGCCAGCGCCACCGAGCACCACCGCGCTCGGGGTGCCCAGCTCGCGCGCGAGGGTGAGCATTTCCAGGGTGACCTTCTTGACGCCGAATTCCTTGGTGGCTTCGACGACGACGAGAACCTCAGACATGTCAGAACCCCCCTCTCACACGAACTTCTCGGTGGCGAGGAACTCGACCAGCTTGACGCCGCCCTCGCCCTCATCAGTGATCTTGGCGCCGCCGGAGCGCGGGGGGCGCTTGGTGTGCTCGACGACGGCGCTGGTGGCGCCGTCGAAGCCCACCTCGTCGGGCGCGACGCCGAGGTCGGCCAGCGCGAGCGTCTGCACCGGCTTCTTCTTGGCGGCCATGATGCCCTTGAAGGAGGGGTAGCGCGGCTCGTTGATCGTGTCCCAGACGGAGACCACGGCCGGGGTGGAGGCGGTGACCACCTCGTAGCCCTCCTCGGTCTGCCGCTCGACGGTCAGCGTCGCGCCGTCGACGGTGAGCTTGCGGGCGCCGGTGAGCGCCGCGACGCCGAGTCGCTCGGCGATCATGTGCGGCATGACCTGGACCCGGCCGTCGGTGGACTCGGCACCGCAGATGACCAGGTCGGCGCCGAGCTGACCGAGCGCGGCGGCGAGCACCTTCGAGGTGGCGACGGCGCACGAGCCGTGCAGGGCGTCGTCCAGCACGTGCACGGCCTTGTCCGGGCCCATGGAGAGCGCCTTGCGGATCGACTCGGTCGCCCGGTCCGGACCCATGGTCAGGATGGTGACCTCGCCGCCGTGCGCCTCCTTGATCTTCAGGGCCTCCTCGATGGCGTACTCGTCCATCTCGTTGATCACGTTGTTCGCCGAACCGCGGTCGACGGTGTTGTCGTCATTGCGCAGGTTGCGGTCCGCGCCCGAATCAGGCACCTGCTTGACGAGTACGACGATGTTCATCGCGCTTCGACGACCCTCCTGTGTGGTGTTGCGATTCGCTCGCCCGGTCTGGGGCGCAGCGTCGCGCGTCGGTCGACGCCAGGTCAACCGCGGGCGGTTGTGCAGTTGCCCACGGCGCAATGTTACCTGCCAGTAGGTTGCGCTCCCGCAGCCCTCAGGGTGACACAGCTCACCGACGCGTGGCCGGTCAGGCCGGCTCGGCCAACGCGACCCGGATCTGGTCGATGGCCGCCGCCTCGGCGGGCGCCACCCCGTCGTGCGCCCGGGCCACCTGGTCCGCCGCGGCCAACACCAGTTCCCGGTACGCGTCCACGTCGCGCGGGGACTTCTCGCGCAGGATCCGCACCGCCTGCCCCAGCGCCGGCAGCACCACCGACTCGATCTCCAGTTGCGAGTCCCGGGGAAGTCGCGGCAGCGGGCCGGTGGTCAGCGCCTCCTTGACCGTGCCACTGGCGTCGGCCAGCGCGCCGGACGCGGCGATGCTCTCCCGGATCACCCCCAGGACTCCCGGGTCGGCGTTGGAGACCAGGAAGACAGCGCCGAAGGCACCGGTCTTGAGGGTCAGCCGCTCCTCGTCCGTCAACCGCTGCTCCATGATCACGGAGTGTAGACGTACGGGGTGGTGGTGGTGATCGGGACGAGGCCGAGTCGCTCCAGGATCGGCCGGCTGTCCTCGGACGCGTCGACCTGCAGCAGCGTCCGGCCCCGCTGGTCGGCCAGCCGGGCCCGGTAGGTGACAAGCGCCCGGTAGATGCCCTTGCGACGCCACTGCGGCAGGGTGGACCCACCCCAGAGAGTGGCGAAGCCGGTGTTCGCCGGGAAGCGCACCCAGCCGGCGCTCACCACCGTTCCGTCCGCCTCGGCCACCACCACGGTGATCGAGTGCGGGTCGGCGTCGATCTCCTTGGCCAGGCCCCACACCAGGTGCGAGCGGTCCTCCTGCCAGACCTCCTCCTCCATGGCGGCGATCCGCTCCAGGTCCTCCCGGGAGGTCACCTCACGCAGGCGTACCCCCTCGGGGGCGACCGGCAGCGCGGCGGCCAGCGGCGCGACCGGGCCGACCACGACGGTCTCCCGGTCCTCCGGCACGAAGCCGGCGGCACGGAGGCGGTCCGCCAGATCCGCCGGTTCGTCGTGCTCGTTGAGCTTCCACTCGACCGACTGGCCGCGCTCACGGAACAGCTGCACCTGCCGGGCGATCAGCTCGTCCAGCGCGGCGCCGGTCAACCCGCCCAGGTCGCGGTAGGTGAGGAACCCGCCGGCGTCGAGCCCGATGATCCGGACCAGCGGCCCGTCCCGCTCCACCGTCACCCCGGCCGGAACCGGGTCGGGGATCTCCGGGCGGAGTTGGTTGTCGTAGGCGGTCCGCAGAGTCTGTACGTCGAGATCAGTCACCGGCCCAGGCTAAGCGGGATGGGAAGCGGATAATCTCCCACTGTGTGGGAGGCGATCAGGCGGTGGTTCGACCCGGCGGAGCTGGGCTCGGTCGGTGAGACACCGGACTACCGCTTCTCCCTGGCCAACGAACGGACGTTCCTCGCCTGGCTGCGCACCGGGTTGGCGCTGGTCGGAGGCGGGTTGGCCGCCGCGCAGTTCCTGCCACCCCTGCCGATGAGCCACCTGCGCGAGGTGATCGCGGTGGCGTTGCTGCTGCTCGGCGCGGCGGTCGCGATCCGCGCGGTGGACCACTGGGCGCGCACCGAACGGGCCATCCGGCTCGGTCAGGAGCTGCCCGCGTCCCGGTTCCCCGCCATCCTGGCCCTCGCCGTGGGCGTCGGCGCGTTGCTGCTGGTGGTCGCCGTCCTGCTGCGGGCGATCGGCGGGGGGTGAGCACCGGACGCGACCCGGGGCTGCAACCGGAGCGGACCCGGCTGGCCTGGCGGCGCACCCTGCTCACGGTGACCGTGGTGACCGTGCTCGCCGTCCGGCTGGCGTCGACGGGCGACCCGACCGGTGCGCTGCTCGCCGGCGGCACCGTGCTGGTGTGGGGCGCCCTGCTGGTGCTCTGCTGGCCCCGTGGCAGCGGCACCGGTCCAGCCCGCACCGGCGGCCGGACACTGCCCCTGGTCACGGTGGGCACGGTGGTGCTGGCGCTACTGGGAGTGCTGCTGGTCCTGCGCGGACTGTGGTGATGCGCGCCGGTGCGCCATGATGGGTGGATGGCCCGGCTTGGCGTACTCCTCTTCCTGGTGCAGATTGTCCTCGCCGTCTGCGCGCTGATCAGCTGCCTCTCCGCCGAGGAGGGCAAGATCCGTGCCCTTCCCCGGATCGCCTGGGTGCTGATCATCCTGTTCTTCCCGCTGGTCGGCTCGATCGCCTGGTTCATCGTCGGCCGGGAGCCCAGCCCCGCCGCCGGCAAGGGCTGGCCGGGCGGCACCGGCGGCGGCGAGCGGCAGCGCCCCCGGCCGGTGGCCCCCGACGACGACCCGGAGTTCCTGCGCTCCGTCGAGGAACGCGCCCAGCAGCAGGACCAGGAGCTCTTCCGGCGCTGGGAGGAAGACCTGCGGCGGCGCGAGGACGACCTGCGCCGACGCGACGGCGAGCCGCCGCGCGAGGGTGACCGACCCGAGGTGTGAGCGCGACGCCGCCGCCGGCGCAGGAGCGACGGCGGCGGCGGGTGCGACTCAGGCCAGGTTCGACGACCGGGGGTACGCGTCGGTCGGGTCGGTG
This sequence comes from Micromonospora sp. NPDC007208, assembly GCF_042869175.1. Lineage (NCBI taxonomy): Bacteria > Bacillati > Actinomycetota > Actinomycetes > Micromonosporales > Micromonosporaceae > Micromonospora > Micromonospora sp. NPDC007208. The sequence goes on along the minus strand of NZ_JBIAFG010000002.1, from coordinate 431,853 downwards.
AGCACGTTCACCAGGTACGGCACTCCGGAGTCGAACGCCCGCTGGAGCGCCGGGCCCAGGTCGGCCGCCTTGGCGACCGTCTCCCCCGCACCGCCGAGCGCACTGACCACGGTGTCGTACCGCAGCTCCGGCTGGAGGTCGGCGGCCACGTCGTAGCCGTACATGGCCCGCATCGGGTGCTTCTCCAGCCCCCAGATGCCGTTGTTGCCGACGACGATCACCACCGGCAGCTTCTGGCGGACCAGCGACTCGACGTCCATCAGCGAGAAGCCGGCCGCGCCGTCGCCCATCAGCACACAGATCTGCCGGTCCGGGTGACTGACCCGGGCGCCCATCGCGTAACCCATGCCGGTGCCCAGGCAGCCGTACGGGCCCGGGTCCAGCCAGGTGCCGGGCTGGGCCGGCTCCAGGTACCGCCCGGCGTACGACACGAAGTCACCGCCGTCGCCGATGGTGATCGCGTCCGGGGCGAGCACCCGACGCAGCTCGCCGTAGATCCGGGCCGGCCGGATCGGGTCGGTCTCGGCGGCCATCTCCGCGGCGTCGCGAGCCTTCGCGGCGTCCTCGGCCACGCGCAGGTCGGCGATCCAGTCGGCGTGGTCGGCCCGGTCACCGGAGTGGTCGGCCAGCGCGGAGAGGATCAGGCGCAGGTCGCCGGCGGGGGCGGCGGCCGGCTGCACGTGCGTGGCCCGCTGGCTGGGGGCGTCGACGATGTGCACCACCTTGGCGTCACCGAAGTCACCGAAGCTGAGCCGGAAGTCCAGCGGGGTGCCCACCACCACGACCACGTCGGCGCCGGAGAGCGCGGCCCGGCGGGCCTTGGCGAACGCGAGCGGGTGCTCCGGCGGCAGCGAGCCGCGACCCATGCCGTTGGTGAAGACCGGCACCTGCAACGCCTCGGCCGCCTCGCGCAGGGCGGCGACCGCGTCGCTCGCGTACACGTCGGAGCCGGCGATGATGACCGGTCGCTGCGCCCCGGCGATGAGCAGCGCGGCGCGACCGACCTCGTCCGGGTCCGGTGCGATCGGGTCGACACCCGTCACGGTGGGCAGCTCGGCCTCGGCGACCGAGAAGACCGTCTCCAGCGGAAAGTCGAGGAAGGCCGGGCCGCGGTGCGGGGTGAGCGCGGCGTGCAGCGCCGCACCCACCGCGCGCGGGATGTCATCGGTGCTGAACACCGTCTCGGCGTGCTTGGTGACCGGGGCGACCAGTGGCAGGTGGTCCATCTCCTGGAGGCTGCCGGAGCCCCAGCGGAACGCGGGCGCCCGGCCCCCGAGCACCAGCACCGGCGAGGCGTTGAAGAACGCGCTGGTCATGCCGGAGATGCCGTTGGTGACACCGGGCCCGGCGGTGAGCACGGCGAGGCCGGGGCGGCGCTGGAGCTTGGCCACCGCCTCGGCGGCGAAGACCGCGGACTGCTCGTGCCGGACGTCGTAGATCGGAAAGTCGGTCTTGTACGCGGCGTCGTAGAGCGGGAAGACGTGCCCGCCGGACAGCGTGAACATCTCCCGTACGCCGTGCGCGCGTAGTGCCGCGAGCGCCAACTCGCCGCCGTGACCCTCGATCCGCTCCGTCATGTCGCTCCCATCGTCCGTGGCCGGGATCACAGGTTACCGGCCAGTCACTTGACCCTGCGACCGTGGCCCCGGCCAGTGGACGTTGCCGAGGTCAGGGGCGGTTGGGCTGGGGCGGTCGGGCTGCGGCGGTTGGGCCGGGGAGCGATGGATCAGCGGCCGGTGAAACCCGGCTTGCGCTTCTCGACGAAGGCAGTCATGCCCTCCCGCCGATCGTCGGTGGCGAACAGCGCCGCGAAGAGCTGACTCTCCCAGGCCAGACCAGAGTTCAGATCCATGTCCAGGCCGCCGTCGACCGCCAACTTCGCCGCGCGCAGCGCCTGCACCGGCCCGGTCAGGTACGGAGTGATCAGCGCGACGGCCGCGTCGTACACCTCGGCGGCCGGGGCGACCCGGTCGGCCAGGCCGATTCGCAGCGCCTCCTGCGCGTCCACCATCCGCCCCGACATGATCAGGTCCTTGGCGCGGGCCGGGCCGACCAGGCGGGCCAGCCGCTGGGTGCCGCCCGCACCCGGGATGATGCCCAGCTTGATTTCCGGCTGGCCGAGCTTGGCGTCCTCGGCGACCACCCGCCAGTCACAGGCCAGCGCCAGCTCACAGCCACCACCGAGGGCGTACCCGGTGATCGCGGCGACCACCGGCTTGGGGATACGGGCGATCGCGCCGAGCGCGCTGGACAGGTTCGCGGCCCGGTCGGCCATGTCCACGTAGGACATCTCGGCCATCTGCTTGATGTCGGCGCCGGCGGCGAAGACCTTCTCCCCGCCGTACACGATGACGGCGCGGACCTCGGGATCGGCGGTGGCCGCCGTGGCGGCGGCGCGCAACTCCTCCTGCACCTGGGTGTTGAGCGCGTTCATCGGCGGCCGCTCCAGCCGGATCGTGCCGATGCCGTCAGTGGTCTCCAGCCGAACGAACTCGCCCACGCTGCCCTCACTTCCTCGTCGAAGTCGCGTGCCAACCTTACGACCCGGCTCGTTTGGGTAAGTAGTGTGGTGTCAGCCCCATGGGCGGGAGTCCAGCCATGATCACGTATTACGACGACAGATCGGTGCAGGTCACCTCCACCACCGTCCGTGTCGACGGTCGCAGCTACGCGCTGTCCGACATCACCATGATCTGGCACCGCCGGGGCACTCGTTCCTGGCGTGTGCTGGTGGGGCGGGGTGCGATCGGCGCCGCGCTCGCCGGCCCCCTGGTCGCGGCGGTGCTCGGCATCGGCGTGGCCGTCTGGCTGCACCGCTCACCCACCGTGACGATCGCGATCGTCGGCGCGTCGGTGCTGGTCGGGCTGGCCGTCGGGCCGGTCGCCGACTTCCTCTTCGAACACCTGGACCGCTCGTACGCCCGGGGCAGCCGCCAACTGGAGATCTGGGCCCGTTGGCGCGGCCAACCGGTGCGTCTGCTGCGCACCGGTGACGCGCTGCGTTTCGGGCAGATCTACCGGGCGGTGCAGCGCGCGGTCGAGCACAGCCAACCGGCCCGCCCCGTCACGCGCCGCTAGCCGCCGCAGATCTTGGACAGTTTCCGTTAGCCGCTAACGGAAACTGTCCAAGACTGCCGAGGCGAGGGTTGCCTGGCGGTGGTTAGGCTTAGTGATGACCCTCTATTACCGGGACGACGCGGTGCAGGTGACCTCCGAGTCGATCCGGGCGGGCGGTCACGTGATCGCCCTGTCCGACGTGACGTTCGTCTGGCACGCGCGAGGGCAGAAAACCCTCGCCGTACGCGGCCGGGTGCTGGGTCGCGGTGTCCTGGTCCTGCTGCTCTCGCTGCCGCCGCTGGTCGCCGTGGTCTGCGTGCTGTCACTGGCCTGGTCGGCACAGGACCGGGGCAACTGGCAGTTGGCGCTGATCATTCTCGCCGCCTGCGCGGTGGGTGCGCTGGCCCTGGCACCGTTTCTGGAGATTCCGCTCGGTTGGCTGGACCGATCCTACGAGCGTGGCAGCCACGTGCACGAGCTGTGGGTGCAACACCACGGCCGGGAGGATCTGCTGGTGCGCACCCCGGACGCGCTACGGTTCGGGCAGATCTACCGGGCCGTGCAGCGTGCCGTCGAACAGCAGGGGGACCACCGATGAGCAACCGCCGCGGCGAGGCCGTCGCGCTGGCCGGGCTGCTCGCCGCGGCCGGCATCACCCATCTGGTACGCCCCGGTGTCTACGACCCGATCGTGCCGCGCGCGTTGCCCGGCCCGGCCCGTTTCTGGACGTACGCCAGCGGCGTCGCCGAGCTGGCCGTGGCGGCGGTAGTGGCCCATCCGTCCACCCGGGCGGCCGGCGGTCGGGCGGCCGCCGCACTCTTCGTCGCCGTCCTGCCCGCGAACGTGAGGATGGCGGTGGACTGGCGGCACCGACGCCCCACGAAGCGGGCCATCGCGTACGGACGGGTGCCGTTGCAGGTGCCGCTGATCTGGTGGGCGCTGCGGGTCGCCCGCGCCGACACCGCCGGTCGACTGTCACGCTGACCGGCGCCGTCGGGCGGTTGTGGCACGGCCGACGCACACTTGATCCCATGGCCATTCCCCTGCCCACCCCGACCGCCGTGGTCGGCCTGACCCGCTCCGCTCTCGACCAGGCGCTCGGCTCGGCCGCCTCGATGGCAGCCGTGCCCGCCCGCGCGTTCGCCGTGTTGGACGGGGTGGAGGCGCTGCTGGCCCGGATCAACGGCGTGGTCGACCGGATCGAGACGACCCTGGAGCGGACCGACCAGGTGCTCACCGACGCCGAGACGGCGGTCCGCGAGGTGGCCGTCATCAGCGCCGCCGCGACCACCGCCATCGACACCGCCACCGAGGTGGCCACCGCCGCCGCCGTGGTGGTCGCCGAGGCCGACCGGGTCTCCCGGGCGGCGAGCACTGTGGTGGCCGAGGCCGACCGGGTCGCGAGCCGCGCCGCCGCCACCGTCGGGACCGCGACGGAGGCCGCCGCCACGGCGGCCGAACTGCTGGCGGCGTACGAGCCGGCGCTGCGCCGGGCCGCTCCCATGGCCGGGAGGTTCGTCGAGGAGTTGAGCCACGAGGAGATCAGCGCGGCGATCCACCTGATCGACGAGTTGCCGAAGCTCAAGGAACACCTGACGGCGGACATCCTGCCGATCCTGGCCACGCTGGACCGGGTCGGGCCCGACCTGCACGACCTGCTCGACGTGACCCGCGACCTCAAGCTCGCCGTGGCCGGCATCCCCGGGCTGGGCATGCTGCGCCGACGCGGCGAGAAGCTCGCCGACGAGCCCGTCGGCTGAGCCCTCGTCCGCCTGCGCCGTGGCTCAGCAGTCGCAGGTGATCGTCGTGGTGGGCGCGGTGAGGTCGTCGACCGGTCGCCGGGTCAACCCGGCCTCCGTCACCACCGGCAGCCCCTCCCGCACCCAGTACTCGAACCCGCCGAGCATCTCCTTCACCGGATGACCGAGCCGGGCGAACTCCAGCGCGGCCCGGGTCGCGCCGTTGCACCCCGGACCCCAGCAGTAGGTCACCACCGCCGAGCCCGGCGGGATCAGGTCCGCCGCCCGGGTCGCGATCTCGGCGGTGGGCAGGTGTACCGCGCCGGGAAGGTGCCCCTGCGCCCAGGCGGCCGCGCCCCGGGAGTCGACGACCACCAGACCCGGGGTACCGGCCGACAGGTCGGCGTGCACGTCACTGACGTCGGTCTCGACGCTGAGCCGAGTGCGGAAGTAGGCGGAGGCGGTGGGCGGATCGGCCGGCGGTACGGCGAAGGTGAAGGTCATGCACCGATCCTCGCCAGGTCGCCACCTCGGGGCGAGTGGCGGGAACGACGTCCTGCGCTAACATCCCGCCATGCCGATCCCGGCCACGACCAGTGGCTCGCGCCCGCTGCCAACGCCCCGCCGACCGGCGGCCGCGCACCGGGTGGCCGTGCTCGCGTACCCGGGGATGTCGGTGTTCGAGACCGGCATCGTCACCGAGGTGTTCGGGCTGCCCCGGCCCGAGTTCGACGTCGACTGGTACGACCTGGTGCTCTGCGCCGAGCAGCCGGGGCCGGTGCCGGTGGTCGGCGGAGCCAGCCTGCACACCCCGTACAGCCTGGGCGAGCTGGCGGTGGCGCGGACGGTGATCGTGCCCGGCGTACCGGACGTGACCGCGGACCCGTCGCCGGAGCTGATCACCGCGCTACGCCGGGCGCACCGGCGCGGCGCCCGGATCATGTCGATCTGCTCGGGCGCGTTCGCACTGGCGGGCGCGGGGCTGCTGGACGGCCGACGGGCCACCACCCACTGGCGGTACGCCGAGCTGCTGGCGCGCCGCTACCCGCGGGTCGAGGTGGACCCGGACGTGCTCTACCTCGATGACGGTGACCTGCTCACCAGTGCCGGCAGCGCGGCCGGGCTGGACCTCTGCGTGCACGTGGTCCGGCGTGACCACGGCGCGGCGATCGCCAACGCGGTGGCCCGACGGCTGGTGATCCCCCCGCACCGCGACGGCGGGCAGGCCCAGTTCGTCGAGGCGCCGGTGCCCGCCGACCCGGACGACGACCGGATCGCGGGCAGTATCGACTGGGCGCTCGCCCATCTCGCCGAGCCGCTGAGCGTGGCCCAGCTAGCCGGGCGGGCGCACATGTCGTCCCGCACCTACCTGCGGCACTTCGCCCGGGCCACCGGGACCAGCCCGATCCGTTGGCTGATCGACCAGCGGATCCGCGCCAGCCTGACGCTGCTCGAGGAGACCGACGCCCCGGTCGAGCAGGTCTCCCGCACGGTGGGCTTCGACACGCCGGTCACCTATCGGCACCACTTCGGCCGGGTCATGCTGACCTCACCGTCGGCGTACCGCCGGGCCTTCCGCACCGGCGCGGGCCAGCGGGCATAACCGGCCGACGCGCTCGGGCCGGCCCAACGCGCGAGCCACACCGGCCCAGCGCGGCACGCGCTCAGGCCGGTACGTACAGCTCGTCGATCTCGGCACGTCGCGGGAGCGCCACCGACGCGCCGAGCTTGCGGACGCAGGCAGCGCCGGCCGCCGACGCCCAGCGCACCGCGTCGACCAGGTCGCGCCCCTCGCCCCAGCCGACGGCCAGCGCGGCGGTGAACGCGTCACCGGCGGCGGTGGAGTCGACCACGTCGACAGGTACCGCCGGCACGTGCACCTCGGTGCCGTCCCGGTCGACGTACCAGGCGCCCTCACCGCCGAGGGTGAGCACGGCCCGGGGGGTCAGGTCGAGCAGCGCGCGGGGCTCCTCCCGACCTCGGCCGGCGAGTGCCTGCGCCTCGCCCTCGTTGACGACCAGCAGGTCCACGGCGGCGAGCAGCTCGGGCGGGAGGTCCCGCGCCGGGGCGGCGTTCAGGATCACCCTCGTGCCGGCGTCGCGGGCGGCCACCGCGGCGGCGGTCACGGTCTGCACCGGGATCTCCAGTTGGGCGACCAGGACGTCGGCCGCGCGCACCGTGGCCAGTTCCTCCTCGGTGAGGCCGACCAGGGCGTCGTTGGCGCCGGGGGTGACCACGATGGCGTTCTCCCCCTGGGCGTTGACCATCACCAGCGCCACCCCCGACGCGCCGTAGACCACGCGCAGCTGACTGGTGTCCACACCGGCCGCCGTGATGCGGGCCTTGAGGGTGACGCCGAAGGCGTCCGAGCCGATCGCGCCGAGGAAGGTGCAGGAGGCACCGGCCCGGACCGCGGCCACGGCCTGGTTGGCGCCCTTGCCGCCGGGCACCATCACGAAGTCGGTGCCGAGCATGGTCTCGCCCTGTCGTGGCAGCGCGGGTGCCATCGCGACCAGATCCATGTTGGCGCTGCCCACCACGGCGACCCGGGTCTGCGGCACGGCCGTCTCCGCCTGTCCGGCGCTCAGGCGGCGCGAGCCGTGAAGCGGTCGCCCGACCGCTCGACCACAAGTGGCAGCCCGAAGGTCTTGGAGAGGTTGTCACCGGTCAGCGTCTCGGCGAGCAGACCCTGGGCGACCACCCCACCCTCGCGCAGCAGCAGCGCGTGGGTGAACCCGGGCGGGATCTCCTCGACGTGGTGGGTGACCAGCACCATCGCCGGGGCGTCCGGGTCGTACGCCAGCTCGGCCAGTCGGGCGACCAGGTCTTCCCGACCGCCCAGGTCGAGCCCGGCGGCGGGCTCGTCGAGCAGCAGCAGCTCCGGGTCGGTCATCAGGGCACGGGCGATCTGCACCCGCTTGCGCTCGCCCTCGGAGAGGGTGCCGTAGCGGCGCTCGGCGAGGCCACCGACGCCGAGTTGGCTCAGCAGTGCCCGCGCCCGCGCCTCGTCGCCACGGTCGTAGTTCTCCCGCCAGCGGCCGACCACCGACCAGGCGGCGGTCACCACCACATCGCTGACCCGTTCGTCGGCGGGCAGTCGCTCGGCGATCGCGGCGGTGGTGAGCCCGATCCGGGTACGCAGCTCGTTGACGTCGGTGCGGCCGATCCGTTCGCCGAGCACGTGCGCGACACCCGTGGTGGGGTGCAGCCGGCCGGCGGCGAGGTTGAGTAGCGTGGTCTTGCCGGCGCCGTTGGAGCCGAGCACGACCCACCGCTCGTCCAGTTCGACGCGCCAGGTCAGGTCCTGTAAAAGGGCGGTGCCAGAGCGGCGTACGCCGACGCCGTCGAGGCTGACCACCAGATCCGGGTCCACGAAAGCGGCGGCAGGCGCGGCGCCGGCAGCGCCGGGGATCAGGTCACCAGTCACCGCACCATCCAACCACGCAGCGCCGGGGTGCCCCCCATGGGCGGCACCTCGGCCATAGGGTGAAGCGCCGTGTCGTTGATCACCAAGCCCGAAGGACGGCCCATGCCCCGTCGACGTACCGAGCCGCGCCGATGAGCGCGGTCATCGAGATCGAGGGTCTGCGCAAGACCTTCCACAGCATGCGCGGCGGCCGACGGGTTGCGGTGGACGGGTTCGACCTGCTGGTCGAGGAGGGCCAGGTTCACGGTTTCCTGGGGCCCAACGGCTCGGGCAAGACCACCACCCTGCGGGCCCTGCTCGGGCTGGTACGCGCCGACAGCGGCCGGATGACAGTGCTCGGCGAACCGTCGCCGGAGCTGCTGACCCGGGTGGCCGGCCAGGTCGGCGCCATCGTGGAGAGCCCGCAGTTCTTCGGCAACTTCACCGGCTACCGCACCCTGCGGTTGTTGGCCCGTGCCGGTGGAGTGCCGGTCTCGCGGGTGGACGAGGTGCTGGACCTGGTGGGCCTGCACGATCGGGGCGATGACCGGGTGCGGGGCTACTCGCTGGGCATGAAGCAGCGCCTCGCGGTGGCGTCCGCGCTGCTGAAGGACCCGCGGTTGCTCATCCTGGACGAGCCGGCGAACGGGCTGGACCCGGCGGGCATCCGGGAGATGCGGGACCTGATGCGGTCGCTGGCGGCCAGCGGGGTGACCGTGCTGGTGTCCAGTCACATCCTGGGCGAGATCCAGCTGATCTGCGACCACGTCACGATCATCTCCCGGGGTCGGCGGGTCGCGACCGGCCGGGTGGACGAGGTGCTGGCGGGCCATGACCGGCACGAGTTCCTGGTCCGGGTGGCCGAGCCGGAGCGGGCCGTGGAGCTGCTGCACGCGGCCGAGCTGACGGCGGTCGTGGACGGCGGGGCGTTGGTGGTGGGCGGGGTGAGCGACCCGACGGTGGTCAGTCGGGTGCTCGGTGAGCAGGGGCTGTGGGTGGGTGAGCTGACGCCGCTCCGGCCGGATCTGGAGAGCGTCTTCCTGGAGCTGACCGGCGCGTACGAGCATCCGTCGGTGCCTCGGCAGGTGGACGACTCGTCGCTGCCGCAGGGCGAAGCTGTGATCGACCTCGATCGGGGAGTGGACGCGTGAACCTGGTGCGTGCCGAGTTGGAGCGACTGTCCGCGCGTCGCTTCGTGCAGCTCATGGTCGTCCTCCTGGCGTTGGCGTTCGCCGTCACGGCGGCGACCACGATGGCGGGCTCCCACAAGCCGACCGCCGGTGAACTGAGTTCGGCGCGGGCGCAGGCCGCCGAGGCGCGGCGCGACCTGGAGGCCACCCACCAGGAGTGCCTGGCCCGCCAGAACGGCACCTTGCCGGCCGACACGGACGAGCTCTTCCCGAACGACTGCTCGGCGATCGACCCGATCCGCCAGGATCGGCTGCCGATCCCCGCCGACTTCCTGCCGGGGGTGTTCACCTTCGCCGAGCAGGCCCGGCCGCTGCTGTACTTCCTTGTCGCGTTCCTGGTGCTGTTCGGGTTCCTGGTCGGCGCCTCCTACATCGGCGCGGACCTGACCTCGGGCGGCGTGGTGAACCTGCTGCTCTGGCGACCTCGCCGGATGACGGTGCTCGCGGCCAAGTTGGGCACCCTGCTCGGCACGGTGCTGGTCCTGGCCCTGCTGGCGTCGGTGGCCTACCTCGCCACGTTCTGGGTGATCGGTCAGACCGCCGGGTTGCCGGGCCGGCTGGACGGCGAGTTCTGGCGTTCACTCGGCGCGGTGCACGGCCGCGGGCTGCTGCTGGTGTTGCTGTCCTCCGCGTTGGGCTTCGCGATCGCCACGCTGGGCCGGCACACGTCGGCGGCGCTCGGCGCGCTCGCCGCGTACGCGGTGGTCTGGGAGTTGGGCGGCCGGCTGGTCCTGGAGATCGTCGACGCGCCGAAGCCGGACCTGTTCATGGTCTCCAGCCACATCGGAGCGTGGCTCAACGGCGGGGCGCGGTTCTACGACGACCAACTCTGCCGGGGCAGCATCGACGGCCCCTACTGCGAGGGTTTCTACACGGTGACCTGGGTGCCGGCGCTGTTGGTGCTGCTGGCGATCACCGGCGGGTTGACCGCGGCGGCGTTCGCCATGTTCCGTCGTCGCGACCTGATCTGAGGCTTCACCGGGCCGCCCGTCCTGCCACGGGCGGCCCGCCGGACCGGGGTCCGACGGCGCGCGGCAAGAGCTTGCACCCTGCGGACGCGCGGTGAAATATTCCTTCACATGACCGCCGCAGCGGGCTCAGCCGACGGTGGAGCCGAACACCTCGTCGCGCACCGCGTCCAGGGCGGTGCGCAGCGCGCCGTGCAGGATCGGCTCCTCGGTCAACCCGGTCGGCACCACTCGCGGCTGGACCAGCGTGATCGCCGCCACCTCCTGCTGCACCCGGTCGGCCAGCGCCGCGCCACCGGCCTGACCCACCTCGCCGGCGAGCACGACAAGCGGTGGGTCCAGCACCACGCAGGTGCTGGCCACGCCGAGCGCGAGCCGACGGGCCAGCTCGTCGAGCATCGGGCCGCCGTCGGCGCCGGCCGCGACGGCAGCGCGGACCGCCTCGGCGGCGTCGGCGTCCGGGTAGCCGTGCTCGCGGGCCACCGCGCGCACCGAGTCCGCGCCGACCAACTGCTGGAAGGCCGGCTTGGCGCGACGGGAGACGTCGCGCGGGATGGGCGCGCCGGGCACCGGCAGGTAGCCGATCTCGCCGGCCGCACCGCTGCTGCCGTGGTGCAACCGCCCGCCCAGCATGATCGCCAGGCCGACGCCGGCACCCACCCAGACCAGCACGAAGTCCGACAGCCCCTGGGCTGCGCCGGACTGTGCCTCGGCCACCGCGGCCAGGTTGACGTCGTTCTCGAAGACCACAGGCGTGTGCAGGTCGTCCCGCAGGGCGGCCAGCAACCCGCTGTGCCAGCGCGGCAGGTTGAAGGCGAAGGTGATGTCGCCGGTGCCGGGGTCGACCAGGCCCGGCGTGCCGAGCACGATCCGCCGTACGCTGCTCAGCTGCGCCTGGGCGCTGCTCGCCGCCTGCACCACGGCGTTGTGCACCACGCCCACCGGGTCGTCGGTGTCCCGGGTCGACTGCTCCACCCGGCCGATGACCGCACCGGTGATGTCGGCGCACGCGGCCACCACCCGGTCCGGCCCGACGTCCACGCCGACCACGTGGGCGCTGCCGGGGCGGACCGCGTAGAGCTGGGCGTTCGGCCCGCGCCCGCCGGCCTGCTCGCCGACCCGGGCGACGAGGCCGCGCTCCTCCAACCGCTCGACGAGTTGCGAGGCGGTGACCTTCGACAGCCCGGTCAGCTCGCCGAGTCGGGCCCGGGTCAGCGGGCCGCGTTCGAGGAGCAGTTCCAGCGCGGCACGGTCGTTGAGCGCCCGCAACAGACGGGGGGTGCCGGGCAGCCGGGTCGCACTCATGACACGTCCTCTAGTTTTAGTAAACTTTGCTAACTGTAAACCGACCTGCGAACGGGTAGCCGTAGCGTAACGGCCACTCGACGGTGGGACGCTCCGCCGAGTCGGCAGGGCCAAGACCACCACCGGTACGACGTTTCGTACCCGCGGGGCACCGAAGGGGGAAGATCACGTGGGGTTGGATCCAGGACTGCGCCGGCTGGCGCTGGGCACGCTGCTGGCCGCGTACCCGGGACCGGTCCCGCCGGACTGGGCTGTCGACCTGCTGGCCGAGGGCCTGGCCGGGCACACCCTGTTCGGCACCAACGTGCACGATCCCGCGCAGGTGGCGGCGAGCACCGCCGCGCTGCGCGCCGGTCGACCGGACGCGCTGATCGCCATCGACGAGGAGGGTGGCGACGTGACCCGGCTGGCGCACGCCACCGGCAGCCCGTACCCGGGCAACGCCGCCCTGGGGGCGATCGGCGACGTGGCCCTCACCCGACGGGTCTACCAGTCGATCGGCGCGGAGCTGGCCGCACTCGGCATCACCGTCAACCTCGCTCCCACCGTGGACGTCAACACCGCCGACGACAACCCGGTGATCGGCACCCGCTCCTTCGGCGCGGACCCGGTGCGGGTGGCCGCCCACTCGGCCGCCGCCGTGGCCGGGTTGCAGGCCGCCGGCGTGGCCGCCTGCGCCAAGCACTTTCCCGGGCACGGCGCCACCGTCACCGACTCGCACCACGAGTTGCCCACCGTGGACGCACCGCTGGGCCTGCTCCGCCAGCGGGACCTCCCGCCGTTCGCGGCCGTCGTCGCCGCCGGGGCGCGCGCCGTGATGACCGCGCACATCCGGGTGCCGGAGCTGACCGGCGCCGACCCGGCCACCTTCAGCCGGGCCGTCCTGGTCGACCTGCTGCGCACCGAGTACGGCTTCACCGGCACCGTCATCACCGACGCACTGGAGATGAAGGGCGCGGCGGTGGCCGCCGGCGGGGTCGGGCCGGCCGCGGTCCGGGCCCTGAGCGCGGGCGCCGACCTGCTCTGCATCGGCGCGAAGGTCGACGCCGAGCTGGTCGAGCGGGTGGCCGCCGAGATCGTCGACGCGCTCGCCGACGGCCGGCTCGCGAGGACGCGGGTCGAGGAGGCCGCCGGCCGCGCCGCCGACCTCGCCGCCTGGACCCGGGCCGCCGGCGGATCGTCACCGGCCACCGGGGACACCGAGCTGGGGTACGCGGCGGCGCGCCGCGCGGTCCGGGTGGACGGCCTGCTCACCGGCCTGGACCAGCCACTTGTGGTGCAACTGCACACGGAGTCGACGATGGCCGAGGGTCGGGTGCCGTGGGGCCTCGGTCCACACCTGGACGGGGTGCCGGAGATCCGGGTGATCGCCACCGAGACCGACCCGGCGACGCTACGCGGGTTGGCCGGCGACCGTCCCATCGTGCTGGTCGGGCGACACCTGCACCGACTGCCCGGCGGCCCGGAGCTGATCGCCGACCTGGCGGCCCAGCACACGGTGACAGTGGTGGAGATGGGCTGGCCGGCGCAGTGGCGGCCCGCGGGCGTACGCGCCTTCGTCACCACCTACGGTGCGAGCCACGCCAACGGTCGCGCGGCGGCCGAGGTGCTGGGCCTGGCCGGCTGAGCCTCGGCGTTCCCCGGCCGGGCGCGAGGGCTCGGCCGGGTGGCGCGCGCCAGCACCACACCGGGGCCGTACCACTGATCGACCGGCTCGTGGCGCTGTCGCGGCTCCGGGTCCTGCGGCCGGTGACCCGACAGGTGCTCGACCTGATTCGCACGCTCCGTCACTGAGCCGGCCGGCGCCCTCGATCGACGAAGAAGCAGGTCAAGTCCGCTTTTCGACACTCCGAACCGACAGCTCCAACCTTGCCCCGAGCCGGTTAGATACGTAGCGTGATCGACACGTAGCGGCTCGCCCACGGCGGCGGCCGTTACACCCGGAACCGGGGCCTGGGGGGAGGTTGCGGACCGTGGATCCGGCCCGGGATCCACGGTCCGCGCCCAATGCCCGCTCAGCGCGGATAGACCCCGTACGCGCGCCAGCCCCGGTCCGGGAAACCCGCCGCTTCGGCAACCCGGGCCGACGCGTGATTGTCCCGCTCGTGCAGGTAGGTGGGCACCGCCCCCTCGTCGAGCACCCGCCGCGCAGCCTGGGCCACCAATCGACGGGCGAGACCGCGCCCCTGGGCGGCCGGCACGGTGCCGACGGCCAACTCGTGCCCGTACGCGTCGTGCCGTTTGATCCCGGCACCGGCCAGGTAGGCGCCGTCCGGGTCACGGACCACAAGCACCGGCCGGTCGAAGAGTCGCAGCCACGGCGGCAGCCCCGGGGCGGTCGGCTCGGTCCACTCCCCCACATCGGCCAGCGGCGCAGGTGCCAGGCTCCACCGGAAGGGACCATCGTGCACGCAGAAATCGGGCCGACCGACAGCCTCCGGCAGCGCGGCGAGCAGCCGAGCCGGCGTACGGCGAATCAACGCGCGGATCGCCGCCACACGGTCCGGCGCCACGGAGAGCACTGCGCTCTGCCCGGTGTCCACGGCGAGCGCGGGGCGCAGCCGGCCATCCCAGGCCGGTTCGGCCCGCCGATGCGAGGCGACCACGTGCAACCCCGGCCCGGCCGGCCACTGGCCGAGCCAGGTGGCCAGGTGCAGCTGAAGGCGCCGGTCGAGCATGCGCACCTCCCCGTCACCCGACCCGTCGTGGATCACCGTACGCCGGACGGCAGGGCCGGGCGCAGGATACGTCAGGGCCGAGTGGGCCGGGGGTGCGGGAACCAGCCGCACGAATCGACCGTCATATGTATTTCCATACCTGGACACCTTTGTTTGGGACGGTGAACACATGCCGATTCAGCCGAGCGACCACTACCAGCAGGACCCCGAACGACTCTGGCGGGCCGCGGAGGCCGTCGGAGGCAATCCGCCCCAGCCGCGCTACCGGAACCCCAGGACGGTCGGCGGCGGGGCACTGTCGTGGGCCGGACTGAACAAGCTGCCCGTCGGCAGCTCCAGTCGGCACCGCCTGAACACCCACTGACGCTGTCACCGGCCAGCCATCGGATGGGAGCCTCTGACGGTGGTCCGGGGCGACACACCGGAGGAGGTCCAGCGGCGGCTTTCGCACACCTGTCGGGTAATTTCTTGTGGTCCGCCATCCCGGCCTACGACAGGAGAAGCTCCGCGCATGGGCAAGAAGACGATCCACGTCTCCGACTTCACCGGCACGGTTCTGCAGCAGGACGACGAGGTGGTCCGCATCGTCGTGCTGGAGCACCCGGACCTGGTCGCCGGGCCCGTGCAGTTGGACGCGACCCCGGGCGAGGTGGAGAACATCGACGACGCCGCACTGGACGTGGCGGTGGTGGAGATCCACGACCGGCACGGTGGCGGCGAGCCCCGCCGGGTGGTGTTGACGGCCAGCGAGTTCGACGCGATGGCCACCGACGTGCCGATGGCGCAGCTGCTGAAGACGGCCGAGCGGGTCCGCCCACCCAAGGCCCGCAAGAGCACCGAGAAGATCGACTACGGCACGCTGGAGCACGCCGGCAAGCCGCACCGGGGCCGGGTCACCGAGGAGGAGGCCCGCCTGGTGCGTGAGCAACTCGACGAGGTCAACAAGCGCCTCGCCGACGCGGGCGTACGCCAGATCGACCCGGCCGATCCGGAGCACGCCCTGCGTTACGGCTTCCCTGAGGCGTCCTGACCCCGGGTTCTCACTTCTTCCCGACGACGGCGGCGAGGGCGGCGGCCAGGTCGGCCTCGACCGTCGCCTTGTCCAGGCCGAGGTTGGTGAGCACGCCTTCGCCATCCTCCTGCTCCAGCAGGGCGAGCAGGAGGTGCTCGGTGCCGATGTAGTTGTGCCCCAGGCGCAGCGCCTCCCGGAAGGTCAGCTCCAACGCCTTCTTGCCGCGCGCGTCGTACGGGATGAGGTCCGGAACCTGCTCCGCCCGCGGTGGGAGGACGGCACCGACCGCCTCCCGCACCACCTCGGGGGTGGCGCCGCGACCAGCCATCACCCTGGCTGCCAGCCCTTCCGGCTCGGCCAGCAGGCCCAGCACCAGGTGCTCGGGGCCGATCTCGACGTTGCCGCTGGCACGGGCCTCCTCCTGCGAGGCCATCACCACGTTGCGGGCGCGAGGGGTGAACCGGCCGAAGCCGGCGTTGGGGTCGAGCGCACCCGCGTCGGTCGCCTTCGGCACGAAGCGCTTCTGGGCGGCCTGCTTGGTGACACCCATGCTGCGGCCGATGTCGGTCCAGGAGGCGCCCGAGCGCCGGGCCTGGTCGACGAAGTGCCCGATCAGGTGATCGGCCACCTCGCCGAGGTGATCGGCGGCGATGACCGCGTCGGTGAGTTGGTCGAGCGCGTCGGTGTGCGCCTTCTTGATCGCCTGGATCAGGTCGTCAAGCTTGACCGTGTTACCGATCTGAAGAGGATCCGTCATGCGTCAACCATAGGTTGACGCGCTCGTCACGTCAACCCTGAGTTGACGATTCCGGCTCCGGTCAGGCGGCGTACTCCGGCAGGAGCTGCGCGACGGCCGCCGGCGAGGGCATGCCGGCGATCTCCTCGGCGATCAGACGGGCCGCGTCACGCTGCTCGGCGTTGCCATGCCGCGGCAGCAGCCGGTGGACCTGCTCGGCGATGGCACCCGCGTCCACCTCGTCGGGAAGGAGCCGCAGGGCGACACCGGCGGCGGCGAGCGTCTCGGCGTTGGCGAACTGGTCGGCGCCCTGCGGCAGCAGCAACTGCGGTACGCCAGCCGCGAGCGCGCCGAGGGTGGTGCCGCTGCCCCCGTGGTGCACCACCAGATCGACGAGCGGCAGCAACTCCGCCTGCGACACCCACGGGTGGACGCTGACGTTGTCCGGAACCTCGCCCAGCTGTTCCAGGGGCACCCGGCCCGCCGCGACCACCACCTGGGCGTCCAGCGACGCCAGGCCGGCGACGGCGGTGCGGAGCAGTTCCGGGGTACCGAACGCGGTGCCGAGAGTCAGGTAGACCAACGGTCGGGACGTCCGACGGCTCACCCGGTCGGGCAGCGGGGCCGGGGGCGAGAAGGCGACCGGCCGCAGCTCGATCCGACGTTGCGTGGCGAGGAAGTCCTTGTCCTGGAGCGAGGGCGGCCAGATGTCCAGGTGCGGTCGGCCGACGACCTCGGCGTTCCTGGTGGGCAGCTCCAGGCCGATGCCCTCGGGAAACATCCGGCCGAAGCCGTGCCACAGGCCCGGGATCCCGGCCCGATGAGCCGCCACGGCCGCCCCGGGCAGCCCCCACTCGTGCACCACCAGGTCGGGCCGCAGCCGCGCCAACTCGGGTGCGAGGTCCTCGGCGTACACCTCGTAGAAGGCGTCGCCGGGACGGAACGGCCGCAGGCCGTGCGCGGCCAGCGGCGGGTGCACCTCCGGACCGGCGGCGAAGTGGACCTCGTGACCGGCATCCCGGACGGCGATCGCCAGCGGGATCAGCGGATAGGTGTGGCCGACGGACGCAAGACTGGCGAACAGCACACGCATGGCCTCGGACCCTATCTGCCGCACCGTGGGCCCGGGCCGGTCCGCCGGCCCGTATACGGTGGGCTCCGGTCGAGCGCGGTCATCGGCGGGGAAGGGCGGTCATGCGTCTGCACGTGGGGTGCGCGATGTGGAGTCACCGGTCGTGGCCGGGCCATCGCCTCCCGCCCACCGAGCGCCTGCGGCACTACGCCAGCTGGTGCGACGCCGTGGAGGGCAACACCACGTTCTACGCGACCCCGGCCCGGAACACCGTGGCCTCCTGGGCCGCGCAGACGGATCCCGACTTCCGGTTCGTCCTCAAACTGCCCAAGGTCATCACGCACGAACGTCACTCACCGACGTCGGCGAACCGCTGCGCGCGTTCCTCGACGCCATCGAGCCGCTCGGCCCGCGCGCCCACGCCCTCTGGATCCAGCTGCCCGGCTCGTTCGCGCCCGCCGACGTCCCGGCCCTGGGCCGTTTCCTGGAGCAGCTTCCGCGGTCCCACAGGTACGCGGTGGAGGTCCGCCACCCCGCGTTCTTCACCGACGCCGCCGGGGCCCGACTGCTCGGGGCGACCCTCGCCGCCACCCGCGCCGAGTGGATCCCCTTCGACACGACCGCCTTCTTCACGAACCCGCCGACCAGCGACGCGGAACGGGACGCCTGGACCAAGAAGCCGCGCCTGCCGCTCCGGTCCCTCGCGCTGACCGACCGGCCGATCGTCCGCTACCTCGGCCGCGACGACCCGACGCGCACGGTCGAGGGGTGGCAGCGGTGGGTCGACGTGACCGTCACCTGGCTCCGCGAGGGACGCTCGCCGACGATGTTCATCCACACCCCGGACAACGCCGACGCGCCGGCACTCGCCCGCCGGTTCCACGACGAGGTACGGGCACGCGTACCCGGGCTCGACGCGTTGCCCGAGCCGATCCCGGTCGAGCCGCTGACGCTGTTCTGACGTGGACGGTCAGCGCTGCTGGTCGAGCAGGTCGTCGAGGTGAGTCGCTGTGCTGATCAGCGAGAGGTGACTGAATGCCTGCGGGAAGTTGCCGATCTGCTCACCGGTCGGCGCGATCTCCTCGGAGTAGAGGCCGAGCGGGTTGCTGAAGGTGAGCATCTTCTCGAAGGTCAACCGCGCGTCGTCGATCCGGCCGGCCTGGGCGAGGGCCTGCACGTACCAGAAGGTGCACATGCTGAAGGTGCCCTCGGTGCCGGCGAGGCCGTCCGGAGAGGCGTTCGGGTCGTAGCGGTAGACGAGGCTGTCGGAGACCAGCTCGGCGTCGATTGCCCGCAGTGTCGACTCCCACATCGGGTCCATCGGCGAGATGAAGCCGAGCCCGGGCATGGCAAGCAGCGAGGCGTCCAGGATGTCTGTGCGGTAGTGCTGCACGAAAGCTTGACGCCCCGGGTGGAAGCCACGCTTCATGACCTGCTCGTAGATGGTGTTGCGTTCAGTCGTCCAACGGGTGGTGTCACCGGGGCGCCCACGGCGCTGCGCGAGGCGGATGGCGCGGTCCAGCGCCACCCAGGACATCATCCGTCCGTACGTGAACTCCTGCCGCCCGGACCGGGTCTCCCAGATGCCGTCCTCGGGCTGGTCCCAGTGCTCGCAGAGCCAGTCCATCAGCTCTGCCGTCTTCCGCCACCCTTCGTACGGCGCGATCAGGCCATTCCGGTCGGCGAGTTCCAGGGAGTTGAGCGCCTCGCCGTGAATGTCGAGTTGCAGTTGGCCCGACGCGCCGTTGCCAATGCGCACCGGTGCCGACCCGCGGTATCCCTCCAGATGGCTGAGCACTTCCTCGGGCAGGTCCGGTGAGCCGTCGATCCGGTACATGATCTGGAGGGGCAGATCGGGGTCCCGTGCGTCCCGGATGCGCGCGTCGAGCCAGAGCAGATACTTCTCGGCCTCGTCGGTGAAGCCCAGGCGGAGCAGCGCGTGCACGGAGAAGGACGCGTCCCGGATCCAGGTGTAGCGGTAGTCCCAATTCCGCTGCCCGCCGATCTGCTCGGGTAGCCCCGCGGTGGGCGCGGCGACCAGGGCGCCGGTCGGCGCGTACGTCATCAGCTTGAGAGTCATCGCCGATCGCTCGACTGCCTCCCTCCAACGGCCCCGATAGCGGGAACGGTCCACCCACCGCCGCCAGAAGTCGCGGGTTTCGGCGAGCAGTTCGCACGCCTCCTCAGTGCTGAGTGCTCGGGGCGCGTGCGGGCAGGCCGTCTCCACGACCACTCCGCCGATGTCACCCGCGTGCAGGGTGGACCGAGCCGATACGCCCTGCGCGTCGCGGTGGATGGCCCCCGCGTCGATCAGCCCTTTCGCATCCTTGAAGAGCGTGAGGGTGAGGTTCAGTGTCTGGCTCCGGAAGACGTCGCCCTCGGGGTGCACCTCAAGCTCGAACGGATCGCGTCCGTAGTTGAACCGGGGCTGACAGACGAAGCGGAACGGCATGCTGCCCCGGATCATGCGAACCAGCCGGATCAACCGGTGCCGGTTGGTGGCCCGTTCACCCGTGACGGGCATGAAGTCCAACAATTCGCCCACGCCGTCGGCACTGTGGAAGCGGGTGATGAGGATCGGTGTACCGGGCAGGTAGAGCTGCTTGCTCGCGTAGTCGATGCCGTCGGGCGACAGCTGGAAGTGGCCACCCTTGCGGCGGTCCAACAGCGCGCCGAAGATGCTCGGTGAGTCGAAGCGGGGCGCGCAGAACCAGTCGACAGTACCGTCCTTGGTGATCAGTGCCGCGGTCTGTAGATCACCGATCAGACCGTGGTCCTCGACTGCCGGGTAGCTGTCCACGCTGTCCCCCGCCATCAGTACTGGCAATAGCGGCGACTACCCGGGAACCGTCGAAAAATGCTGCCTGCGGCTCGACCGGGTCGAGACCCACCGCTCATTGCGGAAGCAAACCTTCCGCAATCGTCGATAGCGTCGACACCAACGACATCGACGAGGGGACACCTGATGAGCCTGCGAGGATTTGCCACCCTGAACATCTGGGCGGACGACGTGGCAGCGGCCACGGCATGGTACGCGGACTTCCTCGGCGTCGAGGCGTACTTCATGCGCCCCGGCCCCGACGGACGCCCGGCCTACACCGAGTTCCGGGTCGGGGACTACCAGGCCGAACTGGGCATCATCGACCGCGGGTACGCACCGGCCGGCGCGGCGACCGGGCCGGGCGGCGTGGTCATGCACTGGTGCGTCGACGACCTCGACGCGACCGTCGAGCGGCTGTTGGCGATGGGTGCCACCGAGTACCAACCGATAACACCGCACGGGGACGAGGGGTTCATCACCGCGGCGGTCGTCGACCCGTTCGGCAACGTGCTGGGCGTCATGCGGAACCCGCACTACCTCGACGTCCTCGCGTCCCTCAAGGCGACCTGACGGGTGATCGGGGCTCAGTCCCACTCGTCCCGATCCACCGTCCGCCGCACCAGGGCTGCCGCCTCGTCGGCGTCCAACCCGCTGGCCATGAGCAGGTCGTGTGCCGAGGTACGAAAATCACCTGCGGCGATCATGCCCGAGTAACCCAACCGGTGGGTGTGTGGGCGGGTGGGATCCGGCGCGGCGGGCCCCTGCGCCTTACCGACCAGCTCGACGGCGGTCAGGATCTGCTGGCGCGCCTGCTGCGGCTCGGCCCGCGCGCGGATGGCGCACCGCAGCGTCTGCACACTGTCGGCCAGCACGTCGATGGCCACGGGGAGCTCCTCTGGCACCGGTTCGCCGTCCCGCAGGGCCTTCGTCAGCCTCCTCGCGATCGCGCGCACGCCGTACAGGGTGCGCTCCATGTGTCGGACGGCATCGGTGTAGTAGGCCAGGGAGGGGCGCTCCCGCCAGCGCAGTGGCGCCAGTCGCACCACCTCCTGCGCGGCGCCCAGCCCCTCGTCCAGCGCCGTCAGCCGGGAGCCGAGGCCCCGTAACGCCTCCAGGCTCCGCTGGGCGCCGTCAAGATCCCGAAGGCGCAGCGCCGCGGCCAGGTCGTGCATGGCGACGATGGCCGGGTCGAGGACTGGTTCGGCCAGCCGCTGCACCGTCCGCTGCGGGTGGATGGGCACCACCAACAGGCCGACCGCCAACCCGACCAACCCGCCGACCGCCGCGTCGACGAAGCGTGGGACGGACAGGTCGCGCACGGGCGGTTCCAGGGTGGCGATGAGCACCGCGGTGCCACCAGCCTGGGTGAGCAGTGAACCACCACCCTTGAGCAGGATGGCGACGATGATCGCCAGGACGACGACCAGGCCGGTCTGCCAGGCACCGATGCCGAACAGCGGCATGAGCGTGTCACCGACGGCGAGCCCGAGAACGACCCCGACCAGCAGCTCGACGGTACGCCGCAGGCGTGAGCCCATCGCGGCGGCCACGATGCCGACCGCGGTGGTGGGTGCGAGCACCGGGGCGGGATTGTCCAGGAACTGGTACCCCACGAACCAGGCGATCGTCGCCGCGACGCCGGCCTGCACGGCGAGCAGCCCGTAGAGGCGGAGGCGCCAGGCGCGGGAATGCAGCCCGTGCCGCACCCGCTCACCGAGGCCGGCCCAGGTGCGGTCGACCCGGGACGCCCGGTGCGGGGGCTGATCGTTGTCAGCTGCCGGCTCCTGTTTGGCGGGCATCCGCGCCGCTTACCCAGCGGAGGCGAACCCATCCGGTCAGCGAGCCAGTTCGTGTGGGTGTCCGTCAGTGGGCGGGGTTCGGTGTGTGCGGGAGTTTGCCGAGTTGACGCCAGTTCGTCTCGGCGACGTCGACACCGTAGTGCTTGGCGGCGGCGAGGATGTTCTGGAAGGCCAGGTCCCGGTCCTTGTCGGTGACGCCCTGCACCTGATCGAACCGGGCGACGGCATTGCGGACGTGACTGGCATCGGTCATCGGTTCCTTGCGTTTCCCGGGGAACGCGAAGACGGTCTCCGGCAGCTCGCGCTTGTCCTTGTCCGACAGGCCGCCGTGCTTCTCGTGGGGTTTCCAGGTCGATTTCATGGCCCAGCATTACCCGCGCCCTGTCCGGCAGCACCTCCGAGGCCGACATTTTCCGGGCACAGCCCGCGTACTTTAAGGAAGGTTTAAAGACCTTCCGAGCGCGGGCCGCAAGCGCCTACGATTCGGCCGCCGTGGCCGCTCGGGTCATCCTGGCGTCTACTCGTTGGAGTGACCCGTGTCGTACGAAGGCCCGCCGCCGCCCCGTCATCGCGTTCCTGGCTGGCTCACCCGCAACAGGCTGGGCGTGGGCGTCGGTGCGGTGGCCGTCCTCGTCATCGCGGCGGGAGGCGTGTACCTGGGCAACGGCGCACCGCAGCCGGAGCCGTCGAACGCGGCCAACGCCGTCGAGTACCCGTCGTCACCGGCCGGGCAGCCACCGTTGCCCGGCGCGGCGGTGCCGGCCTCCGCGACGCCGTCGGCCGCCACGACCCCGTCGCCCGGCGCGACGCCGTCGACCGCTGCCGCGCCGAAGGTCCCGGCAACCGGCTGGGTTCCGGTCGATCGTGCGGCCTGGAAGGCGCAGGCCGACGCGTACCGGGCGTTGAAGATCGACCCCGTCCCGTCCGGGGTGGGTAACCTCCCGGAGTTCCGGGCGGACTGCCAGTACAGCCACCGGCTACCCGACGACCCGATCGTCGCCCCCGGCCTACCGGGCGCGTCACACATGCACTCGTTCGTCGGCAACAAGGCCGTCGACGCGAACACCGTCGCCGGGGACCTGACGAAGTTCACGGCCACCTCCTGCAAGCCGGTCCAGGACCACTCCGCCTACTGGGTGCCCACCCTCTACGACAACGCCACGGGAAAGCCGGTCGAGACCAGCGGGTTCCGGGTTTACTACCGCTCGCTCGCCAAGAACTCGACCGGCCAGATGCCGATGCCCAACGGCCTGCGCATGATCTCCGGTGACGCCAAGAAGAAGAAGCCGACGCCGCGCGGCGCGACCGGCCAGTTCTACTGCGCCTTCTACGGCCCCGGCGACCTCGATGGCATCGCCCGTAGCACCAACGGCAACTGGCCCATCTGCGGGGGCGACGCGACGCTGCACTTCATGATGCAGTTCCCGGACTGCTGGGACGGCAAGCACCTGGACAGCCCCAACCACAAGGACCATGTGGCGTACGGCAGCGGCAACTCCTGCCCGACCAGCCACCCGGTCCGGATTCCGGCGATCACCTTCGACATCCAGTACCCGGCGAAGGGCACCCCGGCGGGCTACTACCTCTCCTCCGACAAGGAGGGCAAGAGTGCCTCGTCGATGCACGGGGACGCGTTCGTGATGTGGGACGTCAACACCATGAACAAGCGCACCAAGAACTGCGTCCAGGGACGCCGGACCTGCGACAACTACGGCTACCAGAAATAGCCGGGGCCAGGCCCGTGTCGGCCTGGCCCCGGGGTCTGGTCGGGTCAGCTACGCAGCGTCCACTGCTGGTTCGTGCCGCCATTGCAGGACCAGAGGATGAGCTTGGTGCCGTTGGCGGTGGCCGCGCCGTTGGCATCAAGACACAGCCCGGACTGGGCGTTCGTGACGGTGCCGTTGCTGTTGACGTTCCACTGCTGGTTGAGCCCGCCGTGGCAGTCCCAGATGATGACCGCGGTGCCGTTGGCCGTGCCGGCCCCGGAGGCGTCCAGGCACTTGTTGCCGTACACGGTCAACTGCTTGCTGGTGGTGTGGGTCCACCGCTGGTTGGTGCCGGTGGAGCAGTCCCAGAGTTGCGTCTGAGTGCCGTTGGTGGTTGAGGAGTTGGGCACCTCGGCACAGCGGCCGGACTGGGCACCCACGAGTTGTCCGCTCCCCGTACCGCTGCCACCGCCCTGCTGCTGCCGGACGATCGCTGTCGACTCGGCCGACCGGTTGCCCTGAGCGTCGACGACGTAGAGCCGGTACTCGCCCTGAGTGGTCGGCACCGCGATGGACGTGGCGGTGCCGGCTGCCCTGGTCATCGTCGCACCGGCGGTAAAGGTGGTCGTGCCGTACGGAGCCAACCAGACCGACCTGGTGGCGTCGCCGATGCTCCGGATCGGAATCGACGCGGTGGCACTGGTGACGAAGGTGCTGGCCGGCAACACATAGTTCGGCGCGGAGAAATTGCTCGCCGGAATGATGTCCCGGTACGCCTCCTCAAGGCCGGAATTCGCGGCGATACCGTACGCCGTCGCCGGCCAGACATAGTCGGAGGAGACGAGGATGTCACCGACCGTACTGTTCGGCAGATTCTTGTTCGAGACCTTGTTGATCGGGCCGTAGATCTGCGTGATGCTCAGATCGTGCTTCCGCCCGAAGTCGTCCGAGTTGATCATCCAGGTGACGTTCTTGTCGATACTCAGGACGTTGTCTCGGAACGTGATGAACGCCGATCCCTCGTCCGGGTGCAGTCCGTACTTGTGGCCCGACGGAACACCCTGGAGGTAGTTGTTGGTGATGGTGGTCCCGGGCTGGCTCCCGAGCGTGTAGATGGGGGCGGTATCGCTGAGACGCTGCACCGTGTCGATGATGTGGTTGTAGCTGATGGTGTTGTTTCTCGCCGTCGTGGTCGGTCGGTTCGGCACGATCGAGCCCGACGATCCGTCGAAGTTCCACCAGCCCCAGCCGAGCGTGATGCCCGACCACGGGGTCTTCTCGATCCGGTTGCGCTGGATGGTGAGGGTGTCGGCGAAGTACGCCGAGATGGGGCTGTGCCCGTTGAACAGGACCGCGCTGTCGTAGAGGTAGTTGTTCTTGATGTCGATGTTCTTCGGTAGCCCCTCGACCGACGCGGAGTACTTCTCCCGGTTGGTCGACGTACCGTCCCCGATATAGACGTGCTGGGGATGGCCGACGGTGATGGCGGACCCGGCGATGTCGTTGGTGTGGTTCCCGATCAACTGCGTGCTCTGCACATCATTGATCATGTTGACCCCGTCGGCGCCGGTGTGCTGGATCCGGTTGCGCTGCAGGAGGATCCCGTCGGCGTTCTGCAGGTGGATGATGCCGGGAGTCACATCGACGTTGCGGTAGTAGTAGACGTGGAAGTTTCCCTTGGCGTACACGTTCGCGCTGAGGTTGCCCTGCTGCGCCTGCTTGAACGACGATCCCGCGACGTTGACCAAGTTCCAGTCGGAGTGCTGCACCGTCAGGCCGGAGAAGGTGATGTTGCGCGCGTGGCTGCTCGTCGAGGTGCCGGCCACCCGCAGCACGGTGGTCACGTTGTTCGGCGCGTAGACCGTCGCGGTCGACATGTTCTCGGCGCTGGCCTTGTAGTAGTACAGCGTCCGGCTGGTCTTGTCGAAGTAGAACTCACCGGGGGTGTCCAGGAACTCGTAGGCGTTCATGACCTTGTGGGTGCCACCGACCTGGGCGTTGCCATTGAACGCGCCCTGCGCGATGGCCGCGCCCGGTTGCTGGAAGAGGGCGACCCGGTTCGCGCCGTCGGAACTCGTGGTCACCTGGCGGACGCCGACGATGGCCGTGGTCCAGGTCGTCCCGGTCTCGATCTCGATGTCGTCCTGATTGCTGGCGATGGCCGGGAAGTCGTTGAGGCTGTACTTGGCGCCGTCACACTGCGACCCCGACTCCCAGGCCCACGAGGCCTGGTTGGCCGTGATGTTGTACGTCCCGTAACACCCCGCCGAGCTGATCGTCTTCGACGCCATGTACGCGCGCTTGTCATTGACGTAGAGCGCCCGCAGCTTGTTGGCGCGGTCGAGCGGCGCCTTCCAGATGTTGCCGCTGTGCTGGCTCCACCCGGTCACCTGGACGCCACCATCGAGGACCGGCTTCTCATTGGGGTAGGCCCCGTAGCTGATCCGGAATCCGTTGGTGCCGGAGTCGCTCGGCCCGAATTCGACAGTGCTGCTCACCGGATAGGTGCCACCACGGAGAAGGACATTGACGTCGCCGGTCATGTTCGCGTTTATCGTACGGACGACGTCCCGGGCCCGTTGCAGAGTCCGGAACGGCGATTGCAGGGTGCCCGGATTGGCGTCGTTACCGTCCGGGGCGACATAGTAGGTCGCCTGGACTGCGGCCGATGCCGGCAGTTGGTTTGTCAGCACGGCTGGCAGCGTGGCGGCGATAAGCGCCGCCACCGCCAACACTGACATTCGAGCGGTGGATATGGCTGACTTCACGTCTGTTCCTCTCGCTGGTCGTCGACGTGGTGCCCAACGTGCGTATCGAGCGACGAGTACGGAACAGCGACGCCACTAAGGGCCGGCGGGGACTTCCGTCGCCCCGACCGCACTCTTTGTTAATCGCCCCGAAATTCTTACTGGGAGCGTAGGTCACACGTCTGACCAATGCAACCGTCAATTGGGGGGCGTCTATGTAGAAATGCTGCTGGATCGGGCAGATCAGCCGCGCTGGCCGCACACCTCCGCCTGCGTCGTCCGACGAATCCGCAGCGACACGGCGGGGTCCGGGCTCCGGGCCTACCTGGCGGAGTCCTTCGCCGAGGAGTCCCGCCCCGCGCAGGTCTGGTTCGGCGAGCCACAGGTCGACGGCGATGCCGCAGCCGTGGAGTACTGGGCGGTGGTCCACATCAAGGACCAACCCATGACCATCAGCGGATGCACGATGCTGCGTTTCGACGAGGTGGGCCTGGTTGCCGAGGCCCGCGACTACTCGCACGTACAGGAAGGCCAACACTCGCCGCCGGCCGGCCTGTTCGAGTGATGCGACGCGGCGCACCCGGATTTTCGAACGGCGCCGGCAGCACGATCAGCGGTTGCACTGTGACGTGGGCCTTCACCCGCAGCACGGTGCGCTGACCGATCGCGAGCGGTCAGGGCGACCCGGGGCCGTCGGTCCAGGGGGCGCAGGTGGCGCGGCGTTCGGGTTCCTCGGCTCGTCCACCGGCACGCCCGGCACACCGACGCTGACCTGCACGGCGAGCTGACCAACGAGGCCGGGGCCGGGTCGACGATCGACCCGGCCCCGGGCTCCGGTCACCTGATGGAGAATTCCGCCAGCCGCAGCGGGGAGTCGAACACCAGGTACACGTCGTGGGTGCCGACGGCCCGGGCCAACTCGGTGCTGGTGCTGACGTACCGGTAGTCGTCGCCGGTGCTGGGCACGTTGGCCGTGCCGAGCAGCCGACCGGTGGGCGACCCCAACCGGACCTGGATGGTGCCGGCCCCCGCACCGGCCTTGGCGACCTTCGCGGTGAAGGTGCGCGCGCCGGCACCCAGCGCGGAACCGTCGAAGGAGATCCACTCACCGGCCGCGGTGGCACCGACCGCCGTACCGCTGGGTTTGGTCTCGTCGACGAGCCGGACCCCGGCGTACCGGTCGAAGTTCTCCGCCCTGGTGGGTCGGGACAGGTCGCGGGCCGGGATGGTCTCGCCGCGGACCCGGACCGCGGCGCGGGCCCGGATGTCCTCGGCGGACGCTCCGACCATCAGGTCGTGCACGGACGACTCGACCACCCATCGGCTACGGGTGACGTCCCAGTGCGCCAGGTCGGCGGCGGGCAGGCGCAGGGTCACCGTTCGGGTCTGCCCGGGCGCGAGCTTCACCTGCTGGAACGCCTTGAGCTGGCGGATCGGGGTCCTGTCCCGCGAGGTGCGCTGGTGGGTGTAGAGCTGAACGACCTCGGTCCCGGCCCGGCTGCCGACGTTTGTCACGTCGACACTGGCCGTGATGGTGCCGTCGGCCGCGACCGACTGGGCACCGGCACGCAGCTGGCCGTACCGGAACCGGGTGTACGACAGCCCGTGGCCGAACGGGTAGAGCGGCTTCGCGGTGCTGTACAGGTAGGTCTGCCCGGACGAGATGATGTCGTACTCCAGCAGGTCCGGCGGCAGTTGCGAGTCCGACCGGTACCAGGTCTGGGTGAGCCGGCCGGACGGGTTGCGGTCGCCGAAGAGAACGTCGGCGATGGCGTGACCGGTCTCCGCGCCCGCGTGGGTGGTCCAGACGATGGCCGGCACGTGCTCCTGCTCCCACCGGATGGTGACCGGGTAACTGGTCTGGAGCACGAGCACGGTCCGGGGGTTGGCTCTGGCCACGGCCTTGACCAGCGCCTCCTGGCCGGCGCTCAGCGCCGTGGAGGTCCGGTCGTGTGCCTCGCGGCCGTTGATGAAGGGGTTGCTGCCGACCACCAGCACGGCCGTGTCGGCCGCCTTGGCCGCCGCCACGGCCCGGTCGATTCCGCTGCTGACCACCTCGCGACTGAAGTGGGTCGCGGCGGCCGGGGTGGATGCGCCGAGCTTGAGGGCGCCGTCGTCGCCGACCGTCACGTACGTGTCGGCGCCGAACCAACTCTCCTTGGTCTCGTAGCCCACGTACCGCAGCACCACAGTCCCGTCGGCCTGCGGCTCCAGCTTGAACTGCTGTTGGACGTACCAGCCGTTCGGCTGCTCATCACGGGTGAGGAACGGTCCCCAGTTGTAGCCGAGGTAGCGACCGTTGGCGGCGTTGCGCATTGTCACCACGTCCTGCCCCCAGTCGACCACGTCGAACTGGGCGTCGAGCGAGGCGGTGGCGCCGGTCGCGGCGACCGGGTTGGCGTCGGTGGTGCCGGTGGCCGTGACGTACCGGCCGGTCGCCGCGTCCTTCAGGGCGATCCGGTCCGCCCCGTCGAGCCCGCTCACACTGGCCGAGCTGCCCAAACGTTCGCGGATGCCGCCGAGCGCGGTCACCTGGTACGGCAGGTCGCCGCCGTACCAGTCCGAGTAGAGGTTGTCGGCCAGCGGGCCGAGCACCGCCACCTTGCGGGTCCGGGCCGGGTCCAGCGGTAGCGCCTGCCGCTGGTTCTTCAGCAGCACCATCGCCTCACCGGCGGCCTGCCGGGCCAGTCGCTGGTGTTCGGGGCTGTTGATGACGTCCGGGGTGATGCCGCCGTACCGGCCGCCGCCCGGATCGAACTCACCCAGCCGGAACCGGACGTTCAGGATCTCGCGGATCCGGGCGTCGATGTCCCGCTCGGTGAGCAGGCCGGTCGCCAGCGCCTGCTTGATGGCGGTGATGGTCGGCTGCGCGTTGGTGTCGTCGGTGATGAAGCTGTTCAGGCCGGCCTTGATGATCGCGGCGTTCCCCTCGGCCTGGGTGGCGTAGTACCCCTGGGAGGCGACGAGGTTGTTCGGCGCCCAGGCGTCGGTGACGTTCATCAGCGGCTGGTCGGTCCAGTCGCGTACCACCGTCGCGAGGTCCGGGTCCACCGTGGCCGGACGGCCGTTGACCAGGTTGTACGCGGCCATCACCCCGGTCGCCGCGTCGGCGGCGATGGCCGGTTCGAAGGCGGCACGGTCGTACTCGTTGAGCACCCGAGGCGGCACGTTCGAGGAGGTCACGTCGCGCCGGACCTCGTTGTTGTAGGCCAGGTAGTGCTTGAGGGTCGGTGCGCTCTTCAGGTGGTTCGGGTCACCGCCGGTCATCCCCGAGCCGTAGGCGGTGGAGATCGCCGCGGTGAGCAGTGGGTCCTCGGAGTAGCCCTCCTCGTTGCGGCCCCACCGGGGGTCGCGCAGCAGGTTGACCACCGGCGCCCAGAGGTTGAGCCCCCAGACCTGGGGGTTCTGCGCGTGGTAGCCGCGCGCCTCGTCGCCGACGGCCGAACCGACCTGCCGGATCAGGTCGGTGTTCCAGGTGCTCGCCATGCCCACCGGCTGGGGGAAGACGGTGCCGCGGGCCTTGACCACCGCGCCGTTGTTGTCGATGTCGGTGGACCAGGCCACCCCGTGCAGCGCCTCGGTGCCGGTCTTGAACAGGCCGATGCCCAGCCGGGGAATGGCCGGCTGGTACTGGTGCAACCACGAGATCTTCTCGTCCAGGGTGAGACGGCCGAGCAGGTCGTCGACCCGGGCGTTCACGGGTAGGTGTGGATCTCGGAACGGGTAGGTGGGCGGCTCGGCGAGCGCGGTGCCGGGAACGGCCGGTAGGGCTAGCAGGGCGAGCGCGAGCGCGGTGATTCCGCGCCGAAGGCGCCAGTTCCGCATGCGGTTCTCCTCATGTCGTACGACAGACGCCCAGCGGGCGCCGAGACCGGCGTGACCAGGCTCGACACCCGGCTGACGGGCCTGAACGACGAATCGTCGAAGCGCTTCGACGACCCGGCCGCGTCACCACGGCCATGATTGTTGTGATCCGCGAACTATAGATGCACGCCAATGACTCGGCAATACCGGCTTGACCCCCGATGCCAACGCCCACGGTGTCCCCGCACGTCGGAGCTGACGATTCACCAGTGGTAGAGCACGTTCACTGTCAGTGCGGCAACCACGGTGACGAAGAAGACGGCCCAACCCACCAACTGGCGGGAGCCGACGCGCAGGTGCGCGATGAGCGCGCCGATGAAATACAACACCAGGCCAGCGGCGGCGAGAGTGCCGAGCAGCGGTACGGCGAAGCCGACCAGCAGCCCCAACGACCCTGCCGCCAGCGCCAGACCCAATCGCGGTACCCACGACCGGGGCACGCGCTTCATGTCCGCCTGGGCCTTCGGATAGTCGTGGCCGATCAGGTAGGTCACAGCGGCGATGCCGGTGAAGACCGACGCGAGAATGGTGACCGTGACGTAAGCAGCGAACATTGTTCCTCCATTGTGGTTGCTCGCCACCTGGACGACCCAGCCCGGCGGATTGTGACGGCCGCTGGATGTCCCGCGATCAGTTCGCCGGTCGCAGCGCGCCGAACCGTACGCCAGTGGCCTGCTCGGACAGCTCCCACAGACGGCGGCCGTACTCCGGGTCGGTCGCGGCCGCGGACAGTTTCGCCGGCGCGGGGTGCCCGCGCAGTTCGCCCGGCCCGCCGGGGGCGACGAGCTGGCCCGGCTGCGCCTTCGGGTCGGTGGCGGCGAACAGCTGCGGCCAGACTCCACGGTCGACCGGCTGAGCCAGGAGCGGGTTGCCGATCCGGCCCAGCAGCAGCCGCCAGATCGGCGTGGTGCCGCTGCTCTGCAGGTTCGTCGCGGTGTAGCCGGGGTGGGCGAGATAGCTGCCCAGCGGGCTGGCCACGGCGCTGAGCCGCCGGTGCAACTCGTAGCCGAAGATGGCGTTGGCCAGCTTGGACGTGTTGTAGAAGCCCATCGGGGAGTAACCGCCCACCCCGGTCGGGTCGTCGAAGCGCACCTTCGCCTGCCGATGGTTGACCGAGGTGACCGTGACCACCCGCGGATCCCGGCCGGCCAGCAGGAGGTCGAGCAGGAGCCCGGTGAGAGCGAAGTGCCCGAGGTGGTTCGTCGCGAACTGCACCTCGTGCCCCTGCGGGCTGAGGGTGCGGGGCAGGGCCATCACCCCGGCGTTGTTGACCAGCACGTCCACCCGACGGTGGTCGGCGTGCATCCCGTCGGCGAACATCCGTACCGAGTCGAGGTCGGCGAGGTCGATCCGCCGGACCTCCAGGTCGCCACCGGGCCCGGCCGCGGCGATGTCCGCCGCCACCCGCCGGCCCCTCTCCTCGTCGCGGACGGCCAGCACGACGCGCGCACCGCGGGCGGCGAGCGCCCGGGTGGTGACCAGGCCGAGGCCCGCCGTGGCACCGGTGACGACAAAGGTACGGCCGCTCAGGTCGGGGATCTGGTCAGTGGACCAGCCATTGACAGTCATGCGACCCACTGTGCTATCGGTGGCACTCAGTGTCAAGCAATGCGCGTGATGCCAACATGGGCATGACGTGGCACCGCATGACGTAGCATCGGCGGATGAGATCTCGTACGGACAACAGCCTGGCCGAACGCAAACGCCAGCTTGTTGCCGACGAACTGCGTGACGCCGCCCTGATGCTCCTCGCCACCAAGGGCTTCGACGTGGTGACCGTCGACGACATCGTGGCGGCGGCCGGCATGTCGCGGCGTACCTTCTTCCGCTACTTCGCGTCCAAAGAGGACGTCGTCGTCCGGTTCCTGGCCGACACCAGCGCGGACATCATCACCGAACTCGCCGCCCGGCCACCCGCCGAGGCGCCGTCGGTCGCGCTGCGCCACGCCCTCTGGGTGCCGCTCGCCGCCTGCAACGACCAACCGGAACACTCCGAGCGAGCCCGAGTCGTCGTCCGTCTCATCCTGGACACCCCCGCCCTGCACGCCCGCTGGCTGGAACGCCAAATCCAGTGGCGCGCCGAGTTGGCCGCCGAGCTGGCCAACCGCTGCGGCCTCGACCCGCACATCGACCCCTACCCCCGGATGGCGGCCGGGATGGCCCTGCTGGCACTCGACACGGTGCTCCAGCGGTGGCAGCCGGGCGACGACGAACAGCACCTGGCCGAGCTGATGGACCAGGCGTTCGCTGTCGTGGCCCCGGCCCTCGACGCGCCTACCGCGCCGAGTCCCCGTCACCGTTGAGCTGACGGCGGTCCACGGTCACGTCACGTCTCTGGCCCAGGTCATCGGAAGGAGGGCTTGGGTAGGTCCGCGACGGCAAGCCGGTCGGCCCGCTCGCGCAGGTGCCGGGCGATCTGGTCGCTGGCCAGGGTGAAGCCGGCGGTAAAATCGGCGTCGAGGGAGATACCGGTCGCGGCGACGTGATGGTCGGCCTGCTGACGCAGCTCGCGGGCAAGCGTGTTACGCCAGCGGATCACCTCCTCGGTCAGGTGCGCCCGCTGAGCTGCCAACTGCCGCTGCGTCGCGGCCAACTGCTCCTCGATCCGTTCGAGACGGCCCAGCGTCTCATCGAGACGGTCGAGCTCCGGCAGCTCGGCCATGATCGCCCGCCCGAGCGCGGCCGGGTCCACGCTCGGGCCGCCAGGATGCAACGGCTCGATGGCGCTGGTCACCCGCGCCGTCCACTGCTCGCGCCGGGCGTCCCGCTCGTGCGGGAGTGCCGCCACCGCGTCGCGTAGGGCCACCAGCACCGGCGTGGGCAAATCGGTCCGGTCTGCGGACGGATCAGTCGCGGCCAGGACGCCACGGCGGGGGTTGCGCTCCGGCATCCCCTCGAGCTCACTTGCCCGATGCGCCATCTGCTTGACGAACCCGGCGTACGCGGCCCGGTAGCCGACCTGGTGTTCGCCCTCGCCGGCCACCGGTGCGTGACCGATCCGCTCCGCCTCGAGCCGGAGGGCATCGGCGATGGTGGTGTCCGGATCGCCGATCTCGAAGGCCGGGTCCGGGCCGTGCAGCACCAGTTCGCGCAGCGTGCCGAGCAGGCTCTTGGCGTGCTTGCAGCGATCCCGCGCGCTCGCCATCAGGTCCAGCTCCGGCACGGCGTGCCAGACCGCCCAGGCCGCGGCGGTCGCGTTGTCCTTCTCCACCGGCGCGTGCCGCTGGATCATCTCGCCGATCTCGTACACCCGCACGGGTATGCGCGTGTGCCTCGTCGACTCCAATCGCCGCAGCAGAGCCAGCAGCTCGGCCCGGTTCTCCGGCTGGGCCGCCGCAAGGTCCCGGATCAGCGCCCGCAGGTCGGACGGCCAGATGGCCTGTGGTACGCCCGGGCCTGGCCGGCGCAGCGGATAACGCGATCCGCGTCGAAGTCGATTCCACCAACCCATCGATCCAGCGTTGCACCCGGCGTGGATCACCCGCAATGCGTCCGGTACGGCCTTTTCGGACTTAGCCGAACCAGGCGTGCTGAGTGCGGCACCGCCGTCTGGCCGTACTGCCCGCTTCGTCAGGCAGCGCGGCCGGCCTTGAGGTGGGCGGCGACGTCGACGACGCGGCGGGCCTGGTGGCGGGCCGCTTGCAGGATCACCTCACCGGGCGGGCCGTCGCCGACCACGTGGGAGGTGCCGTAGGGGTTGCCGGACCGGAACTGGATGGGGTCGGTGTAGCCGGGCGGCACGATGATGCCGCCCCAGTGGCAGAACGTGTTCGCCAGCGCCAGGAGGGTGGATTCCTGCCCGCCGTGAGCGGTGTTGGAGGCGGTGAAGGCCGAGTACACCTTGTCCGCGAGCTTGCCCTGGAACCACAGCGGGCCAGTGGTGTCGATGAACGCCCGCAGCTGGCTGGCCGGGTTGCCGTAGCGGGTGGGCGTGCCGAACAGCACCGCGTCGGCCCACTCCAGGTCCTCGTGGCCGACCTCGGCGACGTCGGCGGTGTCCTTCAGGTGTCGCTCCCACTCCGGTCTGGCGCCGACCGCCTCCGGCGGGGCGGTTTCGGCGACCTTCCGCAGTCGCACGGTGGCGCCCGCCTTCTCGGCGCCCTCGGCGGCGGCCTGCGCCAAGGTGTGTACGGTGCCGGTGGAGCTGTAGTAGACGATCGCGACGTGCACGGGTTCCACGATTGGTTTCCTTCCTGAGCGGGTCTGACCGGTACGACGAGACAGCCATCCGAGATGTGAGGTGCCGCGCGGACCTCACAATCGGGGGCGACGGTTCGTCATGAGTGGTGAGTCAGATCGTTCGAAGGAGCCGCTGACACCCATGACAACCCCGTCCGAGCCGGAACACGGCCGACCCGATCCGGGCCTGAGCGCGATCATCAGCGAGCGCCGACAGCTGACCAACCTCGCGTACCGACTGCTGGGCTCCCTGGCCGACGCCGAGGATGTCGTCCAGGAGACCTACGCCCGCTGGTACGCCATGTCCCCCCGGCAACAGGAGGACATCGAATCGCCCGGTGCCTGGTTGACGACCGTTGCCAGCCGCATCTGTC
Organism: Micromonospora sp. NPDC007208; assembly: GCF_042869175.1. Classification (NCBI taxonomy): domain Bacteria; kingdom Bacillati; phylum Actinomycetota; class Actinomycetes; order Micromonosporales; family Micromonosporaceae; genus Micromonospora; species Micromonospora sp. NPDC007208. Next base: position 397,200 of record NZ_JBIAFG010000002.1, on the reverse strand, counting down.
TGGACCTGCTCGGCTCGGCGCGGCTCAGGCGCGAACGGTACGTGGGCGAATGGATCCCCGAGCCGCTGCCCGACCGGGCGGAATGGATCAGCGGGCGGTCCGCCGGCTTCTCCGACCCGGCCGACCGGGTCACCCTCGACGAGTCGGTCAGCATGGCCTTCCTCGTCGTACTCGACGCGCTGACCCCTGCCGAGCGGGTCGCGTTCGTCCTGCACGACGTCTTTCGCTACCCCTTCGCCGAGGTGGCCGCGATCGTCGGCCGTACCCCGGCGGCATGCCGCCAGCTCGCCTCGTCAGCCCGCCGACGCATCCGCGCCCCGCGACCTGACACGGCCTCGTCAGCCCGGCACGCCGCAGTCGTCCGGGCCTTCAAGCGCGCCTGGGAGGCCAATGACATCGACGCGCTCATCGGTCTGCTGGCCCCCGACGCCACGGCGACCGGCGACGGCGGAGGGCTCGTCACCGCCGCGCCCCACCCGGTCGAAGGCGCCGAGCAGGTCGCCCGCTTCTTCGTCGGCCGGCCCACCTCGGCGGCCGGCGTAACGCTCCTGGAGTGCACGGTCAACGGTCAGCCCGGTCTGGTGGCTCGACTGGACGGCGTCACCGTGTCGGTGATGGCGTTCGACATCACCGGCGGCCGCATCGACCACGTCTGGGCCGTACTCAACCCCGACAAGCTGCGCTCCTGGATCACCGGCTGACCACGCCGAAAAAGAAACTGCGCGCCCGTCCTCCACGGAAGCCCGAAGTGCGCACGCTGGAAGATGCGCCGCCCGTCATCCGCCAATAGCTTGACGGCCATGATTCTCCCGACCGAGCCGATCGGAAGCTTTCCGCGCCCGTCGGTGCTGCTGGCCGCCATCGTCGATCACGCCGCCGGGCGGATCGGGCAGGCTGCTCTGGACGCGCGGTACGACGACGCCGTGCGGGACACCATCGCCACCCTTGAGCGGATCGGCTCACCTGTGGTCACCGACGGCGAACAGCGCAAGCCGAGCTTCGCGACGTACCCGCTGTCGGGTCTGGACACCCTGGCGCCGGACGGCGCCGTCATCCCGTTCGCCGACGGCCATACGCGGCAGCTTCCCCGCCTCACCGCAGGACCGTTCCGCTACGCGACGCGATCGCAGACGTACCTGACCGCCGCGCGACGGCACGCGACCGTGCCGGTCAAACAGGCGGTCATCGCGCCGTCCGCGCTCAGCCTGCTGTATCCGGAGGACGGTATCGACGGGTACCCCCGAGAGGCGTTCCTCGACGACCTGGTTGACGAGGCGGAGGCCGACATCCGCGGCGCGCTGGACGCCGGCGCTCAGACCGTGCAGCTGGACTTCACCGAGGGCCGGCTCTCGATCAAGCTCGACCCCTCCAAGGCGCTGCTGCAGGCTTTCGTGGCCCTGAACAACCGTGTGCTCGAGCGGTTCGCTCCGCACGAGCGCGCGCGCATCGGCGTGCACACATGCCCCGGCGGCGACCAGGACTCCACCCACAGCCTTGATGTGGACTACGTCGAGCTGCTGCCGAGCCTCTTCGCGATCGACGCCGGCGTCTTCTACGTGCAGCTCGCCGGCGAGCCCGAGCCGGGACGGGTGCTCGCCGCGATCGCTGAGCATTCCCGGCCGCACCAGCGGATCTTCGTCGGCGTGACCGACCCGGTCGACCCGGTGGTGGAGACCGCCGACCAGGTGCGCGACCGCGTGCTACGGGCCGCTGAGTACATCCCGCCCGACCGGCTCGGCACCTGCGACGACTGCGGGTTCGCGCCGTTCGCCGACGACGTGTCCACGTCGCGGGACACGGCGTGGGCCAAGGTACGCGCCCGGGTCGAAGGAACCGCCCTGGCCGCCGAGCATCTGGCCGGGTGAGGGCAGGGCCGTAAGAGCTGGCTCATGCAGGCGTCTGGGGTAGGCCGGCGGCAGCGGCGATGGCCTCGACGGCCTCGTCCAGGCCCGTGGTCTCGGGGAGAACGAGTTCGTCGGGCCAGCCCAGGACGTCATGGACGGCGTACCAGCCGCTCATCTGCTCGGCGGTGAACTCACTGACCTGCGGACGCGTGAGGTGCCGGCGCAGGGTCTCAGCCAGGGACACGTCGAGATAGCAGAACAGCGACCGGCCGCGGTGGCCGTCCCGCAGGGAGGTCAGCATGCTGCGGTAGCGGCTGCTGTGCATGATGCCTTCCAAGACCACGTGGTAGCCGTGGTCGAGGGCGAACCGGACGGTCTGCCCGATCAGCGCAGGCGCAGCGCCGCCGGGCTTGTCCCGTTCGCGCAGCAGGATGCGGCGCAGGTAGTCCTGCTCCACCAGGGCGCAGCCCCGGCCGTGCCGGCGTCGTAGCTCGCGGGCGATGCTGCTCTTGCCGGAGCCGGAGTTGCCCCGGACGCAGACGAGGATCGTGTCCGGGCTGCCAGTGGGTTCGGCGAGCACGACGCCTCCTCGGCTTCAGTTGTTGCGAACGGCGAGGCCGAGGGCGGCGACGGTCAGCTGGGTGAGGTCAGGAAGTTGGTCCTCGCCGAGGGTGACGGCGCGCAGGTTGTCCAGCGGCGTCTTGAGGCCCTGGAGCCGGCTGCCCCGCAGGTCGGTGCCGTCGAGCTGGCAGGAGTCCAATTCCAGTCCGGCGAGGTCACATGACCGCAGCGCGATGCGGGGTAGTCGGCAGGAGGACCACGCGCCGTTGGCGAGAGTGCAGTCGGTGAACGCGACCGAGCCGGCGGCAGCGACGCGTTGGAAGGTGGCGTAGTCGAAGCGGCAGCCGTCGAACAGGACGTCCTTGAGGCGCACGTCGGTGAGTCTGGTGCCGGTGAACCGGGAGCCGGTAATGGCGCAGCGTTCGATGGTGACGCCGGTCAGGGTCGCGCCGGAGAAGTCGGTGCGCGTGATCTCGCAGCCGTAGAGGCTGCCGGCCTCCCAGGTGCTCTCGCTCAGGTCCGCGCCGGTGATCAGGCTGCTGCGGATAGGGACGTCCTCAAGGTTCGAGCCGTGCCACGCTGCGCCGTCGACGAGGGCCTCAGTGAGGCCGCCGGCCAGGTCCGTCGTGGTGTCGAGGTCGTCCGGTTCGAGGTCCGGCAGCAGAACCTTCACGTCGCCGATCGTGGTGGTGCGCATGTGTCCTCAACCTGTGTGAGCGCGGGGTGGGCACGCCCACCTCGCGCGTCCCGTGGTGGGCCTACTTCTTCTTGTTCCAGTTGTCCCAGCCGGGTCGACTGTCGAACTTACCCTTGTTGTCCCAAGCGGGGCGGTTGTCGAACTTCGCCGCGTCGATCGCTACCGACCGCTCAGGGTCGACGCCGAGGTGAGCGAGTTGCTCGGGTGCGGCGTTGACGAGGACCGCGAGAGCGTTGGTCATGGTGCTTCTCCTTGAGGGGCGAGGTGATCCGCGGCGGCGCGGACGAGGGCCTGTCGGGTGGTCCGGCAGTAGGCGGTTTCATGGGCGGTGAACGTCGCGTGCTCGAAGTAGCGGTTGCCGGCCTGGGCGCCGCGGCAGAAGTCGTAGAAGGCGCAGCGATCGGCGCAGTCGTTGAGGGCCGCAATGAACTCGGCGACGTAGCCCAGGTCGCTGGCGCCGGCAAGCATGGCGGTGATGGGCTGATGAAGGACGTTGCCGGCGATGAAGTCGCCGTATCGCGGCTCGGTGATGCCGAGCAGTTCCGGTGACAGCAGCACCACCTGCCCATCCCAAGAGACGGTCGGGATCGGCTCGTACGGCGCGTGGTCGACGCGGCCAGCGCGGGTGGCGGCGAGATAGTCGGCCAACCGGTCCACGTCGCGGATCCGCAGCGGGCTGCCGCCAACGCGACGTTCGATAAGGCGCTGCCAGAACCGGTACGCGGCGTCCTCCGACACCGGTGCCCGGTCGGCGCCCTCCTGCTCTTCGATGTTGAAGCCCACCGACTCGCAGCCGGGCAGGCCGGTGAAGAAGTCGATGAGGGCGTCCGCGTGGTCGATGGTTTCCGGGGTGACTACACAGATCACCGAATACCTCAGCCCTGCCTCGGCCAGGGTCTGTATGCCGCGCAGAGTGCGGGCGTCTGTTGACGTGCCGGCCCGGTCGAGGCGGTTCCGGTTCAACGCGCCCGGTCCGTCGATGCTGACCCCGACCTCGAACCCATAAGCGGTGAAGAGCTCGCACCATTGCCGGTTGATCAACGTCGCGTTCGTTTGGATCTCGTGACGCACCTTCCCCGCGCGCCGAAGCTCCTCGAACGGGGCCAATAAATCACGGAACAACCCGATGGGAGTGGCGATGGGTTCGCCCCCGTGCCACACGACGCTCACCGGATGACCGCTGTTCTGCTGGGCGATCGACTCGGCGCAAGCCTGCGCGACCGCGCCGCTCATCAGGCGGAGGGATCTCCGGTCGGGCAGGTAGCAGTAGGTGCAGTCGAGGTTGCAAAAGCTCGTCGGCTGCACGACCAGGGTGTGGAAGCTGCCGGCGACCGCCGGCTGGCCGGTGACGTTGATGAGGCCGATGCCGTTCACGAGGAGGCCTCTTCGATGCTGGCGGCCGTGGTGGTACTGACGCGGTAGGCGTGGGTGTGGCGGGCGGGCCAGCCGAGGAACCGGTCGAACATGTCGGCGGCGCTGCCCGTGACGCTCGGGTTGAGCCGATGCAGGTCGTCGATCGCGTCGTGCAGGCAGCCGGCCAGGTAGAGGAACAGGCTCACCGGCTCTTCCCGGTACTCGGCGAGGAGCGCGAGCTTCGCCGCGCCGCAGGGCCACGGCTGCCCGCACCGGCGGCACAGCCACAGCGGGCGCATCGACAGATGCTCTACCTCGGCTGGCGCGAGCCGGTTCGCCGCGAGACGGCGCTGCTGCCCGGTCACCGGCGACCACCCTCTCGGGCCTGCTGCTCGAACAGCCGACGCCACACGAAGGTGAGCAGCGGAGGATCAGCGCGCCGCACCTGCCCCTGTGAGGACGTCCACCTGGGCTCGGGGCGCCGGGACTGGCTGGCCATTGCGTTACGCGAGACGTACACCGTCATGCCTCCGCCCCCACCAGGAACGATGAGCGGCGGGCTCGCCGGGGGAATGGCGAGCCCGCCGCCGCATCACGGCGGCTGGGAGCAGGCCGCCGATCACCCACCCGCGCAGCCCTCATGGCGGTACGCAAGCGGGGAGAACGCCGAGACAGTTCGTTCCAGGACGGGCCGAGCCAGCGGCCCAAGCCGTGGTGTGGTGCGCCGCCCATCGATCCCTCCATCTGCAGCTCCCTGTTAGTCATCCCCGACACCGGCATCGACACGCGCCGGTGACCTGGGGTGAACTGAACGTAGGGGCGGTCCGTACGGAGGACCGGGAAAATCCGTACCGGGTCCGGCGGCCTTCAGCGGGCAGGGTGATGGTGTGCGAGGGATGACGGAAGACATGACCATCGGCCAGCGCGTCGCCTTCTACCGACGTCGACGAGGCCTCTCCCAAGAGGTGCTAGCCGGTCTGGTGGGCAAGACCCAGGAGTGGTTACGTAAGGTCGAGACGAACCGGGCCGACCTCGACCGGCTGTCAGTCATACGCGCGATCGCCAAAGCCCTCGACGTGTCCCTCGGCGACCTGATCGGTGCACCGAGCCTCTTCGAGTGGTCGGACGACTCAGGGCGCGAGACCATCCCGGCCTTGCGGGCCGCGCTTCACGACTATCGTCACCTCGCGCCGACGCTGACCAGCACGAGGGACGCCGAAGCGCCCGCCCTGCGCGAGATCGAGAACGACGTCGCCGAAATCTGGACCGCCTACCAGCACTCGCGATACGGCACCCTCGCCCGCCGGCTGCCCTACCTCATCCACGACTGCCTCACCGCCACCGAGGCGTACGACGGAGACGATGGCCAGCGAGCGCACGCGATGACCGCCTACGCCCACCAGCTCGCCGCGTTGTTCCTCACCAAGCTCGGCGAAGGTGACCTCGCGTGGACCGCAGCCAGCCGAGGGCTGGCCGCGGCCAACGCCAGCCACGACCACGTCGTCATCGGCTCGCTCAGCCGCTCCGCCGCGCACTCGCTGGCGTCCATCGGCGAATATGCGCAGGCTCGTGGCCTCGCCGCCACGGCGGCGCAGTTCCTGGAACCGCGGCTCGCCAAACCCACTCCGCAGCTGCTGTCGGTCTACGGCAGCCTGCACCTCGTCTGCGCGCTGGCCGCCGCCCGAGACGACGACCGCGCCTCCGCCGACACCCACATCGCCGAGGCCGATGCCGCCGCACGGCGGCTCGGCGCCGATGGCAACCACGTCTGGACCGCCTTCGGGCCGACCAACGTGTCGATCCACAAGACGACTGTGGCGATGGAACTCGGCGACGTGCAGCGCGCCATCGCCATCGGCGCCCCACTCGACACCAGCACCGTGCCCGTCGAGCGGCAGGTTCGGCACGCCATCGAAACCGCCCGGGCCCTTGCCCGGTGGAACCGCATCGACGACGCGCTCATGGCGCTCCTGGAGGCCGAGGTCATCGGCCCCGACCAGGTGCGCTACCACCAGCTCTCCCGCGACCTCGTCCGCGACATCCTCACCCGCCCCCGGCCACCCCGACTGGCCGTCGAACTCAGCGACCGGATGGGCGTCCGGTCGGGAGGACCCCGCTGGTAGCCGGGCTCAAATTAGCCGGCTCGTGTAGCCAGCCGCGACCAGGCGCTCGAACGCCGTCCGCACCTCGTCCGGAATCTCCTGCGGGATCGCGAACCCGCGCTCCGCGTACACCTCGATCCGCTGCGTGTCGCCTACCAGCATGTCCACCACCCGCCGCGAATCGCCGATGCTGCTCACGTAGTCGTCCAGTTCGAGTGGGTTCGACGCGCAGACCACATCGACCTCTGGCCACATCAACCTGCAGGTGGCGTAGGCCCGACGCTGTTGGTAGGGCCGCGACATGATCAGCACCGACTTCACCGGGATCCGGTGTTCGGTCAGGAGCTGACGGGAGTACTCCAGGTTCTGGGCGGTGTTCGTGGCACGCGGCTCCACGAGAATCGCTTCCGCGGGTACGCCCTGCTCGATGGTGTACTCGCGGTAGTGCACTGCTTCTCCACGCGGGAACCGCTCGACGGTCGTTGGGGCGTTCGCGCCGGTGAACACGATCCTTGGGAACAGGCCCTCGTGAAACAAGCGCGTCGCGATTACGGCCACGCCGAGATCGTGACTGCCCAACCCAATCCCCACGTCGCACGGGCGCAACTCGTGGTGCATGTCGTGGTAGCGCCACAGCGTCTCCACATCCGCCCGGATCGCGTCAGGGATCGCCTCGGCAGGTGCCGCTGCATGCCGGTTCATCAGCACCTACCAGGTCCGGTCCGCGCTGGGTTCCCTCATGCCGCCAGCGTAGGGCTAGCAGGGCAGCACGACGCCGCTGACTCCAGCACCACGCCGCTGACCTCGCCAGGACCAGAGGGCTGGGGGCGGCCAAGGCATCATGAAGGGGTGCGGTCAGGATCCGACCTCGATGAGGCAACGCCTGCCGCCTTCGCCCGGCACCTGCCACACCTGCTCGTCCGGCCACTGGCGATACAACAGCTGCCGTGTGGTCGTGGCGACAACGTTCGGCAGCGGCCCACGAAGCAGGTCGGCCTGCAGTCGTTCCTCCCGCTCGGCGTCCTGCGCGATCAGCAGAACCGCCCCGACCGGCACCAGCCGGTCCGCACGCCGGTAGCCGCCCAACAGTCCACCCAACCCTGGCGCCGGCCGCTCGTACTCGGCGACAACGTCTCCGGTCGGGCCACGGTCGACGTGTACCAGGAACCGCAGGCACCGACCGTCCTGCAGCCATACGCCGTAGCCGTCGGCCCGCACTGCGCCAGGTCGTGCTGGCGCAACCACGACGAGGTCTCCATCGTCGCCAGCCACTGGAACAACTCGCACCGCCCCGGGTTGCGCCGCGACACCTCGACCAACGGCAGAAACAGCAGGGCATCCGCCGCACTGGAGGGCCGCTGACCGAGCAGCAACGGAACCGGCCGCCCCGACTCCGTCAGGGCGTGCCGGAGCACCTCGGTCCCCTCGGCCGTGACCCCGTACCACCAGGTATGAGTCCGGTCCTCCGCCGAGCGCTCGCGGCGCACCAGTCCCGACTCGTACAGCCACACCAGGTCTCGGTGAGCGGTCAGCCGCGACACCGCGCAGACAAGCGCCACGTCCAGCGTCGACGCGGACCCATGCTGTGCCAGGTACGACAGGATCCGCCACCGCCGCGGGGACAGCCGCCGCACGGCATCCTGGTCACCCATTCCCTGATGATCCCTCCGAGCCCCGGCGGTCCGACATCCAGTTCGCCAAGGCTGTAACAGAGAGTGGTCGATGCCCTGATCGCAAGATCGGGAACCGGGACCACCGTGACCGGAGACAGCGCTCGCCGGAGGCCGTTGAACGAGGCGTCAACGGGCCGTGCGAGCACCCACATATCCAAACCGTGGTTTTGGGGCCGATTTTGGAGATCACTGTTCACTGAATCAGCCGAAGAGCTGAGGACAGAAGAGGCGAAGCGGTCAAACCAAGCCCCGAGTAGTTGATCTCCACGGAGAGCGCTGCACCGCGGCACCAATCTCCAGGAACGCCTGACACGCGCCTTTCCGGCCCAGCAATGGCGCACCATGGACCGAGACAGTGGTTACTAAAAGTAGCGAGAAAGATGAGTTCTGCGCGCCGGCGTTTGACTGAGAGGCCAACCCTCACCCCTGCTGACTAGTGCCGGATCCATTCAAATGTGAGACCGTCTATGTAACTAAACGTGCCTGGGCAGCTGCATTTGGCGATGTGGGTGGTTCCGTTGGAACAGCTTCCGTTGTGGGGACCGAGCACCGACGAAGATCCGAGACCGAAGCCAGTCCTGGCACGACCAGCGACACTCCGCCTTCTGATCACAGTGAAGGCGGCACCCAACCCCTCCGCGCGATACGGCGAGACGGTCTGCGTCGGGGCACTGGGCATGGACCCGCCCTGGACGGGTTGGATTCGCCTCTACCCGGTCCACTATCGAGACCTCGACGACGACGGCAAGTTCCACAAGTACGACATCATCCACGTCGACGCACTGCCAGCCAGTCAGGACCAGCGGCGCGAGAGCTGGAAGCCGATCGTGGACACCATCACCACCGAGCGGCACATCGCCAGCCGACAGTCGCGTCGAAACCTCCTCGATCCGCTCGTCGAAGACTCCATGTGCTGGCTCAACAAACAGGCCCGCGACGACCGGAGCGCACGATCGATCGCGCTGATTCGCGTGGCCGACATCTCGTCTCTTCAGGTCAAGCGCCATCCGGGCTGGTCGGCGGAAGATCGCAAGAAGATCGCTGGCTACCTCAACCAGCTCGACCTACTGGAACCGGCCAAGCGCAGCCCGCTTCAAGCACCACGCTTCACTGGTGCCTACCGCTATCGCTGCGCAGACCGTCAATGCCGCGGTCACCAACAGACACTCTGGGACTGGGAGTTCGTCGCCCTACAACGTCGTCTAGACCAGCTCACCGACGCGGAGGCCACAGAACAGCTGAGAAACAAGTTCCTCACCCAGCTCTGCGCCGCCGACCGCGACGTCGCCTTCTACGTAGGCAACCAAGCGGCAAGACCGCAGTCCTTCAGCATTGGCGGTGTCTACGCACCGAGACGGCCCACCTCGCGATACCGATTGCACCTCAACCGATGATGTCGGCCAGCACGTCGGCATGGCACGAATCCTCGACGCGGCACCAGCACGCCAACTGCATCCCCGTAAGCTCCCGCCGCGCCCGGTCAACAAGGGCCGGCTGCCCCACAAGCCACTGCCGATAGAGGCGTAACGCCTCCGCCCGATCATGCTTCCGCAGGCTGAACGGATTGGCCCAGGGAGAACGCCGCAGCCCGAACCCCTGCCGCCCCACATACACGGCTCCGGGCGGCACCACCGGGTGATAGAGATCCCCCTGCACGCGAACCCGTGGCTGTCCCCCCACCGCACCAGCGTAATCGCCAACGACGGACTGCGCGTAGCTGCTCAGAGGGAGCGCGTCGACGCCTGGGCATGGACCGCCGATCAACGCGAAGAGTCCTGGAGGATGACGAGGAGTGCGGGCGTCCTCGGAACGACGACGTGTCCAGCCGACGCCAGCCGAGTCCAACGGCTTCCGGGTACCCGTCGATCATCCAGCCCGCGCACCTGAAGCGCCGCTGACAGTAATCCACAGTTTCGCTGCTTTCTCAGCACCACAGCTGGCGCGCTCAACGTTGGACGATTCGCTCACGCCCGATGGCCGCCTCAATGGACTCCTTCAACCGGCTAATCTCTTCATTGGTCCGACTCCGAAAGGACATCGACAATGAGTCTTCCATAGACGGTCGGCCGCCGAGGAATAGGCCGCGTTGCATAGGAGCTGGCGACTGACCCTCGACAATGATCTGGATATAGCCGTGGTTCCAGCGTGTAGCAGGTTTGACAACGACCGTGTCGATCTGATTGATGGTAACGGCGCGACGACCCTTCATCTGAGGACCAAAGCCGTCCTTGAGAATTGTGACGACGTGGCCGTCGAACTCCACGCGCCCTAGCAAACCCTTTACAACCATCGGCTCGATTGATGAGTCTAGAACCGGGACCGGCGTGAGCACCTGTTGTGCTGCAGGCTGGCGCTCCGGCTCCATGGCGACCACGACGGGGCCGTGGACTGGCGGCTCAATGTTCGGAGCCGTCTGCAAGTTACTGGTGTCTGCCACGGCAGAGGTCACCAGTGCCAGGACATCGTCGACCGTGGCCGGTCGCTGGGTTGGGTCGTCGCGCGTCATCACCTCAACCACGGTCTGCCAGGGCGCCTCGGCTGGCACCAGCGGCCGGTTGGCTCGTGGCCACTGCTTCGTGCGAGCCCAGCCGATGAGCTGTCCGAGGCTGTAGATGTCGGCTTGTGGGCCGGCTTCGTGGGCATCGTCGGACAGCTCCGGCGCGGCGAAGCCCTCGGTGCCGTAGAGCACGCCGACCTGGGTGCGCCCAGGCTGACTCGTCCGGCCCCGTGGCCGTCGGCCCAGTCCCCAATCGGCGACGGCCCAGGTTCCGTCCATCCTCAAGATGTTGGCCGGCTTCAGATCACGATGAACCCAGCCTTCCTTGTGTGGCTGCCGAAGGCCCTCGCAAATCGCCTTGACGAGCTCGAGAAGACCTCGCGAACTCTCAAACTCGTCGAGGGTCTCGGCCGCAGTGTCCGACGCCAGGGGCATTACGAGCCAACCGGCGGCTGGGTCGAAGTCAAGGACCGGCACGACGTGAGCGTTGTTGCCGAAACGTTGCCCTGCCTCGACCTCGCGACGCATGCGCGCAACGTTCTCCGGGTTCTTAATCTTCAGCCTCTTGAACGCTACTCGAACACCGCTCGCGCGGTGCCGAGCGCCGAAGACAATCGCCTGCCCACCGTCGGCAATTGGTTTGGGGTCCAGCGCGTAGTCGCGCCGCTCCCCTCTAGCCGCCAACCGCAGCTGATGAAGCGGCGCCGCCGTACCTACCTCGGCAGGCTGGGCCTGTTGTGGAAGCGTCGCCTTGAGGATCACCGGCCGAGGCAGCTGAAGATCGTTGCCGCGGACGTCGCCAAGGATGTAGAGATATTCACCTGGGGCCACTGCCATGCCCTGAACCTTGTTCAGCCTCAACCGCGCCAACAGCTCGGTACTCCGCCCGAGAACATCAGTGCGATAAATCGTTACACCCACGCCGCTGCCACTAGCCGATCCCGTGAGAACCGTCCAGGCATTAAGCGCGATCACGTGGTTGGGGTACGGCTGCTCCGATCTGACCTGGTCAGCGGACCGCACGGCGCTGCTGCGGGAGAGATCGACGACACCACTGTTGCCGCCGGCCGCGAGATAGAAGCTACGGCCATGCAGCCATGTCACGCCGTGAACGCTCGCGTTGAAACCGACCGCGTAAGTTTGCTGCCGTCCGAACTGGTCTCCGATGCGCGTCAGTAACAGTGAGTCGGAGCCCCCGCCGAACTCCACTCCGGTCCCCGACAGCACCCACGCATCGTCCTCACGATCCGCACACAGACCGACCACTCCGCGGAGACCCCCGGCGATCGGGACAACCTCTTCATCGCAGTATGCGATGACGGTGTCATGGCAGATCACCAGCACCGAACCGTCCCCACGAACGAGGGGAGCACCGCGCAGCCCTCGCATCGCCAGAAACCAGGTTCCGGTACCACGCCTTACATCAACCTCAATCAACCCATCCGTAGTGGTGAGCAGCAACCTCCGGGCGTCCATGACCGCCATGCCTGTCATCTCGGGCCAGCCCGGCCGACCTCCAAGGATTTGACGAAGCCGCACGTCGCCCTCGACCCTGTCCACCAACTCCCAGGGCGGAGGTACACGATCGGGCGGCGCGAACTGTGGGCAGGGCGCCGGCTGCTGGATTGTTAGGAACCGGGTCAGGGACATGTAGGGCTGAGAGTCGAAGATCGCCTGTTGGGCGACGGCTTCTAGCAGCTCTATCGGGTCCACGAGCCCGCCGAGCATCGCCTCGAAATGGTGCCGATCGAGCAGCATCACGTCATCGCCTACCTCGACCGCCTCTGGATCGAAGCCTTGCAGCGATAGCACTGCCGGTCGCAGCGTCGCTGTGGCACGCGCTCCCACCATGGCGACATGAGCCGCAGTCAAAGGCTCATCGATACCAGCGATCTCCATCGAGATGTTCATCGAGGGCAGCGGCACGGCGACAGTTCTGGCCGAGGTCAGGACGCCCGGCCGAGACCGACGCGCCTTCACCTCGTAACGGCTCAGGACCCCGACGACCAAATCAGACAGCCGGTCGACGTGATCCGGCTCAGTCGCTGCGCCGTCAAGAAGCGCTCCATACGCGGCGATCAGTTCACTCGAACGTCTATCCGCCACTCACGACCTCCCTCGGCGTCGCGAAGATTGTCCTCCACGCCACTGTGCGTCAGCGTGCCGGCTTAGCCACCGCGGTGGAATCGCTACACACTCGCCTGCGGGTTTCAAGGGACCCCGACGTCTGATCGGAGTTCCTCGGAAGGGCGCCTGCCCATGACAGCGCATGGAGAGTCATTTATCCAGTGGCGCGACACCGCGTCCCACCGACGCCAGCCCGGTCCAACCGCTCCGGAGCACCCACAGAGCAACCACCCACCACCGACGTACACGAAAAAGGCCCCGACCCGGTGTGAACCACCAGGTCAGGGCCTTGATCGTTGGTGCGCCGCCAGGGACTCGAACCCCGAACCCGCGGATTAAGAGTCCGCTGCTCTGCCAGTTGAGCTAGCGGCGCTCGTCGGCAACGGAGAGAACATTAGCACCCCTCCAACACGGGCTCCAATTCGGTTCCCAGGGTCCCCCCTTCGGTCGAGCTTTGCCGGCAAAAAGCCCCAAACCGACCACCACGGCCAAGATCGGGGCGTGGGTTGCGGCGGTGATGCGGCACGATGTCCGCCAGGTACGCGAGAACAGAGGTGGGCATGGCACGGTTCACGCGAGCCGGGGCGGTGGTGGGCGCCCTGACTCTGGTGGCGTCGCTGGCACTGACCGGATGCGGTGGCGACGACAAGAAGCCGGAATTCGTTGGCGGAGGGTCTTCGGACGCGAGCGCCGCCCCCGGCTCGGCCGCACCTTCGGCACCGAGCACACCGAGCGGGCCACCGCTCACGCTGAGCCCGGCGAACGGCACGAAGAACAGGCCGGTGAGCACGGAGATCAGCGCGAAGCTCCCGGACGGCGGGAAGGTGTCCGCGGTAACGCTGACGGCGGACGGCGGCGGCACGGTCGAGGGCAAGCTGCGTACCGATGGTTCGTCCTGGGTGCCGTCCGCTCCGCTGAAGTGGGGCACCCGCTACACGGCCACGGTGACGGCGAGCGCGTCGGACGGCACGAGCAGCCAGGGCACCAGCAGCTTCACCACGATGGCCAAGCCGAAGTCGACAATCGGGTCGGGCCTGTACCTCTTCGACGACAAGAGCTACGGGGTGGCCATGCCGGTGGTCACCGAGTTCCACCCCGGTATCCCGAAGAAGGACCGGGCGGCGGTGCAGAAGCGGATGTTCGTCCGGACCGACCCGCCGCAGCCTGGTGCGTGGCACTGGGTCAGCAACGGCACGCAGGCCTACTACCGGGCCCCGGAGTACTGGAAGTCGGGCACCACCATCACCGTGCGGATCGCGCTGGCGGGGGTGCCGTTGAGCAACGGCAAGTACGGCGACATCGACCGCAAGGCCACCGCCAAGATCGGGCGGTCGTTCGAGATGAAGGTCGACAACGCCAACAAGAAGATGACGGTGTACGAGAACGGCGCGGCGGTACGCACGATTCCGGTGAGCCTGGGCAAGAAGAGCACGCCGTCGTCGAGCGGCACGATGGTCGTGATGGAGAAGAAGGAAGCCACGGTCTTCGACACCCGGGACGACCCGGACCCGGCCAACCGCTACGTGACCGACATCCAGTTCGCCCAGCGGCTCACCTGGGGTGGCGAGTACATCCACGCCGCGCCGTGGTCGGAGCACGTGCAGGGGCGGCAGAACGTCTCGCACGGCTGTGTGAACGTGTCGATGGCGAACGCCAGGTGGTTGTTCGACAAGACCCGGATCGGCGACCCGATCACGATCAAGGGCACCGAACGCAGGATCGCCGCCGGCAACGGTTGGACGGCGTGGAGCCTGAGCTGGTCGGAGTTCATCAAGGGCAGCGCGTTGCCGGTGCCCAGCGGTGGGGCCGGCCCGGCGGTCTGAGCCGTCGGCCTCGTTGCGCCGGCCCTGCCGTTGGCGGGGCCGGCGTACCCTTGCACTCCCGCCGCTCGACGACGGCGCGGCGACCCCCGCACTCCCGGTACGGAGACGAACCAAGCTCACGAAACGCCGGATAGTAGCAGAACTCGGGCACTATTGATGGCGTGTTTCGGTTCACCCTCGGCAACCGGGGCCGGCTCTGGCGCGTCAGTAGGAGACGATGGGGCAGCGACCACGACTGTGAGGGAATTCATGCGAGCTAGCCAGGACCAGCTGATCCGGCCCGGCGGGCGACGCCGCGTGTTCGCGGCGGGGCTTCTCGCCGTTGCGCTGGCCTTCACCTCGGCCTGCACCGACGGCGACGGCGGCAAGCCGTCCTCGTGGCACGGCGGCGGCGAGAACCCGGCGCCGAAGGCCGCGGCCACGATCAGTGAGCCGGCGGCGGACGCCAAGGACGTGCCGGCGTCCACCGGCATCACCTTCACCACGAAGGATGCCGTGGAGACCGCGGTCGAGCTGAAGGACGCCGCCGGCAAGACGGTCGAGGGCGCCCTCGCCAAGGACGGCAAGTCGTGGCTACCGACCGGCGCCCTGGCGTACGGCACGAGCTACACGGCGACCGTGACCGCCAAGGGTGACGACGGGCTTCCGGCCACGGCGACCAGCACCTTCACCACCATGGCCAAGCCCGGCAATCAGGTACGGGTGAGCAGCTTCCTCGGTGACAACCAGGTGGTCGGGGTGGGCATGCCGCTGATCGTGAAGTTCAGCCGGGGCATCCCGGAGGACTACCGCGACGACGTGCAGCGCCGGATGACGGTCACCTCGACTCCTGCGCAGGCGGGGATCTGGCACTGGGTCAGCCCCACCGAGATCCGGTACCGGCCGAAGGAGTTCTGGAAGCCCAACAGCAAGGTTTCCTACCGGGTGCAGGCGGGCGGCCTGCCGATGGGTGAGGGTTGGTACGGGCGCGCCGACCTCTCGGTGGACGTCAAGATCGGCGCGGCGGTGGTCATGACGGTGGACAACAAGACCAAGCGGATGACGGTGACCCGTAACGGCTCTGTGATCAAGACCATCCCGGTCAGCCTGGGCAAGAAGAGCACCCCGTCGTCCAGCGGCACCATGGTCGTGATCGAGAAGCTGCGCAAGACGGTCTTCGACACGTTCGAGGAGTTGGGCCCGGAGGAGGGCTACCGCACCAAGATTGACTTTGCGCAGCGCCTCACCTGGGGCGGCGAGTTCATCCACGCGGCACCCTGGTCCGAGGGTCAGCAGGGCAGCGTGAACGTGTCGCACGGCTGCGTGAACGTGTCGATGGCCAACGGCGACTGGCTCTTCAAGAACACCCAGATCGGCGACCCGATCACGGTCAAGGGCACCGAACGCAAGCTGCAGAACGGCAACGGGTGGACCGACTGGAACATGAGCTGGGACGAGTACGTCAAGGGCAGCGCCCTTCCGTACG
This sequence comes from Micromonospora sp. NPDC007208, assembly GCF_042869175.1. Classification (NCBI taxonomy): domain Bacteria; kingdom Bacillati; phylum Actinomycetota; class Actinomycetes; order Micromonosporales; family Micromonosporaceae; genus Micromonospora; species Micromonospora sp. NPDC007208. The sequence goes on along the minus strand of NZ_JBIAFG010000002.1, from coordinate 381,058 downwards.
AGCCGCCGGCCGACCCGGACGCCACCACCCCGACCCCGGGCGGGGCGGTCACCCCGTCCCCCACGCCGACCGCCTGAGCCACTCGACGGAAGCCCCCTCTTCGGAGGGGGCTTTCGCGTAGGCCCCTGTGTCGCCCCCACAACGACTCAGGCCCCCTCCGAAGAGGGGGCCTGAGCAGTAAAACCAGCTGGGTGACTGATGGGAATTGAACCCACGACAACCGGGACCACAACCCGGTGCTCTGCCAACTGAGCTACAGCCACCATGCCGCCGTCGCCCGGTCGATCGCTCCGGGCGGGGTGCGGACCAATAATAGCCACACCGTGGCGCGCCTCGTCCAGCGGGTTCCCTGCTCCCCGCTACGAAGCAGCGCGGTCAGAGTTCGGCGGCGATGGCCTTGGCGGTGTCGACATCCGGCCCGGGCAGCGGAACGAAGAGGGTGCGCCGGTAGTACTCCAACTCCCGGATGCTCTCCCGGATGTCGGCCAGCGCCCGGTGCGCGAGACCCTTCTGCGGCTGCCCGAAGTACACGCGGGGGTACCAGCGACGGCAGAGTTCCTTGATCGACGACACGTCGATCATCCGGTAGTGCAGGTGCGCGTCGAGGCGGGGCATGTCCCGGGCGATGAAGCCCCGGTCGGTGGCGATCGAGTTGCCGCACAGCGGAGCCGTACGCGGATCCTTCACGAAGGTGCGGACGTACTCCAGCACCAGGTCTTCGGCCTCGGCGAGGGTGACCGCCGAACGACGGACCTCCTCGGTGAGGCCGGACTTGGCGTGCATCGTCTGCACGATCTCCGGCATCCCCTCCAGTGCCGCCTCGTCGGCGTGGATGACCACGTCGACACCGTCACCCAGCACGTTGAGATCCGGATCGGTGACCAGTGCCGCGACCTCGATCAGTTTGTCCCTGCCGAGGTCCAACCCAGTCATCTCACAGTCGATCCAGACGAGGAGATCAGCCACCGGGACAGCCTACGCGCAGCCCACGCCCTGCGGCTGCGCGCTCTCGGCGGACCGGCCCGCTAGGGTTTCGGGGTGCCAGCAGAACCCGTCGCACCGCCCGCCGTCACCGAAGACGATCCCGGCGGCCGTACGGTCCGTCGCCTGGTCGCGGTGGTGGCCCTCGGCGCTGTGCTGCCAGCGCTCTACCTGCCCGGTCTCGTGCACAACTTCTTCGATCTCAAGATCTACATGTCCGCGATGGACTGGTGGCGCGTCGGTCATCCGCTCTACGACTACGTCCAACCCGACCGGGTGCAGGGCGAGTTGTACTTCACCTACCCACCGTTCAGCGCGCTGCTGCTGTGGCCGTTCGGGCTGCTGCGGCTCGGCGCCACCGTGGCGATCTTCACGGCGCTCACCGTGCTGGCCGTGGTGCTGACCACCCGGTGGCTGGTGGTGCCGGTGATCGCCCGACACAACCTGCCCCGGACGTTCACGCTGGTCGCCGCCGTTCTGCTGGTGCTGGCGGTGGAGAGCATCCGCGAGACGATCACCTTCGGCCAGATCAACATGCTGCTGGTCGTGCTGATCCTCGCCGATCTGCTGTTCGCGGTGCCGCAGGCGCGACGCTGGGCCGGGGTGGGCGTGGGGCTGGCGACCGCGCTCAAGCTCTTTCCCGGCATCTTCATCGTGTACCTGCTGGCCACCCGGCGGTGGCGGGCCGCGGCGGTGGCGAGCGCGACCGCGGCGGCGGCGACCCTGCTCGCGGCGGCGATCGCCCCACGTGACTCGTGGCGGTTCTGGACGCACGAGCTGTGGACCACCGAGCGGGTGGGGCGCACCGACATCGTCGGCAACCAGTCGCTGTTCGGCCTGCTCAGCCGGTTCACCGAGCCGGCGAAGCCGGACCGGCTGCTCTGGCTGCTGGTGGTCGCCGTGGTCGCCGGCTACGGGCTGTGGCGGGCCGCCCGCGCGGCGCGGGCCGGTGACCCGTTGACGGGCCTGACGTTGACCGGGTTGGTCGGTTCCCTGGCGAGCCCGATCACCTGGACCCACCACATCTACTGGTTCGTGCCCGCCGTGGTGCTGCTCGCCGACGCGGCGTTGAGCGCCGACCGCCCGGACGAGGCACCCAGGCGTCGGTGGCTGGCCGGGCTCGCGCTGGGCATCACCGCCGTGACCATCTACGGCGTGGTGACGTTCCAGGCCTGGGGCGCGGGACCGGTCCACACTCACGACCCGGTCGACTTCGTCGTACAGAACACCTACGTGCTGCTCAGCCTGCTGCTGCTGGCGGCGCTGCCGGTGCGGTCAAGGCCCGGTGCGGAAAATCGCACCAATTGGACAGACCTCCCGAGTAGCCATGTTCGGCGCTAACCTGTCCTCATCTACCTCAAGCGTCGCTCGGGTAGCACCGATCCCCCGGTGAGAGTGGCCCTCCGCGTCGGCAGCGCGGAGGGCCACTCGCCGTCTCAGCCACCGCCACCGACCGGGTCGCCGCCGGCCGGGTCGTCAACCGGTTCGGCCGTCATGGGCCGGGTCGTCGCCTGGCGGGACCGCCACCGGCCGGGCCGTGGGCTCGTCCGCGTCGGCCGGCGGCCAGGCGAGGCTCAGCGTCACCTCCGGTGGCCGGGGCAGCAGGACCGGTTCGTCCAGGTCGGCGAGGGTGGCCGCGCGGGCGGCGCCGATCGCCGACCGGGGACGTTCCGCCGCTCCGGAGCCGACCGGCTCGAGTTGTCGTACCGGCAACGGCGGGGCCGGGTCGGGTTGGCCGAGGCCGAGGCCACTCAGCGAGGTGACCCCGAGCCGGCCGGCGAGCACCGGCACCTGGTCCGGCTCCACCACGAAGATCACCTCGCGGGGGCGCAGCGGTCGCAGCAGGAGCAGCGCCGCGCACACCACCAGCAGCACGCCGACGGTCAGCAGACCCCAGGCGGCCGGGCCGGTCCACCCGGCCCGCAACTCGGCGCGCAGGTCCAGGGCCAGGTCGGCAGTACCGTCGGGGCGCATCACCACCAGGCTCATGGGTTCGCCGGCCAGGTCGTCCGCGCTCCATTCCAGCGAGCCGATCCCCTCGCGTACCCAGAAGGGCCGACCCAGCGGCGTGACCGGCCCGTCGGCCGTCGCGACGCCCGGGGTGTCGGCGGCCGGTCCGGCCGGATCGAGCCGGACCGGCAGCGGACCCCGGGCCAGCGCGACCCGACGGACCGTGGCGTGCGGCACTGCCTCCAGCCAGCCACGCACCTCCGCGGTGGGCGCCAGTCCGACGAAGGCCGGGCCGCTCGTGGTGCGGGCCTCCAGGCGCAGCCGGGTCTGCGCGGTACGCGCGAAGGGCGCCTCCTGCCGCAGCAGTCGGTCGAGGTCGGTGACCACGACCGCGTGACCGGGCGTGCGGACCGTCTCGAAGCGGGCGGCGAAGCCCCCGCCGGGGTCGGCGTGTCGGGTCACCAGCCACAGTCCGCCACCGGCGAACAGCGCCGGAATTCCCACGACCAACAGCAGCACTCCGGCGACCACCCGCACGAACCGCATCCGCACCGTCCCCCTCCGTAGCCAAATACCCGGCCGACCTTACCGACGTACGGCGTCTGATCAGGGGATATCCACGGCACGGTCGGCTTCGACTCCGGAAAGCGCGCTGGCCCGCCGGATGATCCGGCGGGCCAGCGGGTGGAACAGGGGTCAGGCCTTGGCGACCGGCTCCCGGCGGGTACGCGCGAACGCCAGCCCGCCCAGCGCCAGGCCGGCCAGACCGGCGACGAGACCGGCGACGCCGAGGCCGACCGCGAGCCCGTTGCCGTCGTCGTCATCGTCGTCGGGCGACGCGACGGCGGCGGTCGGCGCGGCCGAACCCGTCGGCGCCGCCGCGGCGGCCAGGGTGAGCACCGGAGCCGGGTGCTCCGGCTCCTCGGCACCCGGCGCCGGCTCGTCGATCCACCGCGAGATGTTGCCGTCCGAGTAGGTCTGCAGGGTCTTGAAGACCATCGAGTCGACCTGCGGCAGCGGCCCCAGCGAGACGGGGAACTCCTGGAACTGGCCCGGCTTCACCCCGGCGTCGCCGGACGCCGTCCAGGTGATCTTGGAGACCGCCTCGGTGAGCTGACTGCCGTGCACCTCGATCGGCGGGTCCACCTTGCGCTTCTCGGTGGCGACCGTCCAGCCGGGCACCGGCATCGTCGACACCGAGCCGACCGGGGCGTTCTCCGGGAGCACCACCTCGAGCTTGACGGTCGACGCGCTGTCGCTCTCGTTCGGCACCCGGAACGCCACCCGGGCGTAGCCGCCCTGGGTCGCCTCCTTCGGGTTCACCGTGACGTGCGCGGACGCCGGCCCGGCGAAGCCGAGCACAGCGGTGGCGGCGGCGGTGAACGCCAGGGCGGCAGCGGCGGTTGCGGTACGCCGGAATCGGCTCATGGGTTTCGCGAACCTCTCTAACGGATGGGCACGGTGGCGGTCACCGTGGCCTGGTCGATGTCTGTCGTTCGGGCGGTGATCTTCAGTTGCCAGTCACCGGCGCTCGGCAGGCTGATGTCGCCGTAGGCGTGACTGTCCGTCAACCGCAGCAACGGCACCTCGATCGGCTCGATCCCGGCCGAGGGCAGCGCGACGGTCGCCTTCCACTCGGCGACCAGCAGTGGCTGGTTGTCCTTGCCGTACGCGTACAGGTGCACCGAGTTGTTGCCCCGCTGGGCCGGGCTCACCTCGACCTCGACGGTCAGGAGCGGGCTGGAGAGCCTGGTGCTGAAGAGGCCGGCCTCGGCCCCGGCGGACGGGCCGGCCGCGGCGGTGCGGGCGGGCGTGGTCTGCACGAGCGTGGCGGACACGGCCAGCACCACCACGGTGACGGCCAACTCCACCAGGACCGCCCGGCGCACCGGCGCCGGGCGTTGCGCCGCGACGCGGCTGCGCACCAACTGCCGGGAGTACGCGGCCACGCCGATGACAAGCGCGAACAGCCCGATCTTGGCGAGCAGCAAGCGCCCGTACGTGGTGTCGAAGAGCGCCTGCGGGGTGGCCACCTCGATCAGCGCCTGGACGGTGCCGGCCAGCAGCAGCGCCGAGACGGCGAGCGCCGCCCAGCGCGACCAGATCGGCAGGATCGCGCCCAACTCTCGTTCGTCGGCCTGCCGCAGCAGGAAGACGGCGAGCATCAGCAGACCACCCAGCCAGACCGCCATGCTGCCCAGGTGGACCGCGTCGACCACCACGGAGACCGCCGGCGCCGGGGAGGCCGCCGCGTGCCCGGCCAGCGGCCAGGTCAGCAGGGCGGCGCCGCCGAGCACGGCCAGGATGATCGCGTCCGCGCGGCCGGCGGGCCGGGCCAGCAGCGGGCGGAGCAGGAACACGGATGCCGCCAGCAGGCCGAGTCGGACCAGGTGGGCGGCACCGAAAGCGCTGCCGAAGACGCTGCCGAACCCCTCGCCGGTGACGTCGAAGAGACCACCACCGGCCGTGTAGGGCACCTGCAACCACAGGTCGGCGAGGGTGGCAAAGGCCACCAGACCGAGGCCGATCCAGGCCAGCCGGGTCGGCCCCCGCCGGGAGAGCCGCCGTGGCCAGAGCGCGGCGAGCACCAGCGCCGGCCCCACCAGCAGCACCAGGCCTGCGTAGCCGAGGAAACGGGCCACCTTCACCGCCGTCTCGACCACCGGATTGGCGCGGCTGTCCGTGCCGGTGTCGACGGGTGGCGTCGAGGGCGCGCCGACCGAGTAGGTGAACGCCCCGGAGACCGGGTGGCTGTCGGCGGAGATCACCCGGAAGCTGACCAGGTAGGTGCCCCGGGCGCCGGCCGGATCCACCGGGATGGTCACGACAGTGTCGCCGAACGACGGTTCGCCCCGGTCGGCCCGGGAACCGTCCGGCGCGATGACCCGGATCTTGCCGGGCACCTTGCGGACCGCCTCGCTGAACGTGAGGACCACCTCGGACGGCCCGCTCGGCACGATGGACGCGGCGGCCGGACTGCTGCTCTCCAGCACCGCGTGGGCGCTGGCGGAGGTGGCTGGCGCGATCAACAAGGCGACGACGGTGACCAGGAGGCCGGCGGCTGCGGCCAGCCGGGCGGCCCAGCGGCGGGGGGCGACAGTCATGCCGGCCATGGTCTCCGATGGGTGTCCCATTCGGCGACCCGAGGGGGGTGGTCGCTTCTGTGGTCGCACGTCATGAACTGGTAGTCGGCCCGGGGCGGGGAAAAGTTCCCGACGTGGCGCAGACCATCCAAGGGCCGAACGACCCTGACGCTGGGCCGGGTGCCGCGTAACCTGATGTGTCGTGATCCCTGTCCCGCGTGACTCCGGCGCCGCCGGTCCGGCAGAGCCGGCCGACGAGGCCGCCCGGGACCCGGCAACCGAGTGGGCGCTGACCGCCCGCGACGGTGACCCCACCGCCCAGGCGGCGTTCGTCCGGCTGACCCAGGCCGAGGTCTGGCGGTTCGCCGCCGCTCTGGTCGACCCGGACAGCGCCGACGACCTGACCCAGGAGACCTACCTGCGGGCGTTTCGGGCCCTGCCCGCGTTCGAGGGTCGCTCCAGCGCCCGCACCTGGCTGCTCGGCATCGCCCGGCGTGCCTGCGCCGACCACCTGCGCACCGTGATCAGGCGCCGGCGACTCGACGAACGCCTGGCGGCCAACGCGTACACCGACCGACCGCACCCGGACCCGGCCGGCCAGTTCGGCGCCGCCGACCTGGTCCGCCGCCTCGGCCCCGAGCGGCGCTCCGCGTTCGTGCTCACCCAACTGCTCGGCCTGTCGTACGCCGAGGCCGCCGCCGTGGAAGGGGTGCCGGTGGGAACCATCCGGTCGCGGGTCGCGCGGGCCCGGGACGATCTGGTCGAGGCGGTCGGCGACGCCCTGACCGGCTGAGCGTGGAACTTCCGGCGCGGACGGGACGACAAATGAGCGTGACAGCACCTTCCACCCGCGGCGGCCGTTGGCCCCTGGCCCGCCCCTGGCTCGGCATCGCGGCCCGACTCGGCCTCGCCGCCGTCTGGTTGGTCGCCGGCGCCTCGAAGGTCAGCGACCTCGCCGCCTCCGGGCGGGCGGTCAACGCGTACCAGGTGCTGCCGTACGACGTGGCGACCGTGATCGGCGCGGCCCTGCCCTTCGTCGAGCTGGCGCTGGGCGTGCTCCTGCTGCTCGGGCTGGCCACCCGGCTCGTCGCCGGGGTCTCCGCCGCGCTGCTGGGGGTCTTCATCGCGGGGATCGCCTCGGCCTGGGCGCGTGGGCTGGCCATCGACTGCGGCTGCTTCGGCAGCGGCGGGCAACTGGCGGCGGGGCAGGCCCCCAGTTACCTCCCGGAGATCCTCCGGGACCTGGGATTCTTGGTTCTGGCCGGATTTCTGCTGATCTGGCCGCGTACGCCGGTATCGGTGGACGGGTGGTTGGCCGGCGAACCCGTTGTGGAGGACGAGGATGAGTAGTCGCAAGGGGCAGCGGGACGCCGCCCGGGTGGTCCGCGAGCAGTTGGCCCGCGAGCGGCGCCGCCGCCGCACGATCTGGGTCTCCGCCGCCGCGGTCGTCATCCTGGTCATCGCCGGCGTCGTCGGCTGGGTCGTCTGGTCCAACCAGCGCTCCGACGACTTCACCACCCCACCCGGCGCCAACGCGGCCGGCACCGGCATCGTCACCGGCGGCGGCGCGGTCACCGTCGACGTCTACGAGGACTTCCTCTGCCCGGCCTGCAGGCAGTTCGAACAGACCAGCGGGTCGACGCTCGAACAGTTGGTGGCCGAGAACAAGGCGAAGGTCGTCTACCACCCGGTCGCCTACCTCAACCGTTTCTCCACGACCGAATACTCCACCCGCTCCTCGGCCGCCTCCGGCTGCGCCGCGGCGGGCGGCAAGTACCACGAGTACGCCAAGGCGCTCTTCGCCCAGCAGCCGCCGGAGGGCAGCGCCGGGCTCACCGACGACCAGCTCATCGACATCGGCGCCGGCGTGGGCCTCGACCGGGCCTCCTTCGGCGGCTGCGTGAAGGACCAGACGTACCGGACCTGGACCGAACACGTCACCGACGACGCCAGCCGGAGCAACGTCACCGGCACGCCGACCGTCAGGGTCAACGGTCAGGCCCTCGAGAACCCCACCCCGGACGCTCTCACCGCAGCCGTGGCGGCGGCCGGCAAGTGATCCGTACCCTGCTGGGCCGCGCCGGCCTGATCGCCGCCGCAGCCGGCGTGGCGACCCTGATCAGCGCGGCGCCCGCCGCCGCGCACGGCGCGGACGCGCCGGACGGCACCGACTACCGCACCCGGACCACCGGGGTCGCACCGGCGCGGCCAGGGCTTGAGGTACGCGTCATCGAGGCGGGCGCCCGACTGGAACTGACCAACCGCACCGGCCGCGCCATCGAGGTCATCGGCTACTCCGGTGAGCCGTACCTGCGCGTCGGCCCGGACGGGGTCTTCGAGAACAGCCACTCCCCCGCCACGTACCTGAACCGCACCATCGCCGGGGACACCGCGCTCCCCGCCGAAGCCGACCCGGCCGCCCCACCCTCCTGGCGGCGGATCGACGACGGCACCACCGCGCGCTGGCACGACCAACGCGCGCTGTGGCAGGAGTCGGCACCACCGCCCGCGGTACGCGCCGCGCCGGACCGCGAGCACCGGGTCCGGGACTGGACGATCCCGCTGCGCGACGGCACCGACCCGGCGGTGATCGGCGGCACGCTGGACTGGGTGCCGCCGCCGGACGCGTACACCTGGTGGGCCGTGACCATCGTGGGGCTGCTCGCGGTGGGCGCGCTCGGCCTGCTCACCGCCACCGCCCCGGCCGGCGCACGCGCGCTGTCCGCGCTGGGCGTGCTCCTGATCGTCGGCGGCACGCTGGCCGTCGGCTACCCGGTGGGACGGGAACTCGACGCGGGAGCCCAGGGTGTGGGCGGGGTGCTGGTCGGGCTGCTGTCCGGGCAGATCTGGTCCCTGCTCACCGGCCTCGGCGCGGTCGCCGCCGGCTGGTACGCGCTGAGCCGCCGCCCGGCCGCCGACTTCGTGGTCGCGCTGGCCGGGGCCTGCCTGGCGCTCTTCGCCGGAGCGGCGAACGCCACCGTGTTCGCCCGCGCCATCGCCCCCGTGCCCTGGTCGCCCACGACCGCCCGGGTGATGGTGGCGCTCTTCCTGATCACCGGCGCCGGCGCGACAGCCGCCGGCATCCTGCGCCTGCACGCCGCCACCCGCACCACGGCGGCGGCACCGCGGGTCGAGGCCGCCGAGAGTGGGTCTACGGCTGCGGGGTGAAGCCGTAGGGCAGTTCCAGGCGGTGTCTCGCCAGCAGGGGGGCGTCGTTGAGCAGGGTGCGGGTGGGCGCGTCGGCCACGATCCGGCCGTCGTCCAGGATCACCGAACGCTCGCACAGCTCCGCCGCGTACGGCAGGTCGTGCGTGACCATCAGCAGGGTCACCGGCAGGCCGCGCAGGATCTCGGCGAGCTCACGACGGGCCGCCGGGTCCAGGTTCGACGACGGCTCGTCGAGCACCAGGATCTCCGGGTGCATGGCGAGAACGGTGGCCACCGCCACCCGCCGACGCTGCCCGAACGACAGGTGCTGCGGGGCACGGTCCCGGTGCTCACCCATCCCCACCGCGGCGAGCGCCTCGTCCACCCGGGCGGCCAACTCGGCCCCGCGCAGACCCAGGTTCGCCGGCCCGAACGCCACGTCCTCCGCCACCGTGGGCAGGAACAACTGGTCGTCCGGGTCTTGGAAGACGATGCCCACCCGGCGACGTACCTCGGCCAGGGTGCCCCGATCCGGGGTGACCGTCAGCCCGCCGACGCTCACGCTCCCCTCGGTCGGGGTGAGGATGCCGTTGAGGTGCAGCACCAGCGTGGTCTTGCCGGCGCCGTTGGGCCCGAGCAGCGCCACCCGGTCGCCACGCGGCACGTTCAGGTCGATCCCCCGCAGGGCGACGTGCCCGTCCGGGTACGCGTAGCGAACGCCCCGAACGTCCAGCGAGACAGCGGTCTGCACGACACCGATCATGACAGCACGACGGCGGTGGCGGCGATGGAGGCCGCCAACACCGGCACGGTGGCCGCGACCAGCCACTGACCGGCGCTCGCCGCACCCTCGCCCTGCCACACGGCGGGCATCCGCCCGGTGTAGCCCCGGGACAGCATCGCCAGATAGACCCGCTCGCCGCGCTCGAAGGCGCGCAGGAACAACGCCCCGATCCCGGCGGCGAAGCCGCGCAGCTGCCACAGGAAACGCGGGTCGTCGCCCCGGGAGATCCGGGCCACCCGCATCCGCCGCGCCTCGCCGACCAGCACGTCCAGGTAGCGCAGCATGAACGTGGCGATCTGGGTGAGCACCTGCGGGCAGTGCAGCCGGTCCAACCCCACGATCAGGTCCCGGGTGGTGGTGGTCGCGGCGAGCAGCAGCGAGGCGAGCACGCCCAGGGTGCCCTTGGCCACGATGTTCCACGCGCCGTGCAGCCCATCCTCGGACAGGCGCAGGCCCAGCACCTCGACCCGGTCACCGCTGCCGAGGAACGGCAGTGCGACGGCGAACAACACGAACGGCAGCTCGATCAACGCTCGGCTGAGCAACCACCGTGGTCCCACCCGGGCCAGCGCCGCCACCGCCGCCACCAGCACGGCGTACGCGCCGAAGGCCCAGAACGCCTCGCGTGGGGTGGCCACCACGGCGACGGTGAAGACCACCATCGCCACGATCTTGACCTCGGGCGGGAGCCGGTGCACCGGCGAGTCCGACTCGCGGTACAGCACGTGCCCGTGACCGGCTCCCATCCGAGTACCCCCTGCTCAGCTGGCCGCGTCGGCGCGGCGCCGGACGTCGCCGGACGTCGCCGGGTCACCCTCGGCGGGCGTGGCACCCTCGGCGGGCGTCGCCGCGTCAGCGTCGGTCGGCGTGCCACCTCGACGGCGCAGCAGCCAGAACCCGCCGGCCCCGATCGCGAAGGTGACCAGCACCCCGAGCACCCCGGAGAGGCCGGTGGAGACGAAGCTGTTCCGCACGCCCCGTACGCCGTAGTCGGCGAGCGGGCTGTCGGCCAACTCGTGGTCGCGGGCCTGCTGAGCCGGGCAGTTCCCCCCGACGATGTTGTCGTCGGCGTCGACCGTGCAGCCCTTGAGCAGGGACGAGTCCAGCCCGTCCGGGTGCGACGAGGCGTAGTTGCTCACCACACCCGCGAGCAGCAGGGCGACCAGCAGGCCGCCGGCCAGGAAGGCCCACGATCGGTTCTTCATCGGACACCTCCGGCGACCGGGACGGCGGGGGCGGCGGGCGCGCGCAGGGAACGCAGCGCGTACACCAGGTCGGGGCGTACCTTCGCGACGGTGAGCACCGTGGTCGCGGTGATCAGGCCCTCACCGATGCCGATCAGCAGGTGGACACCGGCCATCGTGCCGGCCAGGCCGCCCAGGTTGTTGCCCAGGTCGGTGGTGCCACCCAGCCAGTACTGCAGGACGAAGCCCTGCGACGCCACCACCACGCTGACCGTCGCGGCGACGAACGCGGTCACCGCCAGACCGGCCCGGGTGCGGGGCAGCACCCGCAACAGCAGCGCGATCAGCGCGTACGCCGCGGCGGTGCCGAGCAACGCCATGTTCGTGATGTTGAGGCCGAGCATCGCCACGCCGCCGTCACCGAAGATCAGTGCCTGTACGACAAGCACCACGGCCACGCAGAGCGCGCCGACCCACGGGCCGACCAGCATGGCGGCGAGCGCGCCACCGAGCAGGTGGCCACTGACGCCGGCCGTGAAGATCGGGAAGTTGAGCATCTGGACGGCGAAGATGAACGCCGCCACCAGGCCGGCCATCGGGGCCAGCCGGTCGTCCAGGTCGCGCCGGCCGCGCAGGACGCAGACGGTGAGTGCGGCAAGAGCGAGCGCAGCGAAGATCGCTGCAACGGGACCGTCGATGATCCCGTTCGAGATGTGCATCGCCAGTGTCTCCACGCGACCTCCCACGCGTCAGCGGCCCGACCGGGCCGGCGTGGGTCAGCCTATTTCCCAAGCATCGTTGTTGCCAGACTCTGGCAACAACGGATGGCCTTGATCACCTTTCCGGGGTCAGCGCCACCGGCCCCGCCCCTGGTGACCGACGCGGTTTCACCCGCCCACACGCCGAGCGTCTCTCCGGCGGCCGAGTCCGCCGGCTCGGCGGTAGGGTCGGGCCATGACCTCGCCCGACCGCCTCTCCCCCGGTGACCCCGCGCCCGAGTTCACCCTCGCCACCGACACCGGCGACCAGCTCTCCCTCGCCGACCTGCGAGGTCGCAAGGTCGTCCTGTACGCCTACCCCGCCGCGATGACCCCCGGCTGCACCAAGCAGGCCTGCGACTTCCGCGACTCGCTCGCCTCACTCCAGGCCGCCGGCTACGAGGTCGTCGGCATCTCCCCGGACAAGCCGGAGAAGCTGGCGAAGTTCCGCGAGCGCGACGCCATCACCTTCCCGCTGGTGTCGGACCCGGACAAGGCAGTGCTGATCGCCTACGGCGCGTACGGCGAGAAGCAGCTCTACGGCAAGACTGTCACCGGCGTGATCCGCTCGACGTTCGTGATCGACGCCGACGGCAAGATCGAACGGGCGCTCTACAACGTCAAGGCCACCGGGCACGTCGCCAAGCTCCGCCGCGACCTCGGCCTGGACTAACCTGTCGTACCGGTTCGCTACGGTCCGTCAGTGGTTCGATACAAGTACACGCCCGAAGCACTGGCCGCCGCTGCCGCCGTCGCCCGCAACATCACCGAGGTGATGCGACTGCTCGGCGTACGCGTCAGCGGTGGCTCGCACGCGCACATCAGCCGGCAACTCAAGCGGTTCGGCATCGACACCTCGCACTTCGCGAGGCAGGCACACAACAAGGGTCTGCGTGGCGAACGGCGCACGACGTCCGCGCAGCTCCTGGTTGTGCTGCCCGAAGGGTCCCGCCGGACGCCCGGCGTGCGGTTGAAGTGGGCGCTGGGCACACTCGGCGTGCCGGAGGAGTGCGAGGGCTGTGGGATAGGGCCGGTGTGGCGAGGCGCGTCCCTCATCCTGCACGTCGACCACATCAACGGGGACTTCCTCGACAACCGGCCACCGAACCTGCGGCTCCTCTGCCCGAACTGCCACAGCCAGACCGCGACCTACGCCGGGCGGGGAAAACGAGCGTCCGATCTCCCCATCGTCGCGACGTCGGCCGATGGGGAGGAACGCTCCGACGAGGCGGCCGGCTCCGATCCCCGACCGGCCACCCGGACGGAACTCGTCGACCTGTTCGGTCGGGTCGATGCCCAGCAGGTGACGGCCTTGGCGGCGGCACGGCAGTTGGGCTGGCCCGCTGCGTACCTGCACAAGGTTCGGCGAAGACTTGAGCAGGACGGCGTGTTGACACCACGTCCGAACCGCAGTTGGCGTTCGGGGGTTCATCGCGACTTGGTAATAGAACAGGCGCTGGCGCACCCGGACGTCGGACCGAAGCGGCTGACCGGCATCCTCCGCAATCTGCCTGGCGGGGGCTGCAGCGTTGGTCACGGCACGATCTCGACCATCCTCAAGGAGGCCGGGCTCAACACCGCCGAAGCCAGACACTCTAAACTCAGGGAGTTGGCGGGAGTGGCGTAATGGCAGCCGCGCAGGTCTTAGGAACCTGTATCCGGAAGGATGTGGGGGTTCGAATCCCCTCTCCCGCACAGGTCAACACGCATCGCGTGCCGGCGCGCGGTGGTCGGGCTCGTCTCGTGCCGCCCGGTGATCGGGCGCGTCACTCGCGGCCGCCAGGACGGTTGTCGGGCGCGTCACTGTCGCGGGCCGTGGGCCTGGTCCTCGGGTCAGGATGGCGGGCGTGAGTCTGCGCTTCGTCCTCGACCCCGACCTGACCCCGCAGCTACGTGCCGAGATCGTCGACCTCTGGGTGGACGTCAGCAACGCCGGCGGTGCGGTCGGCTTCGTGCCACCGGTCAGCGCCGCCGACGTGCACGTCATCGCCGATCCGACCTTCGCCGGCATCGTCGACGGACCGGACCGGCTGCTGGTCGGCTACTCCGGGGGCCGACTGGTCGCAATGTTGATCTTCGGTGACAACCGTTTCCCGCTCAAGGCGCACTGGTGTGTGCTGAAGCGGGTGATGGTCCACCCGGACACCCAGGGCACCGGTTACGGCGCGGCGCTGATGGCGGAGGCCGCCCGCCTGGGCCGGGCTTTCGGCCACGAGGCGCTGCACGTCACGGTGCGCGACGGGCTGGGGTTGGACAAGTTCTACGGCCGCCTCGGCTATCGGGAGATCGGCCGGCTGCCGGGCGCGTTGCGGGTGGCCCCCGATGACGACCGGGACGAGATTCTCATGTGGCTCGATCTGACGGTGGCCGACTGAGTGGACCACCGCCAGGCGGCCCGGACGGGTCCCGCACGAACCGTCAGCCGGTGCACCACCGGGCATTCGCCGGGGCCGAACTGGTGGGCGGCGCGTCGGTGGCCGGCGTGCTCGTCCGCGCCACCTCGACCGGGCGGCGAGTCGGTGTCGGCGTGACGGCGGGCCGTTTGCTCGGCGGCCGGGTCGACGCGGAGGGACGCCGAGTGCTCGCCCCGGTGCCAGGTGCGTACATCCGGACCGTGCTGTTCTGCACCTGGCCCGGTGCCATCCGAATGCCGCCGACGGTGACCCGGTTGCCGTACACGTCGGTGACCCGGACGTTGAACGGGCCCGGCCCGGCACCGGAGGCGATCAGCCAGTAGTTGTAGTCCTGCCGGGCGGCCGGCTGCCAGGGGTCGCTGCCACCCTGCCGGACCTCGACGGAGCGCAGCGGGTTGCCGTGGTTGCCGATGCGGACGGCAAACCACCACTGCGACGCGCCCTCCTTGATCCGGAAGGTGAGTGGTCCCGGCAGCGGCGGGTTGACCACCGCCCGGTAGGTGACCGGAACGAGGCCCTGGACCGGGTCGGCGATCCGGGCGAACGCCTCCCGGGACAGGTCGAGGTGGCCGGGCTCGCACTCCGGGCACTGGTCCATGATGAGCACCCGGACGGTGCCCTTGGGGCCGACGACGTCGAGGAATCCGCCGCAGGCGGCACCGGCGGAGTATTCCGTCGGACCGAGCGCTACGTAGAGCCGGTTGGCCGGGGCGGCCGGGTTCGAGCAGTTGCCGCCGGCGCCCTTGGAGTCGTAGAAGGTCGCCTTGCCGTTGTGCGTGGCGTTGCCGGTGGGCGGCGCGGCGGCGAGTGTCCGGCCGGCGGCGCAGGCCGGGGTGGAGCCGGAGCGCAGGGTGAGGGTGAGCCCGAGCGCCGCCGCGAGGACGGTGACACCGGTGGCGACCAGCCAGGGCTTCACGCCGGACGACGGCGCGGGCCGGTCCTCTGGAGGATGGTCCAGGTCGATGTTGATGTCGACAGCGCTTCCGTCCGTCACGACGGCGATGCTGCCGGACCGGGGCGCGTACCGACAAGCGGGCTAAGCCAAAGCTAAGACAGCATCGACGGACGGTGATCGTGGGGTGCCGATTGCCGGTCGGCAGCTCGGTCAGGGCGCGATGACGACCGGGGCGTCCACGTCCAGTGGCCCACTGTCGAGCGGCACCAGATTCAGTCCGAAGAGGAGTTTCTGCTTGACGTTGCGGTGCCGCCCGAGGGTGCGCAGCGGCTCCTTCGTGCGTACCCCGGTCTCCTGGTCGGTGGTGGTCACCAGGCAGCGGTCGCACGGCCCGGCGGCCCGGAACGACCGGTCGCCGATGCGCAGCGGCCGGCCGACCCAGTCGTCCTCGGCCCAGGCCGGCGCGCCGCTGACCACCAGGTTGGGTCGGAACCGGGTCATCGGCACCGGTTCCTCCCCGGCCTCGGCCAGCCAGTCGTTGAGGGCGTCGAGGGAGGCGGCGTTCGCCAGCAGCAGCGGGTAGGCGTCGGCGAAGCTGACCTGGTCACCGGTGTCGTGTTCGCGGGCGCCGGCGGCCAGGTGGCGGGTGGGTTGGGCCAGCCAGACCAGCCGGACCGGTCGGCCGAGCAGCGTGCCGAGCCAGTCGTCGGCCGCCTGGCCGGCCGCCAGCGCGGGGACCGGGAACGTGCGGCTGCGGAAGGTGCGCACCGCGACGGGTTTCCCGTCGGTCGGCTCCGGCACGTCGAGGTCGGGCTGCCCGTCGGCGCGCAGCGACAGACCCCCGGGGCGCACGGTGGCGCGCAGGCCGACGAGCCGGGTCGTGTCGCGCTGGGTGACGCCGACGCCGTCGGCGTCCACGAGCATCCAGCGCCGGTCGCCGGCCAGGCCCCAGGGATGCACGTACGCGCCGTCGTGGTCGAGCCGGTGACAACCCTTGACGGGGTACGTGTGAATCGAGGTCAGCCGCACCCGGCTACCATGCCACGCCGATCCCGTCGCCCGGGTACCAGTGGTTGGCCGGGCTCTCCCGGTAGGCGAGGAACCGCCGGCCGGTGCGTTCGGCGTGTTCGGCGAGCACGTTGGTGCTGGTGACGTTGTCGGTGAGCAGGATCGCGCCGGGGGCGAGCTTGCGCTCCACGGCGTCGAACTCGCGCTTCTCGTGGGCACGACTGTGGTCGCTGTCGTGCAGGAACAGGTCGACCGGGCGGTCCAGTGCGCCGATCGAGGCGATCGAGTCGCCGATCCGCAGGTCGACGACCTCCGACCAGGGTGCGACGCGGGCGAGGTAGCCGGCCTCGGGGTTGATGTCCAGCGAGGTGACCCGGCCCGGGTGCCCCTCCTGGGCGTTGCGCAGGAGAGCGGAGGCGAGGACACAGGTGCCCAACCCCTTGTCCACGCCGGTCTCCACCACGTGCGCGGGGCGGGTGGCCCGGACGATCGCGTACCAGCCGACGCGTCGGGCGTAGCGGACTTTCTTGTCGGCGAGACCACGGCGGGCTGCGGTGGCGGTGGCCTGCTCGATGTGGTGCCGCAGCGCGTCGTCGGACTCGATTTCGGCGACGTAGCCGCGTACCTGTTGGACCGGAATGTCGCAGACGACGCTGACGAACCAGGTCAGGTGGTGGCGGCTGAGCTTGGTCAGGTCGTACGTGTAGTTGTGATGCTCACGGGAGGTGACCAACCACCGCGCCGAGGCGCGCAGCACCTTGGCGTCGTGGCGGGCGACCCGGGCGAGCCGCTTGGGAAATGCGGCGACGGGTGCGAGTGGGGTACGGGCGATGGCTCGGCGCAGCTGCGTGGCGTCCACCGCTGCTTCATATCAGGTTCAGGCAATCGTTCGTGGAAAAAGTCTTTTGGCCGAGATGTACAGCCGGATGGACCGGACGGGGGTACATGCTGGTAACCCAGAATCAGTAGCATCGCGGCATGCAGTATCGCCAGGAGTACGTGGATCCCCAGACCCAGTTCATTGACCCACAGTCGCAGGCGGAGCCGACTGAGGCACCCCGATCGCGGCGTCGCCGCCCCCGGTGGCAGAAGGTCGCCCTGATCACCTTTCTGGTGATGGCGTTGCTCGGCGGTGGCGGTCTCATCGCAGGCGGGCTTTACTTCCGCTCGATCAATTCCGGGATCGACCGGGTCGACGCGTTCGCTGACGTACCCGAGGAGGGCCGTCCGCAGGCAGCGGCCAAGGGCGCTCTGAACATGCTGATTCTGGGTAGCGATTCCCGTGATCCGGAGGGCACGACCGGCTCGCGTACCGACAGCATCATCCTGGCCCACATCCCGAAGGACCGATCGAGCGCTCAGCTCGTCTCGATCCCCCGCGACACCTGGGTGTCGGTGCCGCGTTCCAAGGACGGCAACAACGGCGGCCGCGATGCCAAGATCAACGCAGCGTACGCCTGGGGTGGCGTGCCGCTGATGGTGCAGACCGTGGAGAAGTTCACCGACGTCCGGATCGATCACGTCATGATCGTCGACTTCGCCGGATTCGTCGAGATCATCGACGCACTGGGTGGCGTCGATATCGACTCGGAGAAGTCGTTCACCTCGATCCACCCGCCGTTCCGCAACTTCAAGCAGGGCATGCAACGGATGGACGGCGAGGCCGCACTGGACTATTCGCGGCAGCGTAAGCAGTTCGCCGATGGCGACTTCGCCCGTATCCGGCACCAGCAGCAGGTCATCAGGGCAATCATGGACAAGGCGGCCTCTGGCGGCATCCTCACCAACCCGGGCCGGCTCAACTCGTTCGTCAAGGCCTCGTCCAGCGCGGTTTCGGTGGACGAAAAGATGTCCCTCCTGGACATGGCGACCGACCTGCGCAACCTGCGCGGTGGCAACATGACCTTCCTGACCAGCCCGACAAAGGGCACCGGCCGGGTCGGCAGCGAGAGCGTGGTCTTCGCCAACAGCGAGAAGGCCAAGTCGTTCTATGGTGCGGTCCGACGCGACGCGGTGCCGGAGATCCTGGCCGCCGGGAAGTAGGGCATTCAATTGTCCATCCGGCTCTGGCGGCGCAGCTGAGCGGCTCATATCCTGCGATCGCCCGAAGGCGCGACATGTAAGGCCGAGGGTAGTCACGGGGGAGGAATCGATCATGTCACGCCATTCGGCGGTCAGTTATTCGAGCGCGTCCGACGGAGCCACACAGCAAGCGGTGGTGCCGCAGCAACAGTCAGCTCCACAACAGTCGGTGGCAGCAGACGACAAGCCAGCCAACGATGCGCCGACTGTTGCCGCGATGCCCCGCGTCGAGCGGCCCGACCCGCCGGTCAAGGCGGCGATGGTCCCCGGTCTCGACACGACCGCAGTGCTGCCCTACGCCAGCTCCAGGGCCTCGACCGGCACCCGTTTCCTGCGCGCCTGGATGATGACGGCTCCCGTCGATGTCGTGGCGCTGCTGACTCCGTTGCTGCTGACCCAGAACTACTGGCGCGGGACGCTGGCCAACGCCGCCCTCACGGTGGCGATCTTCGCGGCGGGCGGGCTCTACCGGGCCCGCCGGCACGTCAGCATCCTCGACGAACTGCCGATCCTCTGCGGGCGACTGCTGGCCTCGGCCGCGGTGGTGGCGATCATCGCGGCCGAACGGCACGCCTCGGTGGACTACGTGACCAGCTTCATGCACGGGGTCGCGCTCTCCGCGGCGTTGGTGATCGCTGGTCGTGCGCTCAGCCGAAAGTTCACCATCGTCGCGCGTCGGCGGCGGTGGGTTGAGCACAACGCCATCATCATCGGTAGCGGTCCGATCGGCGTGGAACTGGCCCGGCTGCTGAGGCGCTACCCGCAGTACGGCCTGCGCTTCGTCGGCTGCGTCGACGCGGCGTCCCGACAGGACTCCGGTGCGGTTCCGCTGCTCGGCACCCTCGACAACATCGAACAACTGGTCCGGCTGCTCAACTGCGACGTCGTGGTCATCGCCGACCCGGACTGCACGGAGTCCACCCTGATCGCGGCCCTGCTCCAGCCGAACACCGCGCGCTGTGACCTCTGGGTGGTGCCCCGCCTGTGGGGGTCCCGGTCCCAGGCCGGATACCCCGACCACATCGGCGCCATCCCGATCGCCAAGATCGGCGACACGACCCTGTCCGGGCCGCGCTGGGCCATCAAGCGGGCCTCCGACGTCCTGGTCGCCACGCTGGCGCTCATCCTGCTGAGCCCGGTGCTGCTGCTCTGCGCCATCGCCACCTTCATCGACGGTGGTCCCGGCATCTTCTTCTACCAGGAGCGGATCGGCCGGTACGGCAAGCCGTTCAACGTCATTAAGTTCCGGTCCATGCGCCCCGTGGACGAGCAGGAGTCACAGACCAACTGGTCCATCGCCCACGACCGGCGGGTCGGCCCGATCGGGCGGTTCATGCGCCGGACGTCCCTGGACGAGCTGCCGCAGCTGTGGAACATCGTGCGCGGCGAGATGAGCGTGGTCGGGCCCCGGCCGGAGCGGCCGCACTTCGTGGAGAAGTTCTCCGCCGAGTATCCGAACTACGCGATGCGCCACCGGGTGCCCGTCGGCCTCACCGGGCTCGCGCAGGTCAGTGGCCTCCGCGGCGACACCCCGATCTCCGACCGGGCGAGGTTCGACAACTACTACATCGAGAACTGGTCGCTCTGGCTCGACGTCAAGGTGGTGCTCCGGACGGTCGCCGAGGTGTTCCGCGGTGGTGGACGCTGACGACCACCACCGGCCGGTCCGGTCGTGACCGTCAGTCGCGCACGAGGAACGGCAGCATCTTCGGCTGGTACCCGCCGCCGACGTAGCGCGCCGGATCTGCCTGCAACACCGAGGCCAGCAGGGTGCCGACGACATCTCGGAAGTCCGTCGTCGCCTTGAGGTCACCGTCGTCCAGGTCGGTCAGGCTCGGCTGCTCCCCGTAGAGCCCGCCGGCGACCTTCGAGCCCAGCACGAGGACAGGGCCGGCGGTTCCGTGGTCGGTGCCGTCGGAGGCATTCGCCCGGACCCGCCGGCCGAACTCGCTGTAGACGACGGTGGTGACCTGCCGGCCGGCCTCGGTGCCCGACAGCCGACGAGCGAAACTGCTCAGCGCCTCATCGAGCTGACGCAACAGGAACTCGTGCCCGACCCGCTCCGAGGCGTGCGTGTCGAACCCACCGAGGCTCACCGAGTACACCCGGGTGGGGACACCGGCCTCGACACACTGCGCCACCCGCAACAGCTGTGCGGAGAGGACGTTCGACCCACCCGTACTGGTGGCGGGGGTGTCGGGTTGGATGGTGGCCTCCGGCGTCGCGCTGACGGCTTCGGCGTGCCGGATGAGCTCGTTGATGTTGATCAGGTTGGCGTACGCGTCCGCGGCCCGCGCCTGCATCTCCGACTCGTTCGGCTCCCTGTGCCCCAGCACCCCGACCATGTCCGCGGTGACGCCGGGCGGCAGCTTGAGTCCGCCGATGCTCACACAGGCCCCGGTACGGGTCTCACCGGCGAGGAGAGGCGGGAGCATGGGCTCGAAGCTGACCGCGGCCTCGGGTGCGGCCCTGGTGCCGTCCAGCCATCGGCCCACCCATCCCGAACTGGTCGGGCCGCTGGGCGAAGCGCTCTGCCAAATGTCCATGGAGCGGAAGTGACTCCGGTCCGGTTTCGGATAACCGGCGCCGAGGACGACAGCCAACCGCTGCTCGCCCCACAGGGAACTCAGCCCCTTGAGCATCGGGTTCAGCCCCAGCGCGTCGTCGAGGCGAAGCACCCGCTCAGGCTCGTACGCCAACTCGGGTCGGGCCGCGTAGTAGGCCGGACTCGCATACGGGACGACGGTGTTGAGGCCATCGTTGCCGCCGTAGAGCGTCACGATGACCAGCTTGGGCGTCTTCCGGTGGTCTTCGCCCGGGGACGCCTCACTGGCGGTCCGCAGCAGACCTCCGAGGCTCAGCTTCGCCGCACCGGCGACGACGGCGCTGCCACCGGCAACCCCCGAGGCCAGCAGGAATCTGCGCCGGGTCACTGCATCCATGTCACGTCACCAGGTATTCCGGGCTCGCCAAGCCGATGGTCAACAGACGCTGCGGGTCGGTGGTGGCCTTCAGGACCGAGTACGTCCTGTTGGTCCAGGTCTCGATGGTAAGGGCGTGCGCCACGTCCTCCGGGGTCAGCCGTTGCGCCGGAACCAACTGGGCGATCCGACCGGCAAGGTTCAGGCGGGCCTGCGCGGCCCCAACGGTCAGCCAGTCCGCACCGGCCGGCCACCCCTCGACGCTCGGCGGCGCGAACGGCAACTGGCCCAGCCGCTCCAGACCATTGAGGACGTACGTCGACATCTCATCAGACAGTTCCCCTGGCCGCAGCCCCAGATGCCGCATCGCGCCGACGAACCACTCGGTTGGCTGCTTCACCAAGGTGCCGGCGGTGGCACGGAACGCCTCGTCCTCGAAGAGCTTCCGCAGCATCGACATCGAGTTCGGAAAGGCCGCCACCATGGCGTCCCGAGTGGTTTTCGGGATCGGGTCGGTCGACGAGGCATAACGGAACCACAACCGCTCGGCGATGAAGGCGGCACACCGCTCCTGCTTGAGCAGGAAATCGACGAGCGAGTGGGCGTCGAAGTTCTTCGTCGTACCAAGAATCGTCTTCGCCCTGTTGTCGTGCCAGGCCGGGCTGAAGTAACTGCGGGCACCGTCGTAATCGATCCGCCAGCCGGTCAGCGCACGACCCGCGGCCTTCACATCCCGTTCGGAGTATCGGCCGATACCGAGCATGAAGAGTTCCATCAACTCGCGGCCGAGGTTCTCATTGGGTGCGGTCCGCGTGTTGGATTCTCCATCGAGCCAGAAGACGAGCGCCGGATCTGTGATCATCTTGTGCGCCATCACCGCGAAGTCGAGCGAACTACGCAGAGTGCGATGCTGCAGCAGCATCAGTTGTGGCCGCATCACCTTCCGCACCGAGGTGGCCCAGTGGCCGTGCCAGAAGAACCACAGTTTCTCGCGGGTCTGGTGATCGGCGACCGTGAGGCGGTCCAGCCACCACTGGGTGATCCGCCTCGTCTGCGCCCAGCGCTCCTCGCTCGCCTTCGCGCGCTGAGCGGCGGTCGGATTGGACAGCCCGGAGAAGGGATCCGGGCCCAGAACGGGGATGGGGGCCAGCGAAGCCCCCACGTCCGGCGCCGTCGGCGCCGTGAGAGCGGCGACCGTTGCGTCGTAACCTGCCTTCTTCGCCGCGGCCAACTCAGCGGCGGTCGGGCCGAAACCGGCGCGGCGCAGTAGCAACGCGAGATCGTCGGCCATGCCAACAAATGTATGCGACGTCGATGACACGGTCGAGGCACGGGTCTGGAATTCCACTCACACCTCACGGACGTCGAGCCGGCGCCGATGATGACAGACCGTCCTCAGACGAGGATCGCGGTGACGTCCGATCTCTCGGCGTGGCCGCGAATCGTGTCAAAGCCCTCGGCGCGAGCGAGGGCTTTGACACGAGCCCTAGGCCGCGGCCGTCGACAGGCGGACGGTTTTGCCCGTTCGCGGGTGCCGACTCGCCATTGCCCGACGGCACGCTGTCGACCCGATGCCGATCACCGAAGCTTCGGCGCGATCGGCCGGCGGGGCACCGGTCGGCCGGGCGGCGCGATACTGACCTCCGGGCTGGTGAGCCGGGTCAGACCCGCGTAGTCGCCGTTGAAGACGTTCTTGCTGTAGTTGCCGGGCTGGGACGAATCGCCGGGCGCGTACTGCCAGATGGTTTCGGTGGCCCAGCCGGCGGGCAGCGGCGGCCGGGTCGTGGTGTAGCCGGCGATGTCCAACAGGAGACCGCCGAAGGAGGCGTCGCTGTTGGTGCACGGGTTCCAGAAGTTGGTGTTCGTGTAGATCATCATCGGTCGACCGATACGTGCCCTGACCTGGTCGGTGAACACCCGCACCCAGTTGGTCAACTCCGCGGGGGTCAGCCCGTAGCAGGTCGGGGCGCCGGCCCAGTACGGCCACTCGAAGTCGAGCATCGGCACCAGCGTGCGGGAGTCCTTCGCCCACCGCATGTTGTCGATGAAGTAGTTGGCCTCACCCACCGGGTCCCGCCCGTCCGGGCGGGCGAAGTGGTACGCGCCGACGAGCAGACCCGCTGCCTTCGCCGCGGTGTAGTCGCCGTTGAAGTAGGGATTGAGGTAGTCGTTTCCCTCGGTGGCCTTGATGTAGACGAACTTGTTACCGTCGGCCACCACCGCGCCCCAGTTGATCGGCCCGAGGTTGTGGTCGTGGCTGGACACGTCGATGCCCTGGACGGTGTAGCCGGCAGGCGGGTTGGCCAGCGCGGACACCGCGCTCTGCCGGACTCCCGGCGGGCCACCGGCGACGGCTCGGCCACCACCGTCGGGGGAGGCCGCCGCGCTCGCCGCCGGTGACGTGCTGAGCAGGTTGACGGCCAGCGCCGAGGCGACCAGCACCGGAATCCATTTCCGTGACATGAGTGGCCCGAATCTCCTTGCTCAGGAGCCGACATCTCGCGGTTCGTCAGCGAACGTCGACATCGCGTGGACCGGCGGATCAACCGGCGCGAAAGTACTGTCGCACTTTACGCAAGTGAGGGCTCTTCGCGCTGCCCTGCTCCGCAGAAGTGAATAGCACCATGCCGGAGCATCAGCCCGCCGATGCGTTCACCATCAATCAGTCCGAAAGGCTGAGCCATCGATGCCACGGTTCCACGAAGATGGGCTGCGTCTCTGCCGAAAGGCGGGGACTTTCAAGTGCGTCCGTTCTGGACGCTGACCCCACGGGGAGTCTCACGTGTTCCAACTTCGCCGAGCTGGTCGCTCGGTCACGGCAGGGCTCGCCCTCGCCGTAGTCGCAGCCGCAACGATCTCCAGCGGCGGTGCCGCGTACGCCGCACCGTCGGATGGGCACAAGCTGCCGCGAGCCCTCAAGTCCGCCGACAAGGGTGCCATCAAGGACAGCTACATCGTGGTCCTGAAGGACACCAAGGCCAACCCGGCCGCTGTCGACGCCAGCGCCAAGGCTCTCACCAAGCAGTTCGGCGGCGCTGTCTCCCACACGTACAACCGCTCGATCCGGGGCTTCGCCGCCCGGATGAACGAGGCGCAGGCCAAGAAACTGGCCACCAGCTCCTCGGTCGCGTACGTGGAGCAGAACCGCAAGGTGTCGAAGAGCGACACCCAGCTGAACACGCCGTCGTGGGGCCTGGACCGGCTGGACCAGATCTTCGCGCCGTTGAACAAGCGCTACACCTACCCGAACACGGCGAGCAACGTGCACGCCTACGTGATCGACACCGGCATCCGCATCAGCCACCAGGAGTTCGGTGGGCGGGCCAGTAATGGGTACGACTTCGTCGACAACGACGCGGTCGCGAACGACTGCAACGGGCACGGCACGCACGTCGCCGGCACCATCGGCGGCACCAACTACGGTGTGGCCAAGGCCGTCAAGCTGGTTGGCGTGCGCGTGCTCGACTGCGAGGGCAACGGCACCTACGCCGGTGTGCTGGCCGGCATCGACTGGGTCACCGCGAACGCGGTGAAGCCTGCCGTCGCCAACATGAGCCTCGGCGGCGAAGCCGACGACGCGATCGACGCAGCGGTGGAGGCCTCCATCGCCTCCGGCGTGTCGTACTCCGTAGCCGCCGGCAACGACGGCGGCGACGCCTGCCTCCAGTCGCCGGCCCGCGCGGCCTCGGCGATCACGGTGGGAGCGACCGACGAGGTCGACTTCCGGGCGTCCTTCTCCAACTACGGCCCCTGCGTGGACATCCACGCGCCGGGTCACCACATCCCGTCGTCGGTGGCCAGCAGCGACACGGCGATCGACAGGTACAGCGGCACCTCCATGGCGAGCCCGCACGTCGCGGGCGCCGCGGCACTCGCGCTGTCGGCGAACCCGACCTGGACGCCCCTGCAGGTGCGTAACAACCTCGTCTACGGCGGCACCCGCCGGGTCGTGCGCAACACGGCCGCGTGGGCCGGCACGAGCGACGTGATGCTGCGCATTGGCACCACGGCGGTCCCGCAGGTCACCGGCCTGCGGTCGCTGACCAACGGCAAGACCGTCTCGGTGGGGTCGGGCGGCAACCAGCCGCTGATCGCCAACCAGCCCCCGGCTCAGATCGGTGACCTGGAGAAGTTCACCGTGGTGAGCGCCGGGACCGGTTACATCGCCTTCGGGTCGTGGGCGAACGGTAAGTACGTCAGCGCCACCTCCGGCGGCGCCGGCTCGCTGATCGCCAACGCCAGCACCATCACCGACGCGGAGCGGTTCCAGGTGGTGATGAACGGCGACGGCACGACCACCCTGATCGCCAAGATCAACGGCAAGTACGTCACCGCGCCATCGGGCGGCACCCAGCCGCTCGTCGCCAGCGCCACCACGATCGGTGGAGCGGAGAAGTTCATGTGGGCCTCGCCGGCCGCGGTCATCGTGGTGAGCTCGGCGGCCAACGGCAAGATCGTGACCGCGCCGGGTGCCACTCAGCCGCTGATCGCGAACAGCACGACTGTCGGCAACCCGCAAAAGTTCGACCTGCTCGATCTCGGGGAGGACGCGGTCGCACTGCGGTCGCACTCCAACTGGCGCTACGTCAGCGCACCGTCGAACGGCACCCAGCCGCTCATCGCCAACGGCACCGCGATCGGCACCCCGCAGTTGTTCTGGCTGTACCACTACGGTGACGGCAGCCTGCTGCTGCAGTCCCAGTCCAACTTCAACCTGGTGCAGGCCCCGAACAACGGCAACTCGCCGCTGATCGCCAACTTCGACCCGTGGGAGAACGACCCGGGCCCCACGACGATGTTCACCCACGTCGTCCAGACCGTCGGTTGAGCATCAACGCCTGACCGTCACGTCCTGACGTGACACATGCGACGGGCCGCCGAGACACGCGCGATACGTGTCCCGGCGGCCCGTTCGTTTCAGGAGGCGTCTACCCCGGTCCGCGACGAGAGCGAGGCGTACGCCGCCTGCAACTGCCGACGGACCGCCGCCGAGCTGTGGTGTGCCACGACCCACTCCCGCCCGTTGACGGCCATCCGCTCGGCGGTCTCCGGGGAGGACAACAGCGCCGCGACCTTCGCGATCCAGCCAGCGCTGTCGTCGGCGACGCTGACGTGCACACCGTCCTGCACACCGGCGCGGTCGGCCACCATGCTTGTCGTCACGCTCGGCACCCCGGCGGACATGGCCTGGATGAGCTTCAGCTGCACCCCGGTACCCCGGAAGATCGGCGCGATGGCGACCGCCGCGTCCGAGTAGTAGGGCTCGACCGCCGGCGCGTTGGCGTGCAGCTCGATGCCGTTCCCGACCAGCGCCTGGACCGCCTTCGGCGGGTCCGTGCCGACAATCCGCAGCCGGGCGTCCGGGACCGCGTCGCGGATACCCTGCCAGCACTCGCGCACGAACCACATGAGGCCGTTGACGTTCGCCTCGTAGCTCAGCCGACCCACGAAGAGGACCGTCGGTGCGATCGGGCCCTGCTGCCGCTGCACGGAGAAGTCGCAGGGGCTGCGGACCAGGTAGGTGTTGGGCCGTTCCTGGCCGGGCAGGGACGGCGCCGAGAGCATCAGCGGCACCCCCTTGCGGACCAGCTCGTCCTCCCGCGCCCGCATCCGACTGCCCTCCACCCGACCCAGCGCACGCCAGGCGAGGTTGGGCCCGTGCGAGGCCAACTGCTCGTAGTACTCGCTGCGGAACTCGTCCAGGTCGACGATGACAGGCGTGTCACCGCAGGCCTCGACAAGGTGGACGGTGCGGAAGACGTTGAGGTGCACCACGTCCGGCTGGAACTCGTCCAGCTGCTGCCGCAGGGCGTCGGTGAGCGCCTTCGGGCTCGCGTACCCCGTCTGCAAGGAGACACCGGTGCCGAGCGCACGTGCGGAGCGCAGCATGGAACCGGCGAACGGGTTGGCCACGAGCGTCCGGTCCTTGACCGGCAGTTGCTCGGCCAGCTGCACCTCCTTGTCGTCGTGCGTCAGCGCGAGGAAGCGGACATCGTGCTCGGCGGCGAGCATCTCCAGGATCACCAGGCTTCGCGGACGAACCGACGCCGGGATCCAGGGCGCTACAAACAAAATCTTCAAATCGGCAGCCTCCTTAGGGCGGACGCGAGGAGTCGCTGGGCTCGCGTGCCGTGCTTCGCGAAATAGACCTGCATGCCGGCCCGGTACAGGTTGTTCTTGCCGACCGCAGCGGTGCTGGTGCTCTCCTTGTGCTCGGCGACGCTCGTCCCGATCGACTTGACAACCCAGCCCCCGGCCCAGAGCCGGGTGCAGAGGTCGACGTCCTCGAAGTAGAGGAAGAAGTCGCTGTCGAACCCGCCGACGGCCCGGAAGGCATCCCCTCGGACGAGCATGCAGAAGCCCGACACCCAGGCAGCCTCGCGTACCTGACCGGTCGGCTCGACATCGAGGTAATCGAGCATCGCAAATTTCTTCCGCAGCGGCCCCGCCTGCGCCAACGACCGCTTCACGCCGCTGGGCACGAGCTCGTCCACGCGGAGGGCGGCCAGCCACTCCTTTGCCATGCTCGGCGCCGGCCCCGCCGAGATCCCGAAGCGCCCGTCGGGGTATCGCATCAGCGGCGCGACCACCCCCAGCTTCGGGTCGGCCCGCAGCGCCTCGGCGAGGTGCGCGAAGGAATCGGCGGTGATGTGGCAGTCGGGGTTGAGCAGGAAGTAGGCGTCAGCGTCGGGGACGGTCTCCGCGGCGGCGTTGATGGCCTTGCCGAAGCCGACGTTCGGCAGCGAGATGACCTGGTACCCGAAGGACTTGGCCACCTCGACGCTGTCGTCGGTGGAGGAGTTGTCCACCACCACGACGTGGTCGATCGGCAGGGCACCCAGGCAGCCCAGGCTGAGGGGAAGCTCCTTGGCCGAGTTGTAGGAGACGATGATGGCTGCGATCTTCACTGTCGACCCGCAATCGCGTAGGCGTCGAGGTACGAGCGGACCGTGTCGTCCCACCGGAACGTCCGCTCGATGTGGGCGCGAGCGTTCCGACCACGCTGCGCGGCGTCCTCAGGGGATTCGACGGCGGTCCGGACGGCCGCCGCGATCTCGTCCGCCGTCGACGCGACGAACAGCATCGAGTCGTCACCCCGGACCGACTCGGCCGGGCCGCTGGACGTGATTACGGGACAGCCCAGAGCCATGGCGTGTGCCACCTTCATCAGCACGCCGCCACCCACGATGGACGGCACGACGACGGCGTGGGCGCCGAGCATCTCCGACTGGAAGTCGGGCACCGCACCGGTCACCACCACCCGGCTGTCGTTCTCGCCGAGACCGATCACGTCGGGGGTGGGATCCGCCCCGACGATCCTGAGTTCGGCGTCCGGCAGGCTCTGCCACACGATCGGCATCACCTCCCGGGCGAGAAGCTCGGCGACGAGGACGTTCGCACGTCGCCACATCGCCCCGGCGAACACCAGACGCGGTCGGCCGGTCACCGGCGGCGGCGACCAGGACCGCTCCCCCACGTGGATGCCCGGCCGGGCGAGGACGGTGTTGGGGTTGTACGTCTTGGCCACCGCGAAGTCGGCGTCGGACAGGGTGATGACCGCCGCCGCCTGCCGGATCGCCGCCCGCTCGAACCGGCGCGTGCGCACCAGCTCGGCGAGGCGGTACGGCCGTTCCAGGCCGGACGACGCCCGGTACGACTCCAGCATCACCTTCTCGGTGATGTCGTGCAGACCCAGCACCGACGCCCGGCTGAGCCCGACGACCTCGGCGGACTGCAGGTACTCCGCGTGCACCACATCGGGCTGGATCCGCCGGATCAACTCGGCGGCCTCCTGGGTGGCCTCGCGCGGCCACGCCTGACGCAGCCACGCCGGTTCGACACGGAGCCGGTCCAGGTGGCTCGGACGCGCGACGACGTTGGACGGCAGCAACGTGTACTTCAGGTCGTCCCGGTCCGACGCGGCGGTGTTCCCCGGTGAGTACACGAAGAGGTCGACCTGTTCGGCCAGCCGCGGCGTGAGCTGCACGATCGTGTCGGCCGCGGCATGGTTGTGCTGGCCGTTGGGCGCGAATGGGGTGAGCAGCAGGACCCGCATCAGTCCAGCCGCTTCAGCAGCGTCGTGACGAACCCCTGCGCGACGCGACCCTGGGCCGCGACCCGCCCGGCGGCCTCCCGGAACTCCTCGGTCGCCGCCGCGGCCTGGGTGGCCTTCCGGTAGAGCGTGTCGGCATCGACGTCCGGCGGCACCACGTACTCGCTGAGCCCCAGATCGACGAAGGCGTCGTGGACCTTCCGCTCGTAGGCGATGGCCACCGTGGGAACCCCGATCGCCACGGCCAGGAGGGCCGCGTGCAGGCGGGTGCCGAGGACGAGCTGGTTCGTCGCGAGCGCCTGCAGCCAGGTACGGAGCGCCCCGGAGAGCGGCTGACTGCCGTCCAACGGGGTCTGGTCCAGGGCCAGCAGGTCGCGGAAGGCACGCTCGTAGATGACGCGGTCGTCCTCGCCGTGCGCCCCCCGCCCGAAGGCCATCGGCAGGAAGGTGCCCGACCATCCCTCCTCGCGCAGCCGGGCGGCGCAACCGGCGGTGGACGCCAGCAGCGGGCCCTCCATCTCGGGTGCGAGCGGCCGCATCGACAGCGCGAAGCGCCGACCGGCGCCGACCCGCTCCAGGTCGGGCAACGGCAGGGTGTACGCCATGTCGCCGATGACCTCGGCGCTGGAGCCGAAGTGCGACGCGGTTCGCTCGTCGCGCACCCCGACGCCGACACAGGCGGCGCCGATGACCCGGAGCAACTGCCGGCCGAACGGCGTTCCGCCCTCCCGGACGCCGACGCCGACCGTGGCGACGGGTGTCCCGGCAACCTTGGCCATCGCGATGATCCGGGCGAACATCGGCAGCGTGCCCGGCCAGGACAGGTTGGGCGAACGCTCCTGGAAGACCGTTCCGGGGCCGAGGAGCAGCAGGTCACACGACTTGATCGAACGTTGGACCGCGACCTGACGCTCCGAGGCGCCACGAGCCCGCAGCACGGGCATGTTCTCCGTGTCCACGCCGTGCAGTTCGGCGACCCGGTCCGGGTTGGGGCAGAAGACCACGAACGTCGCGTTCTCCTTGACCGCGCGGACGCAGGTAATGAGCGAGTGGAGGAGGATCTCGTCTCCGAGATTGTCCGATCCGAACCACCCGACTATTCCGACCCTCACATGTCCTCCGTCGTCGCGGCCTGCAGGTGACCTGCGGCCCTCCGTTGAGCCAACAATTTGGCGGTAGCCAGCACGAGGATGACGCCGCCCAGGACGAAGGACGCCAGGGCGGGTTCCAGGACCGCCAGCAGTACGGCGAGCGCGCCGACCGCCGCCGCCACGATCACGAACGAGATCACGACCGGACGTACCAGTTCCTTTATCCGCAGGAACCAGAGCAGTGACCCTGCCACGACCAGTTCGTTCAGCACCATCGCCGTTGCGGACCCAAAAGCCCCGTACGTTCCGTCGAGTGCGACGTTCAGCCCGACGCTGCCGCAGATACTCAACGCCAGCACGATCAGCCGGCTGGAGGCGCGGCCCTGGGAGAGCAGAATGGCGGACAGGCCGAAGTTGCCGAATCGTAGAACGAGGAAGAAGGTGAGCACCATCGCGAGCGTCGGAATGTTGCCCGCATGGTCGCCGAACAACACCGCGGTCCCGATCGGGATGCCGATGAACATGACACCGGCGGCGGCCTGACCCGCGAGCCCGAAGAACCGGAAGATCGTGAGCGGATCGTTCGACTGGGCGGCCCCGGACGCCCGGCGCGGCGCGGCGTAGGCGAGCGCGCCGACGCCCATGGACGCCGCGACCTGGACCACCGGCCCGACGATCGCCGCTGCCGACACGTATTCGCCGACTTCCGCGGCGGCGACGAAGAACGCGAGGACGAAAACGTCGCCACGGAAGTAGAAGAGACCGAAGAGGTCGGCGGCGAAGTACGGCAGGGCCTGCCGGACGTGCTGGACCGCGCGGACACCGCGGGAGTCACGCAGCGCCGGCAGGATGCGCACGATGAGGAACGCGGCAGCGGACCGGAGGACGGCCGCTATCGACATGTAGACCGCGGCGTCGCCGAGGGTGAGCCCGTCCAGCAGCCACACGTCGACCGCGCACGCGCCGACCAGCAGGAGGCCGGCGGACACGTTCGTGAGCGGCTCGACCCAGGCCGAGGGCGTGCCCCGGACGAGGACCCACGCCGTTTCGTTCCACTGCTCCAGCAGGCTGGCCACGAAGATCAGGAAGAAGGCGAACTGCGCCTCCGGGGGAAGGACCGCGCCGATCAGGGGGTACGCGACGGCGGCGGCCACCATCAACGCGGCGAAGCGCCCGCAGTGGATCCGCGCGACCACCGGCGGTGACACCGTCCCCGCGGCCGCCTCCCTGGTCAGGTAGGTCGGCAGACCGAGGGAGAGCGCGGCGGCGGTGAAGGACGCGATGAGCGTGGCGAGACCGTAGAAGCCGACCGCCTCGGTGCCGGCGCCCCTGGTCAGAAACGCCATCACCACCAGGGTGGTGGACCGGGTGGCCAGGGTGGAGATGCCCAGCAGACCCGACACGATGGTCAGAGACGGTCGCCGTCGCTCCGGCGTGGTGACCTCAGTCGCGACCATAGCCACTCGCAACCCGTACGTAGCGCGACCGGGCGTAGAAGTAGCCGGCGATCAACGCCAACATCAAGAAGTACGGTCCCTGCATGAGCCCCCATCCCGTCATGCCGATCAGGACGAGGCCCGGCAGCGCGCTGACCAGAACCCGGGGCGCCAGTTCGGAGGTCCGTACCCGGAACACGGAGTGGATGGCTGTCGTCGCGGTCATCGCGAACGGCAGCCAGAGGAGCAACGCGCCGATGACGCCCAACTCCGCGGCGCTGAGCAACAGCACGTTGTGCACGGGCACGCCACTGGCGGTGAGGGGATCGGAGGCACCGGCGATGGCCACGTAGCTGTTGGGGCCCACCCCTGCCCACGGGTGCTCCCGGATCACGTCGAAGGCGACCTGGAGCAGGTGCTGACGGTCGCCACCCTCGGGGTCGGCCGTGAACCGCTTGATCAGCCACGGCACCGACACCAGGCCGAGCAGGCCAGTGATCCCGATGACGACGAAGTACTTCTTCTGCCAGCGCCCGGTCACGAACTCGAGCACCACAAGGATGAGGATCATCGAGACCACGGCCGCGAGGACCGACCGACTCTGGGTGAGGGAGACGCCGAGGAAGACGACACCGAGCGTGCTCCAGGCCACCCATCGTTGCCGCACCGTCTTCTGCGGCAGGGTCAACGTGCACATCCCGCAGAAGAACAGCAGCTTCGCCAGTTCGCCCGGATGGCTGGTCAGGCCGGTCGCGCGGCCGAGCACGTCGAGCGCCTGTTGGCCGGCGATGCGGCGCAGCGGAAAGCCGAGGACCGCCATCGTGATCGCGAAGAGCTGCAACCACGCCACCGCCGCGAAGGCCCAGAGCAGGACGGAGTTCCTCCGGTCGGCACGTTCGGCGGTGACCCCGATGGCGAACACGATGGCCACCAGGCTGAAGTGCACCAGGCCGCTCACGGTGCGCGGGGACGAGTCCCAGGCGAGCACGGCGAACAGCAGCATCCAGCCGAGGAACGGCAGCCACGGGAAGAAGGCGCGGGCGAGTTGACGCCGCGTCTGGATCGCGATCACGACCACGGCCGCCGCGATCGCGATCGTGTACGTGTACAACATCGGCGTGCCGGTGGCCACGCCGCTGTAGATCACCACCTCGGACGGGGCGAGGGCGATCGGCGCCAGACCGAGTGTCGCCACGAGCACGGCCAACACGGCGACGATGCGTTGATCCGGATCGGATCGCAGGCCCTCGACGAGCGCCCGCCCAGCCGAGGTCAACTGCGTGAGCAGGCTCGGGCCCCGGTGGCGGCCCGACGAGTGCGACGCGGACGCCTCCTCGGCGGGGCCAGCAGCCGGGCCGAGGGCCGGGCCGAGGGCCGGGCCAGCAGCCGGGCCGGCGTTCCGCTGGGCTAGCACCTCACGGGGA
This sequence comes from Micromonospora sp. NPDC007208, assembly GCF_042869175.1. NCBI lineage: Bacteria > Bacillati > Actinomycetota > Actinomycetes > Micromonosporales > Micromonosporaceae > Micromonospora > Micromonospora sp. NPDC007208. Next base: position 347,847 of record NZ_JBIAFG010000002.1, on the reverse strand, counting down.
TTGAGCCGTGTCGTCGGGGCATGGCTCGGATCATCCTGGGGATGACCACCGCCTGTGCCGGGGAACATGGCATCTCCGAGTCAGCGTTGGTCGGCCAGTCGCCGCCGGGGCTGCGCTGGTCGTGCGGGGGTTTAGCTCACGCCTTGAAGCCAGGTCAGTGAGGTCGGGCTCCAGAACCGGTGACAATCGGCTCGGCCGAAGCTGCGCTTCGCGGGCTTATCATAGAGGGGCGCGTGAGCGACGAACCAGCGGTCCCGGGCCGGTGTGTGGCACGACTGTCCTCCACGGTGGGCTGCGGCGGGCGTAATAGAACGTGGCGGTCAAGGTGCTCTAATTCCCCTTTTTGCCATTTGCGGCGCATATCGCCAACCCCTTGCCTCGGGTGCAGGACCACATAGTCATCGAGGGTCTCGGTAAGCTGAGTCGGCGGTCTTCTTCCTCTGGTGACCGCGGAGTCAGGCCCGCCTCTATCGCCGGCGGCAGACGTGGTATCCGAAGTGTCCTGAAGCGCGTCCCGTTCCGGGTCGCCGAGGGCCGGTACGTATCCTACGTTCCCCCGATCACCTCTCTCGCCAGGGCGTTGACATGAACCTCACCCACGCGGACCGCTCGACGCTCAAGGAACAGACCGTCGAGTTGCCGATCCAAGCGGTGCTCGATCGGCCGCCCGCGCCGGCCACTTCGCGTGCACCTCGGCTCTATGTACTAGACCTTCTGCGTTTCCTCGCCGCCATGGCGGTCGTCGCATACCATTTGCTGTTCGCCGACGCCAGGGAGTCCTGGGCGGCCGACACCGCGATTCTGTTCGGCGCTCCACTGCGGCAGGCCGCCAGTTACGGGTGGCTGGGGGTCGAACTCTTCTTCATGATCAGCGGCTTCGTGATCTGCATGAGTTCGTGGGGCCGGTCACTCAGCGACTTCTTCACCTCGCGCATCACCCGACTGATGCCTGCGTATCTGTTCGCGGTCCTCCTGACCGCGTCAGTGCTCCTGCTGTGGCCACACCCCGGAGAAAAAGCACCCGACCTGCGGCAGATCATCGGCAACCTCACGATGACGCAGAACCTGCTGCAATTGGACAACCTCGACGAGCCGTACTGGACGCTGCTGATCGAGCTGAAGTTCTATCTGCTCTTCCTGATCGTGATCGCCTTCGGCGTCACGTACCGCCGGGTCCTCCTGTTCTGCATGGTGTGGACGACGCTCGCGCTCATCGCGCACAGTGCCGACTTCAAGTTTCTGACGTTGGTGGTCGAGCCACGGTTCGCGTCGTACTTCGTCGCGGGAATGGCGCTCTACCTCATGCACCGATTCGGGCAGAGCCTCCTGCTCTGGTGCATTGTCGGCTTCTCTTTCGCGGTCAACGCCGTCATGTTGGACGCACGGGTGGCCCCGCTCGTGAAGGCCGGTCTGCCGATGTCGTGGAAGGCGTCACTGGCTCTGGTGACCATCTTCTATCTTTTGATGATCGGTATCGCACTCGGTTGGTTCGCCAGGATCCAATGGCGAGGGCTGGCGACCATCGGCGCCCTCACCTATCCGCTCTATCTGATCCATTCGGCCAACGGACGCACCGTCATCCGCCACCTGCGCGACGACGTGCCCCCGTGGCTGCTCCTGGGTGGCGTCGTCATCGGGACACTGCTGCTGGCCTACGCCGTGCACCTGTTCGTGGAACGTCCGCTGAGCCGGGCGTTGCGGAACGGCCTGAAGAGCAGTTTCCAGCAGGTCCGTGCCTCCTCGGAGTCCACAGACGACACGGCCGGTGCGGTCCCACCCGCCGCCGATCACGCTCGCCCGGCGGCAGCCGCACCCACTCCGGTGACCCGCTGATCCCTGCGATCCACGTTCCTCAGAAGCGCGCGTTGTCACGAACAGAGTTGATCACGCGCCGAACGATGTCCATGTATGCCGTCGGGGCGGTCATCCGCAGTACGAGTTGGCGGTCGACCGCACCGTCCGGATCCGAACGCCAGAATGCGACCACGACGACGCCGTACCTTTCCGCGCCGTTGAGCTTCAGGGTCTCGACCAGGACGACGTACTCCCCGGCGCTGCGCCACTGCAGCCCCCACGCCTCCTCGGCCTTCCGCAGGGCGACGCGCCGTTCCTCGTTGCACTCACGACAGTCACGGACGATCAGCTCGCCGCCGATCTCCGAGTTGTCCCCGATCGAGGTGCCGCAGTTGTACTCCACCTGCCCCTCGGCGCTGCCGCCGGGCGCGCACTCCCAGCCGGCCGGCACCGCGAACTTGAAGCCCACTCCGTCCGGGCTGAGTATCCGTACCGCGTCGCCGCTCGCGAAGGCCGGCCACCGGGGCCAGTCGCCGGGTCGGGGCGGCTCCAGGCCCGGCTGCTGGGGCGGGCTGGTGGGCAGCGAGGCCGTCGGGCCGGACTGGGCCACGCCGGTGGGCGCGGGGCTCGCCGTCGTGGGCTCGGACGGCCCCCCGAAGCTGCTCCACGCGAAGGCACCCACACCACCGACGAGCACCACCACCAGGGCGGCGACCCCGATCCAGAGCTTGGTACGGCTCTTGCGGGGCGGAGAGGGCCGGATCCGTTGGGTTGGCGAGCTGAACGGGTCGTGCGGCGGCGCGGCGAAGGTGTCGGGGCCCGGCCCACTCACCGGGGAGATGTGCGCGGCCGGCGGTGACGAGGTGACCGGCCCCGGCGACGTGGGTACGCCGGAGACGGAGTGCGGGGCGGCGGAGACCAGTTGGCCGGGGATCGGGCCGGACTGCACCGCCCACGGGGCCTGCGGGCCACCGGACACGGGCTGCGGTGGACCCGACACCGGCGGCGCGGACACCGACGGCGGGGCCGACACCGAGGGCGGGGCCGACACCGAGGGCGGCGCGGAGAACGAGGGCGGCGCGGAGAACGAGGGCGGCGCGGACGTCGGTGGGGCCACCGTCGGGGCGGGGGTGTAGTCGACACCGAGGGCCCGGAACAGCTTCTCGGCACCGGGGCCCGCCTCGGCCGGGTAGGCCACCCAGGGCGCGGCCGCGGAGAAGTCGGCGTACGTGTAGGGCATCGGATCGGCCGACTGGGCCAGCAGGTCGGCAGCCCCGGCGAACGCCTCACGCCAGCCAGGTGTGGCCGCCACGGCGGCGTCGAGCACCGCAACGGTGACGAACCGGCCCTGCTCGTCGATCGCGGCCCATGCTTTCCCCACCGGAGACCCGCCGAGCGCGTGGGTGTACCTGTAGGGGCCTTCCGGCTGCATGCGCACTCCTCCGTTGAACCGCCGTGCGGATAGTACCGACCGTCGGCCAACCCGGCCTGCCCCGCCCGGGGCGGCCGGTGGCAGCCGAGAGCGCTTGCCAGTGAAAGTTCTCATGCATAGAGTCGGCCCATGAATGAAGGAGCTGTCGAGGCACCCGCTGACCGGGTGCTCGACCTGTTCCAGGGGGTGCGGCTCACCCCCACCCAGCGCCGAATCGCGCACTGTCTGGTGCAGCACGCCCCCACCGTGGCCTACCTGTCGGCCGCCGAGGTCGCCGAGCTGGCCGGGGTCAGCCAGCCGTCGGTCACCCGGTTCGCGGTCGCGCTCGGCCACGACGGCTACCCGGCGTTGCGCCGCCGCCTGCGCGACCTGACCGCCGCGACGCCGGGCGGAACGACGGACGCCGGCAACGAGCTCCAGCAGGCGGTACGCGCCGAGATGGACAACCTGGATCGACTGGCCGGTCAGCTCGCCGACCGGGACCGGATCGCCGAGACCGGGCGGTTGCTCGCCGAAAGTCGCCCACTGCCGGTGCTGGGCCTGCGCGCCGCCGCGCCGCTGGCCGCGTACTTCGCCTACTTCGCGGCCAAGGTGCACCCGGACGTACGGGTCCTCGACGACGGCGGCAGCCTGCTCACCGACCGCCTGGAACAGGCCGCCGAGGCCGGGGCGTCCGCCGTACTCGCCTTCGTGCTGCCCCGCTACCCCCGGGAGACCCTGGACGCGCTGCGCGACGCCCGCCACGCCGGGTTGACCGTGGTGGCGATCACCGACTCGCCGGTCAGCCCGGCCACCGAGCACGCCGACGTGGTGCTCGCCGCCGCGGTCGGCGCGCAGCTCGTCTTCGACCTGCACACCGCCCCGATGACCCTGGCCATGGTGCTGTTGCAGGCGATCTGCGATGCCGCGCCGGCCGACACCCAGCGCCGACTGGAGGCGTTCGAAGCCTCCGCGGCCCGCCGACAGTTGTTCCTCGGTTGACCGGAGGAGAACCAGAGATGACCCAGCCCATTCGTGCCGCACGGGGCAGCCAGCTCACCACCCGTGGGTGGCAGCAGGAGGCCGCCCTGCGGATGTTGATGAACAACCTCGACCCCGAGGTGGCCGAACGCCCCGACGACCTGGTGGTCTACGGCGGCACCGGCAAGGCGGCGCGGGACTGGCCGTCGTACCACGCGTTGGTCCGCACGCTGACCGCCCTGCGCGAGGACGAGACGATGCTGGTGCAGTCGGGCCGACCGGTCGGGGTCATGCGCACCCACGAGTGGGCGCCCCGGGTGCTGCTGGCCAACTCGAACCTGGTCGGCGACTGGGCGACCTGGCCGGAGTTCCGCCGCCTCGAACAGCTCGGCCTGACCATGTACGGGCAGATGACGGCCGGTTCGTGGATCTACATCGGAACGCAGGGCATCCTCCAGGGCACCTACGAGACGTTCGCGGCGGTGGCCGCGAAGCGGTTCGACAGCACCCTCGCCGGCACGCTGACGCTGACCGCCGGCTGCGGCGGAATGGGCGGCGCGCAGCCGCTCGCGGTCACCATGAACGGCGGCGTCTGCCTGATCGTGGACGTGGACCGCACCCGGCTCGACCGTCGGGTGCACGACCGCTACCTGGATGAGGTCGCCGACTCCCTGGACGACGCGATCGCCCGGGTCCGCGCGGCGAAGCGGGAGCGCCGGGCGCTGAGCGTCGGCGTGGTCGGCAACGCCGCAGAGGTCTTCCCGGACCTGTTGAACCGGGGCGTCGAGATCGACATCGTGACCGACCAGACCAGCGCGCACGACCCACTGGCGTACCTGCCGGTGGGGGTGGAACTGGCCGAGGCCCGGGACTACGCCGCCGCGAAGCCGGCCGAGTTCACCGACCGGGCCCGCGCTTCGATGGCGAGGCACGTCGAGGCGATGGTCGGCTTCCTCGACGCCGGCGCCGAGGTGTTCGACTACGGCAACTCGATCCGGGGTGAGGCGCAACTCGGCGGGTACCAGCGCGCCTTCGACTTCCCGGGCTTCGTGCCCGCGTACATCCGGCCGTTGTTCTGCGAGGGCCGGGGTCCGTTCCGGTGGGCGGCGCTGTCCGGCGACCCGGCCGACATCGCGGCCACCGACCGGGCCATCCTCGACCTGTTCCCGGAGAACGAGTCGCTGGCCCGGTGGATCAAGCTGGCCGGTGAGCGGGTCGCCTTCCAGGGCCTGCCGGCCCGGATCTGCTGGCTCGGCCAGGGCGAACGGGACAAGGCTGGCGTGCGGTTCAACGACATGGTCGCCTCCGGTGAACTCTCCGCCCCGGTGGTGATCGGCCGCGACCACCTCGACACCGGCAGCGTCGCGAGCCCGTACCGGGAGACCGAGGGGATGGCCGACGGCTCCGACGCCATCGCCGACTGGCCGCTGCTCAACGCCCTGGTCAACACGGCCAGTGGCGCCTCCTGGGTGTCCATCCACCACGGCGGCGGCGTGGGCATCGGCCGGTCGATCCACGCCGGGCAGGTGTGCGTCGCCGACGGCACCGCCCTCGCCGGTCAGAAGATCGAGCGGGTGCTCACCAACGACCCGGCGATGGGCGTCATCCGGCACGTCGACGCCGGCTACGAGAGCGCCCGCGAGGTCGCCGACCGCACCGGGGTCCGGGTGCCCATGACGGAGGCGCCGTGAGCGACGACCTTTCCGCCCGGTTCCGGGCGCTGTGGGACGAGATCGCGCCGGTCGGGCGGGACGCCGACAGCGGCGGCTACCTGCGGTACGCGTTGACCGAGCCGGAGCGGGAGCTACGCGCCTGGTTCCGCGCGCAGGCCGAAGGCCGTGCCATGCCGGTCACCGAGGACGGCAACGGCAACCTCTTCGCCCACTGGGGTGACCCGGAGGCGTCCGACGCGGTGCTCACCGGCAGCCACTTCGACTCGGTGCCGCACGGCGGGGCGTACGACGGGCCGCTCGGCATCGTCAGCGCGTTCCTCTCCGTGGACGAGCTGCGCGCCGCCGGCGTCACCCCGGACCGGCCGCTGGTGCTGGGTGCCTTCGTCGAGGAGGAGGGGGCGCGATTCGGCGTACCGTGTCTGGGGTCGCGGCTGCTCACCGGGGCGCTGTCGGCCGAGCGCGCGGCCGGCCTGCGCGACGCGGCCGGGGTGAGCTTCGCCGAGGCGCTCGGTGACCGGCCGGCGGGCGCCCGCCCGGAGTTGCTGGGCCGGTTCGGCGCCTTCGTGGAGTTGCACGTCGAGCAGGGCCGCGCGCTCGTCGAGACGGAGTCGCCGGTCGCGGTGGCCAGCGCGATCTGGCCGCACGGCCGGTGGCGCTTCGACGTCGTCGGCGAGGGCAACCACGCGGGCACCACCCGGATGGCCGACCGGCGCGACCCGATGCTGACCTACGCGTTCACGGTGCTGGCGGCCAACAAGGAGGCCCGGCTGCGCGGCGCGCACGCCACAGTGGGCCGGGTCGCCGTCGAACCCAACGCCACCAACGCGATCCCGTCGAGGGTGACCGGCTGGCTGGACGCCCGGGCCGCCGACCCGGAGACGCTGACCGGGCTGGTCGACGCGGTGCGCGGCAAGCTCGCCGAGCGGGCCCGCCGCGACGGTACGACGGTGACCGTCACCGAGGAGTCGGCCACCCCGGTTGTCGCCTTCGACGGCGGGCTGGCACAGCGGCTGGCCACGCTGCTCGACGCGCCGGTGCTGCCCACCGGCGCGGGGCACGACGCCGGGGTGCTCGCCGCTCATCTGCCCACCGCGATGCTCTTCGTGCGCAACCCGACAGGCGTCTCGCACTCCCCCGCCGAGACCGCGACCGACGACGACTGCGCGGCCGGGGTACGGGCGTTGGCGCGGGTGCTGGAGGAGCTGACATGCCGGTGACACCGACCCGCTGGCTCGCCGAGTACGCCTGGCTGCCCGAGCACGCCGAACCCACCCCCGACGTGCTGATCGAGGTCGACGGCGACCGGATCACGGCGGTGACGCCGCTGACCCCGGGCAGCAGGCCACCGGCCGGGGTCGAGGTGTGCACCGACGCGGTGCCGCTGCCCGGCCTGACCCTGCCGGGCCTGGCCAATGTGCACTCGCACGCCTTCCACCGGGCGCTGCGCGGGCGCACCCACGGCGGGCGGGGTGACTTCTGGACCTGGCGGGACCAGATGTACGCCGTCGCGGACCGACTCGACCCGGACACCTACCTCGCCCTGGCCCGGGCCGTCTACGCCGAGATGGCGCTGGCCGGGATCACCGGCGTGGGCGAGTTCCACTACCTGCACCACCGGCCGGACGGCGGCGCGTACGACGACCCGAACGCGATGGGCGCGGCGCTGGTGGAGGCCGCCGCGCACGCCGGGATCCGGCTCACCCTGCTGGACACCTGCTACGTGACGTCCAGCGTGGACGGTCGACCCCTCGCCGGGCCGCAACGCCGCTTCGGCGACGGCGACGCGGCGCGCTGGGCCGAGCGGGCGGCGGCGTTCCAGCCGACGGACCCGCACGCCCGGGTCGGCGCGGCCGTGCACTCGGTGCGGGCCGTTCCGGCCGATCAGTTGCGCACGGTCGCCGACTGGGCCCGGGAGCGGCAGTCGCCGCTGCACGTGCACCTCTCCGAGCAACCCGCCGAGAACGACGAGTGCCGGGCCGTGCACGGACGCACGCCCACCGCGCTCCTGGCCGAGCACGGGGTGCTCGGTCCGGCCACCACCGCCGTCCACGCCACCCACCCCACCAGCGCGGACCTGACCCTGCTCGGTGACAGCCGGACCGGGGTGTGCCTCTGCCCGACCACCGAACGGGACCTCGCCGACGGCATCGGCCCGGCCCGGCTGATGGCCGACGCGGGCATCCGGTTGAGCCTCGGCAGCGACAGCCACGCCGTGATCGACCTGTTCGAGGAGGCCCGGGCGGTGGAGCTGGACGAGCGGCTGCGTACCCGCCGACGCGGCCACTTCGCGCCGCTCGACCTGCTGAGCGCGGCCAGCGTCGCCGGGCACGCCGCGCTGGGCTGGGCCGACGCCGGGAGGATCGCGGTGGGCGCCCGCGCCGACCTGGTGACGGTACGCCTGGACAGCGCCCGCACCGCCGGGGTGCCGCCGGTGGGCGCGTTCTTCGCGGCCGGCGCGGCCGACGTCGAACAGGTCGTGGTGGACGGCCGGGTGGTCGTGGCCGAGGGCCGACACCTGACCGTCGACGTGCCAGCGGAACTGTCGTCCGCGATCGAGGCGGTGACGCCCGCATGAGCGGCAGCCTGCTGGTCGACAACATCGGGGAGCTGGTCACCAACGGTGCCGGCGAGGGCCCGCTCGGCATTCGCCGCAACGCCGCCGTGCTGGTCGAGGAGGGCCGGGTGGTCTGGGTCGGGCCGTCCGCGTACGCGCCGGCCGCCGACCACCACGTCGACGCCGGTGGGGCAGCCGTGCTGCCCGGTTTCGTGGACAGCCACGCCCACCTCGTCTTCGCCGGGGACCGGGCCACCGAGTTCGCCGCCCGGATGGCCGGCCAGCCCTACACCGGCGGCGGCATCCGGACCACTGTCGGTGCGACCCGGGCCGCCACCGACGAGGAGCTGCGGCTCACCGTGCGCCGGCTGCGCGGGGAAGCGCTGCGCCAAGGCACCACGACCATGGAGATCAAGAGTGGGTACGGCCTGACCGTCGCCGACGAGGCCCGCTCGCTGCGGATCGCCGCCGAGACCAGCACCGAGACCACCTTCCTGGGCGCGCACGTGGTGCCCGCCGAGTACGCCGACCGCCCCGACGACTACGTCGGACTGGTCTGCGGGCCGATGCTGGCCGCCGCCGCCCCGTACGCGAAGTGGATCGACGTGTTCTGCGAGCGGGGCGCCTTCGACGTGGACCACGCCCGCGCCATCCTGGCCTGCGGTCAGGCCGCCGGGCTGGGCGTACGGCTGCACGCCAACCAGCTCGGCCCCGGCCCCGGGGTGCGGCTGGGCGTGGAGCTGGACGCGGCCAGCGTCGACCACTGCACCCACCTGAGCGACGCCGACATGGACGCGCTGGCCGGCACGGCCCACAGTGACGGGTCGGGCACCCGCACGGTGGCGACCCTGCTGCCCGGCGCGGAGTTCTCCACCCGATCGCCGTACCCGGACGCCCGCCGGCTGCTCGACGCCGGTGTCACAGTGGCGCTGGCGACGGACTGCAACCCCGGCTCGTCGTACACCTCGTCGATGCCGTTCTGCGTTGCCCTCGCGGTCCGCGAGATGCGGATGACCCCGGCCGAGGCGGTCTGGGCCGCCACCGCCGGTGGCGCACGGGCGCTGCGGCGCGACGACATCGGTGTCCTCACCCCCGGCGCGCGGGCCGACCTCGTCGTCCTCGACGCGCCGTCCTACCTGCACCTGGCCTACCGGCCCGGTGTCCCCCTGATCCGCCAGGTAATACGCAACGGAGTTCCACAATGACGAACGTGTCCATCCAGCCCACCGGGATCACCGCCGACGACGTGCTCGCGGTGGCCCGCGGCACCGCCACGGTCGTCCTGGCCCCGGCCACCATCGAGGCGATGGCGACCAGTCGGGCCATCGTGGACGGCATCGAGTCGTCGGGCCGTCCCGTCTACGGGGTCTCCACCGGGTTCGGGGCGCTGGCCAACACCTTCATCGCCCCGGAGCGGCGGGCCGAGCTGCAACACGCGCTGATCCGCTCGCACGCCGCCGGGGTGGGCGCCCCGATGCCGCGCGAGGTGGTCCGGGCCATGATGCTGCTGCGGGTCCGGTCCCTGGCCCTGGGCCGCTCCGGGGTCCGGCCGCTGGTCGCGGAGGCCCTGGTCGACCTGCTCAACCACGACATCACCCCGTGGGTGCCCGAGCACGGCTCGCTGGGTGCCTCCGGCGACCTGGCGCCGCTGGCGCACTGCGCGCTGGTGCTGCTCGGGGAGGGCTGGGTGCTCGGCCCGGCCGGTGAGCGGCAGGACGCGGCCGACGCGCTGACCGCCGCCGGGCTCAAGCCGATCGAGCTGGCCGCCAAGGAGGGGCTGGCGCTGATCAACGGCACCGACGGCATGCTCGGCATGCTGCTGCTGGCCATCCACGACGCGACGCACCTGTTCGCCATGGCCGACGTGACGGCCGCGCTGGCCATCGAGGCGATGCTCGGCTCGGAGCGGCCGTTCCTGCCCGAGCTGCACGCGATCCGGCCCCACCCCGGTCAGGCGGCGTCGGCGGCGAACATCCACCGGCTGTTGCAGGACTCCCGGGTGATGGACTCACACCGCGACGACCTGGCGCACGCAGTACAGGACGCGTACTCGATGCGCTGCGCGCCGCAGGTGGCCGGCGCGGCCCGCGACACCCTGGACTTCGTCCGCACGGTCGCGGCCCGGGAGCTGGTCTCCGTTGTCGACAACCCGGTGGTCCTGCCGGACGGCCGGGTCGAGTCGACGGGCAACTTCCACGGCGCGCCGCTCGGCTTCGCCGCGGACTTCCTCGCCATCGCCGCCGCCGAGGTGGGCGCGATCGCCGAGCGGCGGGTGGACCGGCTGCTCGACGTCACCCGCTCCCGGGAGCTGCCGGCGTTCCTCTCCCCCGACGCCGGGGTCAACTCCGGGCTGATGATCGCCCAGTACACGGCGGCCGGGATCGTCGCCGAGAACCGTCGGCTGGCCGCCCCCGCCTCCGTGGACTCGCTGCCCACCAGTGGGATGCAGGAGGACCACGTCTCGATGGGCTGGGCGGCGGCCAAGAAGCTGCGTACCGTGCTGGACAACCTGACCAGCCTGCTCGCGGTGGAGCTGCTGGCCGGCGTACGCGGCCTCCAACTGCGCGCCCCGCTGGCGCCGTCCCCGGCCGGCCGGGCGGCCGTCGCCGCGCTCGGCACGGCAGCCGGCGAGCCCGGCCCGGACGTGTTCCTCGCCCCGGTGATGGAGGCGGCCCGTGCCGTCGTCGCCGGGCCGGAGTTGCGCACTGCCATCGAACAAGAGGTCGGCCCGCTGGGCTGACCTCCGTCGGGTCGCTGTCGTCCGCCGCGGGTCAGGCGGCGGGCGTCAGCGACCTCGCGCCCGTCAGGCGGCCGGCGGCAGCACCTCGCGCCCGTCAGGCGGCGGGTGGCAACACCTTCGCGACCAGCTTGGCCAGCTCGCGCAGCGCCTTGCCCCGGTGGCTGATGGCGTCCTTCTCGGCCGGGGTCAGCTCGGCGTTGGTCCGGTCCTGCCCGTCGCCCAGGAAGATCGGGTCGTAGCCGAACCCGCCGTCACCGCGCGGCGCGCGCAGCACCCGCCCGGACTGCCGGCCGTCGACGAGGTGCTCCTTGCCGCCGGGCAGCACCAACGCCACGGTGCAGACGAACGAGGCGGCCCGCTGCTCGTCCGGTACGTCGGCGATCTGGTCCAGCACCAGCTGGAGGTTGGCCCGGTCGTCGCCGTGCCGGCCGGACCAGCGGGCGCTGAACACCCCCGGCATTCCGTTGAGCGCGTCGACCGCGAGCCCGGAGTCGTCGGCGATGGTCGGCAGGCCACTCTGCCGGCAGCCCTCCCGCGCCTTGATCAGCGCGTTCTCGCCGAAGGTCAGGCCGGTCTCGGGCAGCTCGGCGTACTGCTCGACGTCGTCCAGCCCGAGCAGGGCGATCCGGTGCGCGCCGAGCGCGCCGTCCAGGATCCGCTGCAGCTCGACCAGCTTCTTGCGGTTACGGGTGGCGAGCAGGACCTTGTTCATGCTGAAACACCTTTGTTCGCGACTGCGGGGCCCGCGAGCTCACTCCTCGCGCTCACGCGAGTGCCTTCCGCTGGGCTTCGGCCAACTCGGCGCAGCCGGCGACGGCCAGGTCGAGCAGGGCGTCGAGCTGGTCGCGGGCGAACACGCCCGCCTCTCCGGTGCCCTGCACCTCGACGAAGTCACCCGCGCCGGTGCACACCACGTTCATGTCCACCTCGGCGGCGACGTCCTCCTCGTAGCAGAGGTCGAGCCGGGCCTCCCCCGCGATGATCCCCACGCTGACCGCGGCCACCGAACGGTGCATCACCTTCTCCGGCTTGCCGGCCAACGCCTTTCGGGCGGCGAGCCAGCCCACCGCGTCGTGCAACGCGACGTAGGCGCCGGTGATCGCGGCCGTGCGGGTGCCGCCGTCGGCCTGGAGCACGTCGCAGTCGAGCACGATCGAGTTCTCGCCGAGCGCCTTGAGGTCGATGCTGGCCCGCAGGCTGCGGCCGATCAGCCGGGAGATCTCGTGGGTACGGCCACCGACCCGACCCTTGACGCTCTCCCGGTCGGAGCGGGTGTTGGTGGCCCGGGGCAGCATCGCGTACTCGGCGGTCACCCAGCCGAGCCCGGAGCCCTTGCGCCAGCGGGGCACCCCCTCGGTGACGCTCGCCGTGCAGAGCACCCGGGTGCCGCCGAACTCGACGAGCACCGAGCCCTCCGGATGGGTGCTCCAGCCACGGGTCAGGGTCACCGGTCGAAGTTGAGAGGGCCCTCGCCCGTCAGGTCGCGCCATCCCTGCACCCTATGCGGTGCGGCGATCCACCTCGCTCGGGGTGCCCCGGAGAACGTCCGCGCCGTGCACACCGAGGAACCCGGCGACCGCCGCCGGCCAGCCGAACTCCTCGGCCCGTGCCCGGGCGCCCCGCCGCCGCCGCGCCTCCGGCCGGGCCGCCAGGCGGGTCACCGCCGCCGCCATCGCCACCCCCGAGCCGTACGCCGCCAGCCCGGCCCCGCCGACCACCTCGGGCAGCGCGCTGGCCGCGTTGACCACCACCGGGGTGCCGCAGGCCAGCGCCTCCAGGCCGGCGAGACCGAACGTCTCCACCGGGCCCGGCGCCAGCACCACGTCCGCGCTGGCGAGCAACGCGGCCACCGCGGCCCGGTCCGGCAGGAAGCCGGTGAACGTGACCGGCAGCCCCGCCGCCCGTCGGGCCAGCGCGCCGCGCAACGGGCCGTCGCCGGCCATCACCAGCACCGCCGGTACGCCCGCCCGGCGCAGCTCGGCGAGGGTCTGCACGGCCAACTCCGGTCGCTTCTCCGGGGAGAGCCGAGCGCAGTGCACCAACAGCAACTCGTCGGGGCCGGCGTACCGCTCGCGCACCCGCGGGTCGGCCCGGTGCGGGGCGAAGGTGTCCAGGTCCACCCCGAGCGGCACCAGATCCACGTTGTCGGCGCCGATCCGGGCGAACTCCTCGGCCGCCCACCGGGTCGTGCAGACGACCCGGTCGTACGCCCGGCTGGTCGCCCGGTTGAGCCGGTCGGCGGTGGAGTGGCGCAGCGCGTCCGGTACGCCCCACTGGCCGAGCAGCCCGGTCAGCGACTCGTGCGACACCATCACCGACGGCACCCCGTGCGCCCGCGCCCACCGCCCGGTCCAGCGCAGCGACGACCGGTCGGAGACCTCCAACCGGTCCGGTGCCAGGTCGGTGAGGAGCCGGGCCAACCGGCGTCGGCCAGCCAGCAGCCGGTAGCCACCGCTGACCGGCAACCGCGGCCCGGGCACTGTGACCACCCGCCCCCACGGGTACGTCTCGTCGGCGTCCCGCTGACCGGGTATCACCAGCACCGGATCGTGCCCGGCCGCCCGGTAGCCGGCACCGAGATGCCGCAGCGCGGTACGCAGGCCGCCGGAGCGTTCCGTGACGAAGTTGGCGAGCCGCACGATCCGCAGCCCGCCGGCGGCCGCGGTCACGAGGCGGCCGGCAGACCGGCGGTGGCGGCTACGGCGCGTACCGCGTGGTAGTGCCCGACCAGCTCGTCGCCGACCGCCGCCCAGCTGCGGCGACTGACCGCGACCCGGGCGGCCAGCCCGTAGGCCCGCCGTCGGCCGGCGTCGCCGGTCAGCTCGGCCACCGCCGCGGCGAGCGCGTCGCCGTCGTTCGGCGGCACCAGCAGCCCGGTCACGCCGTGGTCGACGAGGTCGACCGGGCCGCCGCTGGCCGGTGCCACGACGGGCACTCCGGAGGCCAGCGCCTCCTGGATGGTCTGGCCGAAGGTCTCGTGCGGTCCGGTGTGCACGAACAGATCCAGGCTGGCGTAGAGACGTGCCAGGTCCTCGCCCTGCTGCACGCCCAGGAAGGTCACCCCGGGCAGCTCCCTGGCCAACTGGCGGCGGGTCGGGCCGTCGCCGGCCACCACCACCCGTACGCCGGGCAAACGGGACGTCGCCGCCAGCAACTCCACCCGCTTCTCCGGGGCGAGCCGGCCGACGTAGCCGACCAGCAGTTCACCGCCGGGGGCCAGCCGGTCCCGCAGCGCCGCGCACCGCTTGGCCGGATCGAAGCGAACGGCGTCCACACCGCGCCGCCACAGCCAGATCCGCTGCACCCCGTTGGCGATCAGGTCGGCGGCGGCCCGGGTGGACGGGGCGAGGGTGCGCTGCGCCGAATTGTGGATCTCGCGGATCCGCCGCCACGCCGCCGCCTCGCCCCAACTCACCCGGTACGCCCGGGCGTACGCCGCCACGTCGGTCTGGTAGACGGCCACCGTGGGCAGCCCGTGCCGGCTGGCCAGCGTTGCCGCCCGGGCGCCCAGGACGAACGGGCTGGCCAGGTGGACCACGTCCGGCTCGGCCGAGAGCAGCGCCCCGGTCAGTCGGGCGTTGGTCGGCACGCCCAGCCGGAAACCCTGGTAGCGGGGCAGCGGCACGCTGGGAATGCGCACCACCGGGTACGGCAGCCGGTCGATGCCCTGCCGGCCACCGGGTGGGGCGGGCGCGATGACCACCGGCTCATGGCCCCGGTCGAGCAGGTGCTCCGCCGTCCGCACCACGGAGTGGGCGACGCCGTTCACATCCGGTGGGAACGACTCGGTCACGATGGCGATCCGCATGCCCACACCGTGCGGGTGCCACGGGTGCGCCAGACGACCGTCCGCTGACCGGCCGGCGAACAGTACGGCACAACACCGCGGCCCGGCCCCGCGAACCGGGACTCGGTGCGTCAGACGTCGTAGCTCGCGCCGGGCCGGACCACCTCGAGCGGCCCGGTGTACGCGGCGGCGGCCGACTCCAGCGTGTGCGCCTCACTGCCCCAGGCGGGCACCAGGTGGGTGAGCAGCAGCCGGCCCACCCCGGCCTTGGTCGCCGCCTCACCGGCCTCCCGACCGGTCAGGTGCAGATCCGGCGGATTGTCCATGCCGTCGAGGTAACTGGCCTCGCAGAGGAACACGTCGGCGTCCTGGGCCAGCCGCAGCAACGCCTCGCAGGGGGCGGTGTCCGACGAGTAGCACAGCGAACGGCCCTCGTGCTCCAGCCGCACGCCGTACGTCTCGACGGGATGGTTGACCCGGTCGACGGTGACCGTGAACGGGCCGATCGGGAAGGTGCCCGGCTGCAGCGCGTAGAACTGGTACACGTCCTCCACCGAACCGTCGTCGCCGTACGCGGCGCTGAGCCGGTCCGGCGCACCGGCTGGCGCGTACACCGGCAGCGCCGGGTAGGGGCCGTCCGGGGCGTACCGGCGCACCACCACGTACAGCACGGCGTCGAACATGTGGTCGCAGTGCAGGTGGGTCAGCAGGATCGCGTCCGGGGCGTGCAACCCCGAGTACCGCTGGAGGCTGGACAGCGACCCGGAGCCGAAGTCGACCAGGAGCCGGAACCCGTCGGCCTCGACGAGATAGGCCGAGCAGGGAGATTCGGGGCCAGGAAAACTGCCGGCGCTTCCCAGAACGGTCAGTCGCATCGAGTGGTCTCGCTGTCACTATCAGTAGCACCCGTGCCGGCGATGGTCCCGGCCATGATCTCTACCGACGCGTACGCCACGCTGCGCAGCCTACGCTGGCGCACCGGGCGGCAAGAATCATCCAACGGAAGTTGTCACGAACGTGACACCCGCTCGCGGTACGCCGGGAAGCGTACGGGCCGTCGACGGATGTCGACGGCCCGTAATCGGAAGACCAGACCGGTCAGGCCCAGAGCTGCCCCTCCAGGGCGTCCTCGGCATCGGCGAGCGTGCCGCCGTACGCGCCGGTGGACAGGTACTTCCAGCCGCCGTCGCAGACCACGAACGCCACATCGGCCCGCCGGCCGTCGCGCACCGCCTCGTGCGCCACCGCCAACGCGGCATGCAGGATCGCGCCGGTGGAGAACCCGGCGAAGATGCCCTCCACCTCCACCAGCTGGCGGGTGCGCAACACCGCGTCCCGGGTGCCGACCGAGAAACGCCGGGAGAGCACCGAGGCGTCGTAGAGCTCCGGCACGTACCCCTCGTCGATGTTGCGCAGGCCGTAGACCAACTCGCCGTAGCGCGGCTCCGCCGCCACGATCTGAATGCCCTCGACCTTCTCCCGCAGGTAACGCCCGGTGCCCATCAGGGTGCCGGTGGTGCCCAGCCCGGCCACGAAGTCCGTGATGCTGGGCAGGTCGTGCAGCAGCTCCGGCCCGGTCGTCTCGTAGTGCGCCCGTGCGTTGGCCTCGTTGCCGTACTGGTAGAGCATCACCCAGTCGGGGTGCTCGGTGGCGATCTGCTTGGCCGTGGCGACCGCCTGGTTGGAACCACCCGCCGCCGGCGAGAAGATGATCTCGGCCCCGTACATCCGGAGCAGCTGGACCCGTTCGGTGGAGACGTTCTCCGGCATCACGCAGACCAGCCGGTAGCCGCGCAGCTTCGCCACCATCGCCAACGAGATGCCGGTGTTGCCACTCGTCGGTTCGAGGATGGTGTCACCCGTGCGGAGCCGACCAGCCTCCTCCGCCGCCCGGACCATGAACAGCGCCGCGCGGTCCTTGATGCTGCCGGTGGGGTTGCGGTCCTCCAGCTTGGCCCAGAGCCGCACCGGAGGGGCCCCGTCGGGCACCGTCGGGGAGAGCCGGGGCAGGCCGACCAGCGGCGTACCCCCGCAGGCGTCGAGCAGGCTGTCGTACCGCGCCATGGCGGCCGACCTCAGCGAGCCGCGACGGCGTCGCGGACCGCAGCGGTGGCGCTGTGCGAGCTGATCGCCGCTGCCGCCGCGAAACCGAACGCGCCGCCGGCCACGGCCGGCAGGATGGTGACGCTGTCGCCGTCGGAGAGCTTCGCGTCGAGCGCGCCGAGGAAGCGGACGTCCTCGTCGTTGACGTAGACGTTGACGAAGCGGTGCAGCGTGCCCGCGTCGGTGATCAGCCGCCCACGCAGACCGCCGTGCCGGGAATCCAGGTCGGTGAGCAGATCGGCGAGCGTGTCGCCGGTGCCGTCGACGACCTTGGCGCCGCCGGTGTAGCTGCGCAGGATGGTGGGGATGCGAACCTCAATGGCCATGATGTCGAACTCCTCGATCGGGTGTGCCTACGGTGACGGAACGAGACGGCTGCGGCGCTGACAGGTCAGCGGCCGGAACACTCGTAATCGACCGTCGCCGGGCTCTGCCCGAACATGTAGGACTGGACGGCGTGCGGGTCGACGCCGGCCTCCACGACACGAACCGGCTCCTCGGTGACCACGCCGTCGACGATCCGGAACGACCGGATCTCCTCCGAGTCGGGCTCACGGGTCGAGACGAGCAGGTAGTGCGCGCCCGGCTCACCGGCGAAGGAGACATCCGTCCGCGACGGGTACGCCTCGGTGGCGGTGTGCGAGTGGTAGATGACGACGGGCTCCTCGTCCCGGTCGTCCATCTCCCGCCACACGCGCAGGTGCTCCATCGAGTCGAACTCGTAGAAGGTCATCGACCGCGCGGCATTGTCCATCGGGATGTGCCGGGTCGGGGTGTCGCTGCCGACGGGACCGGCGACCACGCCGCACGCCTCGTCGGGGTGATCCCGGCGCGCGTGGGCGACGATCGCGTCGATGATCGACCGGTCGATGCTCAGCACGTGCACCAGCCTAACGCCTGCCGGTCACGGGCCGAAGTGGTGCCGGTCACCCCTAGTCGATCAAGGCGTTGAGCAGCGACTCCTGTAGATAGCCGAGATAGGCGTAGACCGACAGCTGGAACACCCGGCTGGAACCCGGGTCCTCAGCGACCGCGTCGTCCAACTCCTCGCCCAGATCCGTGCCGTCCTTGATCTCCAGGCGGACGCCCATCGCGAGCCGGGCGTCGTTCAGCGCCCGCAACCACGCCTCGGCGGCCTCGGCGTCCAGCCGCACCTCGCCGCCGGCGTCGTCGGGCAACGCGGCCAGGATCGCCCCCGCCTGATCGATCTTCGCGGTCTTCAGGTCGCCCTCGGTGTAGCGGCGGAACTCGGCGGTGCCCGGAGCGTCCTGTGGGTAGACCGCCGGAAAGAGCCGACCGACGACCGGGTCGGTGTGGTCGAAGCCGTCGGTGAGCAGACCCACCACCTCGGTGGCGACCTTGCGCAGCACCCGTACCTCGTCGACGGCGAAGACGGCGACGTAGCGACCGGCCTGGCGATGGAACATGCTCATGATCTGTCCACCGTCGCCCACAGCCCGTACGCGTGCAGCTGCGACGCGTCGTGCTCCATCCGTTCCCGGGCACCGGTGGAGACCACGGCCCGGCCCTTGTGGTGCACGTCCAGCATCAGCTGCTCGGCCCTCTCCCGGCTGTAGCCGAAAAGCTTCTGGAAGACCCAGGTCACGTACGTCATCAGGTTGACCGGGTCGTCCCACACGATCGTCACCCACTGCCGGTCGGACGCCGGCACCTCGTCAGTGTCCGGCGTCTCGACCGGTACAACCTGCGGAGCTGCCATGCCCCCCATCGTGCCACCGGTTTCCCGGAACCGAGGAACCGGAACGCCGGCCCGGCGCGGATCACCCACCCCGGGCACCCCCGACCCGCCCCGGACGCCATCGGAGGCGGGGTCCGGCCCGGACCCGGACCCACCGGTGGGCGCGCCGTCAGGCGAGCAGAATGCCGTGATCGACTGCATCGGAGAGCACCACGCCCAGCGAGAGGCGGATCACCTCGAACCGTCGGGAGATCTCCCTGGACAACCCCAACTCGACCTCACGCACCGCCCGTTGGGACCAGGCCCGCGCCGCGCTGTGGTCGTCGTTGCCGGGCGTACGCCACTGCTGCCAGCACCCGCCGGACAGCGCCACCGCGACCGGCGGGAGCACCTCGGCCCGGGACGCCACCGGATAGCTGGCGGCAGCGTCGATCGCCTCCGGGCCGGTCAACTCGGCCACGCCGGCCGTACTGGTGATCAGCAGCACCTTGTCCAGTTCGTGGCCGGGCCGGTGATCGGCCAGGCCGTACTGCACGGCGGCAGCGATCCGGCGTCGCACGCCTTCGGTCGGCGGCGCGCCGAGCACCCGGGACGCCGCGTCGGTCACGATGCCGCGCACCGCCTGATCGCACTGCGCGGTGGCCAACAGCGACAACGCCGCCATCTCCCGGTCGAGGAGATCCGGTAGGCCGGCACAGCCGACGCCGAACACGATCTCCTGAACGGCCCGCAGGTGGATGTTCGCCAATTCCAGGGCGAGGTGCTGGCGGATCCGCTGAGAACACGAGCGGGCGTGCCGGTCCAGTCGTTCGGACCAGTCACCCGGATCGGCGGCCACGGCGACGCGACCCTGCTGGCCCGGCAGGACCGGTGGGTCGACGCTGGCCCGCTGCAACCCCTCACGCGACGCCCAACCCACCAACGCCCGACGCAGGTCGGCGGCGGTGTCGGCGTCGTCCACCGGGAACCACCGCGCGCCGGCCAACGCCGGCACCGCGGCCAGGAGGGCCGCCCGGTGTGCCTCCACCGTCACCGCGACCGCATCCACCTCGGTCTCCGCACCCCCGACCGGCGGGACGGACGCCCCCGCGCCCTCCGTAGTCGCCGTGCCATCGGCCAGCGGAGCCCAGCCCGCCGCGCCGGGAGTGAC
Source organism: Micromonospora sp. NPDC007208 (assembly GCF_042869175.1). Taxonomy (NCBI): domain Bacteria; kingdom Bacillati; phylum Actinomycetota; class Actinomycetes; order Micromonosporales; family Micromonosporaceae; genus Micromonospora; species Micromonospora sp. NPDC007208. The sequence goes on along the minus strand of NZ_JBIAFG010000002.1, from coordinate 327,955 downwards.
CGCGAAGACGACCTCCACCGAGGTCGGGGCGACCTCGGCGAGAAGGTTCAACTCGGCGGCGGTGAAGGCCTGGTCGGCGGCGATCACGAAGAGCAGCGCGCCGGCTCGGCCCACCGCTTCGAGCAGCACCCGGGTGCCGGACACGCCGAGGGTTGCGGTGTCCGGAACGTCGATCAGGGTGAAGTGCCGCAGCAGTGGCTCGGGCACGCTCAGCTCGACCCGCCGGGGCGGGCGGGCCAACGCCGGACCGGCGGCGTCCCGGTCCGCACCGTACGAGTGCGGCTGACGGTAACCGGGCACGAACGCCGCCCGGGTCGGCACCTTGGCGTTGCGCACCACCAACCAGCTGCCGGCCGGCACGGTGAGCATGACCGGATCGAGCCCGAGCAGGGTGGCGAGCACGGCGCGCCGCTCGGCGCCGGCCGGGCCGACGGCGACCACACCGAGCGGCTCGTCCGGGGCGGCGCCGGACACGCCGACCCGGGAGGGGAGCGGGCCGCAGGTGGGTAGGTCGGTGGGGCCGGTCATGTCGTCCGGCGAGTCGACCGAGGGGAGAGGGCCCTGCTTCATCAGGTGCCTCCCGTTGCAGGTGACCGGAGGTCCGGTCGCGAAAATTCCGGTACGTCAACCCGGATGTTCGGAAGACTACGGGCGTGCCGGCGACCGGGCGGAACACCTCGAATACTCACGGGTAATTGTGCGGTTACTCAACTTCGCACGGTGACGGTGCGGGCGCGGACGGATTCCGGTCGATATGCTGCGCGAATGAGTCGATGGGAGTTCGTCGGCCGCACGGATGAGCTCAACCGCCTGTTGGAGGCGGTGACCGGTGAGGCCGGCCGCGGGCTCTTCTTCAGCGGCAGCGCTGGCATCGGCAAGAGTCGGTTGCTGCGCGAGGGCGTGGGCGCGTTGCCCACCGACCGGTTCGCGATCTGGTCCATCGCCGCCAGCGCCACCACCGCGGCGCTGCCGTTCGGCGGGCTGGTCCAGGTGCTCCCCGCCGAGCAGCCCCAGGGTCTCTCCCCCGCCGGTGTCCTGCGCTGGGCGCTCAACGTGCTGCAACAGCAGGCGGCCGGCCGACGGATCGTGCTCGCCATCGACGACGCCCACCTGCTCGATCCGCCCTCGGCCGCACTGGTGCACCTGGTCGCCCGGGCCGAGAACGCCACAGTGGTCGGCACCCTGCGCGACGGCGAGCAGATCCCGCTGCCGATCCGCGCACTCTGGACCGACGACCTGGTCGAGCACGTCGAGCTGACCCCGATGCCGCAGGCGGAGACCACCGACCTGCTGGCGGCGATCCTGGGCGGCCCGGTCGACGCCGGCTCCGCCGACCGGCTCGGTCGGCTGTCGGCCGGCAACCCGCTGCTGCTGCGCGAGCTGGTGCACGCCGCCAACGGCAGCGCTGAGTTGAAGCGCACGTACGGGATCTGGAAGTGGACCGGGCGACTGGAGCTGGCGCCCAACCTGACCGACCTCATCGACACCCGGGTCGGCAAGCTCACCGACGGCGTCCGCGCGGTCGTCGAGCTGGTCGCGTTCGGCGAACCACTGGGCCTGCACCTGCTGAGACAGGCCGCCGAGCAGTCGGACGTGGAGACCGCCGAGGAACGCGGGCTGATCACCGTGGTCCAGCACGACCGGCGCACAAACGTCCGGCTGGCGCACCCGCTCTACGGCGAGGTGATGCGCCGTCGCTGCCCGGTGAGCCGCACCCGTCGACTCCAGGCACACCTCGCCGAGCTGCTTGAACAGGTCGGCAAACGCCGCCGCGACGACCTGTTGCGGGTGGCCGTCTGGCGACTCGACTCGGGCACCGCCCAGGATCCGGCCCTGCTGCTGGACGCCGCGGTGCAGGCGTTCACCCGCTACGACGTGCCGCTGGCGACCCGCCTGGCGCGGGCCGCGCTGAACGCCGACGGCGGCTACGACGCGGCGGAGCTGCTGGCCACCATCCTGATGTTCGCCGACCGGCCGGAAGAGGCGATCGACGTCCTCGACGCGGTGACCCCCGAGCCCGGCGACGAGCGGCGGCTCTGCCGCTGGCTGACCGTACGCGGCATGGTCAGCTACTGGGGGCTGAGCCGGCAGTCCACCGTGGAGGAGATCGCGAGCCGGGTCGAGCAGCTCAGCGACTCCGCCGACCGGTCCCGGGTGCACGCCTTCGAGGCGATCATGCGCCTGCACGGAATGGACACGGCCGCCGCGGTGCAGCTCAGCCGACAGGTACTGGACCGGCCGGCGGCCGGCGTCGCCGCCCGCGAGCTGGCCCGTTCCACCATTGCGTACGTCCAGGCCGCGCAGGGCGAGCTCACCCGCAGCGGTACGGCTATCGCCCAGGTGCACTCTGCCGCGGCCAGTTGGCGCACCGACATGCCATACCTCCAGTTGGCCCTGGAACTGGCCCGGGGCACCCGACTCATGCTCACCGGCGACCTGGCCGGGATCGACGCGATCGTGGCCGACGAGTTCGCCGACCTCGCCGGAGCCGGCGACTTCCGCCTCGGCACCGGCTACCTGGCCATCCTCCAGGCGTACGCGGCCCGGCTGCGCGGGCAGAGTGACGCGGCCATGCGGACCTCCCTGGGCGCCTGCGCGGTGCTGGCCACGAGTCGGGTCTACGCCGGTCTGGCCCAGGCCGAACGCGCCCAGTCGGCGGCGCTGCGCGGTGACGCCGCGCAGGCGGTCGCGGCGATGGCCGAAGCCGACCGCACCCACGCGCCGGGCATGGCGGTGCTCTACCCGTGGCTGGAGCAGGCTCGGGGCGCGTCGCTCGCCGCCTCGGGCGACCTGCCGGGCGCTGTCAAACACCTCGGCGACCTGGTGGATCGGCTGCGCTCGGACGGCTTCGCCGGGCACGAGGTGCACGTCCTGCACGACCTCGTCCGACTCGACCAGGCGGGCATGGCGGTCGGGCCCACCTGCTCCGACGGTGGCCGGCGCACCGTCGCGCAACGCCTCGCCGAGCTCTCCGAGCGGGTCGACGGGGTGCTGCCGCCGCTGCTGGCCCGGCACGCCCGCGCCGCGGTGACCGACTCCCCCACCGATCTGCTCGCGGTCGCCGACGACTACGCCGCCCTGGAGTTGACCGTGTACGCCGCCGAGGCCACCTCCCAGGCCGTCCAGCGGCTGCGCCAGCAACACTCGGCTGCCGCCAACGACGCCCGGGAGCGCCTCGCCGGGTTGCTCGGGCGCTGTGACCTGATCCGGACGCCGGCGCTGCAGGCCGGCGCGCCGGTGCTCACCGAACGGGAGTGGCAGGTGGCCCGCCTCGCCGCACACGGCGCCCCGAGCCGGGCCATCGCCGAACGGCTCTACCTCTCGGCGCGCACTGTGGAGAACCACCTCCAGCGGATCTACGCCAAGCTCGGCGTCACCGGGCGGGCCGAACTGTGGGCGGCGTTACGCTCGATCCCGGGCCACGACGGCGGCGACGGGAGCTGAACCTTAGGCTGGGCCGGTGAGCATCCACCGCCCCGCGCTCCTGACCGACCACTACGAGCTGACCATGGTCAGCGCGGCACTGAAGGACGGCACCGCCGATCGTCGGTGTGTCTTCGAGGTGTTCAGCCGCCGGTTGCCGAGCGGCCGCCGCTACGGCGTGGTCGCCGGGACGGCCCGGCTGATCGAGCTGATCCGCGACTTCCGGTTCGACACCACCGAGGTGGAGTTCCTGCGGCGGACCGGAGTGGTCGACGAGGCGGCGGCGGCGTGGCTCACCGACTACCGCTTCACCGGCGACGTCGACGGGTACGCCGAGGGTGAGCTGTTCTTCCCCGGTTCTCCGATCCTCACCGTGTCCGGTGGTTTCGCCGAATGTGTGGTGCTGGAGACGCTGGCGCTGTCCGTGCTCAACCACGACAGCGCGGTGGCCGCGGCGGCGGCCCGGATGGTGACCGCGGCGCGGGGCCGGGCACTGATCGAGATGGGGTCGCGGCGGGCGCACGAGGAGGCGGCGGTGGCCGCGGCGCGGGCGGCGTACCTGGCCGGGTTCCGGTTCACGTCCAACCTCGCCGCCGGTGCGCGCTACGGCATCCCCACGGCGGGCACGGCGGCGCACGCGTTCACCCTCCTGCACGACGACGAGCGGGCGGCGTTCGCCTCGCAGGTCGCCACGCTGGGCAAGGACACCACGCTGCTTGTCGACACGTACGACATCAGCCAGGGCATCCGCAACGCGATCGCGGTGGCCGGGCCGGAACTGCGCGCGATACGGATCGACTCCGGCGACCTCGCGGTGATCGCTCAGCAGTCCCGGGAGTTGCTCGACTCGCTGGGCGCCACCGAGACCAAGATCATCGTTTCCGGTGACCTGGACGAGTACGCGATCGCCGCGCTGGCCGCCGAACCGGTGGACATGTACGGCGCCGGCACGGCCGTGGTCACCGGCTCCGGGGCACCGACCGCCGGTCTGGTCTACAAGCTGGTCGAGGTCGAGGGACGGCCGGTGGTGAAGCGCTCGGAGCACAAGGCGACCATCGGCGGCCGAAAGGTCGCGGTCCGCCGGCACAAGCCGACCGGCACCGCCACCGAGGAGGTCATCGTCCCGCAGGGCGTTCCGGACCGGCAGCCCAACGACCGCCTGCTCCAGCACTCGTACGTGGTTGCCGGTGAGCCGGTGCCGCTGCCCACCCTCGACGAGTCACGGGAGCACCTGCGGGAGTGTCTGATCTCCATCCCGTGGGAGGGGCTGAAGCTCTCGACCGGTGACCCGGCAGTCCCGGTCACCGTCGTACCCGCTGGCTGAGTCATCCCCCGGAACGCAGCCGACCGACCGCCCGGAAAGAGGAACCCGATGGCCAACGCGCTGATCATCGTGGACGTGCAGAACGACTTCTGCGAGGGCGGCTCGCTGGCCGTCGCCGGCGGCGCAGGGGTGGCCGCCGGCATCTCCCGGTTGCTCGCCGCCGAGCCGGACCGGTGGGCGCACGTGGTCGCCACCAAGGACTACCACGTCGACCCGGGTGCTCACTTCGGCGATCCGCCGGATTTCGTGGAGTCCTGGCCCCGGCACTGTGTGGTCGGCACCAGCGGTTCGGAATTCCACCCGGAACTGGACACCGCCCGGGTCGAGGTGATCTTCCACAAGGGCGAGCACGCTGCGGCGTACTCCGGTTTCGAGGGGCATGCCGACGACGGCGAGTGCCTGGCCGACTGGCTGCGCCGGCACGACGTGGACCGGGTCGACGTGGTGGGCATCGCCACGGACCACTGCGTCCGGGCGACCGCGCTGGACGCCGCCCGGGAGGGTTTCGCCACCACCGTGCTGCTCGAGTTGACCGCCGCGGTCGCCCCGGCGACCACCGACGTGGCCCTCCGGGCGATGGAGGGCGCCGGGGTGATCATGCACGGCCAGCCTGTGATCAGGGCCGCATGAGGCGGTAATTGGTTGGCCAAGGGGCCGCCGCCGGTCGAGGATGTCGCCGGAGGTACGGACCCACGTGAACATGAAGCCTTACCGGCGGGCACTCGCCCTGCCCGGCCTGCGGTCGCTGCTGCTGGTCGCCGTCCTCGCCCGCATCCCGCTCACCGCGACCGGGGTGACGCTGACCTTCCACGTGGTGCTCGATCTTGATCGGGGCTACGGGGCGGCCGGCCTGGTGGGTGCGGCCGTCACCGTGGGCGCGGCCATCGGCGGGCCACTGCTCGGCCGACTGGTGGACCGGCGTGGACTGCGCCCGGTCCTGGTGCTCACCGGGATCGCCGAGGCGATCTTCTGGTCCACCGCGCCCTCACTGGCGTACCACGTGCTCCTACCGGCCGCCTTCGTGGCCGGCTCGCTGGCGCTGCCCATCTTCTCCGTGGTCCGTCAGTCGATCGCCGCGCTGGTCCCCGATGACCAACGCCGACCGGCCTACGCACTGGACTCGATGTCGGTGGAGCTTTCCTTCATGATCGGTCCGGCGTTGGCGGTGGCCCTGGTCACCGCGATCTCCGCGCAGACCACCATGTATCTGGTCGGCGGCGGCATCGTCGCCGCCGGGATCGCCCTGTGGCTGGTCAACCCACCGATCCGGGGCGCCGCCGAGCCCACCGGCCCACGGCGGCCGGTGCCACGCCGGGAGTGGTTGACCCCCCGACTGCTCGCCATCCTGGCGCTCAGCGCCGCCGCGACCCTGGTGCTCGGTGGCACCGACGTGGCGGTGGTCGCCGTCCTGCGGGCCAGCGGCGAGGTCGGCTGGACGGGTGCGGTCCTGGCCATCTGGGCGGTCGCCTCGCTGGCCGGCGGTTTCGCCTACGGGGCCGTGCACCGCTCGTTCTCCCCGCTGGCGCTGACCGCGGCACTGGCTCTGTGCACCATCCCGGTGGGGCTGGGCGGCGCGCACTGGTGGCTGCTGTGCCTGGCGCTGATCCCCGCCGGCGCGCTCTGCGCGCCGACCATCGCCGCCGGCTCGGACGCGGTCAGCCGCCTGGTTCCGGCCGAGGTACGCGGTGAGGCGATGGGCCTGCACGGCTCGGCGGTCACCGTCGGCATCGCGGTCGGCGCACCGCTCGCCGGCGCGGTGATCGACGCCAGCGCGCCACTCTGGGGCTTCGTGGTGACCGGTGCGCTCGGCGCGCTGGTCACCCTGGTGATACTCCCGATCGAGCTGCGCCGCCGCCGCAACGGCGACGCGGAAACCCCGCAGCCCGCCGAGGCCGACCTCACCCCCGCCGCCCACTGACGACTGCGCCCACGTCACCGGGTGGGCCGGGATAGGCGGTCCGGGATGGGCGGGTGGAACGCGCAGCAATCCGCCGGGCAGCCGGCCCATGCATGCTGAAAAGCCTGATGTCTGTGAGTCATCAACATGACTCACAGACATCAGGCTTTTCAGGCACATAGCCCCTTCGGAGCCAGACCGGCTCGAACGGCCGAACCGAGCCCAGCTAGACCGGCCAGCCGATTCCGGCTAGATAGACACAGGCGACGCGTCGGTGAAGGGACGGTCGAGCGGCCAGGAACGGGCGGGCGGGGCGCGGGAGTCACGTTGGCCGGAGATGGCGACGGGCGCCGCTCCCGGTGTCCCGGGGGGCGGCGCCCGTCGTACTGCTGAGCTTGAGCGTCAGTGCCGGTCGGCGTCGCTCGCGGTGTCCTCGCGGTAGCTGGCCCCGCCGTCCGACTCGCTGGTGAGCGGCTTGGCGCCACCCTCCGGCGGGCCGGCCAGGCTCTGACCACCGGCAGCCAACTCCGGGAACTTCGCGTCGAACGCCGGCCGCTCGGAACGGATCCGGGGCATCTTGTCGAAGTTGCGCAGCGGCGGCGGGCTGCTGGTCGCCCACTCCAGCGAGTTGCCGTGACCCCAGGGGTCGTTCACCTCGACCACTGGACCGGTCTTGTACGACTTCCAGCAGTTGTAGATGAAGGGCAGCGTGGAGATACCGGTGATGAACGCGCCGATCGTGGAGATCGTGTTCAGCGTGGTGAAGCCGTCGCTGGGCAGGTAGTCGGCGTACCGGCGGGGCATGCCCTCGTTGCCGAGCCAGTGCTGCACCAGGAACGTGGTGTGGAAGCCGATCATGGTGAGCCAGAAGTGCACCTTGCCCAGGCGCTCGTCGAGCATCCGGCCGAACATCTTCGGGAACCAGAAGTAGATGCCGGCGAAGACCGCGAACACGATGGTGCCGAAGAGCACGTAGTGGAAGTGCGCCACCACGAAGTACGAGTCCGACACGTGGAAGTCGATCGGCGGGCTGGCCAGCAGCACACCGGTGAGACCACCGAAGAGGAAGGTGACCAGGAAGCCGACAGCCCAGAGCATGGGCGTCTCGAAGCTGATCTGGCCCCGCCACATGGTGCCGATCCAGTTGAAGAACTTCATACCGGTCGGCACGGCGATCAGGTAGCTCAGGAAGCTGAAGAACGGCAGCAGCACCTGGCCGGTGGCGAACATGTGGTGCGCCCAGACGCTCATGGAGAGCGCGGCGATCGCGACGGTCGCGGCGACCAGACCCTTGTAGCCGAAGATCGGCTTGCGGGAGAAGACCGGGATGACCTCGCTGATGATGCCGAAGAACGGCAGCGCCACGATGTAGACCTCGGGGTGCCCGAAGAACCAGAACAGGTGCTGCCAGAGCATCGGCCCACCGGTTGCCGGGTCGTACACGTGCGCACCGAGGATGCGGTCCGCGGCGAGCGCGAACAGCGCGGCGGCCAGCAGCGGGAAGACCAGGATCACCAGGAGGCTGGTGACCAGGATGTTCCACGTGAAGATCGGCATCCGGAACATGGTCATGCCGGGCGCGCGCAGGGTCAGCACCGTGGTGATCATGTTCACGGCACCGAGGATGGTGCCCAGACCGGAGATGGCCAGACCCATGATCCACATGTTGGCGCCGACGCCGGGCGAGTGCTCGACGCTGCTCAGCGGCGCGTACGCGAACCAGCCGAAGTCGGCGGCGCCACCCGGGGTGATGAACCCGGCGGTCGCCATCGTCCCGCCGAACAGGTACAGCCAGTAGGCGAAGCTGTTCAGCCGGGGGAAGGAGACGTCGGGCGCGCCGATCTGGATCGGCACAATGTAGTTCGCGAACGCGAACACGATCGGCGTCGCGAAGAACAGCAACATGATCGTGCCGTGCATGGTGAAGAGCTGGTTGTACTGCTCGGGCGACAGGAACTGCAGCCCGGGTCGGGCCAGCTCAGCCCGCATGACCAGAGCCATCAGGCCACCGATCATGAAGAACACGAACGCGGTGATCATGTACATGATCCCGATTTGCTTCGCGTCCGTGGTTCGCAGCAGCCGCGCGATGGCCGACCCCTTGACCGGCTCCCGGACCGGCCAGGGCCGGGTCACGACCGGCTTGGGTGCGACGGTGGTCACGAGTGGCCTCCGGTTCTCGGTTGTCCCGCTCGGCACACGCTGGTTATCGGCGGGCCGTCATCCGCAAGGAGGATAGTCCCCGGCAGGTCGCAGCGCCGCGTGGGGTGGCGTGACACGATCTACTACGGGCCTACAGCGGGCCGAGCAGGAGCCGGTAGTGCTCCCCGAAGATCCGGTCGCCGCGTCCGCGCAGCAGCGGGTCGCGCAGCGCCGGCGGCACGTCCCTGGTCCGGTTGCGGTCCCGGGTCCGGTCCCGCACCCATCGGGTACGCGGACGGCGACGACTTTCGTACGCCACGAGCGCCGCCTCCACGCTGTTCGCGGCGTGCAGCGACTCGGCCAGCACCACGGCGTCCTCCAACGCCATGGCCGCGCCCTGGGACAGGGTCGGCGCGGTGGCGTGCGCGGCGTCGCCGACCAGCAGGACGCGCCCCCGGTACCAGCGGCCCAACTCCACCTCGTCGGTGATCCCGACGTGCACCTCGTCAAGCGCCGCCAGCACCTCGGGCACCGGGCCGCGGTAGTCGGCGAAGAGCTCCCGCAGCCGGGCCAGCGGGTCGGCGGGTTCCTTGGTGCCGGCCTCGTCCGCGTAGAGGTGCAGTCGACCGGCACCGATCGGCACCATCAGGAAACCGGAGCGCTGGCCGAGCAGTGCGGTCCACTCGGTGACCGGTGGGCCGTCGCGCAGGACGGCCCGGTAGACCACCTGCCCGACCGGGCGCGGCGGCCCACCGAGCGCGGCCAGCGCGCGAACCGAGGAGCGTGGCCCGTCGGCACCGATGACCAGGTCGTACTCCGTGGTGGTGCCGTCGGTGAAGGTGACGCCGACCGCGCCCGGGAGCAGGTCCAGGGTGCGGACCTCGGCGCCGTGCCGGACGGCGCCGCCGGCACCGCTGAGCAGCACCCGGTGCAGGTCGGCCCGGGGCAGCGCCCGGCACTCGCCGACGCCGGCCCAGAGGGCGTCGAGGTCGACCTCGCAGAGTTGCGCGCCGGCGGCGTCGAAGAACCGCTGCCGCCGGATCACCTGCCCGATCGGTCGGACCGGGTCGTGCAGGTCGAGCCGGTGTAGTGCGCGGGCGGCGTTGCCGGGCAGGTAGAGACCGGTCTCGGTGGACTCCCCCGGTGGCAGCTTGTCGGTGACGTCGGGCCGGAAGCCCGCCAGGCGCAGCGCCCGGGCTACGGCCAGGCCGGCGATGCCCGCGCCGACGACGAGGATGCGCAGGGGGGAGCCACCCATGGTGGTGTACGCCTCCGGAGGGGGAGCGGCACGCGTTGGAGGCAACACGCTACTCGGAGCGATCGGCGCACACCAGGCCCAATCGGTCCGCACCCCGCCGCTCGTCGGGGACCCACGCCGCTTGGCCGGCCGTCCGTCGCCAGCCGTCCGGCGGGGGCATGGCAATCCTCACAATTCACCAGTTCACCGCGTACGGTTGCGCAGCAGTTTCAGACATGTAAATGTGTCGTTGAGCGTGGGAGCGCTCCCGCACTGCCCCCACCACATCCGGCGCCCGGCACGCGCCGAGTCAAGGAGCGTCATGAAACGTCAACTTCGGGCCCTGGCCGCCGCCGGGCTGCTGGTCGCCAGTTCGCTGGTGGCCGTGGCCCTCGGCGGCAGCGCCTCCGCCGACACCCAGATCTGCGAACAGTACGGCTCGGCCGTCATCCAGGGCCGGTACGTGGTGCAGAACAACCGCTGGGGCACCACCGCCCAGCAGTGCATCAACGTCACCAGCAACGGCTTCGAGATCACCACTCTGAACGGCAGCAGTCCCACCAACGGGGCGCCCACGGCGTACCCCTCGGTGTTCTTCGGTTGTCACTACACCAACTGCTCCCCCGGCACGAACCTGCCGATCCAGGTGAGCCAGATCAGCAGCGCCACCAGCAGCATCTCCTACCGCTACGTCAGCGGCGCCACCTACAACGCGTCGTACGACATCTGGCTGGACCCGTCGCCCAAGCGGGACGGGGTGAACCAGATGGAGATCATGATCTGGCTCAACCGGCAGGGTCCGATCCAGCCCATCGGTTCGGTCGTCGGCACGGCCAACCTGGCCGGCCGCACCTGGGAGGTCTGGCGGGGCAGCAACGGCTCCAACAACGTCATCTCCTACGTCGCGTCGTCGGCGGTCTCCAGCCTGAACTTCAGCGTGCTGGACTTCATCAACGACACCCGCAACCGGGGCGCGATCACCAACTCCTGGTACCTGACCAGCATCCAGGCCGGTTTCGAGCCGTGGCAGGGCGGCGTCGGCCTCGCGGTCACGTCGTTCTCGGCCAACGTCAACGGCGGTGGAAACCCCACCACCCCGCCGCCGACGACCCCGCCGCCGGGCGGTGGCGCGAGCTGCGCGGTGAAGTACACGGCGAACTCGTGGAACAACGGCTTCACGGCCGACGTACAGATCACCAACACCGGCTCCAGCGCGCTCAACGGTTGGACGTTGACCTACAGCCTGCCCAGTGGTCAGCAGGTCACCAGCGCCTGGAACGCCACGGTGAGCCAGAGCGGATCGACGGTGACCGCCCGGAACGTCGGCCACAACGGGTCGGTCGCACCCGGTGGCACGGCCAGCTTCGGCTACCAGGGCAACCTGAGCGGGTCGTACTCGTCGCCGACCAGCTTCTCGCTCAACGGGGCGACCTGCTCCCGCACCTGAGCCGGCACCACGATGTGCGGGGGCGTGACCTGGACGGTCATGCCCCCGCACGTCGCTGGGAGTGGGATTGCCCACTGACGGCGCGACAATTCGCGCGGCCACCCCGCCGGCATCGCGAGTGAAAGAATCACGCTTAACTATGCATTAATATTATCTGCGTACCTTCCGAACATGTCGGTTATAGCGCTATTTCGGTACGACGTCCCCTCGTCGATCGTTGTCTTCCTGATCGCCATCCCGTTGTCCCTCGGCATCGCTGCCGCCTCCGGAGCACCACTGCTGGCCGGGTTGATCGCCGCCGTCGTGGGCGGGATAGTCGCCGGCGCGCTCAGCGGCGCGCCACTCCAGGTCAGCGGGCCAGCGGCTGGGCTCACCGTGATCGTCGCGGGCACCATCGCCGAGTTCGGCTTCGCCGGCACCGCCGCGATCGTGACCGTCGCCGGGCTGCTGCAGATCCTGCTGGGCATCACCCGCCTCGGGCGGGCCGCGCTCGCTCTGTCGCCAACAGTCGTACACGGGATGCTGGCCGGCATCGGCCTGGTCATTGCGCTGAGCCAGGTCCACGTAGCGCTCGGCGGCGCGCCGCAGAGCTCGGCGTGGGCGAATCTCCGTGACCTACCCGGCCAGGTCGCCGACTACCACAGCGTTTCCGTGCTGCTCGGCGCGCTGACCATGACGCTGTTGCTGATCTGGTCACGTCTGGTCAAGACCACCATGCTGCCGGCGACCCTGGTGGCGGTGGTGGTTGCCACTGTGGTCGCGGCGGCCCTCGGCGCCGACGTGGAGCGGGTGAACCTGCCCGCCAACCCCTTGAGCGCGCTCACCTTCGCCCGCTGGCCCGACGCACCGCTGTGGGAGGTCCTCCCGGCAGTCATCACCATCGCCCTGGTGGCGAGCGTGGAATCTCTTCTCTCAGCGGTGGCCGTCGACCGCATGCACCACGGCGCACGGGCGAACCTCGATCGTGAACTCATCGCTCAGGGCGCCGCGAACGCCGTATCCGGAACGCTCGGCGGCCTCCCGGTCACCGGCGTCATCGTGCGCAGCTCGGCCAACGTCGCGGCCGGGGCACGCACCCGAGCCTCGACCATCCTGCACGGAGTCTGGATCGCCGGGTTCGTGATGGCCGGCGCCGTACTGCTGGAAATGATCCCGATGGCCGTGCTCGCCGCCGTCCTCGTGGTGGTCGGCCTGCGACTGGTGAGCCTCGCCCAGATCCGCATGTACGCCCGGCACCGGGAGCTGCCCATCTATGTGATCACCGCGGTCGGCGTGGCCGCGACCGACCTGCTCATCGGGGTCGGGCTGGGCATGGCCACGGCGGTGCTCTTCATGTTGCGGCGGTTGGCCCGGTGCGACATTCACGTCACCGAGCCGGACTCCGGCACCTGGCTCGTGTCGATCACCGGAACACTCGCCTTCGTCGCCTCCGGGCGACTCACCCGCCGACTCGCCGCCCTGCCCCCGGGGCAGCACGTCGTGCTCGAACTGCACCTGGACTATCTCGACCACGGCGCCTACGAGACCGTCCGCGACTGGCAGGCGTCCTACACGCGGTCCGGTGGCAACGTCGAGGTCAGCGAGGTACACGGCTCGTGGTTGCATCGTGCGGGCACCGACGGGCTCGGCACCGGCAAACGCACCTCCCCATGCGTGACGCGGGGTCGTCAGTCTCCGGATGCGCATGGGCACGTTGAGCTGCCCCTCGCAAACCCTCGGGTTCCGTAAAGTCGGGGCATCCTCGCCCTGGACACCCCGACTTTACGAAGGCCGGGTGGATCAGTACGCCGACATCGCCGCCCGTACTGGGCAGGGGCCGTCAGACGCGGGTGAGGCGTACGGCGTCGGCGACGACCAGGCCGGTGGCGTTGCTCCACCGGCTCACGCCCACCCGGTTGGCGTCGCCCGCCGGCAGCGCGAACGTGCCGAGAATCCGCCACTGCCCGCCGGTGACCCGCTGGTCGACCCGGACGGTCTGGTTGCCGGTGCTGGTGGCGACGATGTACGGGGCGGCGCTGTTGTAGCCCGAATTCGCCGGCCACCAGGCCTCGACCCGGTAGTTACCGGCCGCCGGGACGTTGAACCGGTACCACGCGACATCGCTGGCGGCGACCGGGTCCGCGTACCGGTAGTCGGCGCCGTACCGCTGACTGGAGTACGACGACACGCCCCAGTTGGCGCTGGCGGTGAACCGGCCACTGGTGGTGTTGTCCACCGTGGAGGACCATGCCGTGCCGCCGCCGGCCATTCTCGCCGCCACGTCGGCGCGCATGACGTTCAGGTCGATGAAGGAAGGGTCGATCTTGCCGGTGGTGCTGGTCTCCCGGTGGCCCCGGGCGTAGCTGCTGTCCCGGCCGAGGCGGGTGAGCACGGCGGCGGTGGCGGCCAGCGACGCGTTGTACTGCGCGGCCGTCATCTCCTGGTTGACGCCGTTGTAGTCGATCTCCCACCCGATCATGAGGGTGTTGCCGTCCCCGGCCGGGATCGGTCCGCTGCCGCCGCTGACCCCGGCGTGGTTGCACCGGCCGGCGGAGATGACGTGGAAGACACCGTTGTAGTCGACGAGCGCCTGGCACAGCGGCCCCGGCAGGTCGGACCGGCCGTTGATGCAGATGCCGAGCGCCGGGTGCGGGTTGCTGGCGCTGGAGGTGGAGGCGGTGTGGTGCCAGAGCACCCCGATCGGGTCGAAGGAGCCGGGCCGCATCCGGTTGAGCCAGTCCCCCTCGACGACGACCTGGACCCCGGCGGCGCGCAGCACGTCCACCAGCCAGGGAATCGTCGCCATCAGGCGTCCTGAAGCAGGTCGGCGAGGCACTCGGCCTTCGGCGCGGCGTTCGCCGCGGTGGGTCGGGCGACGACGGTCAGGGCGGCGACCACCAGGGCGGGGATGCCGAGCACCCCACGGCGGCGCAGACGGATGGACGGTGTTCGGGCCATGGCGATCCTCCAGCGACGGCGGGTACGAACGGATCGACGAACGTGATGACGGGCACGCTATACCGTCACGTACGTCGATGTCGATACCCTTCAATGCCGGGTCACGCGCTGAAGGAATTCGCCGATTCAGACCTCGCCGAGCGCGTCGATGTCGCGCATCTCCTCGGCCGTGAGCGAGAAGTGGAAGACGTCGAAGTTGGCGGTGATCCGCTCCGGGGTCACCGACTTCGGGATCACCACGATCTCGTGGTCGATGTGCCAGCGCAGCACCACCTGCGCGGGGGAGACGCCGTGCGCGGCGGCGATCCTGGTCAACACCGGGTCGCTGAGGTCGCTGGTCTTGAACGGGCTGTACCCCTCCAGCACCACGCCCCGGTCCCGGTGCTCGGCGTGCCGCTGCCGGTCGTACAGCGACGGGCTCCACCGGATCTGGTTGACCGCCGGGTTCTCCTCGGTGGACTGGATCAGCTCGTCGATCTCGGGGGTGCTGTAGTTGCTCACCCCGACCGCCCGGACGAGGTTCTCGTCCCGGGCGGCGAGCAGCTCGCGCCAGAGCGGGATGCTGTCCCCCGCCGACGACGGCGGCCAGTGGATCAGCCAGAGGTCCACGTGCTCGACGCCGAGCGCCTCCAGGCTGGCCTCCAGCGTCGCGCGCTCCCGGCCCACCCGGTCCGGCGGGAGCTTGGTGGTGATGAAGACGTCCTCCCGGCGCAGACCGCTCTCCCGCACCGCCCGGCCGACCTCCCGCTCGTTGCCGTACATCGTCGCGGTGTCGAGGTGCCGGTAGCCGGTGTCGAGCGCGGCCAGCACGGCGTCGTAGCCGGCCTGGCCGGTGGCCTGCCAGGTGCCGAAGCCGAGCAGGGGCATCCGCACGTCACCGGGGAGCAGGGCGGTGGGCTGGTCGGTGAGGTCCATGAGGTCCGTTCTACCCCGCCGCGCCCCCGGCCGCCGAGCGAACCGGACACTCCGGCGTCCAGCGCACCGGCCCGATGTGCCGGACAATGCGGGGGTGACCGACCGGCTGGAGGAGTACCGGCGACGGCGGGACGCGGCACGCACACCCGAGCCGGTGCCGTCGGAGAGCCCGCCGCCGGCCGGCCCCGACGCCGACGCCGGCCGCTTCGTCATCCAGCAGCACCACGCCCGCAGCCTGCACTGGGACCTGCGCCTGGAGCACGAGGGGGTGCTCGCGTCCTGGGCGGTGCCCCGGGGTCTCCCCCGCGATCCGGGCCGCAACCACCTGGCCGTGCACACCGAGGACCACCCGATGGAGTACCTCGACTTCGCCGGCGAGATCCCCGCCGGCGAGTACGGCGGCGGCCGGATGCTGATCCACGACCGGGGCACCTACCGGTGCGAGAAGTGGCGCGACGACGAGGTGATCGTGACGCTCTCCGGTGAGCGGACCGCCGGCCGCTACGTCCTCTTCGCCACCGGCGGGCGGGACTGGATGGTCCGACGTACCGATTCGGCGCCGCCGGGCTGGACACCGATGCCGGATCTGGTCCGGCCGATGCACGCCACGCCCGCCGCCGGGCTCCCCCGCGACCGTGCCGCATGGGGGTACGAGCTGCGCTGGGACGGCGTCCGGGCGATGGCGTACGTCTCCGGCGGGCGACTGCGGCTGCTCTCCGAGACCGACGAGGAGATCACCGGCGGGTACCCGTGGCTGCGCCCGATGGCCGAGGCGCTCGCGCCCACCGAGGCGGTGCTCGACGGTGTGCTGGTCCGCATCGACGGCGCCGGGCGGGTCCGCCCGGTCCGGCCGGCCACCGGCAGCCGGGTCCCCGCCGGCGCCCAGTACCTGATCGTGGACCTGCTCTGGTTGGAGGGCGTGAGCAGCGTCGACGTGCCGTACGCGCAACGCCGGGAGCTGCTCGATGGGCTGGTCTTGGCCGGTACGCACTGGCAGACTCCGCCGTGGTTCCCGGGCGCGGGCGACGAGGCCCTGCGCGCCGGGCAGGAACAGGGCCTGCCGGGTGTGGTCGCCAAGCGACTGGACTCGGTCTACCAGCCGGGGCGGCGCAGCCGGCACTGGCTGAGCATCGACGCGGTGTGACGGCGAGGAGCGACGTGTACCTGACCCACCTGGACTGCCCGCGCTGCGGCAAGGAGTACGCCGCCGACCGGTTACAGAACCTCTGCGAGTGCGGATCGCCGCTACTGGCCCGCTACGACCTGCCGGCCGTGGCGAAGGCGGTCACCCCGGAACGCTTTCCGCTGCGCCCGGCCGACCTGTGGCGCTACCGGGAGCTGCTGCCGGTCGCCGACCCCCGGCACGTCACCACGCTGGGCGAGGGCTGGACGCCGCTGCTGCGCGCCCCGGCGTACGGCGCCGAGATCGGCATCACCGACCTGATGGTCAAGGACGAGGGGCTGATCCCGACCGGCTCGTTCAAGGCCCGGGGCGCGGCGGTCGGGGTGAGCCGGGCCCGCGAGCTGGGCGTCGAGCGGATCGCGATGCCCACCAACGGCAACGCCGGGTCGGCCTGGGCCACGTACGCGGCGCGGGCCGGGATGGGCGCGACAATCGTCATGCCGCTGGGTGCGCCGAGCATCTGCCGGCGCGAGTGCGTCGCCGCCGGCGCCGACCTGCGCCTGATCGACGGGCTGATCGGCGACGCCGGTCGGCGGGTGGCCGAGCTGATCGCGGAGTCGAACGGGGCGATCTTCGACGCCGGCACGCTGCGCGAGCCCTACCGACTGGAGGGCAAGAAGACGATGGGGTACGAGATCGTCGAGCAGCTCGGCTGGCAGGCGCCCGACGTGATCATCTATCCGACCGGCGGCGGGGTCGGTCTGATCGGCATCCACAAGGCGCTGCACGAGCTGCGCGAGCTGGGCTGGGTCGGCGACAAGCTGCCTCGACTGGTGGCGGTGCAGTCCACCGGCTGCGCGCCGATCGTGCGGGCGTTCGCCGCCGGTGAGGATCGGGCGCAGCCGTGGGCGGACGCGCACACGGTGGCGTTCGGCATCACCGTGCCGGCCCCGCTGGGCGACGAGCTGATCCTGGCGGCGCTGCGGGAGTCCTCCGGCACGGCCGTCGCCGTCGACGACGCGGACATCCTTGCCGACCTGCGGGACTTCGCCGCCCGGGAGGGGCTGCTGCTCTGCCCGGAGGGGGCGGCCTGCCTCACGGCGGCTCGGCAACTGCGCGCCGGCGGGTGGATCCGGGCCGGTGAGCGGGTGGTGGTGCTCAACACCGGCGCCGGGCTGAAGTACCCGGACACGGTCGACGTGTCCGGCGTACCCCTGATGGTGTGAGGTGACGGCACCCCGCGGACCGGGCGGTCCGCGGGGTGCCGTCGTGCCGGTCTACTGGTAGCTGATGTCGGAGGGCGAGTAGAGGCAGTTGACGCCGTCGGCGCCCTCGCCGATCTCGGTCGGCTCGCTGCCCTTCGGTACGCCCTTGTACTTCACGCAGATCGAGGTCTCCCGGTCCGGGTCGCCGACGATGGTGATCCGGCTGAACCGGGCGGTGTCGCCCCAGTTGGTGTTGATGCCGGCGATCGCGTCGGTGTTCCGGACGATCACGTTGTCGAGCACCACGTGCCGCTGGTACGACGTGGAGCAGTTGCCGCAGGCGCGGTAGAGCTTGCCGGCGTTCTCCACCCGGAAGTTCTTGATGTAGACGGTGCCCGAGCCGTTGTGCTGGAAGACCTTGTCGCTGGCGGAGCGGGCCCCACCGCCGTCGACGGTGTACGTGGTGCCGCCGCGGAAGGTCGCCGCGTCCTCGCCGACGTCCTCCCACCAGACGTTGATCAGGGTGCAGTTGCCCTCACAGTGCACGCCGTCGCCGGCCGGGGCACCGATGATCACGTTGCGCAGGGTGGCGCCGGCGGCCAGCTCGAACATCGGGTCCTGGCTCTCGCTCTGCCCACCGTCACCGATGCCGTAGTAGCGCTTGAGCCCACCGTCGAACGTGCCGGAGACCGCGATCGTCGCGTCCACCTTCTGGCTGCTGGTGGGCGTCGGCCAGCCAGCCGCCGGAGGTGTGGTGGTCGGCGGCGGCGTGGTCGGTGGCGGAGTGGTGGTCGGTGGCGGCGTGGTCGGGGTGCCGCCGCCGGACGAGTCGACGACCACGTCGTCGAAGCCGCCGCTGGCGTACGCGGTGACCAGGCCGATGCGGCCCGCGCCGGCCAGGCTGTTTGCTGCCGGACGCGATCTGGGCGCCGTTGACGAAGCCGCGGATGGTGCTGCCGCTGGTCTCGATGCGCAGGGTGTACCAGCTGCCGGTGCCGATGCCCAACGCGGCGGAACCGATCGCCGTGACGGAGCTGCCGTTGACCGCCTGGAGTTCGGCCCGACCGGAGCCGAGCAGGGCCAGCCGGTACATCTTGGTGCTGCTGCTGGACCGGGCGGCGAGCCCGACCAGGGCGCTGGACGAGCCGAAGCTCGTCGGCCTGACCCGGGCCTGCACGGAGTAGTTGGTCCAGCTGGTCTGGCCGGCGAACTGCCGGGCCAGCTCGCTGCCGGTGTTGGACTGGTTGAGCACGCCCGATCCGTCGACAGCCCAGGTGCCACCGGACTTGGACCAGCCGGAGGTGTCGCCGTCGGTGAAGTCGTCGCTGAAGACGGTGGCCGCGAAGGCCGAGGTCATGCCGGCGGCGAGGGCCGCCGCGGTCACCCCGGCGCCCACCGCCAGCAGGAGTGGTCGGCGGCCGGAGAGTCTTCTTTTCTGCACAGGTGTCCTCCTTGACGCATGTGGTGGTGATCCCTCGGCCGCCGTACGGAGACGGGTCGGCACAGCGTGCTGCGCTGAAACGGGATCGGTGTGCGTCCCCGCCGGACGCCCGGATCCGAGGCGGGGTGAAGCGGGATGAAAGCCCAGGGGAAAGGGCTTTCCCACTTCTTCGAGGCTAGGACTGCCCAAGCATCAGCGTCAATGCCTGACGTTTGCAGGTCTGTTGCAGGATTTCAGTAGCTGTCCGGTTCGGTGATCCGCCAGGCCGCGTTGATCAGCCCGATGTGCGAGAGCGCCTGCGGGGTGTTGCCGAGCTGCATCCCGGTGGACAGGTCGATCTGCTCGCTGAACAGCCCCACGTCGTTGGCGTACCCGACGACCCGTTCGAAGAGCGCCTCGGCCCGCTGGGGCTCGCCCGTCATCACCAGGCACTCCACCAGCCAGAACGAGCACAGCAGGAAGCCGGCCGGGTCGGTCGTCCAGCGCCGCAGCAGACCGTCCTCGGTGCCCAGCTCCCGCTCGACCATCGCGATTGTCGAGCGCATCCGCGGGTCGGTGGCCGGTAGGAAGTGGCTAACCGGCAGGGCGAGCACCGAGGCGTCCAACTCCGCCGACCCGAACGCGCCGGTGAACGCACCGATCCGGTCGTTCCACCCCTCGCGCAGCACGGCGTCGCGGATCTCGTCGCGCACCCGGGCCCAGCGATGGCTGTCGGCCCGGTCGCCGAGCCGGTCGGCGAGCCCCACCGCCCGGTCCATGGTGACCCAGCAGGCCACCTTGGACGAGAGGTAGTGGCGCTCCTCGTCCCGGGTCTCCCAGATGCCCCGGTCCGGCAGGCGCCACGTCGCGGCCACCTGCTCGGTCAGCCCGAGCACCATCTCCCGCAACTCGTCCTCGAACGTCGCGCCGAGGTAGTCGCGTAGCCGCCACACCGCCGACATCACCTCACCCGGCACGTCGAGCTGCCGCTGCCGCCAGGCGTCGTTGCCGACCCGCACCGGCCTGCTGTCGCGGTAGCCGCGGAGGTGGGGGCAGTGGTGCTCGGAAATGTCGCGCTCGCCCTCCAGCCCGAAGAGCACCGGGACGGGCTCGTCGCCGAACCGGCCGATCGAGCGGGTCGCCCAGGCGAACAGCCGGGACGTCTCGTCGGGGCAGGCCGCCACCCAGAGCGCCCGCATCGTCCACGAGAAGTCCCGTAGCCAGGAGTAGCGGTAGTCGTAGTTCCGGTCGCCGCCGATCTGCTCCGGCAGCGAGGAGGTCAGCGCCGCGGCGACCGCGCCACTGCGGGCGTACGTGAGGCCGGTCAGGACCGTCGAGCTGTGTTTGACGAGTTCGGGGTAGCGGCCGGAGTACGTGTGCGTCTCCCGGAACGCCTGCCACGCCTGCGTGGTCTCGGCGAGGGTGGTCAGCGGGTCCATCCGGGCCGGCGGATTGCCGTACGCCTCACCGAAGGCGAGGTCCATCCCGATCACCTGACCGGCGGAGACCTCGAACTCGTGGGTCACCCGGTCGGTGCCGGCCCGCAGGTGCAGACCCCCGGCACGCAACATCAGCACGATGGGGCCGGCGCCGGCCAGCACCCCGCCGTCCGGCTGCTCATGCAGGTAGGGCGTGAGCAGGCCGTACTCCGGGCGGGGCGCGAAGTCCAGCGCCATCCGTACCCGCCCGGTGAGCCCCTCGACCACCCGGATCAGCACGGCGGGTGAGTTCCGGCCCAACTCGTGGGCGCGGGCGCCGATCTCGGCGGCCAGGGCGTCGGTGACCGCCACGCTGCCGTGCGGGGTGTGGTGCACCGTCCGCAGCACCAACGTGTCCGGCAGGTACGCGCGCTCCACCCGGTGACGCGGACCGCCGACCCCGACCGGCGCGAGCCGGAAGTGGCCAGCTCCCGGGTCGAGCAGCCGCGCGAACACCGACGACCCGTCGAACCGGTGCGGGCACCACCAGTCGATCGAGCCGTCCTTGCCGACCAGGGCACCCGAACGAGAGTCCGAGAGGAACCCGTAGTCGGAGATCGCCGGCTGCTGCTCCACCCGCCGGGGGTACCCGCAACGGCCCGGATCAGGCCGGACGGCTCACTCGGTCGGTGGCTCGTCCTCGCCCGCCGCCTCGGCCGCGTCGGCCTCCTCCTTGGTCTTGTGGACGGCCTTGTCGGCGTGCTCCGGCGGCCCGTAGACCGTGTAGAGCACCAGCGGGTTGGGGCCGGTGTTGACGAAGTTGTGCTTGGTGCCGGCCGGCACCACGACCAGGTCGCCCGCGACGACCTTCCGCTTCGCGCCGGCGACCCGCGCCTCGCCGACTCCGCTCACGAAGGTGAGGATCTGGTCGATGTCCTCGTGCACCTCCTCGCCGATCTCCCCATCGGCGGGGATGGTCATGATGACCAGCTGGGTGTGCTCACCGGTCCACAGCACCCGCCGGAAGTCCGGGCTCTTCTCGGCGACGGTCGCGATAGTGAAATGCTCCATGTCCACGCTCATACCCCGTCCGGCGGCGCGCCACGCCGGGACTGGCGGATGGTGCAATTCGCCACGGCCGGCGGGTTTGGATCCGCGTGGACCGGGGATCGACAAAACTGACCGGCGCGAACGGCCGGTCGAGCCAGGTCCCCGCCGACGTACCGCCGAACGGCTGCGGTGGTGGGAGACGGCCAGAGCACGGCGACGTTCCGACCACTGTCGAAACGGCGCCGTGCGCTCTTGCGTGCCTGAAGGCCCGCCGCGATCTTGCACTTACTGTCGCGGCAAAGGGGACATGTCACGCGTCTCGGCAACCGAAACTGCAAGATCGGCGCGACGCTGAGACCTCAGCGGTGCAGCCAGGTGAGCAGGTCGGGCGGGGCCAGCTTCCCGGCCCTCTCCTGGTATCGGGCTAGACCGGCGGCGTCCAGCAGGTCGCGTCCTTGACCTGAGGCGCCTCGGCGAAAGAACGCCTGCCGGTCACGCAGCACGCCGAGCGTGTCCGGTGCGAGCCGGTCCGCGCGCTCCCGCATGCGACCGAAGGTGGCGGCCTCCACCAGCTCCGGCCCCGGGCTCGGAAGTTTCCACCTGTCGGCGAGCCGGCACATCTCACCGCCCAGATCGGCCAGCAGGTCGTCGTAGTGCACCAGCTCGACGTTCGGCTCGTGCCGGCGGGCCCACGCGTCACTCAGGTGCATCAGCACCCCGGGCAGCGAATCCAGCTCGGCGTGCGGGTCCACCTCGCGGTCGACCCAGCTCAGCAACCACTCCCGCACCGGAGGCCGCTGTCGGGGTGGCCCGGCCGGGGCGGGTCGACCGGTCAGTTCGGCGATGCGCGCCCGGTCCAGGTTGGCGCTCTGGTGGTAGAGGGAGACCGCCATGTCCAGCGGGTGCCGGGCCACCACCACGTAGTGCACCCGAGGGTCGAGCGGCACCCCGTCCAGCGGGGTGTGCGTCTTGATGAACCGCCGGTGTGGCTGGGCCGCCAGCCGGTCGTACACCGTGGCCTGCGGCTCCCCCAACCAGTCCAGCCACGGCGACAGCACGGTCAGCGGCGCCGGCAGCTCCGGGGTGCCCAACACCAGGAGCGCACAGATCATCTGCATCCAGGTGGTGCCGCTCTTGGATCGGGTGCTGATCACGATGTCGCCGTCGCGCAACGGAAATCCGCTCCACCGTGCGCTGTCCTCTTCGTCGGATCGGTACCGGTGAATCGGCGTGAGCATCGGTGGATGGTAGTCGCCGAACCGACAGTCGAGCAGCCGAATTCCGGCTTACATTCCTGGGGCATCCGCGTATGCCTGGCTAGATTGAAGTATGGTGCCCGCCCACGGGGGCCGGGCGGCGGCACCGGTCTACCGCCCCATCCTCGCCAGCCGCCGAGGCGAGCTTGAGGCCCTGAGCCACCTCGATCCCGCGTACGCCGCACTGGTCGCCCCGATCCTGGAGATCGGCGCGATCGACCGGTCCATGATGGACACCCTTCGCCGACTGCCCGCCGGGCTCATGCCCGCCATCGACGTCAGCGCGCTGCCCGACATTCCCGAGGCGGAGCTGACCCGGTGGGGCGTACCGGTGGTGCCGGTGATCGGGCTCGCGGAGAGCGACCACCGGCTGGTCGCACACGGCGCGGCGGCGCGGGCGTACGGTCGGAGCGCGCTCATCCGGCTGCGGGCCGGCCAGGACCGGGCCGGGCCGGACGCGAGCACCACCGCCGTGGAACGGATCTGGCGGTTCACCGGCCTCGCCCCGGAGGAGTGCGACCTGCTGGTAGACGCGGGGGACGTGTGCTGCCCGGCGGACGTGCGGACCGCCGAGCCCCGGGTACGCCACCTGCTGGACTGGGCCCGCCGACACGCCTGGCGGTCGGTGACGGTGGCGGCGGGCGGCATGCCCCCGACGCTGTCCCGGTTGCCCACCGACGAGCCGGTCCAACTGGACCGCTGGGACTGGCAACTGTGGCGACGACTGGCCGACGCCGGGGTCGACTACGGCGACTACGGCGTCCACCCGGCCACGCCGGGCAGCGGTGACCCCGGGGACCGGTTGCCGACCGTGCGGTACACCGACGACGGCAGTTGGTGGGTGTACCGCTGGGCGCGTCGCGGCGGCCGGGGCGACGACCGGTTCGCCGACCTGTGTCGCACGCTGGTGTCGGCACCACACTGGCCAACCGCCGGAGCGGCCTTCTCCTGGGGTGACCATGAGCTGCTGCGCCGGGCCCGCAGGGGCGCTGGCGCCGGTTCGACAGCCAACTGGGCGGCATGGAGCACCTCGCACCACCTGGCCCACGTGCTCGCCACGCTGTTGCATCCGGCCGGCGACAGCGCGCCGAGGTGGCACCCCGGCCAGGGTCCACCGCAGCGGGGGCGCCCGCTGCGGTGAGGGCCGGGTCTACTGCTTCTCGGTGAAGCCGAACTGGATGATGCCCTCGTCGTCGACGGTGGCGTCCACCGACGCGTCACCGAGCAGCTCGGCCGCGTCCTCGTCCAGGAAGATCCGGGCGCCCTGGTTGTCGACCACACGGTCGCCCTGCACCGGCTCGGGCACCAGCTCGACGGTGAGCGAGCCGGCCTCGGTGTCGGCGGCGATACGGACTCCGCCGTCCTCGGCGACGTCCTGTTGGTTGGCGAGGTCACGAATGACGAGCACGGCGTTATCGGTCATGGTGAGCATGGCGGGAACTCCTCGTGGATTCTCGGCTCGCGGTCGGATACCGCGCGGACCGGACAGTCGGCCCGCGTACGAGCACACGTGGGAGGCGACAGAGGGGCGAACGGTCGTCGCCGTCGCATCGGATCGGGGCAGCTGACGGCCCCGTCACTCCCACCGTGCCTGCTCACCGACCATCCGTCAAATAGAGCCAGGTCAGTGGAGAGCGGCGGCCGGGGCCAGCCAGGCGCGAATCTCGTTGACCGCCGCGCGGCCGGCCCGGTTGGCCCCGATCGTGCTGGCCGAGGGGCCGTACCCGACCAGGTGAACCCGCGCGTCGGCGACCACCCGGGTGCCGTCCATCGTGATACCGCCGCCCGGCGCGCGCAGGCCCAGCGGGGCGAGATGGTCGATGGCCGCCCGGAACCCGGTGCACCAGAGGATCACGTCCGCCGGCACGAACCGCCCGTCCGTCCAGGCCACCCCGTCGGGCGTGATCCGGTCGAAGACGGGTAGCCGGTCGAGGACGCCGCGCTCGCGCAGTCGACGTACCTCGGGGGTGACCGGCAGCCCGGTCACGCCCACCACGCTGCCCGGCGGGCGGCCTGCCCGGACCGCCTCGTCCACCCGGGTCACGGCGGCGCGGCCCAGTTCCGGGCCGAACTCCTCGTCGTTGAACGTCGGTGGCCTGCGGGTCACCCAGGTGGTGGCCGCCGCGACGGTGGAGACCTCGCCGAGCAGCTGCACGGCCGAGGTGCCGCCACCGACCACCACCACGCGAAGGCCGGTGAACTCGGCCGGCCCCCGATAGTCGGCGGTGTGCAGCTGCCGTCCCCGGAACGTCGACCGGCCCGGGTAGTGGGGCCAGAACGGGCGCGTCCAGGTGCCGGTGGCGTTGATCAGGGCCCGCGCGGTCCAGGTGCCCCGGTCGGTCTGCACATCCAGCCGTCCGTCGGGGCGGGAGCGCACCGCCCGGACCCGCACCGGCCGCCGCACCGGCAGGTCGAAGGCCCTCTCGTACGCGGCAAAGTAGGCGCTTACCTGCTCGGCGGCCGGGCGTAGTGGCTCGGCGGGCGGGAGCGGCAGCCCGGGCAGGTCGTGGAAGCCGTGCACCCGGTCGAAGACCAACGTCGGCCAGCGGTGCTGCCAGGCGCCGCCGGGCCCGTCGTCGGCGTCGAGGATGACGAAGCCGCTGCCGGGCGCGAAGCCGGTGCGGTGCAGGTGGTAGCCGGCGCTCAGGCCGGCCTGCCCGGCGCCGATCACCACGACGTCCGCGAAGTGGGTGTCCACACCGCGTACAACCACCCGGATGTCACAGCTGTGCCCGTCCTCGACCGTCGTGCCGATCACAGACGGCCATTCCGGCTTCCACCGCCTGACCTGCACTTACGCTGAGTGAATGAGCGACTTCCGTCGGTACGCGGCCGAATTCCTCGGCACCCTGCTGCTGGTGTTCTTCGGGGTGGGCAGTGCGGTCGCCGCGCGGGTCCAGGGCGGCGTGGTGGTGGTGGCGCTGGCCTTCGGGTTCGTGATGGTGGCCCTCGTCTACACGATCGGCCCACTCTCCGGGAGCCACGTCAACCCGGCGGTGACGCTCGGTGTGCTGCTCTCCGGAAAGATCTCGCTGGTCGGGGCGGTGGCCTACTGGATCGCGCAGTTCGTCGGGGCGACCGTCGCGGGCTTCGTGCTCTGGGCGCTCACCCGTTGGGGTGACGTCGCGGACCAGACCGGGGCCCTGGGCACGAACGGCTACGGCGCGCACATCAACCGGGGCGGGGCAGCCGTGCTGGAGGTCGTGCTGACCTTCCTCTTCGTACTGGTCGTGCTGGTGGTGACCAGCCGGAGCGAGAATCCGGGCACCGCCGGGCTGGCCATCGGGTTGGCCCTCGCCGTGACCCAACTGGTGGGCGTGACGCTGACCGGCGCGGCGGTCAACCCGGCCCGCGCGTTCGGCCCGGCGGTCTTCGAGGGCGGCGCGGCCCTGCGGCAACTCTGGGTGTTCATCGTCTTCCCGCTGCTCGGCGGGGCGCTCGCCGCGCTGGTCGCGCCAATGGTCATGGGTGCCCAGCGGCACTACTGGGGTGGTCACGAGAAATCGGTCGGCGGGCCGAAATAGCCCCAGACGGCAATATCTTTCGCCAGAGGGCCTTCTCCGGCGAATATCTCCGTGGCAGCATCAGCGGATGCATCGTCGTCACTTTCCCCGGGCCCTCGCGCTGCTCGCGCTGGTCGCCACCGCGGCCACCGCCGGCGCACCCGGTGCCACGGCCGAGTCGCCCACCCCCGCGACGACCCAGCTGCGCGCCACCATCGACACGATCCTCGCCGACGCCCGGCTGACCGGCGCGCAGGCGTCGGTGGTCGTGGTCGACACCGGCACGGGCCAGACGCTCTACGACCGCAACGGTGACCGCCGGCTCGTCCCGGCGTCCAACACCAAGCTGCTGACCTCGACCGCGGCCCTTGAGCTGCTCGGCCCGGGCCACCGCTTCACCACCGACGTCCGGGCCAGCGGCAAGCGCCGCGCGGGCCTGCTCTCCGGCAACCTCTACCTGCACGGCGGGGGCGACCCGACGATGCTCGCCGCCGACTACGACGCGCTCGCCGCGCAGGTCGCCGCCGACGGCGTGCGGGTGGTCACCGGGAACCTGGTCGCCGACGACACCCGCTACGACCGCACCCGGCTCGGCCCCGACTGGACCTGGGACGACGAGCCCTACTACTACGCCGCACAGGTCTCCGCGCTGACCGTCGCCCCGGACACCGACTACGACGCGGGCACGGTGATCGTGCACGCCGCACCTGCCGACCGGGCCGGCGCCCCACCGGTGGTGACCACCACCCCCGCCACCGGGTACGTCCGCGTCGACAACCGCGCCCAGACGGTCAGCGACGGCGAGACCTCGATCTCGATCGAGCGCGAGCACGGCGGCAACACCGTCGTGGTGACCGGCCAGATCGCGCTCGGCGACGAACCCGCCAGCGACTGGGTCACCGTCTGGGAACCCACCGGCTACGCGGCCGACGTGTTCCGGGCGGCGCTGCACCGGCACGGCGTGCGGGTGCTCGGCCGGACCGTGCTCGGCCAGCCCACCCCCGAGACGGCCAACCCGGTGGCGCGACACGACTCGATGAGCCTGGGTGAGCTGATGACGCCGTTCCTCAAGCTGTCCAACAACGGGCACGCCGAGGTGTTGACCAAGGAGATCGGACGGGTGCTCTCCGGCTCGGGCACCTGGACGGCCGGCCTCACCGCGATCAGCGAGTACGTCGCCGACACCGGAATGGACACCGGAAGACTGCGCCAACGTGACGGCTCAGGGTTGTCCCGGCGCAACCTCGTCCCGGCGACGGAGTTCGTCGACCTGCTGAGCGCCGTCCGCGCCGAACCGTGGTTCGCGACCTGGTACGCGGCGCTGCCGATCGCCGGCCAGCCCGAGCGGTTCGTCGGCGGCACCCTGCGCAGCCGGATGGCCGGCACCCCGGCCGCGGGCAACGTGCACGCCAAGACCGGCAGCCTGACCGGTGTCTCCGGGCTCTCCGGCTACGTCACCAGCGCCGACGGGCGACTGCTGGCGTTCTCCATCCTGCTGAACAACTACCTGACGGCGTCGGTGAAGTCGCTGGAGGACCAGATCGCCGTGGCACTGGCGGGCTTCCGCGAGGGTGGGGCGTCGACGGCACGGGTGGCCCCGCCGGCGGTGCCGGAGACGCCGCGTACCCCGGAGGGCGTCGAGTGCTCCTGGGTCAAACCGATCACCTGTTGAGCGGTGGCCGGGAGGCGCGTAGGCGCCTCCCGGCCCGGCGAGCGCTCAGGCCGGACGGTCCGGTGGGGGGACCACCGCCGTCGGGTCACCACGCTCGATGAGCGCGGCGATCTCAGCGGCCCGCAGCCCGCGCAGCGCCAGCACCCGGGTGCCCCAACGGTGCAGGCGGCACGGGTGCGGGCTGGCATCGTTGCGGCAGACCACACCCCCGGACCACCGCCGGGGGGCGTGTACCACCACCGCCCGTACGGCGAACTGGGTGTCCTCGCCCGTCACGTACGGCGGCAGGGGGATGTCGCGAAGAACCTCCCCGGGCGCTTCACCGGTGCCGGACGAATCGGCACGACGGACGCGGTGGGCGGTCCTGCTACTCATCTCCGCTGCCTCCACACTGGATGCTCGGGTGGGAACAGCAGAAAGTTACGACGCATTCGACGGTGCGCGACGGACAAACTGTCCCGCCGCGGAAACGCCCAGCGATCGGTCAGTCAGCGCACCGTCACGGCCTGGAGGCCGACGTTGCCGCAGTGCGGTGTGAAGACCTTCTCGACGGTCCAGTTCAGCAGCAGTCGGGCGCCCTTGGGCAGCGTGAAACGGATGGTGAACTGGGCGCTCTGACTGGTGTAGGGGTCTTCCAGTCGAGCGGTGCTGGCGGGCCCGCCGGTGGACAGCCGCGCTTCCAGTCGCCCCCGGGCCATCCAGATGCCACCGTAGAGGTGGACCGTGCGCGGCTCACCGCTGCCGGCGACGGCGAGGCTGAACCCGTTGCCGGCACCGCAGGTGTAGACGCCGTTGGAGCTGCCGTTCGTCGACCGCTCCGGCGCGCCGTCGGACCAGCGCACGTACTCCTGGTTGCCGTCCCAGCCGACCCGTCTGCCGGCGCCACCCCCGTCGATGATCTCGCCAGAGCCGGAGCGCTTGCGGTTCGTCGACCCGCTGCCGCGCTCCCCCCAGTGCACCCAGTCCCGGGTGCCCACGGCGGTGAGGTCGACAGCGGCGGGCATCTCCCCCCGGCTCACGGACAGCGCCGGCGAACCGGGCTTGGCCGGCGGCGGGGCGGGCGCGCTGGCCGACGGGGTCGGGTCCGGCGAGGGTGGCCGCTGGCGCGGACGCAGGCCGGGCGTCGCCGGCCCCGCCTCGCCGGTGCGCCCGTCGGCGGCCGGGAGACCGGGGGAACGGGCGGCCCCGGCGGCCACGCCACCCGGACCCGCCGGGTCGTCGTCCGGCTCCGGCCCGGACCGGGTGCCGAGGTACGAGACCAACACCACCAGGCAGGCGAGTACGGCGGCTCCCTCCACCGCCCAGCGTCGCCGCTGTCGGAAGCGGCGCAACACGCTACGGGTCACCCCGGCGGTGATGGCAGGCGGACGATGCCTCGGCGGCGCGTCGCCTGCCCTCGAACCAGCCCGCGTGCGGTCTTCGTCCGCCACCGACCCCTCCAACTCCACCGCCCGGCCGTTCTGGACCGCCGCGGACCACACCGTCCACTGTGGGCCGTTTCACGTTTATCCGGGCGTGGACGACACGCTAGATCCGGACTGCCGGACGTGTCCAGCCCACAATGGGACGCTGTCGGACAACCCGGCCCGCCCGGACGGACACTTCCGCAGACCACGAGCGCCTTCCGCGTCAGCCGATCCGGAAACCGAGCAGTTGCGCGACGACCACGGCCTGCTCGACGTCGATGATGGCGCCGGCCCGCTCGACGACCGTCGGGTCGAGCGCGGTGAGATCGCTGCCCCGCAGGTCGGCGCCGCCGAGCCGGACGTTGTGCAGCTGCGCGCCGGAAAGATCGACACCAGTGACGGTAGCACCGGTGAGGTTGGCCCTGGTGAGGTCCACCTCGCGCATCCGCACCCCGGTCAGTCGAACGCCGCGCAGGTCGGCGCCGGGCAGTGCGGCGAAGGACCAGTCACCGCCGTCCACCGTCAACGGACGCAGGTCGCACTCGCTGAACGTGCTGCCGACCAGCTTGCAGCCGGTGAACTCGGCCTCGAAGAAGTTGCACCGCCGAAAGACGCAGCGGGTGAAGGCCGAGTCGACATGTCGGGAGGCGTTGAACGCCACGTTGCCGAACGTGCACCCGGTGAAGACCGCGCCCCTGCTCAGCGCCTCGGTCAGGTCCACACCGAAGAACTCGCAACCCACGAAGTGCCGGTCGGTCAGCTCCTCGCCGTACCAGTCCTCGTTGCGGAAGGTCACGTCCTCGGTCAACTCCGGCATCCGGCCAGGCTAGTGGGCGCCGCCGACAGCCGGCGGCCGGCGGGGCCGGTGCCGGCCCCCTTCCGGTGTCGGCGTACCGGCGAGTAGGTTCGGCGGTGTGAGTGTGGCTCGGAGCAAGGACCCGGATCAGATCGGTTTCGACCCGGCGCGGTTGGCGCGCATCGACGAGCACTTCGGCCGGTACGTCGACGACGGCCGGCTCGCCGGCTGGCAGGTGGTGGTCACCCGTGCCGGCGAGGTGGCGCACTCCTCGACGTACGGGCTACGCGACCGGGAGTCGGGCGCACCGGTCGAGACCGACACGCTCTGGCGGATCTACTCGATGACCAAACCGGTCACCTCGGTCGCGGCGATGATGCTGTGGGAGGAGGGCCGGTTCGAGCTGACCGACGAGATCAGCCGCTGGTTGCCCGAGTTCGCCGACCTGCGGGTCTACTCGAAGGGGTCGGTGCTCAAGCCGCACACCGTGCCGGCGGTCGAGCCGATCCGGGTCTGGCACCTGCTCACCCACACGGCCGGCCTGACGTACGGCTTCATACAGACCTCGGTGGTCGACGGGCTCTACCGGGCCGCCGGTTACGACCTGTACCCGCCGACGGACGTCGACCTGGCCGGTGCCTGCGCGGCCTTCGGCGAGCTGCCGCTGCTGTTCCAGCCCGGCTCGGCGTGGGGCTACTCGGTCGCCACCGACGTGCTCGGCCGACTCGTCGAGGTGATCTCCGGGCAGAGCCTCGACGCGTTCTTCGCCGACCGGATCTTCGGCCCACTGGGCATGACCGATACCCGCTGGTGGGTGGAGGGCGACGAGGCCGACCGGCTGGCCGCGCTCTACGTACCGGAACCGCGTAGCGGCCGGGCCGTCCGCTACGACAGCCTCGGGTCGCTCGCCTTCAGCAAGCCGGCGCTGCTCTCCGGCGGTGGCGGTCTGATCTCCAGCGCCGCCGACTACCACCGCTTCACCCAGTTGCTGCTGCGCGGCGGCGAGTTGGACGGTGTCCGGCTGCTCGGGCCCCGCACGGTGCGGTTCATGACCCGCAACCACCTGCCCGGTGGTCAGGACCTGGGCACCCTGTCCACCGGCGGCTTCGCCGAGACCACCCTGGACGGGATCGGCTTCGGCCTCGGCTTCGCGGTGGTCGACGACCCGATCCCCAGTCGGGTGCCGAGCAGCGTGGGCGAGTTCTACTGGGGCGGGGTGGCCAGCACCGCGTTCTGGGTCGACCCGGCCGAGGAGATCACCGCGCTGCTGTTCACGCAGCTGATGCCGTCGAGCACCTACCCGCTCCGCTCACAGCTGCGCCAGCTCGTCTACGCCGCCCTGGTCGACTGACGGGATCGGCGTTCCGCCGACGGGCGACCGGCCCAGTCCCTAGCCTGAGCTGGTGAGCACCATCGTCGTGTTTGGCGCGGGCGGCACCGCCGGTTCGCGGGTCACCTCCGAGGCGGTCGACCGGGGGCACCGGGTGATCGCCGCCGTCCGCCGCCCGGAGGCCACCTCGTACCTGCCGGCCGGGGTGCGGACGGTCACCGGCGACGCGACCAGCGAGCGGAGTGTCCGGGAGCTGGCGCCGGACGCCGACGCGCTGGTCGTGGCGATCGGCGGCGGCGAGCGCGAGCTGTGGCGGAACGCGGCGGAGAACCTGGTGACCACACTGCGCGGGATGCCGGCCGCACCGCGGATCATCCACCTGGGCGGCGGATCCACCCTGCTCACCCCGGGCGGCACCCGCATTCTCGACGAGCCGGACTTCCCGGCGGAGTACCGGGAGTCGGCGCTGGGCCAGGCGGACGCGTTGGACTACTACCGCACCGCCGCCGACGGGGTGAGCTGGACGTACGTGTCGCCGCCCCCGCTGGAGTTCCACCCCGGCACGCGCACCGGGCACTACCGCACCGGCACCGACCAGCCGGTCACCGATGCCCAGGGCCGCTCGGTGCTCACCTACGAGGACCTGGCGGTGGCGATCATCGACGAGATCGAGCAGCCGCGACACCAGAACGCCCGCTTCACCGCCGCGTACTGACCCCGGGTGCGGGCCAGCCGTCGTCAGTCGGCGAGGCGGGCCGGGAAGCCACCGGTGGCGATCGGACCCCAGGCGTCGATGGTGACCCGGATCAGCGACTTGCCCTGGCGCACCATCGCCGCCCGGTAGTCGTCCCAGTCCGGGTGCTCGCCGGAGATGCTGCGGAAGTACTCGACCAGCGGCTCCAGGGCCTCGGGCAGGTCCAGCACCTCGGCGGTGCCGTCGATCTGCACCCAGGGCCCGTTCCAGTCGTCGCTGAGCACGCAGGCCGAGACCCGGGGGTCACGGCGGAGGTTGCTCACCTTGGCTCGCTCCGGATAGGTGGAGACGACCAGCCGCCCCTGCCCGTCGACCCCTGCGGAGACCGGGGAGGACTGCGGGCGCCCGTCGGCCCGGGTGGTCATCAGCACGACGTGGTGTCGCGGCCGGAGGAAGTCGAGCAGGCCGTCCCGGTCGACCCGGGTGTTCCTTGCGATGCTGCGTGCCATTCCCCGTTCCTACCAGGGCGCGGTCACCGCGGCGGCGGCGGGTCAGCGAGGGCGGGCCGCGGCGCGACGCACCGCCTGGGCGGGCACCCGGGGGCGGCCGGACGGACGCCAGGCCCGCCCGTTGGCGTAGATCACCCGAAAACCGAGGTACGACGCGAGCGGCGCCCAGTGGGCGGAGCCCATCCGCAGCTCGGCGGCATTGTGTCGCTGGCCGTTGGCGAGCACGTCGAGGAGCACGGTTTCGAAGGCCGCCGATTCGACCCAGTCGACTTCCCGGGTGAAACCGCAGATCAGAGCGGCTCCGGTGACCTCCAGGAACTCGCGCAGCACCGCGTCCGAGGCGCGTAGCACCGAGCAGCTGCCGAAATAGAGTCGGCGCCCCTCCGCGCGGCCGGCCATCAGCTCGGCCACCTCGTTCAACTCCACCGACTGCCAGTCGGTGAGGCAGAGCCGGCTCGGCTCGCCGTGCATGGCGAAGAAGCCGACCCGGTGGTCGGCGTACTGCTTGAGCAGCCAACGGTCCAGGAAGTAGAACAACTCGTCGCGGGTGGCCGCGTCCTTGTGGATGAAGCGGATCTTGCCCAGCCGCTCCAGCAGCTCCAGGGTGGGCAGCACGGAACCCCGCTCGTTGAGGTCACGGTGCCACTGACCCTCGACACAGAAGACGCCACCGCGTGCCACGCGCACCTCCGCCAGTCCACCGCCCGGGGCTGACGTTACCGGCCGCCATCACCTCGGGAACATCACCCTCGGTGTGGCAGTTTGCGACGTTCGGTGTGCTTGACGGTGCGAGGGCCGATCGGCCGGGAATGACTGTTTCGCAAATCAGCCGAATTCCCAGGCAATATCCAGGAACAGCGGATTGTGAGCACGATTCTCGTTAACCACCTCCAACGGCATGGATCAGTGCGATGGTGGAAATCGCGGGACTTCTCGGTCGATGTCCCGAAGCCACCCCATTCGCTCTCCTATCGGGAGGACTTCTGTGCGCGTAAACACCTTGAAGCGTGCCGCCGTCGCGTTCGCCCTGGCACTGCCCGGGGCCGCAATCGCCACGGTGGTCGCCGCACCGGCGGCGCACGCGGACGGCTGTTACACCTGGAACCGCACCCTGACCCAGGGGCGCTCCGGCGACGACGTCCGCCAGTTGCAGATCCGGGTCGCCGGGTGGGCCGGCTACCGGGACATCGTGGAGAACGACGGTCGCTACGGGCCGAAGACCGCCGCCGCGGTCAAGCGGTTCCAACAGGCGTACGGGCTGCGTGCCGACGGCGTCGCCGGCCCACAGACCTTCGCCAAGCTGTACCAACTCCAGGACAACGACTGCACACCCGCGCACTTCACCTACGGTGAGCTGGACAACGGGTGCGGCGGGAGCGGGTGGAGCGGCGGCCCGCTGCCGGCGAACCAGACCAAGCAGAACGCGCTGCGCACCATGTGGAAGCTGGAGGCGCTGCGCAAGAGCCTCGGCGACAAGCCGCTCGACGTGTCCAGCGGTTTCCGCAGTCGCGCCTGCAACAACCAGGTCGGCGGCGCGTCCGACAGCCAACACCTGTACGGCAACGCGGCCGACGTGACCTCACGGACGTCCTCGCTCTGCCAGGTCGCCCGCAACGCCCGTAACAACGGCTTCAGTGGGATCTACGGACCGGGCTACCCCGACCACGACGACCACGTGCACGTCGACTCGCGTCGGGAGAACAACAGCGACAGCAGCTCGAACACGACGAGCTGGTCCGCCCCGGACTGCGGCGTCGGCAACTGAACCGTCCACTCAGAGCGACGTCGGTCCGGCGCGGAGGGGGAATCTCCGCGCCGGGCCGACGTCCTTTCGCCCCGGGTCGGGTGGGCGGAGGGGGATAGCGCGCTCAGCTCGCCCGGGGCCAGCGCGGCGCGGTGACGGGGGGAGTCACCGGCCGGCCAGCAGCGGTGGGCCGTACCCCCTGGGGGACGACCCGCGCGGCCTGTTGCCGCGACGGCCCGGTCGCCGTGAACGGGAAGGGCACGTGCACGAACGGATTACCGTGCCGGATCAACGCCTCGATCTGCCGCTCGTTGAGCCCGTGTGTCTCCAACACCCGTCGCCCCCAGCGGTGCAGCCGGCACGGGTAGGAGGCGCCGTCGTTGCGGCACAGCGGCCCGGTCGGCCACTCCTCGGCGGTGTGCACGACCACCGCCCGGACCGCGAGCCGGACATCCTCCGGGGTCAGTGGTGCCGGCATTGGCACCTCACCCAGTACCTGATCGATGGGATCCGTCGACTGCTCACCAACTCGCACGGCAGGCCTCCCGCAGTTCGGCAGCGGTACGGCGGACCCACCGCACCGACATCCTCGGCCATGGGTACGGCGGACACCGGACGAAAGTTCAATTCCGGTACGCGGTAAGCAGATCCTCCGCCGACCCGGCGAACCACGCCTCAGACGAGGCCGGCGTCGTGCACGAGCAGCGCCACCTGGACCCGGTTGTTCAGCTCCAGCCGGGTCAGCAGCCGGGAGACGTACGCCTTCACCGTCGCCACGCTCATGAACAGCTCCCCCGCGATCTCCGCGTTGGTGTGGCCCCGCCCCAGCGCGACCGCCACCTGCCGCTCCCGCTCACTGAGCCCGGTGAGCAGCCGCAGCGCCCGTTCCCGGCGCGGGTCGGGGCCGACCGGGCCGGGGGCGGCGGCGGTGACGTGGGCGATCAACGTCCGGGTCACCGTCGGGGAGAGCGTCGCCTCACCCGCCGCGACCCGGCGTACGGCGCGCACGATCTCCGCCGGTGGGGTGTCCTTGAGCAGGAAACCGGCCGCCCCGGCACGGAGCGCCCGCAGGACCTGCTCGTCGGCGTCGAAGGTGGTCAGCACCAGCACCTCCGGTGGGTGCGGCTGGGCACGCAGCGCCTCGGTGGCGGTCAGCCCGTCGACCCGGGGCATCCGGATGTCCATCAGCACCACGTCCGGGGCGTACGCGGCGACGGCCGCCGGCACCTCGCCACCGTCGGCCGCCTCCCCGACCACGGTCAGGTCCGGCAGACCGCCGAGGATCATCGAGAGCCCGGCCCGGACCAGCGCGTCGTCGTCCACGATCAGCACGCGTACCGGTGGCGCAGCCGCGCCGGCCGGCCCGGTCGCGTCGGCAGGGTTGGTCACGCCGGCCACGGCAGCCAGGCGGCCAGCCGGAAGTCACCGGAGTCGTCCCGACCGTAGGCGAGCCGGCCACCGGCCAGGGTGACCCGTTCGCTGATGCCGACCAGGCCGGTGCCGGCTCCCGGCAGCGTGCCGCCGGCCGGTGTGCCGACCGGCCACCGGTTGCCGATCGCCACGGTCAGCCCGGTGCCCGGCCCGCCGGCCACGTCCACGGTGACGGCCGCGCCGGCCGCGTGCTTGCGGGCATTGGTCAGCCCCTCCTGCACGATCCGGTACGCGGCCCGGCCCAGCGCCGCCGGCACCTCCCCCGGGCTGGCGACGCTGTCGCTGACGTTGACCCGCACTCCGGCCGCCCGCGACTCGGCGATCAGCGCCGGCAGGTCGGCCAGGGTGGGCTGCGGTGGCTCCGGGGCGTCGCCGTCGCCGTCGCTCTCGGCCCGGAGCACCCCGATCACCTCGCGCAGGTCCTGGAGGGCGGCGTGCGCGCTGCCCCGGATCACCCCGGCGGCCCGGGCCACCTCGTCCGCGGGGGCGTCCGGGCGGAACTCCAGCGCCCCGGCGTGCAGGCTGAGCAGCGAGATCCGGTGGGCCAGCACGTCGTGCATCTCCCGGGCGATCCGGGTGCGTTCGAGGTGGCGGGCCTGGGCGACCCGGAGCTGCTGCTCCGCCTCGGCCCGCTCTGCCCGCTCCCGCAGCGACACGATCAACTGCCGGCGGGCTCGGACGAACATCCCCCACGCCAGCACGGCGAAGCTGAGCACCACACCCCAGGACGCGGTGGCCCAGTACGGCATGGTCGGGTCCGGGCGCAGCCAACTGAAGACCATGTTGGTGACCAGACCCGCACCGGTGACCGCGATGGCGATGGCGGTCCGTCGGTGCACCACCACAGTGAAGTAGGAGATCAACAGCGGGATGGCAGCGGCCAGCGAGAACAGGGTCAGCGGTGTCGTCGCCACCACCAGCCCGAGCGGCCACCGTCGGCGCAACCAGAGCAGCCCGCAGCAGACCAGCCCGATCAGGGCGTCGGCACCGGTCATCCAGTCGTGCGGGAGCGGAGTGGCCATCGCCGGGTCGGGCGACAGGGCGTCGGCGGTGGCGAAGAGCACCCAGAGCAGGCTGACCAGGAAGGCCAGGGTGTCGACCGCCCAGTCCCGGGTGGTGCGCCGGGGCCGCCGGGCCGCCGCTTCCGGACTGACCGCGCCGGCCAGCGCCCCGGGCAGCAGCCAGGGGTGTTCCGGGACGGCGAGGCTTGTCACGACGCCATGCTAGGCAGCCGATGGGCGACACGACCAGCTACCAAAGTCGAGACCCGCCGGTCGACCAAGGTCGACGCGGCAGCTACCGGTGGCCGCAGCGGATGGCCGGGCGGCGCGGGCAGGCTCGACGACATGATCACCGTGGAGAACCTGACCAAGCGGTACGGGCCACACCCGGCCGTGGACGACGTGTCGTTCCAGTGCGAGCCGGGCACCGTCACCGGCTTCCTCGGCCCCAACGGCGCCGGCAAGTCGACCACCATGCGCATGATCTGCGGGCTCACCGCGCCGACAGCCGGCCGCGCCACCGTCTCCGGGCACCAGTACCGGGACCTGCCCAACCCGGGGCGGGAGGTCGGGGTGCTGCTGGACGCCTCCGCCCAGCACGCCGGGCGCACCGGCCGCGAGGCGTTGACGCTGTCCGCGTACACCATGGGTCTGGACAAGCGCGAGGTCGCCGCGAAGCTCGACCTGGTCGGGTTGAACGCGGTGGCCGCGAAGCGTCGGGTACGGGCGTACTCGCTGGGCATGCGACAGCGGCTCGGGCTGGCGCACGCGCTGCTCGGCGACCCCCGGGTGCTGATCCTCGACGAGCCGGCCAACGGCCTGGACCCGGAGGGGATCTTCTGGATGCGCGGCCTGCTGCGCGACTTCGCCGACCGGGGCGGCACCGTGCTGCTCTCCTCCCACCTGTTGCGCGAGGTGGAGGCGGTCGCGGACCGGCTGGTGGTGATCGGGGGTGGCCGGATCGTGGCCCAGGGCGACAAGAACGAGCTGCTGGCCGGCGGCGGCACGGTGGTCCGGGCCCGCGACGGCGCGGCGCTGCGCCGGGCGCTGGAGGTGGCCGACCTGACCGCCGCCGACAGCTCGGAGGGGCTGCTCGTGCAGGCCGACGCCGAGGCGGTCGGCCAGGCCGCCGCCGATGCCGGCGTCGCGTTGGCCGAGCTGCGCCCCGCCAGCGGCGGCGGCCTCGAACAGCTCTTCCTCACCCTGACCGCCGGCGAATCGACCAAGGAGGCCGTCCGATGACCACCACCACCGCGCCCGCCGCCGGCGCCGTCGCGCCCCGGCACCACACTCCGGTACGCCGGCCGTCGCTGCTCCGGCTCAGCACCGTGGAGGTGCGCAAGCTCGTCGACACCCGGGCCGGTCGCTGGCTGCTGATCACCATCGGCCTGCTCACCGCCGCGATCGTCACCCTGCAACTGATCTACGCCAAGGACGCCGAGCAGACGTTCCCCAACTTCTTCGTCCCCTCGCTGCTGCCGGTGTCGGTGCTGCTGCCGGTGCTGGGCATCCTGTCGATCACCAGCGAGTGGTCGCAACGCACCGCCCTCACCACGTACGCCCTGGTGCCCCGCCGGGAGCGGGTGGTCGCCGCGAAGCTGATCGCCGTGACGCTCACCGCGCTCGCCTCGGTGCTGGCCAGTCTCGCCGTCGCGGCCGTCGGCACGCTTGTGGCGTCCGCCACCGGTGGGGCGGGCACCTGGCAGTTCGACTGGTCGCTGCTGCTGAACGCGGTGGTCATCCAGGTCACCAGCGTGTTGATGGGTGCCGCCTTCGGTCTGCTGCTGCTCAACCCGCCGCTGGCGATCGTCGGCTACCTGCTGCTGCCCACCCTGTGGGGGGTGCTCGGCGAGATGGTCAAGCCGCTGCGTGGCCCGTCCGAGTGGCTGGACACCAGCAAGACCATGGAACCGTTGTTCAGCAGCGACGCCGTCACCGGCGAGCAGTGGGGGCGGATCGCGGTGTCCCTGTTGGTCTGGATGGTCCTCCCGCTGGCCGCCGGCCTGTTCCGGACGCTGCGCCGCGAGGTGTCCTGACCATGGACATGGCCGGCTACCGTCCACGCACCGTGGTCACCGGCGGCCCGCTGGAGCTGGCGGTGCTGTGGGGTGGCTTCCCGCTGCTCGGCGCGGGCGCCGGATGGCTCCTCGCGGCGGCCACGGCCTGGCTCGCCCGGCTGCCCTGGGTGCCGTTCGGCGACCTGATCGAGTGGCTGGATCGGCTGCCCGAGCCGCAGGCCACCGCCGGCACCATCGCGGTGGGCGTCGTGGCCGGCCTGGTCATCGCCGGGATCGGCACCGCCGAACGGTTGATCGTCACCGTCGACGCGGCGCAGGTCCAACTGCGCCGCTCCGACGACAACCGGACCGTCGCCCGGGCCGACACCCGGGTGGTCTTCGTCGCCGACAAGCACCTGGTGCTGCTCGACGCGGACGACGCGGAACTGGTCCGGGAGTCGACGGACCTGCCGGCCACGAAACTGGCGGCGGCGTTCCGGGAGCACGGCTGGGGTTGGGCGGACGACGACCCGCACCGGTCGGCGTACCGGCTGTGGGTTCCGGACCTGCCCGGGTTGCCCGCCGGCGCGGACGCGCTGCTGCGCGCCCGGGAACGGGCGATCCAGCGGGACCGCCGCGACGACGCCCGGGAGTTGCGCCGTGAGCTGGGCCAGATCGGGGTGGTGCTGCGTGACGAGGGCAAGCGGCAGTACTGGCGGTTGACCGCCCGGGCCCTTGCCCGCGCGCCGGAGCAGCCGACTTCGGCCGAGCGGGAGGCGGACGGGCGGTAGCGTC
This sequence comes from Micromonospora sp. NPDC007208, assembly GCF_042869175.1. Classification (NCBI taxonomy): domain Bacteria; kingdom Bacillati; phylum Actinomycetota; class Actinomycetes; order Micromonosporales; family Micromonosporaceae; genus Micromonospora; species Micromonospora sp. NPDC007208. Next base: position 288,283 of record NZ_JBIAFG010000002.1, on the reverse strand, counting down.
TGTCCCAGCAGACCCTGGGAGCCGCGCGATGACCGAACAGCAGCCGTACCGGGTGGTGTCCCGACACCCCGGCTTCGAGCTGCGTCGGTACCCCGCCCACCTGGTGGCCGAGATGCAGATCCAGGCGTCGTTCACCCGGGCGCCGATCGAGGCGTTCCGGCCGCTGGCCGCTTACATCGGTGGCGCCAATCGGGCCCGGCACCCGATCGGCTCCGCCGCGCCGGCGACGACGGCGACCAGCGGCTCGGAGAAGATCGCCATGACCGTGCCGGTGGTGCAGATCGAGGGTGAGTGGCCGGGCGCGTACCTGATCCAGTTCGTCATGCCGGCCACCTTCACCACCGCCACCCTGCCCGAGCCCGTGGACGCCCGGGTGCGGATCCGCGCGGTTCCGGCGCGGCTGGCGGCGGCGATGCGGTTCTCCGGGCGGTGGACGGAGCAGGCGTTCAGCCAGCGGGCCACCATGCTCGGCCGCTCGGTGACCGCGGCCGGGCTGCAACCGACCGGTGCCATCCGGTACGCGCGCTTCGACCCGCCGTGGAAGCCGTGGTTCCTGCGCCGCAACGAGGTCGTGCTGCCGGTCGTCGAGTGAGCTACCTGAGCTGCCGACGGTCCTCGACGCTCGGGCGCGCCAGCAGCACCGCCATCCCCAGCCCGGAGAGCAGCCCGGCCAGGGAGACCAGCAGATCGGAGTCGGCGGCGTGGATCGGGCTGTTGCCGGCCAACTCGGTGAGCGTCGCGCCGATCGGCAACATGATCATCATGGGGACGGCCGTGGCCACCAGAAACACCACCGGGCCCACCAACGCGATGAGAGCGGCCAGGGCGTGGTGCCACCAGATCGGCCGACCGCCCGGCCAGTCCCAGGCCAACAGGGTGACCCCGGTGAGCAGCACCGCCCCGAGAGCGACCTCCGGCAGGAGTCGTTCGCCGGGCGCGGCGACACGGACCAGCCCGACGCCGAGCAGGCCCGCCACGGTGAGGCCGGCCGCCAGCCCGACCCGGGCCCGGATGCGCGCCGGAGCCGCCGCCAGCGCGGCGCCGACGGCCAGGACCACCAGCAGCGCCGCGGTGGCCAGGGCGCCCTGGTTCAGCTCCGGCTCCCGGTCGGTCGGTGACTCCATCGCGGCCGCCACCAGCGTCAGCACCCCAGCCACGCAGGCCGCGCCGGTCAGCACCCGCCGGTCGCTGGCCGGAGGCGTACCCGGCGTTGGCGGCGTGCGGCGCTCCCACCACAGCAGCATCGCCGCGACCACGCCGAGCACGGCGTAGCCGGCGGTGGCGAGCAGCACCGTCGCGTCGCCGCCGATCGGGTCGGCCCGGTCGATCGCCACGTCGGCGGCGATCCAGCAGCCGCCGAGCACCACCGCCGGGCCGCTCCACCGCACCTGCCCACGGCCGGCCAGCACCAGCCCGAGCGGCACCGCCATGATCGCCATGAACCGCAGGTCGCGCGCCCAGTAGGCGTTGTTGCCCGGTAGGTGCTCCGACCACGGGCCGAGCGGCTCGGTCAGCGGTTGCCACCTGGTCATGCCGTACGCCCAGAGCGCGACGGCGGCGGCGGAGAGGAGCAGCCCGACCGGGCGCGCGAATCGCATCCGTGGACGGTAGCGGCCCAACCGCCCGTGCGGGGGGCGCGGTCATCCGCCGACCGGTGACCGCGCCGGACGGTACCGCAGCAGCCGCCACGTCGGCAGCACACTGGACAGCACCGCGAGCAGCAGGCACAGCCCCACCACCCCGGCGACCACCGACCACGGCACCACCAGATCGACGGGGGCGCCGACCTGCTCGGCGAGCCCGGCGCTGATGCTGAGCAGACCGACGAACGCGACAGCCCCACCCAGCAGCGCACCGATCAGGACCACCAGGGCGGACTCCGCCGTGACCAGCCAGATGACCTGCCGTCGGGTCGCACCGGCCATCCGGATCAGCCGCAGGTCCGCGGCACGGCCGGCGGCGGCCAGCAGCAGCGTGTTGGCCACCGCGATGGCCCCGTAGCCGGCGGACACCCCGATCAGCAGCAGGGTGAAAAGCCACACGAGGCGGTCCTCGGCGGCGTCCGCCTCGGCCGCCCAGCCCGGGACGTCGAGGATCCGCGCACCGACCGGCGGGTCGATCCGCTCCTGCACGTACACAGTGGACGTCAGCGCCGACGGGTCGTGCGCTCGCACCACGGCCCGGGGTACGAGCAGGTCGCCGGGGATCGAGGTGTCGGTGACCACAGCGACGACGCGCAACGACACCGACGTCCCGTCGGCGAAGACCACCGGGTACGGCTCGGACGGCAGCCGGTTCGCCGAGGCGGTGACCACCACCGTGTCGTCGCCCCTCAGCTCGTTCAGCGAGCCGGCGACGACGGTGAGCACCCGGTTGGCGGTGGCGAAGCCCTCCGGATCCACGCCGAGCGCTGTCATCGGCCGGTCCTGCGGCGACGTTCCTGGGTCGGTGCGGTAGACGGTGGTCGGCAGGAGGGCGGTGCCACCGGTCGCGGCGACGGCCCGGTCGGACAGGCCGGGCGCGCGGTCCGGCACGACGATCCAGCCCGCGTTCACGTTGTCCGCCCGGCCGGCCGCGTACGCGGCGCTGGTCGTGCGCACCATCCCGGACAGCAGCACCGCGAACGCGACAGTGAGCAGCACCGGCGCGGCGATGGCGGCGGTCCGCCGGGTCGCCGTCAACGCAGCGCCCCGAACCAGCATCCCGATCGCGCCACCGGGCCGACGCACCGGAGGACGCAGCAGCCACAGCAGCGGCCTGACCACCACCGAGGCGAGCACTGTAGCGCCGGCCACCAGCGCCATCACCGCGTAGAGCGCGTACTGCGCCCCCACCCGTGCCTCGTCGGCGGTCGCCGTGCCCAGGCTGAACGCTGCCCCCGCCGCGAGGAGCAGCACCCCGGTGACGGCCCGCAGCCGCCCGATCGGTCGCTGTTCCACAGCCGCGTCGCGTAACGCCTCCAGGGGGCGGACCCGCGCCGCCCGGCGGGACGCCGACCAGACGGCCAGCAACGCGATCACCGGCCCGGCGGCGAGCGAGACCGCGATCGGCCAGAGTTCGTAGCGGACCCGGAAGGTCGATGGTTCGTAGCCGACGTCGACGAGCACTCGGCCCAGCAGCGGGGCGAGAGCCGCGCCCACCACCAGGCCGACGAGCCCCGCCGAGGCGCCGACGGCGAGCGCCTCCGCGCACACCGCGCGGCGGACCTGGCGTCCGGTGGCGCCGACGGCACGCAGCAGGCCCAGCTCACGGCGGCGCTGCGCGATGGTGAACGCGAAGGTCGAGGCGACCACGAACACCGTGACGAAGCCGGCGAGGGCCGCCATGGCGGTGAGCACCTGCATGCCGATCCACCGGGTGCGGGCGTCGCCACGCGGCTCCAGCGCACCACGGGCGGCACCGGTCAGCACCCGCCCGTCGCCGCCGACGACCCCGCGAGCCGCCGTGGCGACCCGCTCGGGATCGGCGCCCGGCGCGAGCACCAGCCCGATGGCCCGGACGCCGGGCGCAAGCGCGGCGGCGACCTCGTCCGCGACGTGGACGCCGGGCCCGGCGACCAGACCGGTGACGGTGTACGACTCCGGGCCCACGGCGGTCAGCAGGGTGACCGGTGCGCCGGCGCGCAGCCCGAGCGCGCGGTCGACGACCACCTCGCCGGGCCGGCGGGGTGGCTCGCCCGCCGTGAGCCGCAGTCCACCCAGTTGGGCGCTGGACCAGCCGTGCCCCTGGTAGGCGTCCTCCCGCCGGGTGTCGGCGACCGAGGGTCGGCCGTCGACGAGCGGCTGAGCGTAGAAGGTGCGGTCCGGCACCGCCGCCACCACGTCCGGCAGACCGGCCAACCGGCCGACCAACCCCGCCGCCGCGCTGGCGGACCAGGGCCGGGTCGGCACGAACTCGTCCTCGGACGCACCCGCCTCGGGGCTCTGCACCACGACCGCCGCCCGCGCCAGCCGGTCCGGCACCTGCGGGCGCCCGGAGGCGAGCAGCAGGGTGGCCGTCGCGACCAGCGTGACCCCGATGGCGACGGCCACGAACGCGCTGGCCGACCGCCGGACGCTCAGCACGACGACTCCGCGACGGTTTCCCGCTCGGCGATCCGGGCGGCGACGGCGGCGGCGGTGATCCCACCGGTCAGCTCCTCCACGACGCGGCCGTCGGCCAGCAGGAGGACCCGATCGGCGTACGCGGCGGCGGTGGGATCGTGGGTCACCATCACGACGGTCTGCCCGTGGTCGTCGACGAGCGCCCGCAGCAGCCGAAGCACCTGTCGAGACGACGCGCTGTCCAACGCCCCGGTCGGTTCGTCGGCGAAGACCACCGCCGGGCGGGCGATCAACGCTCGGGCCACGGCGACGCGCTGCTGCTCCCCGCCGGACAGCTCACTGGGCCGGTGCCCGGCCCGGTCGGCGAGTCCGACGGCGGCGAGGGCGGCGGCGACGTCCCCGGCCGGAGGGCGGCGGCGGGCCAGGCGCGACGGCAACTCGACGTTCTGCGCGGCGGTCAGCGTGGACACGAGGTTGAACGCCTGGAAGACGAAGCCGATCCGGTCCCGCCGCAGCCGGGTCAGCTCGTCCTCACCGAGGTCGTTGAGGCTGGTGCCGTCGATCGTGACGGTCCCCTCGGTCGGGCGGTCCAGCCCCGCCGCGCAGTGCAGCAGGGTGGACTTCCCCGAGCCGGAGGGGCCCATCACCGCCGTGAACGTGCCGCTCGCGAAGCTGGTGGTCACGCCGTCGAGCGCCGTCACCCGCCGGGTTCCGGTGCCGTACACCGCGCGCAGCTCCGTGAGGGTCACCGTGTCTGTGGTCATGACGGTTACGGTGCCGAATGCCGGGGGTGCGGCGCGTCGTGCCGGGGCGGGCACTTTCCGGCCCTCCCCTGGGTGGAGCCAGAGGCCCGCAAGTGCCGGCAGGTCGTCCTGCGGGATGACCACCCGCAGGCGGACGCGGCCAGCCCAGTCGGCCGTTACCGTTCGACGGGTGACCGCTCTCCTGCTGACCCGACGGATGCGGCCGGTGGACCTGTACAGGGTGGACGCCCTTCTGGCGGTGGCCGTCGGCGGGCTGCTCTGCCCGTACGCGGCGCTGGAGTCGCCGCAGCACGGCGGCGTACGCGAACCGCTCTGGGTGTCCGTGCTGGTCGGGATGGCCATCGGCCTGCCGTTGGCAGCCCGGCGGCGGTGGCCCATGGCGGTGGCCGTCGTGATCAGCTCCGTCACCACCGTGTCCCTGATCACCGGGGTGATACCCAACTTCGCGGCCGCCGCGCCGGCGTTCGCCATCGGCCTGTCCTTCTACACGGTGGCCGTGGCGACGCCCACCCGCCGGTCCATGCTCTGCGCCGCCGGTTGTCTCGCGCTGGTGAGCGTCGGCCTGCTACTGACCGCGGGCGACCTCTGGTCGCGCACCGGCGGGGTCGTCTACGCCGCCGTCATGGTCGCGCCGGCCTGGGTGATCGGTTGGCTGATCCGGGAGCGACGCGCCCTCGCCACCCGGCAGAGCGACCAGTTGGTCCGTCAGGCCGCCACCGAGGAGCGGTTGCGGGTGGCGCGCGAGCTGCACGACGTGGTCGCGCACACGCTCAGTCTCATCGTGGTGAAGGCGGCCGTCGCCAACCACGTCGCCGAGGCCGACCCCCGCGAGGCGGGTGCCGCGCTCCGGGTCATCGAGGAGACCGGCCGCACCGCGCTGACCGACGTACGTCGGGTCCTCGGCGTGCTGCGCGAGGACAGCCCGTACGCGCCGACGCCCGGGCTGGACGAGTTGCCCCTCCTCGCCCGGCAGGCGGCGATCGGCGGCGTCGACGTGCAGCTCGACGTGCGGCGGGACGAGCCGGCTGGCGCGGTGCCGGAGTCGGTGGGCCTCGCGGTGTACCGGATCGTGCAGGAGGCGGTGACGAACGTGGTGAAGCACGCGGCGCCGGCCGCCTGCCGGGCCACGGTGACCGTCCTGCCCGACGAGGTGCGGGTGGAGGTGACCGACGACGGCCGGCGGCCGGTCCTGCTCGGCGGGGAGGGGCACGGGTTGATCGGCATGCGGGAACGGGTGGCGTTGCACGGTGGGGAGTTCCGTGCCGGCCCACGCTCCGACGGTGGTTTCGCGGTGACGGCCAGCCTGCCCTACCGGGTGGCCGCGTGATCCGCGTGCTGATCGCCGACGACCAGGCGTTGCTGCGTGGCAGTTTCCGGCTGCTTGTCGATCTCAGCCCGGACTGCACCACCGTCGGTGAGGCGGGCACCGGCGTGCAGGCCGTCGCGTTGACCGAGCAGCACCGGCCGGATGTGGTGCTGATGGACGTCCGGATGCCGGAGATGGACGGCATCGAGGCGACCCGGCGGATCTGCACCGATCCGGCGACGGCCGGCACCCGGGTCATCATCCTGACCACGTTCGACCTCGACGAGTACGTCTACGGGGCGCTGCGCGCCGGTGCCAGCGGGTTCCTGCTCAAGGACACCCCACCGGCGGACCTGCTGACCGGGATCCGGGTGGTCGCCGCCGGGGAGGGACTGCTCGCGCCGACGGTGACCCGCCGGCTGATCGACGAGTTCGCCCGGCAGCCGGAGCCGACCCGGCAGCTACCGCGACAGCTCGACGGGGTGACCGACCGGGAACGGGAGGTGCTGGCGCTGATCGCCCGGGGCCTGTCCAACGCGGAGTTGGCCGCGCACCTCAACCTCAGCCAGGCCACCGTCAAGACGCACGTCGGGCGGCTGCTGACCAAGCTGGCGGTACGCGACCGGGCGCAACTGGTCATCGTGGCGTACGAGACGGGCCTCGTGGGTCCCCACAGGTCGGGGTAGGGAGGTCGTGTCTCGACGTGGGCGCGGGAACATCCGACCTGGACGCTCCCGCGCTCACCAAGATCAGCTGACGTACACCGACGTGCTGGTCGCCGACTGGAAGTCGGTCGAGGTGCCGGGGTAGACGACCCGCCAGAAACCAGCCGTCTTCCGGTAGATCGACGTGGCGAAGTCGTAACTGCCGCCGGCGTAGATGGTGGCCTGGGTGCCCCAGGTGCCTTCGTCGCCGGTCGCCGAGAACTGCACCTTCAGCGGCACCGTCCCCGGGGACAACCCGCCGTTGAACTCCATCTCGCCGCTGAGCGTCACTGTCGTCGCGTTCTCCCGCGCCGCCGAGAAGCTCCGGAACGCGGCCGGCTGTAGCACCGAGATGTTCGTGCTGGCGATCGCGGCGCTGACGAACTCGTCGTTCATCGAGTAACCGACCTGGAGGCGGCCGGACTCGTACGGCGAGGTGGTCAGCGAGTATCGACCGTCCGCGTCCGTGGTGGCGGAGCCGAGGTACGTGCGGCAGTAGTCGGTGCTCATGCAGAGGGAGACCCCCGGCTCCACACCAGGCACCGGCACCCAGCCCTCCGGCGTCCGCCACGTCAGCCGACCGCTCACCGTGACGTTCTCATCCTTGAGGATCTTGGGTCGGTCCGTGTCGATGGTGATCCGCATCGGCCGCTTGGTGATCGCGATGGTGGTCTCGGCCGAACGCGACGAGCCGTGGAAGAGATGGTCGTTGTCATAGTTGTAGGCCGCGTACACCAACTCGTCCTTGCGGCCGATCGTGACCGTGCCGGTGAAGGAACCATCGGCCCTGGTGGTGACCGCATCCCAACTGAAGTCGGCGTTCACCGACATGGGGAACCTCCCCAGAGACCTGATCTCGCCGCTGCCCGGCCAGCGACCCTTGAGCCATCCCCGCACTGTCACGTTGCGGTTCTCATAGGTCACAGTGGTGCGGTTCAGCGTGACGTTGTCGAAGAACGTGACCACCGAGTAGTCCAGGTCGCCGGCATCGGTCTGGGTGACGTGGTGACCGGCCTCGTCGGTGACCTCCACGTCGACCCGGTAGTAGCCGAGCTTGTCGAGGACGATCGGGTTGGATCGCCACACGCCGTCACGCTCGGTGCCGGACTGGAGGTAGAAGTCCTCCTGAACGGCGACCTCCGCTCCGGTGTTGTACTCGCGGATGTGCGCCCGGACGTCGGTGACGTCGCTGGGCGACGTGATGGACACCAGCAACGTGCCCCGATCGAGGTCGTAGTCGCTGTGGGCGGACGTGACGATCGGAATCTCGTCGGCGTGTGCGGTCGCGGGAAGCCCCACGATCGCCGTCGCCGCGGCGACGGCGATCGCCACGGCAAAACGGGAACGGATCAAAGTTGACCTCCAGGAAAGACCGGCGATTCGCTGAGTGGCGGCCGGCAGTGGGAGCCTATCGATCTCGTCCGACAGCTCCGCCCACACCGCTAGGCTGACGCCGTACCCGTGTGGACGGAGGAGGACGGGATGACCCGGTACGTCGCCCTGCTGCGCGGGGTCAACGTCGGCACCACCCGGCTGGCGATGGCCGACCTGCGCCGGATCGTCACCGACCTCGGCCACGAGGACGTCAAGACGTACCTGCAGAGCGGCAACGTGGCCTTCGGCAGCACGGTGCGCGACGCGGAGAAGCTGGCCGCCGGGATCGAGCGGGCGCTCACCGACGAGCTGGCGTTGACCGTGCCGGTGTTGGTGCGCAGCGGCCGGGAGTTGGCGGCGATCGCCGGCGGCAACCCGTACGCCGACCGCGAGGACGACCCGACGCGACTGCTGGTGGCCTTCCTCGCCACCGCACCGAGGAAGTCCACTGTGGACGCCCTCACCGTGCCGGGTGGCGAGAACGTGTCGTTCACGGTGACCGGTCGGGAGGTGTTCCTGCACTACGTCGACGGCGGTTACGGGCGGTCGAAGTTCACCAACGCGTACCTGGAGAAGAAGCTCGGCGTGGTGGCCACCTCCCGCAACTGGAAGTCGGTGCGGGCCCTCGCGGAGCTGACCGCCTCCTGACCGGGGTGGGGGCCGCGGTCCGGCGACCCCCACCGGCGCTGGTCAGAAGTGGTACGCGGTCTCGTACTCGGGCACCAGCACCCGGCTGCGCGGCGAGATCCGGCGCACCGCCTCGATCATCTCGTTCAAGCGGGTGCGGTCGCTCGGGGCGACCGGCGGCGGGTTCTGCAACGCCGTCTCGAAGTTGTCGTAGTGCACCGGCACCACGACCTTCGGGTAGTCCAGGCCGGCCAGCAGCCGGGGCAGGTAGTCGCCGGTGGTGGTGGCGCTCTGCATGGCCACCATCGCCACGTCGGGCGCGAGGCCGGTGAGGTTCCGCTCGGCGACGTCGCTGGCCCCGGTGAAGTAGACCGACGGGCCGCCGTCGACCCGCAGCAGGTAGCCCAGCGTGTCGCCCTCCGGCAGGTCCGCGATGGTGGCCGGCAGCGGCGGCGGGGTCACCCGCACCCCGGGAAAGGCCACCGAGTACGACGGGTTGCGGCTGTGCAGCGAGCCGACCACCTCGACGCTGTGGTCGCCGAAGTCCAGCACCTCCCCACCCTTCACGGCGCTGAGCTGCGTCGACGGCAACCCGTAGGCCAGCCCCAGGTGGTACGCGGTAAGCGTGCCGAACACCCGCGCGCCGGTGCGCCTGGCGATGTACGGCACGTCCATGAAGTGGTCCCAGTGGGTGTGCGTGACCAGCACCGTCGTGGCCCGGTCGACCCGCGGGTCGATCACGTCGGTGCGCACGGTCAACGGGGTGTCCGTCCGGAACGCGCCGGTGAACAGCCCGGTGTCGATCCGGCTGAGGAACGGGTCGACGAGAACGGTGCGGTCGCCGATGTCGACGCGCCAGCCGGCCGTACCCCACCAGCGGAAGCTGACCGCGCCCTTGCGGCGAGCGGTCGGCGTGGGCGCGGCGGTCGGCGTGGGCGCGGCGGTCGTCGGCGCGGCGTGGGCCGGGGTGCCGGCGGCGAGGCCACCTGCGGAGACCAGGGCGGTGGTGGCGGCGGCGTCGCGCAGGAAGCGTCGGCGGTCGAGACTGGGCATGCGGATCTACTCCCCGAGGTCGGGCGATGTGTCGACCACGAGCCAACCAGCGCCACCGGGCCGCGGTCCAAGATCAAAGGCCGTAGGCTTCGATACGCCACCGGATATCGGTGCTGGTCGGCGGCGGTGCGGCAACGCTCGGAGGGGCGCGAAATCAGTCGCCGCGCAGCGCCTCGACGGCCGTGCGGGCGGCGTCCCCCATGGCCAGGTCCACGTCGATGCGGCGCGGGGTCAACTGTTCGGCACGGGCGAAGACGGCGACCGCGTACCGGCCACCGTCGGGGTATTCGGCGACGCCGGCCTCCAGGTGGAACCCGGGCAGGGTCCCGGTCTTTCCGGAGACCCGGACGCCGGGCGGGAAACCGGCGGCCAGCCGGGTCCAGAAGATTTGCCGGGCCATCCAGGTGCGGACCATCGCGCAGGCCGCCGCCGGCCCGGCCTCGTCCCGCCAGATCAGGGTGAGCAGCCGGGTGATCTCCCGGGCGGTGCTGGACGTGGTGTGCGCGGGGTCGAAGACCCGCATGGCCCGGACCCGTTCCGCCGGCAGCGTCGGGAAGATCCGGGCGAAGTCCGCCTCGGTCCGGGCGCCGACGTCGGCGAGCATCATCTCGACCAGTTCCCGAGGACCACCGAGAACGCGGGTACGGGTCAGCCCCAGCTCGACGGCGAGCATCGGCAGCAGGTCCGGGCCGACCCGGCGCAGCAGCAGGTCGGCGGCCGTGTTGTCGGTGACCGACATGGCGAAGTACGCGAGGTCGCGCAGTGACACCTCGGCGTCGTCGGTGCAGCCGGCCAGACCCCACCCACCGAGCCGGTCGGCGGCGGTGACCAGGACCCGCTCGGTCGGATCCAGTTGACCGGCCTCGACCTGCCGGGCGAACTCCAACACCAGCAGGATCTTGAAGATCGAGGCGATCACCACCTGCTCGTCGGCCCGAACCCCGACCTCGCGAAGGCCGCCCACCGGGCCGCCCACCGGGCCGCCGACCGGGCCGCCGACCGGGCCGCCGCCCGGGCCGCCACCGCCGTCGGCGCTCAGGTCGACGGCGTCCAGGTCCACGACGTGCAGGCTGGCCGTCACCCCGACGGCGGCGAAGATGGCCTCGATCCGTTCCTCCACGTCCACGCCAGCACGGTATCCAGCGCCGCCGGTCCGGCGCTGGCGTAGGGTCCCGGCCGTGGATCTGCTCCGACACCTGCGGCACTTCGTGGTGGTCGCACACGAACTGCACTTCGGGCGGGCCGCGGAGCTGCTCGGGATGGCCCAACCGCCCCTGAGTCAGTCGATCCAGCGACTGGAACGGGAGCTGACGGTCGAGCTGTTCGACAGGTCCCGCCGCCAGGTACGCCTCACCACCGCCGGTGAGCTGCTGCTCGGCGAGGCGGAGGAGTTGCTCGCCGGCGAGGGTCGACTCCGCAGCCTGATGGCGCAGGTCCGCGCCGGTGAGCTGGGCGTACTCCGGGCCGGGGTGCCACCGGAGACGCCCGCCGTGACGCTGCGTTCGCTGCTGGACGGGCTCACCACCCGGGCGCCCGGCCTGGACGTGGAGCTGCACGAGCTGACCACGGCCGAGCAGGTGCGGATGCTCACCGAGCGGACCCTGGACGTGGGGCTCGTACATCACCCGGTGGCGGCGGACGGGCTGCGCTTCGGCGCCCCGGTCGACGTACCCCTGGGGGTGCTGCTGCCGCGCACCTCGCCGCTGGCCCGCGGCCGCGAGGTGACGCTCGCGTCGCTGGCCGGTTTGGATCTGGTGGCCGCGCCACGCGCCACCGCCCCTGGCTGGCACGACCACCTGCTGGCGGTGTGCCGACAGCACGGTTGGCGTCCGGCCCGGGTGCGCCCGGCCCGCAACCCGGAGTTCCTCTGCGGGCTGGTGCTGGCCGGCGGCGGGGTGGCCGTGGAACCGGCGGCGGTGGCCCGCCGGGAACCCCGGATGGCCTGGCGGCCGATCACCGACGCACCGTTGGCCAAGCGCACCTCGGCGGCCTGGCCGGACCGGTCGGCACACCCGGCGGCGGCGATGTTCGGCCAACTCGCCGCGGAGGTGCTGGCCGACGCCGAGCCCACCGCGCCCGCCCCGACCGCGACGTCGGTGCCGGCGGCACGGCCGTGGCCGGTGCTGTTCGACACGACCGGGTGAACCGATCCGCCGTTGCGTTCGTCACCTTCGGTTGAGCGGTGAATCGTTCACCCACGCGGGTATGGATGACAGTTAACGAAGACGCGAAGGAGCCGCAGTGGCACTCACGATTCCCGACATCAGCCTGAACGACGGCACCACCATTCCGCAGCTCGGCTTCGGGGTGTTCCAGATCGAGCCGAAGGACACCGTCGCGGCGGTGACCACGGCGTTCGAGGTGGGTTACCGGCACATCGACACCGCCGAGATGTACGGCAACGAGGCCGAGGTCGGCGAGGCGGTACGCGTGTCCGGCCTCGACCGGAACTCGGTCTACGTGACCAGCAAGCTGAACAACGCCTTCCACCGCCCCGACGACGCCCGCAGGGCGTTCGACTCGACGCTTGCGGCGCTGAAGATGGACTACATCGACCTGTTCCTGATCCACTGGCCGCTGCCGACCCTGTACGACGGCGACTACGTCTCGACCTGGAAGGTGCTGGAGGAGTTCCAGCGCGACGGCCGGGCCCGCTCGATCGGCGTGTCCAACTTCCAGGTGTCGCACCTGCAACGGCTGGCCGACGAGGCGAGCGTCGTGCCGGTGGTCAACCAGATCGAGGCGCACCCGTACTTCGGCAACGACGAGGTCCGCGCCTACGGCCGTGCGCACAACATCCTCACCGAGGCGTGGTCTCCCATCGCGCAGGGCAAGGTGCTCGACGACCCGACGGTGGTCGACATCGCCGAGCAGCTCGACCGGACCCCGGCGCAGGTGGTGCTCCGCTGGCACGTGCAGCGCGGCGACATCATCTTCCCGAAGTCGACCACCCCGAAGCGGATCGAGGAGAACACCCGGATCTTCGACTTCGAGCTGGACGACGCGGCGATGGAGCGGATCACCGCACTGGACAAGGGTGAGGCCGGCCGGCAGGGCCCGAACCCGGACACCTTCGCCTACGTCCCCAAGTGACCTGAGCCGCCGGCCGACGGCCGCCGGCGAGTGATGTTCCGGTGAGCGCTATGCCTCACAGTCATAAATATGACTGTGAGGTATAGCGCTTTTCGGCGAGGTCAGGAGCCGACGCGCTCGGCGATCCGGCGGAACACCGCCTGGGTCGGCGAGTCGGGCTCGGGGACGTAGACGATCAGCCGCTGCTCGGTCTCCGGTACCAGCAACACCCGGCACTCGAACTCCAACGAGCCCAGGCGGGGATGCGGCACCCGCTTGATCACCGGACGGCGTTCCTCCACCTCGTGTTCGGCCCAGAGTTGGGCGAACCGGGGCGAGGTGCCGAGCAGTTCGGTGACCAGCTCACGGATCGCCGGGTCGGCCGGGTAGCGACCGTAGGCGGCGCGCAGGTCCGCCACCGTGCTCTGCACGAACCGGCGGGTGTCCGGGTCGGTCCAGTGGCCCTCGGTCATCGGCTGCCGGAACGTCCAGCGGATCATGTTGCGGTCCGCGTCCGGCACGGCCGCGAGATCACCCACGAAGTACGTGGCCAGGCGGTTCCAGGCCAGCACGTGGTACGCGGCGTCGACGAGGTACGCCGGGGTTTCGGTCATGGCATCGAGCAGGTGCCGCAGTCCGGGCGTCACCTCCCGGCTCGGGCCCACGGTCGGCGGCGGATTCTCCCCGGCGATCCGGAACAGATACTCGCGCTCGTCCCGACTCAACAGCAGCGCCCGGGCCATCGACGCGAGGACCTGCCGGGACGGGTGCGGCCCGCGGCCCTGCTCCAGCCGGATGTAGTAGTCGATCGACATCCCGGCGAGCTGGGCGACCTCCTGTCGGCGCAGCCCGGGGGTCCGTCGGCGTTCGCCCTCGGGGAGCCCGACCTCGGCGGGCCGCAGCCGGGCGCGGCGGGTACGCAGGAACGCCGCCAGTTCGTCCCGCCGCAGGCCGCTGCTCGTCATGCCCCCAGCATGCCTCGGGCCGGGCCGGCGAGGGTGGTACCACCGGTCCCAGCCTCGGCCCGGCTCTCCTCGGACGCCGTCGGCACGGACACGCTCGACGGCATGACGAACATGACCGCCCTGATCACCGGGGCCAACAAGGGGATCGGCCTCGCCACCGCCCGGCAGCTCGGCGCCCTCGGGATGACAGTGCTGGTGGGCGCGCGGGACGCCGAGCGGGGACGGGCAGCCGAGCGGGAGCTGCGCGACAGCGGCGCGGACGCGGCATTCGTGCCGCTCGACGTCACCGACGCCGAGTCCGTGACGGCCGCCGCGAAGTGGGTGGCGGCGGAGTACGGCCGGCTGGACGTGCTGATCAACAACGCCGGCATCGTCCTCGCCGACGGCGCACGGGGGCTGCCCAGCGAGACGACAGTGGCGACGCTGCGCCGGCTGTACGAGACGAACGTCTTCGGGGTGGTGACGGTGACCAACGCGCTGCTGCCGCTGCTGCGCCGGGCACCGGCCGCCCGGATCGTCAACGTGTCCAGCGAGGTCGGCTCGATCGCGGTGATGACCGACCCGAACGGCGCGCTGTTCGAGTTGACCTCCGTGCCCTACCCGTCGTCGAAGGCGGCGCTGAACATGCTCACCGCGATGTACGCCAAGGAGCTGCGGGACACCCCGATCAAGGTGAACGCGGCGAACCCGGGCTACTGCGCCACCGACCTGAACGGCAACAGCGGCTTCCGCACGGCCGAGCAGGGCGCCGAAGTGAGCGTGCACCTGGCGACCCTGCCGGCCGACGGGCCGAACGGGCTGCTGTGGGGCTACCAGATGGACGCCGGCGGTGGGTACGGCGTGCTGCCCTGGTGACTGAACGCTTGACCTGGAGTGCGCTCCAGCCGGCAGGGTGACAGGTGCGCCCACCGGTAGGGCGCACGAGAGGAGACCCCCATGCGGTACCGCACGATCGGCGCTGACCCGGCGACCCGGCGCGAGGTCAGCGTGCTCAGCCTCGGTGCGATGCTCTTCGGCAGCGCCACCGACGAGGCCACCTCGTACGCGATCCTCGACCGGTACGTCGAGGCCGGTGGCACGTTCATCGACACGTCGGACAACTACGCGTTCTGGATCGACGGCGGGCAGGGCGGGCAGAGTGAGGAGCTGCTCGGCCGGTGGCGACGCAGCCGGGGCGTCGGCGCGGAGATCGTCATCGCCACCAAGCTGGGCGCCCGACCACTGGCCCCGGGGACCAGCTACCTGGACAACGCCGAGGGACTCTCCGCCAAGGTGATCCGCGAGTCGGCGGAACGCAGCCGGGAACGGCTCGGGGTGGAGCGGCTGGACCTGCTCTACGCGCACATCGAGGACCGGACCGTGCCGCTCCAGGAGACCGTGGAGGGCTTCGCCGAGCTGGTCGCCGAGGGCACTGTGGGTCTGCTGGGCGCCAGCAACCACCGGGCCTGGCGGGTGGAGCGGGCCCGCGCGTTGGCCGCCGCCGCCGGCCTGCCGGGGTACGAGGTGCTCCAGTACCACCGCAGTTACCTGCCGAACCGCACCGACCTGATCAGTGAACTGGACCCGGACGGCGAACCGGGCGGCGTCAGTGGTGACCTGCTCAGCTATCTGCGGGCCGAGCCGGAGCTGACCCTGGTGGCGTACTCGCCGCTGCTCAAGGGGGCGTTCACCCGGGCGGACAAGCCGCTCAGCTCGGCGTACGACCTGCCCAGCGCACCCCGGCGACTGGCCGCGCTGCGGGAGGTGGCCGGGCAGAGCGGCGCGACGGTCAATCAGGTGGTGCTCGCCTGGTTGCTGGGCGGTGAGCTGCCGTCCATTCCGCTGGTGGGCGCCTCGTCCGTGGCGCAACTGGAGGAGAGTCTGGCAGCGGTCGACCTGGAGCTGACCGCCGAGCAACGGCACCGCCTCGACACCACCTGGTGACCTGTCACCAGCCGCCCCGCCGACCTCAGCTCACGGTCGGTGGGGCGGTCAGGTCGAGCTGCCAGTCGTTTGCCCGCATCATCTTCCCCGGCGGGTATTCGAAGCCGGTCTCGCCGAGCAACGTGAACCCGGCCTTGCGGCACACCGCGTTCGAGGCGGGGTTGTCGACCGAGGGATAGGCGTGGGCGTAGTGCCGGTCCCGTCGGGCGCGAGCCACGTCCACCACCGCGCGCACCGCCGCGGTCGCCAGCCCCTGCCCCCGGTACGCGGGCAGCACCGCCCAGCCCAGCTCGTACACCGGCTGCTCGCGCCACTCGCGAGCCCAGTAGCCGACGCTGCCCGCCCGTGCCCCGTCCGGCAGCACCAGCGTGAACATGCAGCCCTGCTCGGTGCCCGAGAAGTGCACGTACCGGTCGTGCCGGGCGAGCACCTGCTCGTCGGTCTCCGGGCCACCGGTGTGCTTGCGGGTGTCCGGTGAGTTGAGCTGCCGCAGCAGGTCGAGGTCGTCCTCGTGCCACGGCTCGATGCGTACCTGTGCCATTCCGCTCCCCTGTTCGTCGACCCCAGTCAAGCCGATGCCACCGACATTCCGCCTCGAAACCGCGCCCGCTAGATCCGATCTAGCGGGCGCCGGTCGTGACCTCGCGCCTTCAGGGTGGAAGGGGGGTGGCCATGACACCGTTGCGAATTGCCGTGATCGTCGGCAGCACCCGAGAGGGGCGGGTCGGCGACCGCCTCGCCCACTGGTTCGTCGAGCAGACCACGCGGCACGACGACCTGGCGGTGACGGTCGTTGACCTGACCGAGTACGACTTCCCGGCCACCTACCCCGCCGAGCCGACCGCGTCCATCCGGGCGTTCGTCCGCGAGGTGGGCCGGGCGGACGCGTTCGTCGTGGTCACCCCCGAGTACAACCACAGCTTCCCGGCACCCCTCAAACAAGCCATCGACTACGCGTACGACGAGTGGCAGGCCAAACCGGTCGGCTTCGTGTCGTACGGCTGTCGGTCCACCGGCCAGCACGCGGTCGACCAGCTCCGTACGGTC
Organism: Micromonospora sp. NPDC007208; assembly: GCF_042869175.1. Classification (NCBI taxonomy): domain Bacteria; kingdom Bacillati; phylum Actinomycetota; class Actinomycetes; order Micromonosporales; family Micromonosporaceae; genus Micromonospora; species Micromonospora sp. NPDC007208. The sequence continues at coordinate 271,405 of NZ_JBIAFG010000002.1, read as the reverse complement.
TTCACCGCACTGCACGCGGTGACGGTGCGCGACGTCGTCGGAATCGACCTGCTCGCCGGCGAGCCGACCGCCCAGTGCGCCGACGAGCTGCAACGCGACGTCGGCGTCCTGCTCGACCAGCTGCGCTGGTGGGGTCTGGCACTGCGCGAGGGCCGGGCCGCTCGACCCTACGTCTCCTGAACACGCCCACCACGAAAGGTAAGGATCATGAGTAGACGCACCACCGGTCTGGCCATCGAGGCCGAAGGGCTCACCCGCTCGTTCGGGGACACCCGGGCGCTGGCCGGCGTCGACCTCCAGGTGCCCGCCGGCACTGTCTACGGCCTGCTCGGCCCGAACGGCGCGGGCAAGACCACCGCGGTCCGGGTGCTCGCCACGTTGCTGCGACCCGACGGCGGCTCGGCCCGGGTCTTCGGGCACGACGTGGTCACCGAGGCCGACAAGGTCCGTTCCCGGGTCAGCCTCACCGGCCAGTACGCCTCGGTCGACGAGGACCTGACCGGCACGGAGAACCTGGTGCTCCTCGCCCGCCTGCTCGGCCTGCGCAAGCCGGCCGCTCGGGAGCGCGCGGCGGCCCTGTTGGCCGCGTTCGGTCTGACCGAGGCGAGCGACCGCCAGGTGAAGAAGTACTCGGGTGGGATGCGGCGACGCATCGACATCGCCGCCAGCATCCTGAACACCCCGGACCTGCTCTTCCTCGACGAGCCGACGACCGGTCTCGACCCGCGCAGCCGCAACCAGGTGTGGGAGATCGTCCGGGCGGTGGTGTCGCACGGCACGACGGTGCTGCTGACCACCCAGTACCTCGACGAGGCCGACCAGCTCGCCGGGCGGATCGCGGTCGTCGACCACGGCCGGGTGATCGCGGAGGGCACCCCGGGTGAGTTGAAGTCGTCGATCGGCTCCGGCACCGTCCACCTGCGACTGCGCGACCCCGCTCAGCGCACCGAGGCGGAGCGGGTGCTCCGGGAGGCGCTCGACGTACCGGTGCAGCTCGCCGCCGATCCGGCGGCGCTGACCGCCCGCGTCGGTGAGGCCGGCACCGACCTCGACGCCAGTGCCCAGGCCGCTCGCGTGCTCAGCGACCTGGCCCGCGCCGGCATCGTGGTCGACAACTTCTCCCTCGGCCAGCCGAGCCTGGACGAGGTCTTCCTGGCCCTGACCGACCACCCCGCCGTGCCGGCCGACGAGCGCGACGACGAGCTGGAGGCAGCCCGATGAGCGACACCACGACCACCACGACCGAACGGGCGCCGTCGGTCTACGTCCCGTCGGCCGAGGCGCTGGCGACCGTGCTCGCGCCCGGTGCCCGACCGCCCCGGCCGAGCGCGCTGGGCGCGTCGCTCACCTTCGGCTGGCGGGCCATGCTGAAGATCAAGCACGTGCCGGAGCAACTGTTCGACGTGACCGCGTTCCCGATCATCATGGTGCTGATGTTCACGTACCTGTTCGGCGGCGCCCTCGCCGGCAGCCCACGCGAATACCTGCAGTTCTTCCTGCCCGGCATCATGGTGACCAGCGTCGTCATGATCACCATGTACACCGGCGTCGGCCTCAACACCGACATCGAGAAGGGCATCTTCGACCGGTTCCGGACGCTGCCCGTCTGGCGCCCGGCCGCCCTGGTCGGCATGATCTTCGGCGACGTACTGCGCTACATCCTCGCCGCCGTGGTGATCCTGGGCCTCGGGCTGGTGCTCGGGTTCCGCCCCGAGGGCGGGGTGGTCGGGGCCGTCACCGGGATCGGGCTGCTGGTGGTCTTCTCGTTCGCGTTCTCCTGGGTGTGGACGTTCTTCGGGCTGATCCTGCGTAGCGAGAAGTCGGTGATGGGGGTCAGCATGATGGTGCTGTTCCCGCTGACGTTCCTGAGCAACGTCTTCGTCGAGCCGAGCACCATGCCCGGCTGGCTCCAGGCGTTCGTGAAGGTCAACCCGGTGACGCAGCTGGTGGCCGCGATCCGGGGCGCGATGAGCGGCGAGTCGGACCCGTCGGCCACGATGTGGCTGCTGCTCTGGAGCGCCGGCTTCGTACTCGTCTTCGGCACCCTGACCATGTACAAGTACAACCGCCGCTAACCCCCACCCACCCCCGCGATCTTGCACTTACTGTCCCGACAAGGGTGGCAAATCCACCTGAATCGACGACCGAAAGTGCAAGATCGCGGAGGGCTGGGGTGGGCTGGGGTGGGGTTAGAGCCTCCAGGGCAACGGCGCCGGGGGCAGGTAGCGGCAGGTGGTGCCGGTGGAGACGGCGTCGCGCAGGTGACTCGCCAGTGCCGGGTGTCGGTCGTCTAGCTTGCGGAGCGTGTCGCGGATCCGCGCGGTCACCGTCTTGCGGGCCCGCTCGGCCTCGTCGCCGAGGCGGCGGCTCCGGCCAGCCAGCCCTGCCGCGGCACGCAGCTCGTCGAGCAACGCCACCCGCTCGGCGTCCAGCTTGGACACCTTCCGCTCGTCGTCGCGTGTGGCGGCCCGGTCGATCTCCTCGTCGAGGCGGGCCAGGTGCCGCCGGTAGCGGGCCTTCGCCTCGTCGTCGAGGACCGGGTCGGCACCCATCCGGCGGGCGGCGACCAGCTCCGGCCCGGCCGCCGGGTCGAGCAACTCGACCGCCGGCACGTCGCTGCCCGGGCGGCTGAGCAGCAGGTGCAGGTCGTGCAGGCCCTTGGCGTCGGGCAGGTGCACCACGACACCGTCGTACGCGAGCTGCCAGACCGGCCCGTCGCGCCGAAACTCGTACCCCTCGACGGCAGCCGCGACCGGCGCGGCCTGGCCGGGCGCGACGGCCTGGCCCAACCCGACGGCGTGGACCGATGCGACGGCCTGGACCGATGCGACAGCCTGGGCCGACCCAAGACCCTGACCCGACCCAAGACCCTGGCCCGACCCAGCAGCCTGGACCGAGCCGACGGCCTGGCCCGACCCAGCAGCCTGGACCGAGCCGACGGCCTGGCCCGACCCAGCAGCCTGGGCCGACCCGACGGAGTGGACCGGGCGGTCGGCGTCGGGGGTTGTCGGGGCGGCGAGCCGGTGGAGCACCTGCGTCATGCCGAGAGCGGTCGCCTCCTGGACGGCTGCGGCGCGCAGCGCGGTCGACGTCGCGGCGTCGCCCGGCTGGCCTCGGCCGGCGAGGGCGTTCGCGAGGCCGGTGCGGGCGAGCAACGACCAGGGCCGGGAGCCCAGCCGGTCGGCGGAGTCTCGAGCGGCGGTGAAGCCGGCGATGGCGTCGTCCCAGCGCTCCTGGGCGGCGTCGATCAGCGCCAGCCAGTGGTCGACGGGGCCACTGATATCGCAGCCGAAGAGCCCCACCGCCCACTCTCCACGGTGCGGGGCGAGCGCGGCCCGCGCGGCGTCGCAGCGTTGCGGGTCCGCGGACGCGGCGGCGACCTGCGCACGTAGCCGGAGCCAGAGCGGTGACACCGGACGCGGGTACCGGATGGCGGCGGCCTCGATGCCGGCGGTCAGCCGGATCGCCGTCTCGCCGTCTCCCCGCTCGACCGCGGTGATCGCCCGCAGCAGCTCCCGGTAGGGGTAGTCGATCGGGGCCAGCCCGTCCACCAGCGCGGCGGCCTCGGCGACCCGGCCCTGGAGCAGCAGTCGGGACCAGCGAAGGTGGTGGCCCATGAACCCGAACTCGGTGTGGCCCGGGTCGGTCTGGTCGGTGAGGATGGCGAACCGCTCGTCGGCCGTGGCGAAGTCACCCTGGAACGCCGCGATGATCCCGCTGTCGACGGCCGCGGCCATCCGGTGCCGGGCGAAGTCGTCCTGCCGTTCGGCGTCGACGAAGGTGGTCAGCTCCTCGGCGAAGCGAGGGTCGCCCAGCTCCAGCAGCGCCACCCAGCGCAGCGAGGTGGCCCACAGCTCGGTCTCCCGGTCGCCCGTCCGACGGGCCACGTCCCGGATCTCGGCGGTGAGCGCGGCTCGGGTCGCGGCGGTGCCGAGCCCCCAGGTCGTGTCGTGACGGGCCCAGAGGCTGAAGGTGAGCGCCTCGTCGTCCTGCCCTCGACGGGCGATCGTCTCGCTGGCGGTGATTAGGTCCGCGACGAGGGCGCCGACCGTCGCGGTGGCGTCCGGTTCGCCGAGCAACCGGCGGTACGCCTCGCGCACCAACTCCGCCGCCTCGATCGACTGGGCGGTCTCCACCTGGCGGGAGCGGTTCACGGTGAGCGCGACCCGGGCCAGCAGCACCGGGTCGTCGAGTGAACGGGCCAGCCTGGCGGCCTCGGCCAGCAGTCGCGTGACCTCTTCCCGGCGGGCGTGGTGGTAGTGCGACTCGGCGAACTCGACCAGGATCCGCACTCGTTGTGCCGGGTCTTCGACGACCTCGAGGGCTCGGCGGAAGTGCACCGCCGCCTCGTCGCCGGCCAGCCGGGCGAACGCGTCCCTGCCGGCGGCGACCAGCAGCGTGGCCACCCGGGCCCGGTCGAGCGCGGGGCCGGCCAGGTAGGCGTGCCGGGCGAGGTCGGCCGGGATCAGCCGGTCGGTGAGCTCCCGCAGGTCGTCGACCGCCCGGACGACAGCGCCGTGGCGGGCCCGCCGGTCGTCGTCGGTCAGCCCGTCGTAGAGGGTCTCGCGGACCAGGTCGTGGGCGAAGGCGAAGCGGCCACCGCCCCGGGCGACCACCAGTCGGGCGGTCACCGCCCGGTCGAGCAGCCGGTCGACCTGTGCCGCCGGGGCGGCTGCGCAGGCCGCGAGGACCTGACGGTGGAACTCGCGACCCAGCACGGCGGCGACGGTGAGCGCCTCGACCACGGCGGCGGGTAGTTGGGCCAGGCGGCGGCGCACCGCCTCCCGTACGCCGGGTGCGATCGTGCCGACCGCGTCGTCGGCGTGCCAGAGTCGCGCGGTCTGCTCGACGAAGAACGGGTTGCCGCCGGTGCGCCGGTGCACCTCGTCGACCAGGCCGGCCTCGGGCTCCCGGCCGGCGGTCCGGGCCATCAGTGCGGCCACCTCGTCGCGGGTGAAACCGGTGAGCGTGATCGTGGTGGCCTTCGCGACCAGCGGCATCAGCAACGGGCGCAGCGGGTGCTCGCCCGACTCGACCTCGGCGTCGCGGTAGGTGCCGATCAACAGGAGCCGCTCGAACCAGGTGTGCTGCGCGGCGAAGCTCAGCAACCGCAGTGAGGCCGGGTCGGCCCAGTGCAGGTCGTCGAGGACGACCACGACCGGCCGGTGCTGGGAGACGGCGACCAGCGCGGCGGTCACCGCGTCGTACAGCGCGAACGCCTCCTGGTCGGCGGCGTCCGGGCCCGGGTCGACGCCGGACCAACTGACGAGGCGGCCGGCCTGCTCCCCGCTGACGCCGGATTGGCCGAGCAGGGCCGCGAGGGCCGGGTCAGCGGACTGCCGCGCCACCGCCCAGTCGTCGGCGGAACGCCGCAGGCCGCGCAGCACCTGCACCCACGGCCAGTAGCCGGGGGCGCTGTCGGAATCCCAGCAGGCGGCGCCGAGCACCAGCGCGCCGCGCTGTCGGGCCTCCCGGGCCGCCGACGTGACGAGGGTCGTCTTGCCGATGCCCGGCTCGCCGGCGACCAGGACGAGACCGCCGTGGCTGGTGGTGGCGCGATCCAACTCGGCGCGCAGCAGGCCTGCGGGGTGATCCCGCCCGATGATGGCGTCGCCGAGCGCGTCCATGGTCCCCAGACCGTACTGGAACCGTCCGACAGCGCGGGCGGGTTAACCGGCCGAACCCCTTCGCGCACCGCGGCCTCGACCAGTTTCCCGGCACCTCGCGGTGCTCGCCGTCCAGGTGGTCCCGGGTCCTCTGGAGCTGATGTCGTCAACGAGTCGACCCTATCACTCCCTAACCTTCCTCTTCCGAGTATTATAGGGAACGATGAAGGAAGAAATGTATTCGGTTGAGCAGGTGGCCGACCGGCTCAACCTGCACGTACGCACCGTGCGCGGCTACATCCGCTCGGGCCGGCTCCGGGCCGTGCGGATCGGCAAGCAGTACCGGATCGCCGCCAGCGACCTCGACGCCCTCACCGGGCAGCCCCCGGCCGCCGCTCGCCTGACTGGGCAGGCGGAGGTGTCGAGCATCGTCCAGATCGACGGTGTCGACCGGGCCGCCGCCGACCGGCTCGGCACGCTGGTGCTCACCAGTGCCAACACCGCCCACGACCAGGCTCACCCGCTGCGGGTGCAGACGGTGCACGACGCGGAACGCCACCGCATGAAGATCATCATCCTGGGTGACCCCGCCGCCACCGCCGAACTGCTGCACCTGCTCGACGCCGTCCTCAACGCCGACAATGGCCTGCTCAACCGGGAGGTTCGCGATGTCTGACGAGATCCAGGAACGCGCCGGAGTGCCGGTGCTGGTCTGCGACCCGGCGGGGCCGCCGGTGGCCACCGAGCAGGACGCGCTGGACCTGATCGGCGCGGCATTCCTCGGCGCCCAGGTGGTGGCCGTGCCGGCCAACCGGCTCGACGAGCGCTTCTTCTCGTTGGGCACCCGCTTCGCCGGCGACGTGATGCAGAAGTTCGTCAACTACCGGGTGCGGCTGGCCGTCGTCGGCGACATCTCGGCGCAGCTCGCGGAGAGTTCCGCGTTGCGCGCCCTGGTGCACGAGTCGAACCAGGGCGGGCAGATCTGGTTCGTCCCGGACCTCGACGCGCTGGACGCCCGTCTGAGCGCCGCCCGGTAGCCACCTCACCGGTCGGGCACGACCGCCATCTCCACCGCGTCCGGCTCCACGCCCCTGACCCGAGCCTGCTCGGCCGCCCAGCGCAGGTAGGCCAGCCACTCTTCGGAGGACCATCCGTTGCGGCGGCCGACACCCGCCTCGCTGGGCAGTTGGCCTGCCACGACACGGTCGAGGATCAGGGGCTGCACCCCGCCCGCCCCGCGCCGGTAGCCGACGAAGTAGAGGACCTTCGTGCACAGGCCCGGCCCCAACCAGGGCAGACAGGCGTCGTCGGGGTCGCGGAAGCGGCGGTACGCCGTACGCAGCGCCTCCTCGTCGGGCGCTGGCGTGGACACCTCCTCCAGCGCGTACGCCAGGCGTTTGCCGTTCGGATCGGCGTCGAGCGACCTGGCGGCGCGCCACGGGCCGTACCCGATGGAGCCGTAAGCCCAGACCAGCACGGCCGCCAGTAGTTGCCGTGGGCTCGCGGACCCCGCCCGGTACGCGTCGGCCACCGCGAAGACGTCGCGCCGCCAGAGCTCGCCGCTCGCCGGAAGGCCCTCGGGCCACGCGTCCGGTGGAAGCCCCGCCCGCCAGCGGTCGACGTTCACGGTGACCGGGGTCCGCTCGCCCGGTAACACCACACCCTCGGTCGTCTGCATGGTCGCCTCCCACAGATCGCGCGCTCGCGGAACTCCGTGGTTCGGACGCTATGGTCGGGCGCTTCCACACACCGCCCGCCGACGGCAAATCGCGGTATCGATTGCAGGGGAGCCTGTCTTCTGGGCAGCCAGCATTCGGCGGGATCGAAGAACGTCGCCTGGTTGATCTACGGTGCTCCCGTGCTTCCCCGAAACGTGAAGATCCTCGATCAGGTCCGCGCCGAGGCCCTGCGCCGCGACATCCCCGCCGCCGACGTGGAGCGCTGGCTGGGGCTCGCCCGCCCGTCTGCCCTCCTGACACAGGGAGGTGACGGGCCGGTCGTGGGCGCCATCCGAGGACCCGTGATGCTCCCGGCCGACGCCGAGGACCCAAAGTTTCCCTTGATCGCCACCATCGACTGCGCTGCTCTTCCGGCAGACGTGACCGACCTTCCGCTACCGTCCGACGGCCAGTTGCTGTTGTTCGGCTGGCCCGAGGAAGACGGCTACGGCGAGGTGATGTACGTGCCGGCGGGCGTGGCCACTGACGAGCGAGAGCAGTATCCGCCGGGATTCTCTCCGGACGACGAGGAGTGTGCCGAGGTCTACACGGAAATCCCGCAGGGCGATCTGCACCTCACGGTCGACATCTCTCTGCCCTACGTCAAGACGATCCCGGGGCCCCCGTGGTCTCCGCCGCTGCCGGGAGATCCCCCGTTCGAAGAGATGACCAAGGTGTGGCAGAACGTCCTGGGCAACGTGTCGGACGGCATGTTCTCCTTTGGAGGCTGGACGACGCCGCTGCTGTTGGGCGGATACGGCACCGACTGCAACGGCTTCAACCCCGCGTGGTTGGGCGCCAACCCCTCGGGCTGGTCCGGCTCGGACGGGCCGGTGCGCGGTGGTGGGCCGCCCGACCATGGTGACTGGGTCCTGCTGGCCGAGTTCCACGGCGGCAGACAAGGCGGCGCGACCATCCACTGGGTGATCCAGCGTGCCGACCTGAAGGATCGACGCTTCGACCAGGCCAAGGTTCTCGTCTACTGGAATCCGTGACTCCGCTCCCTCCCGGAGCGTTGACGGGGCCGATCGCTGCCAGACAGTGGACCGAGCCGGTCGGGACGACACTGGAGCTGACGGGGGCTCAGGACTAGCCGCACAGTGACGGGGTACGCGCGGTCCATGGGTAGCCACAAGCAGAACAAACACGACAGCGGCGGCGAGTCGGCACGAGGCCGGCGGCATCCGGGCAGCGGCGCTCCGGGCCGCCAGGGCTCGCCCGTGGAGCACTCGCCCGACCAACGGCACCGCCGTACCGCGACCGGCCCGGCCGGCACCGAACGCGACCTGGGCCGGGCCAAGGTCTCGGGCGACGGGCGGATCCAGCGCCAAGGCGGCTCCTGAGCCGACCACTCAGCCGGTGCAGCGGCTCGCACGTTCGCAGGGCGGCTGCACCGGCTGACCGGTTTCTACGGCGTGGCGCAGATGGCGTACGCCGTGTCGGACCAGTTCCCGGCGAACGCGTCCTCCTCGTAGGCACCGGACGCGGCGGACGTCGGGGCGGTGGCGGGTCCGCCGTTGGGGCGGAAGTCGTCCACGATGCCCTCGCCGGTCACCCCGTTCAGCTCGTAGCCGGCGCCGGTCAGCACCTTCCCGACCGGGCAGGTGGCCGTGACGCTGCGGAAGTCGAGGGAGGTGCTGGCCCCCACGGCTGAGGTGCGTACCAGGCCCGCGAGGGGGTTGGCGCAGATCGCGTACGCGGTCGCGGACCAGTTGAGGGCCGTGGCGTCCGACTCGTACGCGCCGACGGTGACCGCTGTCGGTGCCGTGGCGACGCCACCGTTGGGCCGGAAGTCGTCGACGACACCTTCGCCGGTGACGCCGTTGAGTTCGTAGCCGGTGCCGGTCAGCACCTTCCCGACCGGGCAGGTCGCCGTGACGCTGCGGTAGTCGACCGAGTTGCTGACGCTGGCCGTGGCGATCCGGACCAGGCCGGGCAGTGGGTTGGCGCAGATGGCGTACGCCGTCACCGACCAGTTCCCCGCGAACGCCTCGGTCTCGTAGGCGCCGACGGTGACCGCGGTCGGTGCCGTGGCGACGCCGCCGTTGGGACGCAGGTCGTCGACGACACCTTCGCCGGTGACGCCGTTGAGTTCGTAGCCGGTGCCGGTCAGCACCTTCCCGACCGGGCAGGTCGCCGTGACGCTGTGGTAGTCGGCCGAGTTGTTGACACTGGTGGCGGCGACCCGCACCAGACCGGGGACCGCGGCGGACGCCGGGCTCGCCGGGACGAGCACCGCTCCGGTCGCGACAAGACCGAGCACGAGTACGGACACTCGGGCGCCGAACCGGCGGGTTTCGTTCTGAGCACGCATGTGTTTCTCCCGTCTGAGGCCGGACGGGGCGGCAGGTGCGACGCCGACGTCGAGGCCGTTCGTGATGACGGGTTCACGCTAGGTAGCCGCGTGACCAGGCATTATCTCCAAGCCGACTACGTCGCGTAACGGACTGGATTCGTTGTCGGCGTCACTGGCCTGACGGACGATGCACACGCATCGACGCTCGTGCATACCATTCGCCTATGCCTGCTCGCCGCGTCACCGCCACCATCGCCCTCGCCGCGCTGGCGAGCCTGCTCGCCGTGAACACCGCCCGCGCCGACGGCCCGGCGATCAGCACCCCCGGCACCCCGGTGGTGGTGGCCAACGAACCACATCAGCTCACGCTCAGCTGGGCGCCCTCCGCCTGGGTCGAGCCCGGGGCGGAGCAGCCGATCAACTACGAGGTGCAGGTGCCGTTGGGGCCGAACACGTACCGCTTCCTCGGCTCCACCACCGACACCACGATCACGCTGACCGACCTCGCACCCGGCACCACGTACCGGATCGCGGTTGCCGCCCGCGCGCTCGGCGGCTACTCGGACACCTCGCCGACCACCACCGTGCGGACCGCGGCCGGCCGCGCGACGGTCAGCTACCTCAACCTGGACTGGTCACCGACGAACAACCAGATCCAGCACCTCCTGAAGGTGACAAACACCGGCACCGGGCCGCTCGACCTGAGCACGGTACGGGTGCGCTACCACCTGCGCTTCGAGGGCGGCAACACCTCACTGGTGCCGAACTGCGACTGGGCCGCACTGGGCTGCGACCGGATCCAGCAGAGCGTGCAGTTCTTCATCCCGCCGGGCGGGCCACCCGGTGCTATGACGACGCCGGCGCCGCCGTACCCGGTCCCGGGAACGCCGGTCCCCGGCTGGGTGGAGCTGACCTTCACCGACGACACGCTCGCGCTGGGCCAGTCGACCGGGCCCATCCAGCTACGGCATCACCGACACAGCTGGAGCAACATCGACGAACGCGACGACCCGAGCTGGGTCGCCGCGACCAGCCAGTGGACCGAGAACGACCGGATAACACTGGACGTCGACGGGGTACGCGAGTTCGGCGACACCTACTCCTGACCACTCCCGACTAGGCGCTGGGCGACCGACGTGCCCCAGGTCCGGCCGGCCTTTTCCCGACGAACGTGATGCCTGTGAATCATCATGATGACTCACAGGCATCACGCTTCTCGGGGAACCACTATCGACCGTTTGCCGCCCTGGGTGCTGAGCCGTTGGCTCCGCCGCACGGGCGCGGTGTCCCTCACCACTGCGCAGACAGAGCCATCAGCCTGTGAAGCTTTCGGGCAGATGAATGCGGGCGGCGGGAACGCCGAGGGCGCGCAACCGTGGCCGCGCATCGGCCAGCATCGCGGGTGGGCCGCAGAGGTAGACGTCCTGGCCGGGCTGGTGATGGTCGAGGGCGATGGTCAGGGCGTCGCCCTGCTCGGCCGGCTCTGCGCAGGGGTCGTCGGAGAGAGCCGGCACGATGGTCAGCCACTCGTGGGCGCACTGCAGCTTGTCGAGGGCGATCGCGTCGTACAGGTCGGTGAAGGTGCGCGCGCCGACGATCAGCGTCACCCGCCGGCCGTCCGGTGCGGCGGCGACCTGCTCGACCAACGCGCGCAGCGGTGCCAGGCCGGTCCCACCGGCGACGAGAAGCAGGCCGTTGGTGCTCGCCGGGTCGAGACTCAGGCCTGTGTCGCGGGGTGGGCCGAGCCAGAGCAGCTCGCCGGGGCGTACCTCATGGACCAGCCGGCGGGAGACGGTGCCGGCGGGTACGGCGCGGACGTGCAGCTCGACGGTGCCGTCCGCGCGTGGAGCGTTGGCCGGCGAGAGCCAGCGCCAGTGCCCGGGCAGGCGCGGCGTGCAGACCGGCACGGCCTGACCTGGCTGGAAGGGCAATCGCCGCCAGGGACGTACCGTCGGGATGGCAATGTCGGGCGACGGCCGATCGTGGCCGATCACCTCGACGTGCCACCAGGCCCGGCCGTCGCCGGCCTGCGCGGCGGCGCGGCGAATGGCGTGCGTGGCGCGGTACAGGGCGCGCTCGGCGGCGATGGTGAGCGGCGGCGCGTCCACAGTGGGTGCGCGCGGCGGGCAACGGTGGCGAGCAGCGCGTCGCCAATGGTGGTGGCGTGCGGAAGCAGGTCGAAATGACGGTACGCGTGGCCGAGCACCCGGAGCAGCGCCGCCCGGTTCGCCGGGGCGTCGCCACCGACCAGGAGGCGGCCCAGCGCGGTGAAGAACAGCGGCGCGTCGCGCTGTGGGAGCAGCCCAGGTCGGCGGTCTTCGAGGGTGCACCAGAAGTCGCCGGCGGCCCGCACGTCGACCGACTCCCAGGCGGCGGCCAGGCTCACGTGGGCCGGGTGGTCGTCGTCGATCACGGTGGGCATGCCGGCTCCAAAACGTTGATGGGCTGGCACCGGGGCGGGCGGGAGGAGCTGTGCCGTTGAGGGCCAGCGCAGTTCCGGGACAAGGCACCCGCCCCGGGCCATGCGTCGACTCTCGCGGCTGACCAGGCACAACGGCATGTCGCGGTGATCATGGGCGGCATGCGTGATCGGTATGCGCTCGACGTTGCGACTGTCGAATCGGGCAGACTGCGGGCATGACGGAACGTCCGGTGCTGTATCTGGTCGTCTGCGCCGCGGGTCCGGCGGAACACATCGACGAGCTGGTCGACCTCCTGATCGCCGACGGGTGGCGGGTGTGCATGATCGTCAGCCCGACCGCCGCGACGTGGCTCGACCGGGCGGCGTTACAAGACAAGACCGGCTATCTCGTACGCGTGGAGTGGCGGATGCCCGGCGACCCGGAGCCCCACCCGCCGGCTGATGTGGTGGTGGCCGCGCCGGTCACGTTCAACACGGTGACGAAGTGGGCGCTGGGCATCAACGACACGCTGGCACTCGGCGTCCTCAACGAGTCGTTGGGTGCGGGGTTACCGATCATCGCGTTTCCGCACACCAAGGCGGAGTTGGCCGCTCATCCGGCGTACGCAGGTCACCTGGCGGTGCTGCGCGCTGCCGGCGTGGTCGTCGCTGACGGGAACCCGCTGAACTCACTGAACGGGCCGGCGCGTTGGAGCGTGGTCATCGAAGCGCTCCGGGCGGCGCTCGGCTTGAACGGCAAGAATGTCACCGACGTTGAATCCCACGCGCGCCCCTCGAACTCGCCCCACGCAACTGGCCCCTAACCGCAGCCTCGCCCGATGCCCAGAGCATAGGCACGCTTCGACATTCTCGACGGGCCGTTCAGCCGTATGGAGATCGATCTGCGCTGAAGGTCGGAGGCAAGAGCTGTTCCGGTCTGGGGCAGTCACCCACTCGCCGCTCGGTTATTCGCCGCCGTTCGCGTCACGTGACTTTGGCACCTGCCGATTGAAGCGCGGCTTGAGGGCGACGACCAGCGCTTCCTTAGTACCCTCCGGGTTGTCGGTCTCCTGCCAGCGGACCTCGCGCCGACTCAGCCAGCCGGCGATGTCGGCGGCCGACGCCGCGTTGCCTGGGGTGTCGAGGAGCTGGCCGACCTGGTCGTGCAGCACCGATGAGTCGCGGTTGCCGGTCAGGTGCTGCCGGAGGCGATCCCGCAGACCCCGCCTGGTCCGGCCGACGTAGATGACCACGCCGCCGTCGAGGACCACGTGCACGCCGGGGCCGCGGGGAGCGTCGGCGACGGTCTCCATGGTGTATGGACGGGGAGCCGTGAAGCCGGCCAGCAGGCCGTCGTGCGAGGTGTCGGGCATCCCCGGACGCTACCGGCCTGGGCCCTCATCCGTGGCCCTGCACGGACCGTCGTGGTCGTCGCGGCGTCGGCAGCGGCCGGCCCCGTCGAGCTTGGCGTCACACCAGATTCGGGTACGCAGGAACTGGCGATCCTCCTCGCTGAGGGTGGTCTCGCCGAAGTCGATAGCGGTGACGTGGCCGAGCGAGTCGCGTAGGGCTGCAGCCAGGATGATGGCCCCGTCGACGCTGGTCAGGGTCGTGGGAAGGTGGATGATCCACCGGGGTGAGGTCATCGCTGCCACCGGCTGTTCGGTGAACCTGGATCTGTGTGACGGCAGCCGGTGTGCCGGGACTGCCACCGCCGCAGCGCCTGGCGGATGCGCTCGGCCTCGGTGTTCGCCGTGGTCAGCTCGCGGTGCAGTCGTTCGAGTTCGTCAGTTACCCGGTTGAGGTAGTCGTGCATCTGGGCGGGGTCGAGGCCGCGCCAGCGGGTGTCGAAGGAGGCAATGCGGGCGTGGTGCGGGTGCAGGCGCTCCCCGGTCACATAGATCATCGCTGCGGCGCCTCCTGCTCGGCGATCAGCGCGCCGATCTGCCGGCCGGTGAGGCCCCGTCGGTCGAGGACCCGGCGGCCCCGGCGGTGAAGCTGGCAGGGGTGGGGCGCGCGGTCGTTGCGACACCGCGGACGGTCGGGGCACTGCTCGGCGGCGTGCAGGGTGACCGCCTTGACGGCGAGGCCGGTGTCTTCGGCGGTGACGTAGGGCGGTAGGGGTAGTTCGCCGAGTATCTCTTCGGTCGAGTCCATGGCCCTCCTTGAACGGTTGGTGGCGGCGCCGAAGCGGGCGGGGTCGGTCGGTACGACCGCGCGCCCGTACCGACCGGAGCCCAGCACCCACCCCGGGCCTGCTTGCGCGTTCCGCAGCCACTTTGAGCAGCGGAAAGCATCCTCACGTTGCTGTTGGCACACCTGGCAAAGCGCGGGAAACCAGGCTGCCGAGCGAGGAAACCCGCGCCGACGATGTTAGGTGACGTGCTTACCTAAGTCAACATGCATCTTGTAGTTGATGACGCCCTTGTGCTCAAATCGAAGAGCCGAGCGAGGAGTGCCATCACACATGCCTAACCGACCCGCGGACTATCTACGTGTCGTCAACGCCATCACAGAGCAGATCGACAGCGGAGAGCTGGCGCCAGGCGAGAAGCTGCCCACGTACGCGCAGCTGGCCGAGCAGTATAAGGTCAGTGTTTCCACCGCGCAGGCGGCACTACGGATCCTTCGCGACCGCGGCCTGGTTGAAGGCCAACAGGGCAAGGGCACGTTCGTTGCCGACCGAGCTGCCAAGTCCTCCAAAGAATGAGGGCAAGAAGCCGTCGGTACGACCGCCGACGCTGCTTTCAGCTACCTCGAACGGCCGCTGCCCGATGCACGTCGCGTGGGCAGAGCTCACGCAGCACGCAGGCCCCGCAGTTTGGAACTCCGGCACCGCACCACCGCAGCCCGACCAGCCAGGCGGGAAAGTCGAGTTCGCCGGGTCGCTCGGGGTGCAGGCACCGGGCCACATCCACGATGTGGTCCAGGTCGTCGTACTCGGCAAGCTGCGTCCGCAGGAACACCCGCCGGACGTCTACGTCGAAGGCGATGGCACCGAGCGGCTCGGAACTGACGAAGACGACCCATCCGCCGACGTGAGGCTGCGCCGATATGGCTGGGACAGATACTGTCTGCTGCATGACATCGGTGGAGGTCGCTGGCGGCATGCCTGTCTTAGGCAAGCTCGAAACAGTTGATGTTCGCGACGTATGGGCGCACGAGGCGCACAGCTTCACGCCGTGGCTCTTGGCGAATGCTGACGTACTAGGCGAGGTACTGGGAATGGACCTGGCGCTGTCTGCGGCTGAGCATCCGGTGGGCGGGTTCGCCCTGGACCTCATCGGCGTCGACGAGGCAAGCAACGAGACGGTGATCATCGAGAATCAGCTGGCAGGCACGGATCACAGCCACTTGGGCCAGCTGCTCACCTACGCTGGCGGGACCGATCCGGTCAACGTGGTATGGCTTGCTACCAAGTTCCGCGAGGAACATCGAGCCGCGCTGGACTGGCTGAACACCAGGACCGACGAAGACACTCGATTCTTCGGCATAGAGATCAGCGCCGTACGGATTGCCGGATCACTGCCAGCTCCACTCATGCGTCTGGTCGTGCAGCCGAACGACTGGGGCAAGAAGGTGAAGGCGAGCACTCACGCGGAGACCACCGCGAGTAGCCGCGCCCTGGCGTATCAGGATTTTTGGACGCGGTTCTTGGATGTCGTCCACGCCCGGCAGCTCTCGTGGACAACGTCGCGAAAGGGGTTGCCGCAGAACTGGCAGTCACTACCGACCGGTATGGGTGGATTGTCCTTCAACTGCTCGTTCGGCAAGTCCGGCCTGTCCAGCGAGATCTACTTCCAGGATCCGGACGCCACCGTCAATGCTGCCCGGTTCTCAAGAGCGCAACACAAGCTTGAGGCCAGCTACGGCGACACGCTGTCCTTCGAGCCGCTGGCCGGCAAGAAGGGTTGTCGCATCGCGGAATACCACCAGGGCGACATCACGAACACCGGCCATTGGGACGATTATGTGGAGTGGTTCATCGCGGCTCAGACACGCCTTCGACAGGCGATAGCTACGGCGGGCGGCCTGAACAATCTCATTGCGTCGTGAGCGCGCGCCCTCGCTCCCAACAGCCGCCCGACCCCGAATCCGAAGGAACCGGCGTCACGAGCCGAAACGCGCTGGCCGCCCCCACCGAAGCGGAGGATGGCGTCATGCGGCCTCGGGTGCCGATCCATGTCATGACAGAAGTCCGTCCTGACTTCACGCCAGCCGAGCTGCCGCCGCTGCCCAGAGGTCAGGTCGAGCGCGTCGCCAAGATCCTTGATGAACTGCTCAACGATCGCCGGACGCCACAGGCCGTTGCAGCCTTCTACGATTCCAGTGAAGGGTTTGCCGGCGACACCTTCCTGGCGCTGGAACCGAATGAGCGGAACACGGTGACGACGGCGGATCTGCTGGCGGTGACGTTGCTTGACGTTGCCTTCAAGCCGGCGGCCGTGCGGGCGCTACTCGCCGGCGGTGAGCTCGCCGAGCGGGCCGAGCGAATGTTTGCTCAGATTCCCCTGCAGGTACCGCTATGGAAGTCGTCAGACAAGCAACTCGCTGCCGCGGGCGCACTCTGGCGGCTCTTGACCAAGTCGCGCCTTGGGGTTGGACCGACCAAGGCGGGAAAACTGTTGGCCCGCAAGCGCCCAGACCTTATACCCGTGGTTGACAGTGTCGTCGTTAGTCACTTGGGCTGCGCAGAAGACACGTACTGGACCACGCTGCGCGAAATCATGAGGAAGCGAGATCGACGGAATCGGATATTGCAGCTGCGGCCCGGCACGCCTCTTATCCGCATACTGGATACGGTCATGTGGATGCATTGGAGCAGGTCCCGCAGAGCCACTGACGTTATGCGGCGCCTGGCCCGAGACAGGTCTCCTTGAGGTGCATCAGCGCACGGGCGCCCAAAGGCAGCGCATCCAAGCATGCGAAGATTATCTCCGTGACTAGTGGAGAAGTTGGCAAGGACCTCTTGCGCCCAGTACCTATTTGTCCGTTGACCCCAACCGAACGTCGCCTGCTCGCTGTGCTGTGTAATCCACCGTTAGGGGCAGCGAAGGACACCACATCCTGGCGCAACCTCGAAGTCCTGGCGGGCGTGTTGCACGCCGACTCCGTCGACATCGCCAATCTCATCGAGGAGCCCACTCGGTCGACGCGGGATCTGTTTCACGTGGCGGGCAAGGTGGATCTGGAGACGCTAACCTTCCGACTTAAGGTCGCAGCTCAATCGGCTGACGTGGTTGTGGCGGGCTGGGGGGTTGGAGCTCCTGCAGGTTGGCGCAAGCACGAATGGCTAGCCTTGATTGAGGCAGCGGTCCGTGGGCTCGCAGCCGGCGGACACGACCGGGTTGCACACGTCGGCCGGTCTCCCAGGCACCCCTCCCGATGGCGCCAACACACCAGCCCCATCCATGATCGTTATGCAGGCGCCACCTTCGAGCTCCGACTCGCGGCGGCTCTTCGCTGGAGCCCCATAGAAAGCACAGCTGCTACGGACAAACGGGTTCCCACTGGTCCAGGGGAGCCTGAAGCCTCACGAGCGCGTCCGGACCAGCACCCTCCGGCCCACGCCCTCGACATGCTGCTCTAGCCCCTCTGCGGTACGAGGGATCACCCGCGGCCACCGTATGGCGAAGAATTCAGGGGACGTACGAAGATCATCGACGCCCACGGAATCCGCCTCACGAGCCACCAGTAGAGCGCGGGCGAGCCATGCTGCGACGTCAGGAGTAATCTCCAACATTGATCGGGCGCTTGTTGACGAGGATGGTCGGCCGGTGAGCACCCCGATTGCGCGCATTGTTTTGACTCCACGCTGGACGCCGACATCAACGCTGCGTCGACTCCCCCAGATCGCACGCATCCTACGGCGTAGCTCGGGGGTGCCCACCTCAGGGGCACCTGCGGCGAACAGGCGGCCGGTCTCAGCGAGGAGGTCGGCGAAGAAGGGCTGAGTAGCCAGCAGCGCCCCGAGGTGGAGTGGCCGGACGTCATCGATTTCGTCGCGGTGCACCGTCGCCCACTCGACTACGCCGCCTGCCTCCTTGCTCGGAATGATCCACGTGCGGGCCAGCGCGGTGACCGTCTTCTTGCGCGCCTCATCGGCCAGCGGCGCGTCGGTGAGCGCCGTTTTTAGGGCGCGTCGCATACGGACAGGGTCCGTGCGATCGGCGGCGACCGCGAGCGCTGCATTAAGCCAGGGAAGCGCTAAGTCACGGTCGAGTAGGACACGACGGCTCACGGGATTACCTCCACGAACGGAATCACGACTTCGTCGAGGCTAAGGCCGCCGTGGGTGACCAACGTGGCACTGTTTCGGTAACACATGCTTCCCGGAGCAAACAGCAGCGGTCGTGATGTGGGTGGGTAGCCGGGCGGATCCCAGGCAATTCCAGGCAGTTTGCTTACGTTCCGCAGGACAGGGTTAGCGTACTGCCGAACCCGGATGCCACGCGACGGGACCGCCGCTCCCTCATTGGGGATCGGCTGCCCGAGCCCTTGCGAGACAACATTGCCGTGGTCGGCGGTCAACCAGACCCGATGCCCGTGCCGCCGGGCCCACGCCAGGGCAGCTGGCACCAGCCCGGCATGGGCCCACGTACCCAGCGACGCGAGCAGCTGATGGTCATCGTTGACGTCCGACCCGTGCACAAGGTCATCAACGGCATTGATAGCGACGCCGACCACGCTAGCGTCTGGCAAGTCTGGCCAGTCTCCCGCATGTCGGCCCGGGGTCCGGGCGTAGTGGACCTCACGGTCGCTCAGACCCGCCTTGATCCAAAACTCGCGCCAGCGCCGGTCCTCGGCATCGGTCCGGTTGATAGAGTCCGGAAAACGAGTCGGCAGTTGGCCAGCGAAAATTGCCTGACGTGAGACGGAGGTAATCGTCGGCAACATCGCCAGCACTCTCCGGTCCGTGGCGACAGTGAGATTGAGGACCTTGCGAAGGTATTGCCATTGGGCGACACCCATGCCATCCATCACCAGCAAGAGCACTTTATCGCCCTGCACAACGGCGGCATGGTTCAAATGAGCGCCGATTTTGTCGACAGTTGCCGGCGTGACATGGGACCGGCTCAACTGCGCGCCGTAATGGGCGCGCAGCCAGGCGACCCAAGCGGTGTCCGTCTTGTTCCACCACGCTTGCCCCGTCACCACGGCTGCATCGTTAAAGCTGGCGGGTGGTGCCGCGGCGAAGTGGAGCCTGACTGCTGCCCACCAGTCTGCAATTTCCAGCCACCGGGGCAAGCTGCCGGAGACCTCACCGGGCAGCGGCGGAGGGTTGTCCAGGAGCTTGGCCGCAGCCGCCAAATGATCGACGGCAGGTCGCACCAACCGAACTACCTGCGGCAAATCCTCTCGGTCCGTTCCAGTCGGAGTCAAATAGCCGCTGGCCACGAGGTCGATGAGATCCCCTGTAGCCCGATGCAGCTGTGGATGGAGAGGGTGTGCGCCACCCACAGCGGCCCAGTCCTGCCAAAGAGCGTCAAGCTTGACCCGCGGGTCAGCTGCGCTCAGCAGATCGCGAGCCGCTCCAACGGGAAGGCTGGCAGCCAGAGCACGGCGGAGTCCCGGTGGGGTGTGTGGTAGCAAACACACTACGGTTGCAAGGACGGTGTCTGCCTCGGGCGGCCACGCTCGGCCAGCCAAGTATCGAGCCGCCGAGGCCAATCGTAGGCCGTAGGTACCGGAACCGACGAGCTGTGCAGCGACGTCCGGGGGCAGCTGATGAAGCTCGTCACGGACGGAATCGGGCAGCTCGGGGTCGAGGATGCGGTATGGGAGCTGGCCGATGTCCCACGGGAGGTCGCGTGGGCGCCGGAGGTCTCGGTCCGTGACGTGGAGGACGAGTGGGGCGGCGTCGGAGGTTCTCCCCCGGACCTGCTGCTCGTAGACGCGGCGAACATCCCAGCGCGTTTGAGCGTGCCAGAGCTCGCCATCTCCGACGGGATGGTCCAAGGCATGTGGATCCAAGTAGAGCAAAACCTCGCCGGGCGCAACGTCGAGGGATCCCAGCAGGGTCGTCCAGCGGCTCACGGCTGCACCCGGACCAGGAGAGCGGGTCGAATGCTGGGAGCCGGCATCGGTTGTCCGGCGGCGAGTTTCTGCAACGAACGGTACGCGTAGTCACGGGCTTTGGCTGCCATGGCCTTGAGCTGGTCGGTGGAAACCCGAGCGGTACCCATGAGGGGGGCCTCCAGCTCCCCGTCTGAGAGCGTCGACCAAAGCTGGTCGCCGCGCACCGGGTCCGCCCGCCCGCTGTCGTGAATGAACAGAGCTGTAGCACTGAAAGTAGGAGTCCGAGCATCCACGGTCACGCGGGAAATCAGCAGCCAGCCGGGCGCGTCGCCTCGGATGACCGGCGCCGGTTCGCCCGGTGCGACCGTCGGCAGTTGCGCCAGTGGGTCCCGCGGGCCGGGGCGCCGGCGCTGGCCAAACGAACGACCCAACCGATTTGCGCCGAGGCTAGCGGAGCCAGAAGCGGCAGCAGCCAGGAGCGCCGGCATGCGGCTGGGCGGCGGTGGGGGCGGGGAGACGGCGAGCTCGGCGAGTAGCCGGCGGCCATCCTCGGCGTCGCGCACATCAGCAGTAGTGGCTTGCTCGAAGCCTTTGGCTGCGTCGTCCATCCGGTCAGGCTCGACGATGGCAGCCACATAGAGGTCCGTGACGTGGGCGGCAGCGGAGTCCAGGACGTCCGCCCGGGCGTCCACGCCGAGTTCGGCGAGGATGCGTTCAAGCTTCACGGTTAGGACCTCGATCACCCGCTCGTCAACCGTGTCGGCGAGCACCAGGTTGAAGGCCTTCACAACCTTCGTCTGGCCCAGGCGATCAACCCTGCCCACGCGCTGCTCAACCGCCGTCGGCGCCCATCCCAGGTCCCAATTCACCACGACGTGGGCGAACTGCAGGTTGACGCCCTCCCCACCGGCGTCTGTAGAAACCAAGACCTGGGCGTCCTCGGCGAATCGACGCTGAGCGTCGGCCCGATCGGACAGGCCCATCCTGCCGTCGATTGTGACGGTCCGGATCCCCTGCGCATTGAGGAGATCCGCGAGCATCTGCTGTGTGGCGCGAAACTCGGTGAATACCAGGACCTTGACCGAAGGGTCACCTTCACTGCGCTGTAGGCGCCGTAGCAGGTCCAGAAAATGCAGCGTTTTGGGATCTGGCCCTGTCGCGGTGGTAGAGCGGGCGAGCTCTAGCAAGTGGTCCAAGGCGGCGAGGCTGGCTTCGTCGGCAGGCAGGATATCCAGCAGTGCCTCAGCGTCTTCGCCGGTCAGCTCAAGCCACTGCTGGACATCAGGTTCAGTGGTTCGGCGGGCTGCCGAGACGGCGGCGAGGGCGAGCCGACGACGTTCCAGAGCCGACAGAAGTGCGGGAGTGCTTGAGGTCACCATCCGTTGAAACAGCAACATGAGAAATCCGATTGCGGTGTTTCCAGAGGCTTGAGCGGCGGTGTAGCCGGTCCGTACGAAGTCGGTGACAGCCTCGTAAAGGGCCCGGTGCCGGGGATGGCGATCGAAGGAGACGACGTCAAGGGCTGTGATACGAGGACGAAACAGTAGCCGACCATCGTGGTCGACAGCGGTGCGCTTGTCTGTGCGGGCAACAACGCTGGCGACGGTATCGGCGTTGACAGGCCGGCCCTGAACGAACTCATCGTCCAGGAGTCCGAGGAAGCGCCGGAAGGATTCGGACTTGCCAGAGTGAGGGGTGGCGGTGAGCAGCAGCAGATGCGGAGCCGCCGTGGCAAGCGCGGCGGCAAGGCGGTGGCGCGCGACATCTTCATCCGATCCCGCGACGCGGTGCGCCTCGTCGATGACGACGATGTCCCAGCTTGCGTCGACGACCGCGCTGTAGCGGCTCTCGTTGAACTGGGCGACCTGCTGTGGTGTCCAGCCTGCCCGGCGCCGCATCGGCTTCACCGCGTCAATGCTGGTCACGACCCGATCGAAGGCACGCCAGATGTCGGGGCTGGAGTCGACGGGCACCCCTTCAGGGCCGATGCGGACGAAGTCGGTACCGAACTTCTCCTGCATCTCCGCGACCCATTGCAACTGGACGCCCTTTGGGGCAATTACGAGGATGCGACGGGCTCGGCCCCGGGCCACCAGCTCGCCCATGATCGCTCCCGCAGTGGTGGTCTTTCCGAGTCCGACCTGACAACAGATAGCCAGCCGGACCGGATCCATGCGCAGCGCACGGGTCAGGATGGCGGACTGGTGCGGTAGTAGTCGGACCGAGGCGGTGCCAACCGCAATCGGTTCCCCCGCGGCCGCAAGGGAATGGACCCTGAGGGCCGCAGCCCGCCAACGGAGCTCTGCTGCGGCCCAGGGTCTGGTAGCGATCGGGGCCAAATCCGGGAGCGGCACAGTACGGACCCGATGATCGTCGGGCGTATAGACGTCGGCGAGGTGGGCTCCCCATAGCTCGTCAACGGCCAGAACCTGACAGGCCTGGCCGGCTTCGGTCCACCAGGTCCAGTCCCCAACCGCGTAGGCGGTAGGGGAATGAAAGCCATCGTGAAGGATGCCACTCATCCGACCCGCTTGAGAGCGTTGCGGTAGTAGGCGAGGGCTGCTGGGAGGTCCGGCAGAACTTCGGTGGGGATCCGCTTGCCAACCTTGACGATCCGGCCGTATTCGCCCTCAGCCCACGCCTTCTTGAAGCCTGCGGCTACAGCCTCGCCGCGGAACCGCTGGAGCTTTCCGGTGCCTGAAGCGTAGCTGTCAAACACCCGAAGCAGCTCTCGAGTCCGCAGCTGATCGAGGTGTTCCGCCTTCGCCGGGTCGGGCACCGACCACCGCCCGTCTGAGTCAGTGACGAAGTTCTGCTCCAACAGAGCCCGCAACTCGGGCAGGGTGTCGGGCGTCTCCCCGGTCTCCAGTTCGCGCAGGAACGCCGGCTGGATCTCGTGCATCTTCTGCGGTTTGCGCTTGAGCTGCTGACGCAGCCACATGATGGCACTGGACTCGTCGGTGACGAACAACGTTGCAGCTTCGAGTTCCTTAAACGTCAGCCGGAACCGCTCGTAGGCGGCAGCCTGGCCGGGCAGAAAGACCATGTCATCGCGAACCACGAAGATCTGCTCGACGCTGCGGTAAAACTGTTGGGCAGTCATGGGAGGCTTAATGCCAGCGGCCACGTAGTAAGCCACCATCCGCTCATTTAGCCGGTCGGGGAACCGCTCCCGGATCGGCAGAGCCTTACCGCGCCGCCCTTCAGTAACCGGCAGGTGGGTTAGGTGATCTCGTAGGAACGACCACACCCCTTCAGTAGAACCAGCTGCAGTACGAACAGTGTCAGCCGTCGCGATGTCCGGCTTGTAGCAAGAAATCATCAGATCGTGCTTAACCGCGTTGGCCGCGGTCGCCTGCCTATAGCTCGACTGGGTCTTATCTAATACGCGCGTGTCCGCTACAACGAACCCGGCGTCGGCGAGGCCTTGCTGGATAACCCCCCAGATCTCGTTGCTGGAGTTGGAGAATTCCACGGTCATCCACCGTCCAGGCTTGAGTACCCGGGCGAACTCCCGGAACGCCGAGGCCATGAGTGCGCCGTAAACCTGAATATCCTTGCCACGGCGCTCGTCCACAATCGCCTCGTCGGCAGCGAAAGTAGTGACACGGTGCCAGGACTCGACGACTTGGGCGAGGTCGGCGTAAGGAATATTAGCGCCGAAGGGCGGATCAACGAAGACGTAGTCGATAGAAGCATCGGGCAGCGGAAGACGTGTAGCGTCACCCGTCGTGATCATCACTGTGTCGCGCCGCCGTTTCGTCGACGACCACAGCTTGACGAGCGTGGCCCGCTTCCCACGCTTCGGGTCGGACCCCTCAAGGTTATAGCGGGGCCGGCACTCCGATGGCATGGCAGAGATGTAGTAAACGCCCGATTGGTACTGACTCACCTGCGAAAAGCCGTCTGGGCGGTAGCGGTTCATCCACGACAGACCCCAGAAAGCCTGCTCGATCCAGAACCGCAAGGCGCGACGAACGTCTCCATCCGGCTCTTCGCCTGCCCAGGCCCAGAGGACGGACAGCGACGCCAGGGCCCTGTCGGCAAAGAGGTGATGCGTGTGGGTGAAACCCTTCGGCGCGAGTCGGGAGCCGTGCACCATCTCCGAGATCGGCAGCGGTTGGGTGGGGACGCCTGTGACCTGAAGCTGCGACACCCGTGCCAGTACTGCCATGTCATCGCGGTCAGGGGCCTTATTTCCAGTGAACCACTTTCCATTGTCTTTGTATCGGTAATGGATGCGAACCGGGCGGAGGTCGATCCGGTCGACGATTTCACCGGTCAGCAACCGCACGGGCACCTTCCGTCGGCGCATGGCCAGTGGAAGACCCTTGCTCGTCGTAGTTTTCCCTGCGGCACCGCCCCCGCTGCCGTTATCCCGCTCCTTGCCCTTACGAGTCATGACCCCGCAACCGACGTTCGGGCAGGGGAACTGCTCAGCAACCTCTCCGGTTGCGGCATCGAAGGCAGCGTCGTAAAACAGAATGGGCCCGCCACAGCTGGAGCAGGTGAACACTTCCGACCAGACCGTGTAGTCGATAACGGCCTCCCGGCCCTTCTCCGTCCTCGTGGCGTACATCCAGCCGTACTCGCGGTCAAAGCGATCGAGCAGGGCTGCACTAGCCTTGTCGAAGGCCGAGCCATCGACGGGCAGCGTGACGCCAGCGGCGAGGAAGGTGGCTCCGGGAGCAAGATCGTTCAACACTGCGCGGCGTGCGCCCCACCGGACCGTTCGCCCGTGACCCTTGGCCTGCAGCTCGACCTCATTACGGAGGGCGGGATCAGGGTCGGCGCACATCTGCGCGGCAACACCAGTCATGCCAGAGCCTGCAAACCCATCAAGGACCACATCACCGGGACGGGTGTAGTGGGTCAGCAGCTGAACGATGATCTCTGGCGGCACCTTCGTGGGGTAAGAGTGCGCCTTGTATTGCAGGGACGTCTTCCGTCCGGTGACGTCGGCCAAGAATGGACCCGGGTCTGACCGCTCATTGTCGTCCGCCCCCGCCGGGGCGGTGCGCGTCAGCCAGTCCTGCAGGTAGGGGTTGGGGCACGCCGTATGCCACGGCGGGGCCGACATCGCGACCAGGTCGGCGGCATCCCCGTCCGGTCGTCCAGCTCCCGTAATGCTGTCCAATCGTTCTGCCAGATCGGCTCGCGAGGCCGCCTCCTCCTCCTGCCGAGCCGAGGCGGTCCCGCCCGCGCTGCGGCTTGGGTCTTTAAACAACGGCTCGGGGTTTGTCACGCCTGCTCCTGAGCGGGGACGATACGGATTCGGGAGGAGTCGCCGCCGTGCGCGGCGGTCAGTTGGGTCAACCAGTTGGTGAAGGCGGCGGCGGCCTCAGCGGGAGTCATCGCCGCCCCGTCCAAGAACAGCCCCTCCCATAGCTCGCGCGGGGTAACTCGAGCAACTTCGAACCGATCGACCAGGGTGGACACCGCAGCCACCAACGTGGAGGACACGCCGCCATGACTCACCTTGCCCCCGACGAGGTCGGCGACCGCTGACTGCTGATCGCCGGGCAAAAACTTCACCTGGCCGGCAACGTCCTCCTCGACGACCACATCACTCATGGCGTCAATCCACTGCTGCCAGAGCTGTGGCGCTCGCGCTTTGACCTCTGCCAGACGAGCAGCAGCTGTCGGTCCGGTCGACGGCACCGGCCGATAATTGCAGGCTGCACAGGTGAACGTCGCGTCGAACAGGGCAGGCGTGAAGGTCTTGCATGTGACGAGGTTGGCAACCTCGGTCTCCAGCTGGCCGAACTGACCACTCGGCAGCAGTGGGACGGCGGACAGTTGCCGGAGGTCCTGCCACACTCCGGATCCGGTGAGTTCCACCTTGACGACGTCGCCGGGCACATCAAGCCGGTCGGCAGTGTGCCGCTCGACGGCAAACGCCTTGTAGTGGGCTTTCAACTCTTCGGCGGCCCGACGAACCCGACCTGCCGCCGCCTTGTCAACCTTGGCGGCGCGCAGGAGGTCGCGCAGCAGCACCTTTCCCTGCTCCACCTCCTCGACGTACGGGTCGGCGACGCCGAGCACGGCGCCAGCGTTTTCTAGGTAGCGCAGGTCGTCGGTGAGCGTGCCAGCAATCTCCCGCAGCTGCTCTACCCGGGCCAGCTCCGTCCTACCCTCGGCGGCGGCGGCCAGCACGGCGGGTTCGGCGACGGCGAAGCGGGCGAGCTTGCCAGGAGTGTTACGGCCCTTGACGTCGGCCAACAGTGCTGCCAGGGCGTCTAGCCGGCCGATCCGCGCCGCTGGGTTGTCGAAGATCTCCTCGCCCCATAGACGGGGAGTGCCTTGTAGATAGGCCTTGGCGGCGGCGACCGACCCGAACACCGTTTCGGCCTTTGTAACCAGGGTCGCAACCGTTTCATTCGGTAGCGGAAGCGTGATGATCCCCGGCGCAACGCCGACAAGCTGAGCCACCTGTCGCAGCGCTGCCGTGTCGGCACCCGCTGGAGTCGTCACATAGGAGAGCAGGGCCAGATCGTCTCGGCCCACTTGCGTCAGGGTTGCCAGATTATGCGCCCCGACCTTGGTGCCATTGGCGAATCCGAGCTCCGCCCGGCCCAGGTGGGCCAGGCCCGCAGCGACCACCACAGTCCACTCTGGCTCCAAGTGCCAGGGGCCCCACACGCGAACCCCGCCTGGCCCGTCCGGCGTTGTGAACAACTGATCCGCGTTGACGGCCTGCCCGCCGGCGGCGGCAAGCGCGCCCGCAAGGTGCGTGGCGTACGGGCCGGTGTCCGTGACC
The DNA here is from genome assembly GCF_042869175.1 of Micromonospora sp. NPDC007208. Classification (NCBI taxonomy): domain Bacteria; kingdom Bacillati; phylum Actinomycetota; class Actinomycetes; order Micromonosporales; family Micromonosporaceae; genus Micromonospora; species Micromonospora sp. NPDC007208. Next base: position 244,605 of record NZ_JBIAFG010000002.1, on the reverse strand, counting down.
ACGTTGTCTAGATCCAACAGCTCCAACGCGGCCAGCGCCATGCGACCCATCTGGGTCTCGCGCCCGGCGAGCATGGTCAGCGCCGCAGTCACGGTTGTGCCCAGGTTCGCGTTAGTGACCTGCCCGGCAAACGCCGGGTAGCCGGGGTACCGCGTCTGAAAGTGGCTAGCGAGGACGTGGGCGGCGATCGCGTCCACCTGCTCTTTGATACCGCGCAAGGCCCCCGTCGCACCGGACAGCCACTGACCGAAGGGCTTGGTAACACCGGCATGCGTAACCAGCAGGTTTGTCCGAATATGCGCCTTCAGCCAACCAACCATCTCTTGCAGGTGCTTGTCTCGGCGGGATACGAAGTGCGGCTTGTGCTGAGCAGTCGTCTCACCGGCCTTTGCATTGGCTGCCGCGTAGCGCCGTAGGGCCTGGGTGAAGTCGGCGTCGGGGTTGTCCAGCTGCAGAAACACCTCGTCGGGCTTACGCTCATCGGTGAACGGTGGCGGGGCGTAGGGCTGCAGGAAGTACAGGTAGAAGTCCCGCGCAGGCTGTGCCGTCGATCGCTCGTTCGGCGCACCCATAAATAGGTAACCGGGCCGCGTAACCTTTTTATCGGCCCATGGCAGCTCGTAGGCCCAAATGCGGTATCCCGCCCGGTAGGGGTCGCCGGACACTTCGAGCACCTGCTCGAGTGCCTTGTAGTACCCAGCATCCAGGTCCGGGTCATCGAGGGTCGCTGCACGCTCCTCGATCTGCTGCTCGTAGTCGACCGTCTTCTTCAGGTCCAGGTAGACCTGGCCGTTCGCTGGATTGACGGAGAGGAACTGGCCCGAAACCGCCTTGAGGATCTCGTCGACAAGCGTCTCGATGCTTGAGGCAATGAACGCGGGGTCGAACTCGGGCGTGCCGAGTGGCAGCAGGCACAGGTCGTCCCGCAACTCGTCATAGGTGAGGCCGATGGGGGCTTCGACGTCGTCGGTGGTTAACCGATGTATCGCTAGGGCGTCGACGATTCGCAGCGCCGGCGGCACGTCGGTCTTAACTGCGAGCCCGCGTTCAACGCGATCGCGGATGGTGCGTGTGCGGTCGAGGACGTCTTTTACCTCGGCAATGGTCTTGTTCGACGGATCCGACTCCAGCTCCGCTCGGTAGCTATCGGAGCAGATCAGGCCGGGTTCGGTGTCCGGTACGGCTGTGTCCAGGCGTTGCCGAATCTGCTCAGACAAGCTGGAAAGTACGCGGCGCTTCTCTACGATCGTCAGGTTTTCGAAGGTGCGGAGATAGGCTGGGTGAACCGGGAACAGGTCGACGAAGGTGGTCAGGTCCTGGCCGAGGGACTCGAAAGCCTCGCTGAACCTGGTGAGGTGGCTGCGGATCTGCGACTTCTGCTCATCGGTCTTGCCGAGGATGCGCCGCTGCACGACGAACGCGACATCCTGACGTGAGATCCGGAACTGCTGGTACCGCTCGCGAACCCGGCGGATCTCGTCTTGAGCGAGGGTGAACCTGGGGTTGTCGAAGAGGGTTTCTTGCACTCCAGCAATGAGGCGAAAGCGGGAGTCCCGGCAGAACTCTCCCATCTCCCTCAGGAAGCCTAGATCGAGAATGATCTCGGTATCCCGCCGAGTGCGCAGGTAGTCCAGCAATTCGTCGACAACCAACAGGAGCCCGTGATCGGGGTGCACCGTCTCGAAGGCAGCCATCATGTCGGCCAGGCTGGCCTTGTTGTTCGTCACCTGATCCAGCGGCGGAAAGGTAAAGGTAACGCCGTGAGCGGCGAGGCCGTCTGTGAGTTCGCGGGCGATGATGTCCCGGAGCGCCATCTTGGTTGCGCCGATCTCAACGCGGACGACCTTGAACTTACCGGCCACACTCTCGGCGGCTGCGGCCGTGTCGGCGTCGGTGAGCTTCGCCGCAAGGGCGACGTCCTCCGCGACAGCCGACAGACAGCTCATGAGGTGGGTCTTGCCAGTGCCGTAGGTTGCGATGAGCAGCAACCCCTTGTGGTCGACGTCGGGGTTGTCGAAGCGAAGCTGCGGAAAGACGACGTCCACGAGGTTCTCGCGCATGCTCGCAGAAATCACAAACGTCTGGACGTCCTCCACGGCCTGGCTCGCGCCGCCAGCAGCCCGGAGTTGCTTCACACTCTCGAGAGGCTCGAAGTGAATCAGATCGCGGTACAGCATTAGGGCAGCCTTTCGAGGTCGAACGGGGCCTGGTCGTCGAAGACGGTCGAGCGAGGGTGTAACAAGAGGCACTCTGACAGCCGAGCCTCGAAGTAGTCGCGGTGGCCGGGGGAGGCATAGCGCGTGTTCGCACCTTGCACGGAGCCAGGCCAGACCGCAACAACCCCGGCGCGCGAGGCCGCCAGGCGGCGCAGGAGCCGCAGTGGATCTAGATGCAAGTCGACGTCGAATAATACGTCTAGGTCCGTCAACACGGCGTGGCCGAGGAGAGCAGTGAAGACCTCGCTGTCTGCTGGCGCATGGTCAAACGCCGCCAACGTCAGCCCCACCGGTACCGGATCGTCGTGGACGAGCGACGCGAACAAGCTGGCAACAGCTGCAGCGTCGGCATCGGGTTGCTCGACGCTCGGGGGTGTAATCAAGGCGACGCCGCGGCGTGAGCGAAGTTCAGCCCATACTTCGTGGCCTGTCCGCGGCCACAGCGGGAGGTGATGTTCCGCAAAAGCCTGAACCTCCACGTTGATACCGACACGGACGGCGTCCACTTGGCCAGCAGCAGTCACACGGGACGGAGCCGAGGCTGCCTGCAGTCGGTGCAGCTCCGAGCGCAACGTCGCCTCGGTGGACGACCCTCTGTACTGGCCGTCATCCCCGGCAATTTCCCTTCCGGCCGAGCTAGCCTTTGGGCGACTCACCATCGGGTCACCAAGCCTTTCTCGGCGACGAGGAACACATCGATCCGCATGTTGCGGATCGCGGTCTGTGTCTCACCAAGCAGCCGGCGATACTGCGCCGCCTCTGGGAACGCCATCGCCACGCACTCGTCCGGGTGCTTCTCGCGCAACCGAAGCGCCTTGAGGAGCGCCGCGCCATACCAGTGGTTGGCCTGCAACGCAGGTGGCGTCGGCTTGGTCTCACCGGCGCGGCGCGGATCGGCGTAGGACGTCGAGGGGAAGCCCTTAACCTCGACGTGCATTCGGCTGCCGGCCCGCTCCGCGACGACGTCCGTCCCCTGCTGCTTGCTGGCGGTGTCCACCACCTGGATCAACGACCAGCCCTCGTGCACCAACCATCGACACAGGGCCGCCTGCACGTTCCCCTCCCAGGACCAATCGCGACCTGCCGCCGATACCAAGGCGGAAGCAGCGGCAGGCTGCTGAGGTACCGGAACACCCGCTTCTGCCACCCGGTTCACGATCACCGCGCCACTCCGGTCGCGCACGATCACACCGGCCGCCTGCATCTGGCGGCAACGCTGGTTAATCTGCTGGTGCAGTTTGCCCGTGGCGTGCGCTAGCTCCGCGTCTGTCATCCCCCCTGGCCTCGCCCGCAGTCTGACGAGTATGTCGTCGATGAGTGTCATGAGCCTCAGCTCCTCACTGCGTGAGTCGACAGGCGAGCCATCATCGACTGGTTCGCTTCCCAGCCGTCGGGGAACTTGACTGGGACGTTGAGATGCACTGGCTCGGCCGACGGATGCGCGTCCAGCAACTCCGCGATCCCCGCCCGCGCCACCACGATGCAGGCCTGCCGGTGCCGGGACGTCAGCACGCACAGCCGCCCCGACTCCAAGTGGAACGCGGTCGCGTCGCGTCGCCCCGACAGCGGGTGCAGCACGATCGTCACGTCGTACTCCCGGCCTTGGAGCCGGTTGGCGGTGTCGACGGTGACGTCCGCTCCGGCCGCGTCGAGCTGCGCGCGAATGGCCGCGACCTGGTCCCGGTGCGCGGCGCCGATCGCGATCCGGTCAGGCGTGACGGGAGCCCCGCCCGGCTCGCGTTCGGAGACGGCGACCGCTCCACGTTCCAGCACCCGGCGAGCCAGGACCGCGCACGCCGCAGCCGCCTCCGCATCAGTCCGCAGCGTGTGCCGGGCCGGCAGCTCATACAGCGCCCAACCGCTCGCCGCCGCCGTCTCCACGGCCGCATCGACCCGCCCATGCCCGAACCCAGCCGTGGTGAACGACAGCGACCTCTCACCAGCGGTCGTGCCAGCCCGGAACCCGGTAAACGGGTAGAACGCCTGGGCAACCACCGGCGCCGCCGAGGGAGGCAGTCGCCACGACACCGGCAGCCGGTGCACCGGCAGGTCAGGGTTGTGCCGCAGCAGCGCCGCCACCGCGGACTGCATCGGGTCCCACGTCAGCCCGGTCCACCGCTCGGTATCGACCGTAGAGAACGGGTCGAGCTGGCCCGGGTCACCGACGAACAGCGCCCGCTCGAACCGGCCGGCTACGCGCAGCAGGGCGTCCGACCGCATCTGGTACGCCTCGTCGACGATCGCCCACGGCCAGCAGCCCTCGGACACCATGGCCCACTTGGCGGCCGTACCAATGATCACGGATGGACCACCGAGGTCCGCGACCTTGGCGGCGACCCGGACCGTCGCGTACTGCTTGATCCGGTCGGTCGCCGTGTAGTCGGTCGCCGAAAGCCGCCCGATGTGCAGGTCGGGTGCCTTCTGCGCGAGGCGGTCGATCAGGTCGTCGACCTGCTCGTTGGTCTGCGCAATGACGATCAGTGGCTCGCCGGAGCGGGCCAGTTCGGCGGCGGCGCGGACGACGAGGGTCGACTTGCCGGCCCCGGGGGGCGAGTCGACGATGACGCCGCGGTGCAGGCCGGAGCGCAGGTCGGCCAGCACCTCGGTGATGACGCGCTCGGCCTGGACCGACGGCGGGTCCGCTGGCGCGTCCGGCAGGAGCGCCGTGGTCATGGTGCTCACCGCCGGGCCGCGGTGTCGTAGTCGAACTGCCGCAGCCGGTGCCGAGCGATGTCGAGTTCGTCGGGCGTGAAGAACGACTCGTACTCGTCCTTGATCACCAGGGCCTCCACCGTCAGGTCGAGTCGCCCGCGCTCCCACAGCGCCGCGAACCCGTCGGACACGACCGGGATGGCGAGCAGCTTCTTGGCGGTGGCCAGCCCACCGTGCTCGGCGACCATGCCGAGGAAGTAGGTGGCGTTGTAACCAGCCTCGCGTCGAGCCGCTTCGTACACCCCGCTCATCGCCCGCTCAAAGTCCCCGACCGTCCCCCGGTCGCCACCGGCCTGGGCCGGCACGACCGGCGCATCCTCCGAACCGGTGGTCGTCTCGGGGTCGGCGTCCGGCTCCTCGACGAGCGGCTCAGCGTCGGCGAGGCCGGCCGCCTGCTCGTTGCGTCGGGCCACGTAACCGCGCAGAGCGTCGACCGAGGTAAAGACCTCGTAGCCGAGTTCCTCCATCCGGGCCAGCTCCGGGTTGGCGTCCAGTTCCAGCACGACCGGGTTACCCAGCCCCGGCTGCAACCCATCCGGCCAGTACGCCTCCGCCACGCCCAGCAACCGACCCGTGGCGGGGTCGGCGATCTCGCTGTCGAGGGCGGGCTCGGCGCAGCCCGCGCCGACCAGCTCCTCGACGAGGGCCTTCACCTGCCCGGCGCGGACGTCGTCGACGTCCTCGGCGACCACGACCACCGGCCGCAGCGGCTCGGTGGCCTGCTTCGTGCCGTCCCGGAGACCGGCTAGGAATCCGTTGGCGGCATTGGCCAGCAACTCCCGGCGGGCGGCGAGAAAGTCCAGGTACCGGTCGGGCCGCCACAGCTGCGGGTCGGTCGGAATCCACTGGGATTCGAGCGCGCCCGGGTGCTTCTGCTCGGTCTCGGCGAAGTAGTCCTCCGGCGGCCGCTTGCCGATGGCGAGGTTGGTCTGCTGGGTCAGGAAGGAGAAGTTGGCGACGGCGTTGACCTCGGACCGGCCGTAGCCGTGCTTGTACAGCAGCGCCTTGGGGAAGATGTGGTGCACCTGCAGCGAGGTGAGGTGGCCCAGCATCTCGCTCTTCAGTTCCAGGCCGGAGCCGAAGTCGCGGGCGCCGAGCACCCGGGTGAGCAGGTAGAGCAGGGGGTAGAAGCGGGAGCCGCGGCCGAAGCCCTCGAAGTCCTGGCCGTCGATCACCAGGTTGCCGCCGCGCCAGCGGCTGAGGCTGGTGATCAGGCCGTCGATGCCGCTGCGGGCGACCGTCTCGTAGTCCTGGGTGAGGATCGTCTCGGTCGAGCCGGCGAAGCGTCCCCACAGCGCGGCGTGGATGTACCAGAAGAGCATCCGGTCGCGTTCGGTCGCGTCGGTGAACGTGCCGCCGTTTAGGTGCAGGAAGCGGGAGACCACCGGGAAGGCGTAGCGACCCATCAGTACCCGGTCGTGGTCCAGACCGAGCCGGCCGGAGGCCACGTCGAGGAAGCCGCTGATGTAGCGCTCGCTCGAGGTCAGCGCCTGCGCGAACTCGGTCGAGCCGACTCCCTCCAGCAACTCGAACTGGGCCCGGCCCGTTGCTACCGCGTTGACGTTGCGCAGCAGCCAGTCGAGGTTGAACTGGAACCCGGCGGTCGACCAGGTGCCGAGGTGCTTGCGCATCGTCGAGCGAGCCTCGGGCCAGTCGGCGCAGATCTTCGCCAGTGCCAGGTCGCCCTTGGAGAGCTTGGTCCCGCCCGAGTTGACCCGGTTGAAGATGTCGACGACGACCTCGACACCCTTGTCCGCACCGGTGATCTTCTCCTGGTGGAACTCGCGCTCGAGGAGATTGCGCAGCCGGCTGAGCCGAGTCATGTACGGCACGATTCTTGGCGCAACCGACGGGTGGGCGTTCAGCTTCCCGATCTGCCCTTCCAGTCCCTCGACGAAGAGCGCAGTGACATCGACCCAGGTGGGGTCGTCCTTCATCTTCGCCGGCGCGTAGAACTCGAAGGTCTCCTCCTCGACATTGAATCGCAGGCCGGTGAAGGCAGCCGGGTCGCCCTCGAAGAAGGCCGGCGGCTTACCGCGTACCACCCCGTAAAGGGAGGTGATCCGCTGCTGCCCGTCGAGGAGCAGCAGCTTCACCCCACCGCCGACGTGGTCGCTGCCCCGCACCGAGCCATGGTCGGCTTCCGTCTCCCACACCAGCAGCCCGCCGACGGGGAAGCCGAGGTAGAGCGAGCGCATCAGGCCGCGTACCTGGTCCCGGTTCCACACGTAGCCGCGCTGGAACTCGGGCAACAGCACGGTGCCCGAGTCGATCTGGTCGAGGATGGTGCCCAACTTGCTCATGTCAGTTCCCCCACGGATCTGAGCGTTTGGTCGAGTGCTGGTGCGGCGCGCGGGTTAGATCACGACCACTCCTCGCGGGCGTCCTCGGCGGTCGGTGCGCTGTCCTCGTACGGCGCCGGCGGGCCGCCGTGGGTCCACGGCGTCTCCTCCCGAGACGGGAAGGCGCCCGGGGGCATGAAGGAGTCGCTGAGCGTGGTGTAGCAGATCCACTTGCCCACCTCTGGCACGGTGCCGGGGGCCGGGGTGAGCGAGCGCCCCATCCCGCCGGTCAGCTCCAACACGACCGCGGTCGTCCCGTCGTCGCGCTGCGCCACCGACATCACCCGCGCCTTCTGCCCACTGGGTTGCTCGGGCGAGAACAGCGTCGTGCCCGGCGTGACCAGCACCGGGTCGGCGGTGGTAACCGCGATCCACGGCCGCAACGCCCGCCGCTTCCCGCTGTCGTCAATCCGCGTCGGGTGGGCGGCGGTCACCTCACCCACGAACGCCTCACCGGTAAGCCGGTAGTCGGCCATCACCATCGGGTCGTCGTAGGCACGCTGCACGTCGTACGAGGTCAGCGCCCGCTCCATGCGGTGCAGCTTCCTGGCCGCGACGACCGCTCCGTCGCGGCGCGGCTGCGGGAACCCGCCTTCTTCCAGGTACGCGGTGAAGCTGGTGAAGGCATCGCGGTCTTCCGCCCAGCGTTTGGGCACGTGCGCTCCGGCGGGCAGGTCCCGCAGCAGCGAGAGGGCCTGCCACATCTGCCGCCAGGTCGGCTCGAGCTGCGAGCGCAGGATGTCCTCCAGCTCGTCGCGACGCCGGGCCACCTGCGATTCGGTGGCCACTGCCCGGTCGTACGCGGCCATGGCCGGGGCCAGCACCTCGTTGTCGAAGGTCGGGTCGGTGGCCGGACCCGCCGGCGGCCAGTTCACGGGATCCTCGGCCGCAGCAGCTGCTTCGGCGCCGGTCATGCCCGGCGGAGGCGTGATCCAGGCCAGGAGCGCGGCCAATTGGGCGTCCTCGAGTGGGCTCTGCCCGGTGGCCCAGTGCATCGAGAGCGCCTGCGTCATCGCCACCAAAGCCGAGGACCCGGGGTGCTCGGCGCGTTCGAAGAAGTACGTGAGCCACCGCCCGAGCAGCGGCACCGACGGGTCCACCGGGTAGTCGCCGTCGGTGCGGCGGAACCGGGTGGACCGGCCGAAGAGCCGGGTAAATCCGACTCCACCGGGGTTGGGCACGAGCAGCTGTGGCGCGTCGGCGTACCGGTGGGGAGTGTCCTTGCCCTTATTTGTCGGCACCGCCTCCACGTCGCTGTAGAAGCTATGGACGTAGGGAACGACGACCCCAGCCAACTCGGCGGCGAACGCGAACCGCTGGTCGCGGTTCCGGGGCTGCGGCACGATCAGCAGCGTTGGATCGTTCGGGTCGTCGCCCACCATCGCGGCGAGCGGCGCGTTGGCCTCGCCCGCCATGGTGAGCGGGATGAAGACCAGGGGCCGGTTGGCGATGTGCAGGTGGCGCACGGTGGTGGTGCGCTGGGCGACGCCCTCGACCACGGCCTCCGCCCGCGCCAGGCTGGTCAAGGTGCTCATCCGGCCACCCCGCTCATCAACTCAGCCCGCAACCGTGCGGCGGCGCGCAGCAGCTCGGCGGCCTCCTGCTGGTCCTCCGATGGCGCGAGCTGGTTGCGGGCGATAGCCAACGCCGTTTCCACCCGCTCGATGCCGCCCATCTCCTCTCGAGCGGACTTACCCAGCGCTGCCGTGCAGCCGCGAGCCTCGTGCCGACAGAAGTACGCGAGCTCGCAGCTGGCCAGGCATTCCGGCGAGTACCGGGCCTCGACGGCTTCGAGGGCGGCGACCAGCGAGGCCGGCGAGCGGGTGGGCACCCCGTTGTCGTCGGGCGCGAAATCGAAGCTGAGGGCGGCCGGCAGGTCGGCCAGCAGCGCATCAATGCGGGTCATCCGGGACATCTGCCGACGCAGTACGGCGAGCTGCTTACGGACGTCGACCCGGACCGCCATCGGCTGGTTGGAGAAGTCTCGCGGGCAGACCAGCACGACATCGTGCGAGACGATCTCCGGGTCGAACCCTGCCGCGCCGAGCAGCTCGCGCATGGCCAACACGTAGACGGCTGCCTGAATCGCCGCCCCGGCCACCTTGCCCGGGTCGGCCTGGCCGTCGATGACCGCGAACGACTTGATCTCCACGACGTGAAACTGGCCGTCGTGCTGGAAGGCGATCAGGTCCGGCTCCAGGTAGGCCTGCTGGCCGGCGACCTCGAGCCGCAGCATCGGGTGGTCGAAGAGGGTTCCGGCCCCTTCGGCTTGGGCTGCGGCCCGGGTGAGCAGGGCACGCGAGCGGGCGTACCGAAGATCCTGGCTCTCGTGGCCAGCGACCGACTCCAGGTCGTCGTACGAGACCTCGGGGATTTCGAGGTCGAGCCGCTCCCGCAGCAGCCGGAGCAACTCAGCGCAGCCGTTGGCCTTGACCTGCGCCTCGAAGGCGTTGCCGCGGGTGATGGCGAACTGCGACTGACCAAACCGGGCCGGGTAGTCAACGTAAGCAGCCAACCGCTGCTTGTCGACACCGGCGCAGTCGAGCACCGCCCGACGGGCGCAGCCCGGGTTCGTGGTTAGGGCGGCGATGGTCCGGGCGTTGTGCCGGCTCGGGACGCCTCCGCCCCGAATCGCGGCCAGCCGCTGGCCAACGTTGGTCATGCCGTCCCCCTGAGTACGCGCAGCTTGCTGCCGAAGAGCTGCTCGGCCTCGTCCATCTGCCGGCGGGCCCGGTCGCCCGCCGCTTCCCGCTGCGACCGGTCGGCCGCCACGTGCACGTCGAGTTCGGCCTGAGCGGCCGCCACCACGGTGGCCGCGGTGGCCGCCCCACGCGGTTCGACTGCGCCGGGGATGGTGGCGGCGAACCGCCAGAGCAACCGGGTGACGCCCGAATCTTCCTCAGGCATCCTGGTCGCCCGTTCCGCCACCTTGATGGCGGCTGTCAGAAAGTCGACACGGAGGCTCAACGGCCCGATGATGCGACTCTCGAGTGGCCAGGTGGAGATAGCGAGCAGGCCCCGAGCTGGGGCAAGGTGTTCGGCCGTGAGGGCAGAACAGAGGTAGTACGGCCGGGAGTGTCGCGCCGTGCGGAAAGACCGCTCCTCGTCCCGACGCAGGTGGGTGAGCTTGCTCGCCGCGATCCCGGTGGCACTCGCGCCATAGAAAGCGGCGTGGACCTCGGCGATCAGCTTCGGCGCGGCCGGCACCGACAGCAGGGTGAGCGCGTGGTGGACCTGCTCCCGCACCGGCACCAACGGCGCTTGCGGTTTCGACGGCGCGGTGTCGAGCTCCGCCTCGTCGGTGAGGTCCGTCAGGGACTGCTCCCAATCCTTTTCAGCACTTCGCAGCTCTGCCCGCAACGCCCGGGCTCGGGCCGGGTCGCGGGCCATCACCGCCCGGCGGACCGCTGCTCGCAGCTCCTCGATCCGGCGCTCGATGTTCTCAATGGACTCGGCCACGATCAGCATGGTACAAGTTCCAGTGTCTTCCAGCAATTCCCGACAGGCCACTGTTTGCAGAAGCAACAATACGTAGCGTCACACTCCCGAAGCGAGAACCGTACGGCCCCGAACCACCCCTTACTTGATCAAGTTTCTGGCCGGTTGGCTGAGGACAAAGTCGCCCACGACTCCGTAGGCCTTCTGCTCGGCGAGCGCGTCGAGGACGAAGGGCTTGCCGCCCGCTCAAGCAACACCTGCATCGACTTGAGGGCTTCTTGTCGCCGGCCCGACAGTGAAGACAGGCGTTTAGGGGGCAGCACCCCCGGACCGGCGCCGTTAGTTTGCTCGGATGACGGATCTTGAGCCGGGTGTTTACGAGCACCTGATCACCCGTGAGCTGGCCGATCACCTCCAGCACGTCGACCCCGCTCTGATCCAGCACCACACACTCGACCCCGCCGACGCCCACCAAACCCTCGCCCGGCACATCGCCACCCTGGTCGCCCGAGCCCTCCACTCCGTCCCCAACGGTGACGACAAGCTCCACCACCAGATCGCAATGGCGAACCAGATCGCCGAAGCCATCGCCACGTTGAGCCCAAAGGCAGCGACGGAACAGGACCAGGTAACCGACGCCAAGCACCTGCTCCACGCCATCGCCGCCCCACCAACCCCACCCGCGGAACCCACCTTCCCGCAGCGCCCCACCACTCCCCTCTCCACCGGCGCGCTGCTCGTCAACGGCCGCCACCAACCCCGCATCGGCCACGAGGTCAACCACGAGATGGCGTCGGCCGAGAGCGTCGACCTGCTCTGCGCGTTCATCAAGTGGTACGGCCTCCGGATCGTCGAGCCGGCCATCCGCGATCTGATTGCCCGAGGCGGCAAGGTCCGCGTCATCACCACCACGTACCTCGGCGCGACCGACCAGCGAGCGCTAGACCGGCTCAAAGAACTGGGCGCCGAGATCAAGGTGTCCTACGAGACGCGGACGACCCGCCTGCACGCCAAGGCATGGCTGTTCCGCCGCCACAACGGCACCACCACCGCGTACGTCGGCTCGTCGAACCTGTCAAAGACCGCGCTGGTGGACGGCGTGGAGTGGAACGTCCGCATCTCGAACATGGAGCAGCCGCACGTCATCGACACGTTCACGGCGACGTTCGAGGACTACTGGAACGATCCGGCGTTCGAGACATACGACGCGGCCCGGGACGCCGAGCGGCTGCGACTGGCACTCACCGGCGAACGCCGAGACGACGCACCGACGGCGATCTCGAATCTGGACGTGCGCCCGTACCCGTATCAGGCCGAGATCCTGGCCGACCTCGACGCCGAGCGCCTGGTGCACGGGCGATGGCGCAACCTGGTGGTGATGGCGACCGGCACCGGCAAGACCGTAGTCGCTGCCCTCGACTACCGCCGGCTGCACAAGGCGAAACGAGCAGACTCGCTGCTCTTCGTCGCTCATCAGGAGCAGATCCTGCGGCAGAGCCTGTCGACGTTCCGGCAGGTCATGGGCGACGGCAGCTTCGGCGAGACGCTCGTCGCGGGCGAAAAACCGAATGGTTGGAAGCACGTCTTCGCCTCCATCCAGTCGCTGCACCGCCGCGAGGTCGACCCCGAGGCGTACGACATGGTGATCGTGGACGAGTTCCACCACGCGGAGGCGCCGACGTACACGCGGCTGCTGGAGCGGCTGCGTCCCCGCGTACTCCTGGGCCTGACCGCGACCCCCGACCGGGCCGACGGCGGCGACGTGCGCCGGTGGTTCGACGGGCGCGCTGCCGTTGAGCTGCACCTGTGGGACGCGTTGGAGCGGCAGTTGCTGGCGCCGTTCCAATATTTCGGGCTGCACGACGACGTGGACCTGTCGCACGTCACCTGGAAGCGCGGCCAGGGCTATGACCCGACGCAGCTGAGCACCATCTACACCGGCAACGACGCTCGGGCGCGGACGGTGCTGCGGGCGGTCCGCGAGAAGGTGGACGTCGGGCGGATGCGTGCACTCGGGTTCTGCGTGAGCATCGGGCACGCCGAGTTCATGGCCGCGTGGTTCAGGAAGCACGGTGTCGAGGCGGCGGCGGTGACCTCAAAGGCCGGCACCGATCGGGCGGGGCTGTTACGGGACTTCAAGGCCGGCAAGCTGCGGGTGCTCTTCACCGTGGACCTGTTCAACGAGGGCGTCGACCTGCCGATGGTCGACACCATCCTGATGCTGCGGCCCACCGAGAGCGCCACGATCTTTCTGCAACAGCTCGGCCGTGGCCTGCGCCTCGACGACGACAAGCCCTGCCTCACGGTGCTCGACTTCATCGGCGGGCAGCACGCCAACTTCCGCTTCGACCTGCGCTGGCGTGCCCTGACCGGGGTGAGCCGGCGGGCGATCACCGAGGCGGTCCGGGACGGCTTCCCGAGCCTGCCGAGCGGCTGCCATGTCGAACTGGACCGGGTGGCGAAGGAGGTGGTGCTCGCCAACCTGCGATCGGCGCTGCCCACCTCGAAGGCCGGTCTTGTCTCTGAGCTGCGGCAACTCGGCGACGTCAGCCTGGCCACGTTCCTCCGCGAGACCGACCTGGAGATTGAGGACGTGTACCGGTCGGCCAGCATCGGCGGCTGGACCGGACTGCGCCGGCTCGCCGGCATCGAGACGTTCACACCCGGCCCCGATGACCGCGAGCTGGGCCGGGCCATCGGTCGCATGCTGCACACCGACGACATCGACCGGCTAGAGCTGCTTACGAGGGTCGCGGCGGGACCGCCCGCGCCAGGTCAGCAGGTGTACGCAGGCAGCAGCCGACTGCTGGACATGCTGCACTTCAGCCTCTGGGGACCGAACGCACCGCTGGCGACACGCGACGAACGGCTGGCGCGGCTGTGGAAGGAGCCGGCCCGCTGCGCCGAGTTGCGGCAGGTCGCCGAGGTGCTGCGGGACCGCATCCACCGGGTGACGCCGACCGCCGCTGCGGGTGCGGTGCCGCTGCGGGTGCACGCCCGGCACAGCCGCAACGAGGCATGTGCCGCCTTCGGGATGACCAACCCCGGCTCACTGCGCGAGGGGGTGAAGTGGCTGCCTGACGCCCAGGCCGACCTGTTCTTCGTCACCCTGGTCAAGTCGGAAGCCCACTACTCCCCCACCACCATGTACGCCGACCGCGCCATCACCGACACCCTGTTCCAGTGGGAGTCGCAGAGCACGACTTCGGCAGCGTCGACGACCGGGCAGCGCTACACGTCGGGCGGCTCGACAGTTCACCTCTTCGTTCGGGAAACCCGCATCGCCGACCGCGACCTGGGCGCACCGCCGTACCTCTACGCCGGCACCATGACGTACGAGTCGCACACCGGTGACCGACCCATGCGGGTCCTGTGGCAGCTCCACCACGCCCTACCCGCAGACGTGTACGCGACCGCCCGGACAATCGCCGCGTAATGCCCCTCGCGGGCCTCGACCGGCTCGCGGCTCACGAGGCAGCGCTGAAACTTCCCTGGCTCAGTCGAGCTCGGACAGGAAGGCACCGACCGTGGCGGCGAACTGCGCTTGAGCATCGTGATGCACAACGTGACCTGCTGGCAGCTCGACGAGCCGGGCCTGACCGGGGCGACGGGCGATCATCTCGCGCGCGTGATCGGCCGTCAGCTCGTCGCTGCGTGTTCCTCGGATCAGAAGGGTAGGGCAGGTCACCGCTACCCAGTCCGTCCAGTGGTCACCGTTGAGCGCTTTCTGGGACGCCACCGTGTCATCAATCTCGAACGAGAAGCCCCAACCGTCCTTCGATTGGCGGAAGGAGCACTCCAGATAGGGCGCCGCCCCGCTCAGGGCCGAGGCCAGTACCTCACGGGATGGCGCGCGGCGAGGAAGGCTGGTGGTGAACGACCAGTCGCACTCCACGACCGCGCCGATGTCCTCGACGATCAGCGCGGTGACCCGATCGGCGTGCCGACTGGCGTACTGGTAGGCGTTCACCCCGCCGAGTGAGTGACCCAGCACCACGGCGGGGCCGACCTTCAGATGCTGGTGGAGCGCGGCGACGTCGGCAACGTAGTCGTCCCGCTCATAGCTTTCGGCACGGTCGGACTCTCCATGCCCACGCTGGTCGAGCCCGATCACCCGCCATTGCGGTGCCAACGCCTCAACCAGCGGCGCGAACGCCGCTGCTTCGTTGTAGTGCCCGTGCAGAGCCAGGAGCGGGTTTCCCGGACCGCCAAAATCGAGATACGAAAGACTTCGACCGCCGACCGTGAAGAACTCCCGCATGACCTGGAATCCTAGATCAACAGTCGTCGGCTGCCGCTACGCGAACACGTCTGCCGTTGATCGCGATAGGCGTCAGAGGCAGTCAGGCTGGGTCCACGTTCGGCGTGAACCTGACGTCCAGTCGCCTGTCCAAGGCTCGGGCTAGCCTCTCCAGGACCGGCAGGGTCGGCACGGTCCCGCCTGCCTCGAAGCGGGCCACCGCAGACTGAGTCATGCCGGCGGCGCGCGCCAACTGGCTCTGACTCCAGCCGTGCCCTTCGCGCAGGTGGCGCACCTCCTGACCAAGCTCGAAGGCGATCCGAGTGGCCTCGTAGGTCTCGGCCGCCCCTGGCTCCGCCATCCGGCGCTCACGCAGGTCGTTCCAGTCCAGGCGATCACTCATCGCTCCACCTCATAGCGTCAATGCTATGGGATGAGGGGTACGAACGAGTGTCTGGCATTAGGTTGAAGACCATGGAGCAGCGGATCAGCCTCATCACTCTGGGAGTCGCGGACGTGGCCCGCGCGAAGGCGTTCTACGAGCAGCTCGGCTGGCAGGGCCAGGAGGTCGAGGAGACGGTCTTCTTCCAGGCCGGCGGCCTGGCCCTCGTCCTCTGGGGCCGCGACAAGCTCGCCGACGACGCGGGCATCGAAGGCCCAGGCACCGGCGCGATGACCCTCGCCCAGAACGTCCGCTCCCGAGCCGAGGTCGACGAGGTCATCGCCACGGCAACCAAGGCCGGCGCCACGATCACCAAGCCGGCCCGGGATACCTTCTACGGCGGCTACGCCGGCTACTTCGCCGACCCGGACGGCCATCTCTGGGAGATCGCCTGGAACCCCGGCTTCACCCTCGCCGAGGACGGCTCCCTCACCGTCCCCGACTTCAGCGCAATGGACTGAGACTCCAGCGCCACGAACTGAGCCGCCGCAGGCAGAAACGCTGATCAGGGCGCCGGAGACGGGCAGAGCAGCGGGTCCAGCAATGGCAGTTGAAGAGGGTCCAGGCAGATCGCCAGCAGTCCCGGATCCGGTGAAGGCGTCGCGGTCGGGGTTGGCGTCGGCGAGGTCGACACGACGGGCGGCGTCGGCCGGGCTGACGCGGGCGGACCCGTGGTGGGGACCGGACCAGGCGTCGGCACCGAACTGGCGGGCGGTGCGGGAGCGACGGACGGCGCAGCGGTAGGCGGCAGGGCCACCACGACAGCGGCTTCCGCCACTGTAGAGACGGCCGACGGCCGGACAGCCGGGACATTCGGCGGGCTCCATACGGCACTGTCGGCCGAGCCGACCCGCGACCTGGGCGCCATCGGCCCGACGGGACCGATCGGAACGAGGACCGCCCCAGCCCTCGGCACGTCCATAGCGACGATCTCCGCCGAGGGCACCGGTCCGCGAGTACCCCACGCGCCCGGCCCCAAAGCACCCGGGCCGAGCGTCACGAACACCACGGCCGCGACGGCGGCAGCGCCGAGCGCCCGCCGGTCGGGGCGTACCGCAGTCAGCGGTGCGTCGTCGGGGTGCACCAACACAACGGGCGCAGGCCGGGCGGCCCGGTGCGCGGCCAGCAACGCGTCGACCTGCGCGATGACGGCAGCGCGATCGTCGGCAGCCGCGAGGGTGAGATAGAAGCGGAAGTTCACCACGGCACTGGCCGGGACCAGCAGCCCCTGCAGTCGACAGCGGTCGGGCAGCAGGGTGACCGGCACGTCGGGGTGGTGGGCGGGGCCGACCAGGTCGTCGTACCGCCACTCGCGCCGGTGCTCCCGGCCGGCGAATGCCACCCGCCGACTGGTCACGACGGCCATGCCGGTGTCGACGACACGCAGGCCCGCCGGCAGCGCCTGGGATGAAGTCTCGGCGAAGGAACAGAAGCCGCCCGGCCTGGGCAGCCCGGGGATGTGCCGCGCCTCGGCCTCGACCAGCGAAGCGACGGGGAGGACGCGGAAGACGAGTTCGTCGTCGTCGAGCTCCACCGGTAGGCCGGTGCGGGGCTGCGTACACCCGAGGAAGCTGGCGGCTTCGATGCGGAGCCGGGCCAGGTGGTCGTCGCGGTGCCGCCAGGCATCGGTGGCGTCGCGGTACGCGCGCTGCCGGCGCTCGTTCTCGCGCTCGGCCCAGGCGATCCGCCAGGGGGCGCAGGCCACAGAGGTCACGGTCACACGCGGTACAACCGCTCACGTACGTGACAGGCAACGCGACCGGGATCGATGTGTCCGTTTGTGTCCGGAAGGAGAGAGTTGCAGGTGATCAGCCGGCCTGCCGTCGGTACGGCTGCGGGCCGTGGGTCGGGAACCGCGACCGGGTACGCGGTGGGTACGCCTCACAGTGTTCGGCCCAGTGTTCGGCGGCGGTGGCCAGGGCGTCCGCGGAGACGGTGAGGATCAGCGGGTAGATCGCGGTGGACGGGCGGCGCATCCACGGTGGCAGCGACTCGGCGGAGAACTCCACGATCAGCTCCAGCCGGCGGCGGCGGAGCACCCGGCTGCGCAGGGCCAGGTTGGGTTCGGTGAAGCGGACCATCGCCGGTGGCGCGCTCAGCCCGAGGGCGGCGGTGGCCTGCCCGTGCAGCCAGCCGCCGAGCGCGCGGGCCTCCTCGACCATGAGGCTCGGGTAGTGGTGTGACCAGGTCTGGCCGTCGGCGGTGCGGGCGTCCACCTCGATGAGCAGCCAGTCGTGCCAGCCGGGCGTGGCCCCGTCGGGGTCGTCGGGCGGGTCGATGCCGGGCTGGTAGCCGACGGGGCGTACCCGCACCCGAGCGCCATCGTCAGACCGGATCTCCACTCGATCATTCTGGCGGAGCGAAGCGGACTTTAAGCACCGAATCGGTCACTTGGTAACGGTCCGCCGCACACCCCGGTGTTCGGCGCAGGCGTTGGACCGCCCGCCGGCCAGGCTCACCGAGCCGTCGCGGCACTGCACGAGGTAACCGCGACCGGCCCAGAACTGCGGTACGCAGTCGAACCAGTCGCACACCTCGGCGGCCGGCTTGCGGATCCGCGTGCCGCCGCAGAAGTCGTACCCCAGGGGGTTCTCCGGCGCCCCGCAGCGCGGGCCCGGGGTCGCGCTGGGCGACGGGCGTGGTGACGTTGTCGACTTCGGCGGCGGGGGCTTCAGCGCGAGCGCCGGGCCAGCCGGGCGGATCAGCGCGGGCTTCGCGCTGGCGGTGGGCGCCGGGGTGGCGGCGACGGCGACCTCCGCGCCGCCGGTCGGGTCGGACGGGTCCGACTCGATCAGCGCCGCCGGCACCAGCAGCGCGATGGCCGCCGCCACCGCGAGGGTCCTGCGGCCACCGGGCACGAACGACGACAGCCGGGCCTGCCCGGGGGTGGCCGCGGCCGGCCGGAACGGCTTGAGCTGGGCGTGCTCGGCGATCTGCTCGTCGAGTTGGGCGACCACCGCGGCGCGCTGTTCGATCGCGTCGGCGAAGGCCAGCGTGAGCTTGAACCGGAAGTCCGGCGCGGCATCGGTGGGCAGCAGCAAACCTGAGGTACGCCGCCGGTCCAGCACCTGGATCAGGGTGACCGGCGCCGCCGGGTCGTGGGCCAGGCCGGTTATTCGGCCGTACGCCCAGTCGCGCCGGCCCCGCCCGCCGAGCAGCACGAGTCGACGGCTGGTGATCACGGCCATGCCGGCGTCGGTGACGCGTACGCCGTCCGGGCGGCGCGGACGCAGCGGCCCGGTTCGCGGTGCGACAGTGAGGTCCGGCGCGGGCAGCACTGTGGTGTGCCGTACCTCGACCAGTTGTGCGGCGGGCAGCGCCCAGAGCACCACCTCGTCGGCGGCCAACTCCAACGCCAGACCGGCGCCGGCGGCCGCCGAGCCCCGGAAGTCGGCGGCCAGGGCGCGCAGCCGCCGTAACTCGTCGTCGCGTCGCCGCCACGCCGCCTCAGCGCCGCGGTACGTGCTGACCCGCCGCACGTTCTGCCGGTGCGCCCACCGGTACCGCCATGTGGAACCCGTCGAATCAGTCTTCGCCACGCCGACTCCTTCGCCGCGCTGGCCACCAATCTGGGGGTGTCACGAGGTTTAACAGGTCCGGCGCGGCGCCCGGACACGCCGAAACGGGCGAACTACCCGATCGGCGGAGCAACCAGCACGATAGGGGGATACTGGTGCCGACGTTCATGTTCTCCGAGGGGGTGGCGGTCGTGCCGGCAGTCACGCGGCCCGGGGTCGTGATCGGGGTCGACATCGGCACCACCAGCACCAAGGCCGTCGCGTACGACACCGACGGGCGGCAGCTCGGCAGCCACCTGATCGGCTACCCGCTGAACAACCCGCAACCCGGCTACGCCGAGCAGGACCCGCAACTCATCCTCGAAGCGGTGCTCAAGTCGATCAGCATGGTCGTGGCCGAGCTGGTCCAACCGGTGGCCGGGCTGTCGTTCGGCTCGGCCATGCACAGCCTGATCGGGTTGGACCGGGACGGCACTCCACTCACCCCGTCGGTGACCTGGGCTGACTCGCGGTCCACCCAGCAGGCCGAGCGGTTGCGGGCGGTGCCGTCGGGGCTGGCCCTGCACCGGCGTACCGGCACGCCGATGCACCCGATGTCACCGCTGCCCAAGCTGCTGTGGTTCGCCGAGCAGGAGCCGAAACTCTTCGAGCGGGTGGTGCACTGGGTGGGCATCAAGGAATGGGTGCTGCTGCGGCTCTGCGGCACGCTGGTCACCGACCACTCGATCGCCTCGGCCACCGGCCTGCTCGACATCCACAAGCTGGAGTGGGACGGCGAGGCGCTGAGCATCGCCGGCATCACCGAGGAACAGCTCCCGCAACTGGTCGCCACCACCGCCGTGCTGCCCAACCTCACCCCGCAGACCGCGGCCGAGACCGGCCTGCCGGAGCGCACCCCGGTGGTGGTCGGCGCGGGCGACGGACCACTGGCGAACCTTGGCCTGGGCGCGGTGCACCCCGGCATGGTGGCCTGCTCGATCGGCACCAGCGGCGCCATGCGGGTGATGGTCGAGCGGCCCGGTGTGGACCCGCTCGGCGGGGTGTTCTGCTACGCGCTGACCGAGCAGCGCTGGGCGGTCGGTGGCGCGATCAACAACGGCGGCATCGTGCTCAAGTGGGCCGGTGCGGCGCTCGCCCCGGATCTGGGCGAGCACTCCGAGGAGGATCTCGTCGCCCTGGCGGCCCGCGCGCCGGTCGGCTCCGGTGGGCTCATCATGCTGCCGTACCTGCACAGCGAACGGGCACCGCACTGGAGCGCCCTGCCGCGCGGCGCGTACGTGGGGTTGACCCACGCACACCGCCGCGAGCACCTGGTGCGGGCCGCGCTGGAGGGTGTCTGTCAGCAGCTCGCGCTGGTGCTCAGCTCGGTGCGCGCCGCCGGAAACGAGGTCCGCGAGGTCCGGGCCGGTGGCGGTTTCGCCCGCAGCGGGCTGTGGCGGCAGATGCTCGCCGACGTGCTCGGCCTGCCGGTGAGCTTCCCGGCCGCGCACGAGGGGTCGAGCTTCGGCGCGGCGCTGCTCGGCATGGAGGCGCTCGGGCTGATCCCCAGCATCGACGTCGCCGCCGACCTGGTGCGGATCGAGGAGACGATCCGCCCCGACCCGGCCGCCGCCGCCACCTACGCGGCGCTGCTGCCGCTCTTCGCCGAGCTGTACGAGGCCCTCACGCCCGCCTTCGCCTCGATCCGCCGGATGGCACCCGGCCTGCCCACCGGCCCGTTATCACCGACGTGAGCGGTGCCGGCTCGCCGTTGGGTCAGGGTGCCTCGACGCCGGCGATCAGGTAGCGCCGCACATCGGCGTCGAGGATGGCCGCTTCCTGCGCGTCGTCCGGCCCGGAGCCACGGAACGCGGCCAACTGCTCCGCGGACTCCCAGCGTTCGTAGACGTGGATCCGGTCGGGCTCCAACGGGTCGGCCGCCAGCAGGAAGTCGAGGCAGCCGGCGGTGGCGCGTGCCCGCGCCATGACGTCTTCGCAGCCGGCCAGGTACGCCTCGCGGGTGCCCGGTTCGACCTGCAGACTGCCGGCGATGATCAGCATTGGGTCCCCCGGGGGGTGAGTGGCTGAGGAGCGTGATGCCTGTGAGTCATATTTATACCTGTGGGTCATGGCGTTCGCCGGGACATTGCCGCCCGGACGGGTGACGCCGGTCCCGCCGGTCTCACCAGCCTCCGCGGCTTCATATCGTGCAAACGTGAGAAAAAGCGACAAGAGGCGCTCATCTTCCCTGCTGGGGAACTCTGCCCGCGTACCCCTGAAGGTGCTGTCGGCGGCGGTCGCGCTCGCGGTGCTCGCGACGACCGGGCCGGCCACCGCGGACGGCCCGGGCCGCGGGCCCGGCGCGGACCCGGCGCAGACGACCGAGCCGGGGTACGGGGTGGGGCCCGGTGACGGCCAGAGCCACGAGCCCGGGTTGGACCCGTCGCCGGAGCGTCCGCCGACCAGCGAGGTGTCCTGGCTGTCGTTTCCCGGTGGGGTGTTCGCGGTGGACTCGCTCGGGCACACCGTGCGCTACCGCGCCTGCGACGGCGACACCGGTCGGGTCGCCGACCCGACCATGCGGGTCGCCGCCGGGGTGGCCAGTGGGGCGGTGGTCGTCGGAGGCACGGCGTACCGCTACCGGGTGCCGCTGGTCGGGCGTGGCGAGGGCACGCTGGAGGTGATCCAACGGCACCGCCCGCCGACGACGCTGACCGGCGTGGTGGTCACCAGCCCCCAGCCACCCACCGACCCGGCCGCCGGGGCCCAACTGTTCCCGCTCAGCGGGCAGCTCGCCCGGGTGGTCGCCGACGCGAGCCTCAACCCGGCCGGGGTCACCGTCCGCGACCTGTCCGGCCGCTACGGCGACCAGCAGATCGCCGTCAACGGATCCCTGCGCCCCAAGGCGGCCAGCGTCATCAAACTGTGGATCCTCGTCGAGCTGCTGCGTCGGGTCGACTGTGGACAGGTCTTCCTCGACGACGGGGTGCTGGTCACCCCCGAGGACGTGGTCGGCGGCACCGGTCAGCTGCAGTTCGAGACGTTCCCGCAGGTCGTCACCCTGCACCGGCTCGCCCAGTACCTGATCAAGTACAGCGACAACGTGGCCGCGAACGTGTTGATCACCTACCTGGGTGGGTTCGCCCCGGTCAACGCGCTGATCGACTCGATGAACCAACGCTCCACCATCCTGGCCCGCCGGATGCTCGACAGCGCGGCCGCGCAACGCGGCGAGGAGAACTACACCAGCCCGGACGACGTGGTGTCCCTGCTCGGCGCGGTCTGGGACGGCGAGATCCTCACCCCCGCCTCCCGCGACCTGATGATCGGGTTCATGCGGGAACAGACCCTGAACACCAAGATCCCGGCGGCGTTGCCACCCGGCGTGCCGGTGGCCCACAAGACCGGTGACCTGCCGGACGCCTCACACGACGTCGGCTACTACCTGATCCCCGGCACCGAGACCGCCGTCGCGTTCCTCACCGCCGGACCCATGGCCACCGGCGACGAGACGGTCCGACGGATGGCCCGCACCGTCTACGACTTCCTGGTCACCCCGGTCGAGGGGGCGGTCGAGGAGTGAGCCGACGTCACGCGCCGGGGATGTTCGCCGGCGGGTCCTCGCCCACCAGGTCGGCCGCCGGCGGGTCCGCCGACACCGGCAGCCCGAAATCCGAGTACGTCAGGTCGAGCTGCGCGGTCTGCGACTGCTCGCTGGCCAACTCGATGCGGTAGCGGACCAGCCGCCCCTGCTCGTCGACGGCGGCGGTGAACGGCACCGCCCCGGCCCGGTCACCGAGCACGCTGCCGACGCCGCTGCCCAGCACCGCGCCGCTCTGGCGCAGGTCCAGTGTGCCCGCGTACTCCCGCTCGGCGGTCTGCCGAACCCCCGCGGGCGCGCCCAACGTGCTGGCCAGTCGGGTGTTGTCCAGGCCCTGCTTGGCCGCCGGGGTGCCTGGGGCGCCGACGTGCCACCAGGTCTTGCCGTCCCAGACCGGGACGCGGCGGTCCGGGGCGGTGACCCGCACGTACACGTCCGGCCCGGTGGTCAACCGCTCGATCTTCACCACGCCGGCGGGCACCTTCAGCGAGGTCGTCTCCAGACCACGCCTCGCCGTCGGGTCCCAGAGCAGCACCGTGGCGTCGCCGTCCGCGCCGCCGGTGCCCACGGTCAGCTTGTACGGCTGCTCGTCGGCCTTCGCGGCGGCGGCCTTCAGCACGCCGACCGGGTCGGCCGCGTTCGCCGACGCCGCCGGGCGACCCGCGTCCGGTTCGTCGTCACCGGCGGCGACCAGTGCCCACGCCCCGGCCCCCACCGCCACCACGACCACGGCGACAGCGGCGATCAGCTTCGGTTTCTGCACTGTCATCTCCCCCGGGCGGTGCGGTCCGGCCAGACTAGCCGGACCGCACGCTGTCACGCCCGGCTGATCGCGTTGGCGTGGATCGCCTCGTGCAGATACCCGGCCAGCCCCGGCGCGATGTTCTCGTAGTGCGCGGTGAACCGCTCGTCGGCCAGGTACATGTCGGCCAACCCGGTCTGCACCTCGTACGAGCACTCGTAGAACCAGCGGCTGATGAGCTGCCGGTGCTCCTCGGCCAACTCCATCGCCTCCGGGCTGTCCGCCGGTGCGCCCGAGGCCATCAGCGCGACGATCCGCCGGCCCCAGTCCTCGTTCTCGGCCTTGATCCGCAGCCAGTCGTCCTTGGTGTAGCGGGAGGCCCGCCGGTTCGACTCCCGGTACGCGTCGGTGTCGCCCCACCGCCGCTCCGCCTCGGCCTCGTGCTCCTCCGGGCTGAAGTCGCCGAAGACCTCGAACCGCTCCTCCGGTGTGAGTTGGATGTTCAACTTGCTCGCCTCCATCGCGAACTCGATCGCCGCGACCATCTCCTGCAACCGTTTGAGCCGTACCGTCAGCAGTTCGTGCTGTCGGCGCAGGTGCGCGGCCGGATCGGCCGCCGGGTCGTCGATGATCGCGGTGATCTCCTCAAGCGGGAAACCCAGCTCGCGGTAGTACAGGACGAGCTGCAACCGTTGCAGGTCCGCGTCGTCATAGCGGCGGTAACCGGCCGAGGTGCGCCCGCTGGGCGAGAGCAACCCGATCTCGTCGTAGTGGTGCAGCGTCCGCACCGTCACGCCGGCTACCTTCGCCACCTGACCCACCGTGTACGCCATGGTTCCCCTCCCTTCCGGGAACCAGGCTCCTGCCTGCCGTTACGTGAGAGTCAACTCCGATTCTGGCCCACCATGGCGGGGCCGTCCGGCCGCCCGTACAGATAGCCCTGGCCGCGTGGGCAGCCGATCGCGGTGACCGCCTCGTGCTGACGCTCGGTCTCCACCCCCTCGGCGACCACCGCCAGGTCGAACGCGCCGGCCAGGCGGGTGACCATCTCCACCGTGGCGTACGCCCGGTCGTCGGTGCCCAGCCGGGCCACGAACGACCTGTCGATCTTCAGCTCGGTGGCCGGGATGCGGTGCAGGTAGCTCAGCGACGAGTAGCCGGTCCCGAAGTCGTCGATGGCGATCCGGATGCCCAGCTCCCGGAGCTGGTGCAGCCGCTCCAGCACCGCCTCGGTGCCCTCGATCAGCGCCGACTCGGTCAACTCCAGGGTCAACGCCCGCGGCGCCAGGCCGGCGGCGCTGGTGGCCGCGGTGACCGTGGCGATCAGGTCCGGCCGACGCAGGTGCGCGGCGGCGATGTTCACCGCGACGGTCGCCTCCGGTGCCCGGCCCCGCCAGGTCGCGGCGGCCCGGCACGCCTCGTGGATCACCCAGCGGTCGATCGGCAGGATCAGCCCGGTCTCCTCGGCCAGCGGCAGGAACCTCGCCGGCGGCAACATCCCCAGGCGGGGGTGCCGCCAGCGCACCAGCGCCTCGGCGCTGCGCACCGCACCGGTGGCCAGGTCGACGATGGGTTGGAACTCCAGGTGCAGCTGGTCCTCGTCGACCGCGCGGCGCAGGTCGGCGATCAGCTCGGCGCGGGAGACGGCCGACTCGCGCAGCGCCGGCGTGCACGTGCGGTACGCGGACTTCCCGGCCGCCTTGGCCGCGTACATGGCGATGTCGGCGTCGCGCAGCAGGTCGGTGTGGGAGGCGTGCTGCGGGCCGAACTCGGCGATACCGATGCTCGCCGACGGGTGCACCCCGACGTCCTCCTCGTCGTCGGAGGGCCGCAACGCGTCCAACAGCCGCTCCGCGAGCCGTTCGGGAGACACCGGCCCGTCGCCGTCGACAAGCACCGCGAACTCGTCGCCGCCGAGCCGGGCGATGGTGCCGTCGCCGTTCACGGCAGTATGCATCCGGGCCGCGAGCCCGGTCAGCAGGGTGTCGCCTGTGGCGTGCCCGAACCGGTCGTTGACCTGCTTGAACCCGTCCAGGTCGAGCAGCAGCACGGCCACCGGTCGCCCGTCGCGCAGGGCCAGGCGCAGCCGCCGGTTGAACAACAGCCGGTTGGGCAGCCCGGTGAGCTGGTCGCCGTACGCGAGCCGGCGCAGCCGGGCCACCAACCTCAGGTTCTCGTTGGCGGCCAACCCCTGGCGGACGGCGAGGGCCCCCAACAACACCATCATGGTCACGAACACCAGCTGCGGGGTCTGCCCGGTGGGCCGACGGGCCAGCACCACCGCGATGATCGCCCCACCCACCGGCAGGTACGGCAGTGCCACCCGCCACCAGGGCGGCAGCGGCGACTCGGCGGTGTCGTCGGTGCTGTCGCAGTCCGGTGGCGGCGGGTTCCGGGTGGCCAGGCCGATCAGCAGGTAGCTCAACGGCCAGCACAGGTCGATCGGGTGACCGGCGGCGTAGTCGGCGCGGGCGACAAGCGACACGTAGACGACGTCGGCGACGACCCGCAGGGTGAGGCTCGCCGCGAGGATGGTCATCGGCCGCCACATCGGCCGGGCCGGCCCGGAGACCGCGACCAGGATGGTGAGCTGCATCAGATCGAACATCGGGAAGAGCAGCCCCAGCGTGCGCGCCGGGTCGGCCAGCTCGGCGGCGGCGACCCCACGGAAGACCAGCACCCAACCGATCGGCACCAGCGCCAGGGCGACGATCACCCCGTCCAGCAACGTACGGGCCCGTCCGACCGCGGTCCGCGGCGCGGACGGTGAGCTGAGCAGCGCGGCCGTGCCGGTGAGGATGCCGGCGGTGAAGACCACCCCGACCACCGGCGTGTGCGGCAGGTCCCCGCCGACGAGCCGCTGCGCCGTCCAGATCGCCCGGCCGATCGCGGCGAGCGCCATGGTGGCGGCGAGCAGCGTCCAGAACCGGCGCAGTGGCGCCGGATGCCGACGGGCCACCCCGACGCACGCGAGCGTCGCCCAACCGGCGACCAGCATCGCGCCGACGTCGCTGACCAGCGCGGCACCGGGCAACGCGGCGACCAGCCAACCCGCCTCCAGCAGGATGACCGCAGCCGCGACGAACGCACCGGCGGGGTTCAGTGTCCCCGCAGCCTGCTTTCCGTCCTGTCGGGACACGGTCGCTCCGGCTCTTTCGTCGTGCGTGCACCCTCGGCAGCACCGGTCCACGGCAAACCCCGAAAGCCTAACCAGCGCTCAGAAACGCCGCCAGGGCCGAACGTGCACGCCGTTCCCGACCCCGCCCGGAGTCAGCGGCCCGCGGATCGATTCCAGGGTGAGCGGGGCAGCGCGGTGCCGGCCGACGGACGGCGTGCGCGCCGGCGTCTGCGCCGGCCAGGAGTGCAGGGCGGGCGGGCAACGGTGTGCACCGCCACGTCGGCCGAGGACGTTGGTCGGCCGATCAGCCAGCAGAGGAAGCGTTCCATCGTCGGATCAGCCGACCGGGAGGCGCTCGGCCTCGGACTTGGAGATCTCGTACTCCGCCCCGCAGAACGTGCACTGCTGCGCGTACCGGGTGCGGATCGGAATGAGGGGAATGAAGAAGAGTGTGAATTTCGTCGAGCGGCGAGTGATCACCTGCGCGGCCTGGTTGCCGCAGTGGCGGCAGACCTGCTGCACGACACCGGACCGGTCGACCTTGGTACGCAGACCAAAGATGAAGAACATCGCCCGCCAGTACCCACTCAACCGCGAAAAGTCACCAAATCCCGCCAACCGCTCACCGAAACTTGAACCACGGTTGGGTATAGCGATTGATATACTCTCGTCGTGGGCCAGGAAGAGTGGGATGTCTTCGTCGTCGACGAGGTTCGCGCCTGGATCGACAGCCTGGACGAGGCGACGTTCGCCCGGGTCGTCCAGGCCATCGACGCGCTCGCCGAAGCTGGACCGGGGCTGGGGCGACCCCTGGTCGACACGATCAGCGGGTCGTCGATAGCGAACTTGAAGGAGTTGCGCCCCGGTACGGTCCGCATCCTCTTCGTCTTCGACCCCTGGCGCGCGAGCATTCTGCTGGTTGCCGGCGACAAGTCAGGCCAATGGACGAGCTGGTATCGACAGGCCATCCCGCTCGCCGAGCAGCGGTACGAGATTTACTTGAAGGAACGTGCACAGCAGGAGGGGGACAGCGGTGAGTGGTCATGTGCGGTGGACGGACATCCGAGCGGAGTACGTGCAGCGTGCTGGCGGCGAGGCGGCTGTCGAAGCGGGTAAGGAAGAGCTGCTAGCGCAGGTCGTCGGGCACCGCCTCGCGGAGGTACGACGCTCTCGCGGCTTTACCCAGCAGCAGATCGCTGAGCGGATGGGCGTGACCAAGGGCCGGGTGTCCCAGATCGAGCAGGGCAGGATCTCCGGTCAGGAGGTGGTGGCCCGCTACGCTGCCGCCCTCGGGGGCCGGCTCCACCAGGCAATCTATTTCGACGACGGTGACATCGCCGCCATCGCCTGAGGCCACCGGATACGAGATCGTGCTCGATCCAGGATGTAGGGGCCTCCGGGGTGGACGAGGCCACTACATCCCTGATCGAGCACGATCAAGGCGAGACGATCAACGCGAGCCGGTCACGGCGAGACGATCAGCTGGCCGGTGCGGGCTCCAGGCCGGGGATCTCCTCGGAGATCCAGATCGGCTGCCAGTTCGGCACCTCGTGGAAGCGGCGCAGCTCGAACAGCCCGGCAACCGACCCACTCCAGGCCCCGTACGGGGGGTTGGCCTCGTCGAAGCCGCTCTGCACGAAGGTCAGCGTGGTCTTGCCGCCGGACTCGGCCAGCTCCCAGTTGGTGACGCCGACCGGCCCCCAGTCGACAGACATCCGCCGGCCGGGCTCCAGGTCGACGATCTTGGCGGCGTAGCCGGACTCGAAGCCGCCCATGGCGTACCGGCCGCCGACCCAGGGCTCGATGCCGATCGGGTAACCGAACCAGGCGCTGGCCTGCTCGGAGTCGGTCAGCGACTCCCACACCTTGTCGGCGGGGGCGGCGATGACCAACTCCCCGCGCAGGTCGGCGGAGGTGAAGTCGGTGCGGGGCAGCAGCGGCTTGCCCTCCAGGTGGGCGGCCAGGTTGGCGATGGACAGCGCCCAGTACGTCTGGAGCACGCCCCGGATGCTGGAGCCGCTCATCGCCTCGGTGAAGTCGAAGTGGCTCTGGGTCAGCGTCAGCACGGTGGCGTCGGTGCCCTCGGCGGTCAACTGGAGCTCGGTGGTGGTCTCCACCCCGTCGAGCAGCCAGCTGAAGCGCAGCGTGTCGTCGTCGGCGTGCAGCAGCCGCTGGTGCGGGGCGTCACCCTCGGGCGTGTAGCGGCCCCAGAACTCGTACCGCTGCGGCAGCTCGACCTCGGCGTGCTCGGCCAGCCAGAGACGCAGCTCGGCCGGGTCGGTCAGGGCCTGGCGGACGCGCCCCACGGGCGCGGAGAGACGGGCCTGCACCTTCATCGGCTCACTCATTGTCGTTCCCTTTCGGATAGCAGGCGACGGCCAGCTTGAAGGCATCTCCTTCGCTGCCGCCATAGCGGGTGAACAGGTCCTGAAGTGCGGTTTGCAGGTCGTGCAGGAACTGCTGGCGCTGCTCGGCCGGCACCCGGATCTCGCCGGAGACCCCGATCGAGGGCAGCTCGGGTGCCGCCCGGTCCAGGCCGGCGATGTCGGCCTGGACCTCCTCCATCAGGTCGAGCAGGTAGCCGAGGCTCAACTCGTCGCGGGCCCGGCGCAGGCCGATCCGGCCGACCAGCCGCGGGGAGAGCCAGTAGGACCGGGCGGCGGCCTGGTAGATGCCTTCGGTGATGCCGCGGACCTTGCGTTCGTTGACCAGCTCGACGAGGCCGGCCGCGACGAGCTGCTTGACGTGGTAGTAGACGCGCTGTGGCGTCTGGTCGAGTCGGGCCGCGACCTCGGTGCAGGTGCGCGGCTCGGCCAGTTGCCGCAGCACCTCGACGCGCTGCGGCTTGAGCAGGGCTTCGGCCTGCTCGATCTGCTCCAGGTACAGGACTTCTCTCATGGCAAAATCAGTTTGTACGTACAAAACTTCTTTGTCAATCGCTTCGCGAGAAGCCGCGCCGACTTTTTTCGACGCGGCTTCAGGCGGCTCTCAGCAGGTGATCAGGGCAACCAGTCCGGCCGCAGCGGGTAGCCGCTCACTCCGTTCGGGCCGTTGTGGGTGGCCAACACCTGGTGCAGCTGGATGCCGTTGCGCTCGAACGCCATCCGCGACCCGGCCATGTAGAGCCCCCACACCCGGGCGGTGCCCGCGCCCACCTCGGAGACGCAGAAGTCCCAGTGCTCGACCAGGTTGCGGCACCAGGCGGCCAGCGTCAGCGCGTAGTGCTGGCGCAGGTTCTCCTCGTGGTGCACCTCGAACCCGGCGTCGTGCACCTC
Source organism: Micromonospora sp. NPDC007208 (assembly GCF_042869175.1). Lineage (NCBI taxonomy): Bacteria > Bacillati > Actinomycetota > Actinomycetes > Micromonosporales > Micromonosporaceae > Micromonospora > Micromonospora sp. NPDC007208. The sequence continues at coordinate 214,982 of NZ_JBIAFG010000002.1, read as the reverse complement.
GCTGATCAACCGGCCCGGACCGGCCAGCTCACCGTCCGGGAAGACGTACCGGTCGATGAACGCCCCGGAGCGGTGCGGCGCCCGGTTGTCCGCGCGGGTGATGCAGTGGTTGAGCAACCGCCCGCCCTGCCGCAGCCGGCTGCGCAGCGACCCGAAGTAGGCCGGGTAGTTACGCACCCCGATGTGCTCGGTCAACCCGATCGAGGAGATGGCGTCGAACTGCTCGGCCGGCGCGTCCCGGTAGTCGAGGTAGCGCACCTCCGCCAGCCCGGTCAGCCCCTCCCGCTCGATCGCGGCCTGCGCCCACTGCGCCTGCGCCTTCGACAGCGTCACGCCGAGGGCCTTGACGCCGTACTCGCGCGCGGCGTGGCGCACCATGCCACCCCAGCCGCACCCGACATCCAGCAGCCGCATCCCCTTCTTCAGCGCCAGCTTGCCGGCGACCAGGTCGTACTTCGCCGCCTGGGCCTGCTCCAGCGTGTCGTCCGGAGAGCGGAAAACCGCGCAGGTGTACGTCATCGACGGGCCGAGCACCTTCTCGTAGAAGGCGTTGGAGACGTCGTAGTGGTGCGAGATGGCCGTGCTGTCGCGCACCCGCGAGTGCCGCAGCCCGTTCATCACCCGCTTCCAGCGGGGCTGCGCCTCCTGCGGCGGTGCCGGCGGCGGCATCAGCCGCTCCCAGCCCAGCCCCCGGACCAGCGCCAGCCCCTCAGCCAGCGACGGTGGGCGTAACCGCAGCTCGTCCTTGAGCACCCGCAACGCCTCGTAGGGGTCACCCGGGTGCACGCCCTGCAACGCCAGGTCACCACTGACGTACGCCCGGGCCATGCCCAGGTCGCCGGGAGCGGTGAGCAGGTACGACAACCCACGCTCGGTACGGATCGCCAGGGTGATGCCGGCGTCGGACGGGCCGACGGCGCTGCCGTCGTACCCGGTGATCCGCACCGGCAACGGCCCCGCGGTGACCGCGCGGACGACATCCGCGACGGTCGGACCCGTGTGCCGGCCCCCCGCCGGCGGGGTGGCGGGGACGCTCGCCGCCCCCTGATCTCTGTCGGTCAGGCTCATGCTCGTGCTACCGCCTTTTCGTACAGTCCCGTCAGCCGGTGGTCCGGGTCGTAGCGGTCTTTCACCGCGCGCCACGTGTCGCCGCCGTAGAGGCGATCGAAGGCGTCCCGGTCGTAGTACGCGTCCGAGTAGAGCGACTTGTGCCCGCCCGACTCCGACACCCTGCGTTCGATCGTGCGGTTGACGTCGCCGTCGGCGGCGCCCGGCGCGATCGGCACGCTCCCCCAGAACCCGATGTTGACGTAGTCCTGCCCGGGCCGCAGCGGATACAGCGGCCAGGACCGCGCCGAACCGGGCCCCGCCGGCTCACGCAGTCGCAACGGGCACAGCCACACCGGGTTCATCCCCACCGCGCCGGCGAACCAGCGCAGGAAGTCAGCCGTGCGGTCCAGCGGGATCTCCACGTCCTGCACGACCCGCTCCCGAGCCGGTTGCTTGCGCAGCCGGTCGATCCGGGCCGCCACCTGGTGGCGGTGCTCCAACCGGACCAGTCGGTGGTAGAAGTCGCTGCGTCGGTAACGCGCCGGCCAGAGCCTGCGCACGACCGGGTGCTGCGCGCCGAACGCCGCCGAACACCAGAACCAGTCGGTGTCCCAGCGCCACAGATAGTCGTACGCGGTGAGCACGTCGCGGGTGCGCTGGCGCAGCGACCGGTAGTAGATCGCCTGACCGGTGTAGTCGCTGGGCGGGTCGGCCGCGTCGGTGAACGTGGCGAACACCAGGTACGCCTCGCCGGGGCTGAACATCACCCCGTCCATCGCGTCCACCGGCTCGCCGGCCCAGGACCGGGTGGCGGTCACCTCCGCGATCGCGTCGGTCAGCGCCTCCAGTTGGGTGAACCGGACGTTGCGCAACGCCACGTACCGGCCGACCGGTTGCAGCTCGATGCGCAGCCGGGTGGCGTAACCGAGGCTGCCCAGCGAGTTGGGGAACGCGGTGAACAGGTCGGCGTGCTCGCCGTCGGGTCGGGCGGTGACGATCTCGCCGGAACCGGTGAGCACGTCCATCTCCCGGACCGACTCGTGCGGCAGGCCGTTGCGGAACGAGGTCGACTCGATCCCGAGGCCGGTCACCGCGCCGCCCAGCGTGATGGTGCGCAACTGCGGCACCACAAGCGGCATCAGCCCGTGCGGCAGCGTCGCGTCGACCAGGTCCTCGTAGGTGCACATGCCCTGCACGTCGGCGGTGCGGCCGGCCGGGTCGACCGACAGCACGCCGTTCAGGCCACTCACGTCGAGCCCCGGGGTCCGGGGAGCGGACCGGGGGCGGAACAGGTTGGAGGTGCGTTTGGCCAGCCGGACAGGCTCGCCCGTGGGCACCGCGGCGTACGACCGCCGCAGCGTGTCCACCGCTTGATCATGGTCAATCGGTTGATCCACACGCTCAGCGCGCATGTGATCACCTTACGCTCGCCGGTCGGAAACGGTGGGATGTCGGCGCGGGCAGTTTCCCGTCCGGCGGCACGCCCGACGGCTACCGTGACGGGCATGCCATCGCCAGCGATCACCGCCCTGGACGCCGCCCAACTGCCGTATCGGCTGGTCAGCCACGGTGCGGTCGGCAGTCTCGCGGAGGCCGCGGCCGCCCGGGGCGTGGCCGTCCCCGACGTGGTCAAGACGATCGTGGTCCGCCGTAGTGAAGCCGATCACCTGTTCGTGCTCACCCCCGGCGACCGGGTCATCTCCTGGCCCAAGCTGCGCGCCCTGCTCGGGGTGCACCGGCTCTCCATGCCGGACGCGGCGGGCGCCCTGGCCGCCACCGGCTACGAACGCGGCACCATCACCCCGTTCGGCGCGAGCACGGCCTGGCCGGTGGTCGCCGACGAGCGACTGCGCGGCCGGGAGATCACGTTGGGCGCCGGCGAGCGTGGTCTCGCCATCGCGATCGACGCCGACGCCGCGATCGCCGCCCTCGACGCCACCGTGGCCGACGTCACCGACCCGCAGCCCACCCGCTGAGCCGCGCCGACCGTCGCACCGCCGGGCTGGCTCCGACGCGACGTCGTGGGTGAGGATGGCGCGTATGTCCGCGCCCGAGGAACGCCCCGACCCCGCCGGCACCGTCTACGGCGGTCACCGGGCACCGCGCTCCGGCCCGCTGGCCGACCCGCTGCTGCGGGCCGCGTTGGCGGTCGGGGTCGTCGGCGTACTCCTGGGGGTCGTCTTCGCCACCGGGCTGCTCGACGGTGACGACGAGCCGGCCGTGCCGGCGTCGGTCGGTACGCCGTCCAGCGCGGCCCAGCCCAGCGACCCGGCCGGCGAGCCGAGCCCGACCGCACCGGCCGAGCCGTCACCGACCCCTTCGGCAAGCACGCCGGCCGCCCCGCCCACCGGGCCCCGGGTGCTGCGCGCCGCCTCGGGCCTCTGCCTGGGGCTCGACGGTGACGGCGAAAAGGCCGAGGCCGAGTTGGCCGTGTGCACCGGTGGCCCGGAGCAGCAGTGGGTGGTCAACCCGACCGGCGCGGGCGTGCTGTCGTTGACCAATGCCGCGTACGGGCAGTGCCTCGACGTCGAGGGTGGCAGTCGGGACGACGGCGCGCGGTTGCAGCAGTTCCCCTGCCACGGCGAGGCCAACCAGCAGTGGCGGTTCGGTGGGACCGGCACCAGTGCCGTGCTGCTCGTCGCCGCGCACAGCAACAAGTGCGCGCAGGCCGACGACGACGCCGTAGAGGCCGGCGAGGACATCCGGCAGCGACCCTGCGACGGCCGGTCGGCCCAGCAGTGGACGCTGGGCTGACCGGCCGACGCGTCGCCGTTCAGCCCCGGAAGCTCCACGCCCTGGGCGCGGTCGCGGCGACCAGCACGGCCTCCGGAACTCCTCGGCCCGGTCGGCGGCGCAGCAGCAACGACAGCCCAGCGGCGCCGATCGACAGCGCGCCCGCCACGTACCAGGCCATCGCGTAGTCCCCCAGCCGGTCCCGGACCAGCCCCGCACCGGTGGCGGCTACCGCCGCGCCGAGTTGGTGCGCGGCGAACACCCAGCCGAACACCACAGCCCCGGCGCCACCGAAGTACTCCCGGCACAGCGCCACGGTCGGCGGCACGGTGGCCACCCAGTCCAGGCCGTAGAAGACGATGAACACCAGCATGCTCGGCTCGGCGGTACCGGAGAACAGGCTCGGCAGCACCAGCAGCGACAACCCGCGCAGCGCGTAGTACATGCCGAGCAGCAACCGGCTGTCCACCCGGTCGGTGAGCCAGCCGGAGGCGATCGTGCCGACGATGTCGAAGAGCCCCACCAGGGCGAGCAATCCGGCCGCGGTGGTCTGGGCCATGCCGTGGTCGTGCGCGGCCGGCACGAAGTGCGTACCGACCAGACCGTTGGTGGTCGCCCCGCAGATCGCGAACCCTCCGGCGAGCAGCCAGAAGGGTCGGGTCCGGGCCGCGGTGGTCAGCGCGCCGAGCGCCCGGGTCGCCGCGCCGCCGGTCGCCGGCGGCGCCGCGACGACCTCGGTCGCCCCGTAGGCGGGCAGGCCGAGATCCGCCGGGTGCTCGCGCAACAACCACACCACCAGGGGTACGACCGCCAGCGCCGCCGCGGCCACGGCGAGTGCGGCGGTACGCCAGCCGTGGTCGCGTACCAGGATGGCGATCAGTGGCAGGAACACCAACTGTCCGGCCGCCCCGCCGGCGGTCAGGACTCCGGTGACCAGGCCCCGCCGGTGGACGAACCAACGTCCGGTGACGGTGGCCACGAACGCCAGCGCCATCGAGCCGGTGCCCAGCCCGACCAGCACACCCCAGCAGAGCAGGAGCTGCCAGCTGGCGGTCATGAAGACCGTCAACCCGCTGCCCGCGGCGACCAGCAGCAGTGCCACCGAGACCACCCGGCGGATGCCGAACCGGTCCATCAGGGCGGCGGCGAACGGCGCGGTCAGCCCGTAGAGCAGCAGGTTGACCGAGACGGCCGCGGAGATCGTGGCCAGCGGCCAGCCGAACTCCTCGTGCAGCGGGTGCAGCAGCACCGACGGGGTGGCGCGGAAGCCGGCCGCGCCGACCAGCGCCACGAAGGCGACGGCGGCGACCAGCCAGGCGGGATGCAGACGGCGGTTCTTGGTCACGGGACAAGTCTGAGCTGGCCCACTCACCTCGACGAGTGGCCGGAAAGCCATCATGCGCAATAATCGGGCCATGACCGCTCGCCCGCACCGGATCGCCGTACTCGCTCTGCACCAGGTGGTTGGCCTGGACCTCGGCACCCCGTCCCAGGTCTTCAGCACCGCCCGGGCCGCCGACGGGACACCGTTCTACGACGTCCGGGTGTGCACCCCGGGCGGGCAGCCGGTGCGTAGCACCGCCGGTTTCCAGGTGGTCCCCGACCACGGTCTGGAGCTGCTGGACACCGCCGACACGGTGATCGTCCCGGGCATCCACGACGGCACCCCGTTGACCTCGGGCACCGTCGAGCCGGAGGTGACCGGGGCGCTGCGCGCGGCGTACGAGCGGGGTGCCCGGATCATGTCGATCTGCACCGGGGCGTTCGTGCTCGCCGCCGCCGGACTCCTCGACGGGCGGAGGGCGACCACCCACTGGGCGTACGCCGAGCGGTTCCGCCACCTGCACGCCCGGGTGGACCTCGATCCGGGTGTGCTCTTCATCGCCGACGACCGGGTGCTCACCTCGGCCGGAGTCGCCGCCGGCATCGACCTCTGCCTGCACGTCATCCGCCTCGACCACGGCAGCGAGGTGGCCAACAGGGCGGCCCGCCGCTGCGTGATGCCACCGTGGCGCGACGGCGGCCAGGCGCAGTACATCGAGCAGCCGGTGCCGAAGGCGACCGACACCAGCACGGCGGGCACCCGGGAGTGGGCCCGGCAGCGGCTGCACGAGCCGATCGCGCTCCGCGACCTGGCCGAGCAGGCGCGGATGAGCGTGCGGACCTTCACCCGACGCTTCCGGTCGGAGACCGGCCTGAGCCCGGCCCAGTGGCTGCTGCAACAGCGCACCGACCACGCGAGACTGCTGCTGGAGACGACCGACCTCACCGTCGACCAGATCGCCCACCGCTCGGGTTTCGGTACCACCGCCGCCCTACGCCAGCAGCTCCACCAACGCATCGGCGTGGCCCCGTCCACCTACCGCCGCACCTTCCACCCCCGCCCCGAGCTGGTCGAAAGCTGATCCACCCCAGCCCAGCCCCCGTCGATCTTGCACTTTGGGTTGTCGAAAAGTCACTTAGGTCTATTTTTGTCGAGACAGAAAGTGCAAGATCGACGAGGGTCTGGGGGCCGCGGCTTACGAGCGGAGCAGGTGCAGCTGGGACTGGTGTTTGGGCAGGTGCACCCGGGTGTGCAGGTCCAGGGTGCGGGACCAGGGCAGCGGCTCGTCGACGATGAGGTCGAAACCCTCGCGAAGGTGCGTCTCGACCGGGGTCTCCGCGGCCAGGCCGAGCTGGTCGACCAGCCCGCACAGCCGGTCGCTGGTGCCGTGCAGCAGCGCGGTCAGACCACGCAGACCGCCCTGCTCGGCGGCGAGCGCGTCGAGCTGCGGACGGTGAATGTCCTCTTCCAACTCGTAGTAGGCGAACGGCGACCCGGCCAACAACGCCTCGGTGGCCTGGATCATCAGCTCGTCGTTGGCGACCAGATGCGCGACGATCTGCTCGGCACTGAGCTGCCCCTCCGAAGCCGGACCGAACCCGCCAGCGTCGACCTCCGCGAACAGGGCACCGTAAGCCCGCCGCAATCCCCCGCTCTCCATCCCCCCAGTCAACCCGCCCCGCCGGCAGTTAGCGGCGGGATTGGCGGGAGCGGAGGTAGTCGCTGACCACGTACTCGCCCAGGTCGTCGGTGTCCGGGGTGAACATGCGGCCCCGGCTGCGGCGGGCCACCGCGTCGACGAAGCGCCGCAGGCCCGGGTCGTCGCCGAGCATGAACAGGTTGAGCGTGGCCCCGTAGCGGCTCAGCCGGTCCACCTCGCGGACCGTCGCCTCGATCGTCTCCGGCAGCGGCGGCCAGTGGAACAGCGCCTCGCCGTCGTCCGGGTCCAGGTGGGCGGTCGGCTCGCCGTCGGTGACCACCAGCACGATCGGCTCGGCGTCCGGGTGGCGGCGCAGGTGCCGGCCCGCCAACCGCAGCGCGTGCTGGAGGTTGGTGCCCTGCTCCATGTCCGGCTCCACGGCCGCCAACTCCTGCTGGGTGAGCGTCATCGCCTCCCGGCCGAAGCCCACGATCTGCAGGGCGTCCTGCGGGAATCGCGTCTCCATCAGGTGCGCCAACGCCAGCGCCATCTGCTTCATCGGCCCCCAACGACCCTGGGAGATCATCGAGTACGACAGGTCGACGCAGAGCACCACCGCGGCCGAGGCCCGCCTCTCGGTCTCCACCACCTCGAAGTCGTCCACCTCGAGCTGCACCGGAACCGTCGGCCCGGCCCGACTGACCGCCCGAGTCAACGTCCGGACCACGTCCAACGGTTGCTCGTCGCCGTACTGCCAGGGCCTGGACGCACCGCTGACCTCGCCCGCCGCACCGGCCGAGCGCAGGTCGTGCTGGCCGCGCGGCCCGGCGGTCAGCTCGGCGAAGACCTGCCGCAGCGCGGTCCCGCCGAGCCGGCGCAGCGCCTTCGGGCTCAGGGTGAGCCCCTCCGCGTCCCGGCTCACCCAACCCTGGCGGCGCAGCTCCCGCTCCAGATCGCGCAGACGGCGAACGTCGTCGGCCGCGTCCCGGCCCAGCGTGCGGGCCACCGCGTCGACGTCGACGTCGTCGAGGGTCGCCCCCGGGTGTTCCTGGTCGAGCTGGTCCAGCAGGTCGTCCAGATCGCCGATCTCACCCAGCGCGCCGGCCGCGTCCGCGTAGTCCAGCGGCTGGTCGCCGCGGACCCGCTCGCCCCGTCCCCAACGGAGATCGGGTCGCAGGGCCCGCAGGTTCGCGTCGAGGGCGGACAACTCCCCCGCGAGGCGGTCGCCGAGCGACTGCTGCATGAGGCCGGCCAGCTCGGCGCGCTGCCGCTCGGAGAGCGAGTTCATCAGCCGCTCACCGGCGGCCGCCCGGCGGGCCAGCACGTCGATCAACTCGTCCACGGTCTCCGGCTTCTCCGGGAAGAAGTCGCCGTGCCGGCGCATGAACTCGGCGAACGCGTCGGTGGTGTCCTCCGCGCGACCGTGCCGGGCGAGCAGGTCGTTCAGGTCACCCATCATCTCGGCGAGCCGCTGCTGGGCGGCCGGGTCGGCGGAGGCGCGCACCGCGTCGCGCAGCCCGGCGAAGCGCTGACCGAGCACGTCGTCGCGGAGTTGGTCGAGGATCTGCTGGTACGAGCGGCGGGCGTCGTCGCTGACCCACTGGTAGCCGGACAGCTCCTCCACCGCCCGTGCGGTCGAGCGGGGCAGATTGTCCAGTACCGCCTCGGCGAAGCGGGCGGCCTCGTCGTCGCGACCCCGCAGCTCGTCCCGCTCGGCGGCGAGGGCCTGGTCGAGCAGGGCCTGGGCCCTGGTCACCGCGCCGTCCAGGTCGCCCCGGCGCAGCGCCTCCCGGCGCAACCGCCGAGCCCGGGCGGCCAGGTCGTCCAGGCCACCCCGTCCCTGCGGGCCACGGCGCAACAGGTCGCGCAGCGCCTCCCGCAGGCTGCCGCCGGCCAGCACCTCCGCGCCGACCGCGTCCACCGCCTCGCGCACGTCGTACGGGGGTGCGAGCGGGTCGGGCCCGCCGTTCCACTGCCCGTAACGGAACCGGTTGCCGGCCACGGTCAGCCCCGGCCGCCGTAGACGGTGCGCCCCGAGTCGGTGACGTCCTTGCCGAGCCGGCGGGTCAGGTGCAGCCCTTCCAGCACGAACTCGACGGCCGCGGCGGCCTCCCCCGAGGTGGGCGCGTCGCCCAGGTCGAGCCGGTCCAGGACCTTCGCCAAGCCGGGTACGGTGCCGACCTGGCGCAGCAGCTCGGTGGCGCTTACCAACTCGCCGGTCTCGATCGCGGCGCCGTCCTCGACCAGGGCGGTGAACCCGGACAGGTCCAATCCGGCGAGGTGGGCGCGGAACGTCTCGGCGGTCGCGGTACGCAGCAGGTGCGCGAGGATCTCGGTCTCCCGGCCCTCCTCGCCGCTCTCGAACTCGACCTTGCCGCGCAGCGTGCTGGTCACCGACACCGCGTCACCGACGCGGGCGACGGCGGCCTCGGGACGTCCCTCCGGGGTGGCGGAGGCGGCCAGCAGCCCGGCGCGACGCAGCGCGGCACCGGCGACCGTCTCGGCGGCGGCGATGGCGAACCGGGCGGAGACACCGGAGCGCGGGTCCACCGACGGCGACTCCCGGACGGCGCGGGCGAAGCGGGCCAGCACCTCCAGCACGTGCTCCGGTACGTGGGCGACCAGATCGGCCTCCTGACGGATCAGCGCCAGCTCCAACTCCAGGTCGACCGGGTAGTGGGTGCGGATCTCCGCGCCGAACCGGTCCTTGAGAGGAGTGATGATGCGGCCCCGGTTGGTGTAGTCCTCCGGGTTGGCGCTGGCCACCAGGAGCAGGTCCAGTGGCAGGCGCAGTTGGTAGCCGCGAACCTGGATGTCCCGCTCCTCGAGCACGTTGAGCAGCGCCACCTGGATGCGCTCGGCCAGGTCGGGCAGTTCGTTGACGGCGAAGATGCCCCGGTTGGTGCGCGGTACCAACCCGAAGTGGATGGTCTCCGGGTCGCCGAGGGTACGACCCTGGGCGATGCGGATCGGGTCGACGTCACCGATCAGGTCGCCGACGCTGGTGTCCGGGGTGGCCAACTTCTCGCCGTACCGCATCGAGCGGTGCAGCCAGCCGATGGGCAGATCGTCGCCGGCCTCGGCGACCTGGGTGCGGGACGCCGGGGTGAGCGGGTGCATCGGGTGCTCGTTGAGCACCGAGCCGGGGATGACCGGGGTCCACTCGTCGAGCAACGCGCCCAGCGCGCGGATCAGCCGGGTCTTGCCCTGGCCGCGCTCGCCGAGCAGCACCATGTCGTGCCCGGCGAGCAGGGCCCGCTCGACCTCGGGCAGCACGGTGTCGTCGTAGCCGACGATGCCGGGGAATCGGGTCTCGCCGGAGCGCATCCGGGCGAGGAGGTTGTCGCGGAGTTCCTGCTTGACGGTGCGGTACTGGTGACCGGCCGCCCGTAGCGCGCCGAGCGTGCCGGGCAGGTCGGCCGGTGGAACCGGGATTACCGGGGTAGGCGCAGTCACCCGACCCACGCTAGCTCACTTTCGCAGGGGTGCCCCGGGCATAAGGGGCACCCCCGCTACCACCCTCAGCCCCTGTCGCAACGCCGGCAGGCGCCGCGGCGGCGCAGGTGGTACGCGTAGGCGGCCGCGCCGAGCGCCACGCCCCACAGCGGCCAGAGCAGCATCGGCGCCCCGGTGATGCTCAAGCCGCCGGTCAGCCGCCAGAACTGGGGGTTGCTGAGCAGCCCCAGCGAGGCCGCGGTCACGGAGATGGCGACCAGGGTGGCCGGCACCACGGCCAGCTTCACCGGCACCCGCCGGCCGGCGAGCCCGAGCATCCAGCGCGGGAACCGTTCGCCCCAGCGCTGCACCAGGCCGAGGGTGAGGATCGCGCCGACGGTGGCGAACGCGGCCAGCCCGAACCCGGCCCAGACCAGCCCGGTGTCCTGCATCTCGGTCAGGAACTCGCGGGAGATGCCGAGCGGGATGCCGGCCGCCCAGGCGAACCGGGTCAGCGCGTACGTGAAGGGGATGGCCGCGGCGATGCCGACGGCCCACCGACCCCAGCGGGTGGCGGCGGCCGGGGTGGTCCACCCCTGGACGGTGTCGGCGCGGCCGCAACCGACACAGGCCCCGGCGGTACGCCGCTGCCAGGTGAGTACCGCCCCGACCAGCAGCAGCCCGCCGGCCAACGCCGCGAACCGGCCGAACAGCGCCCAGTTGAAGATGTCGGAGTAGTCGACCGGAGGCCAGCCGAACGGCGCCCCGACGATCAGTATCGGCAGGTAGCCGAGGACGATCAGCACCCGGACATCCGGCACGACCAGGACGAGCACGAACGCGACCGCCCAGCCGTAGCCGGCGAGCAGCGTCCGCAGCGGGCCGGGTGGGCGTGCCGCCGGGCGGCTCATGGCCAGCGCGGCGACCGCGGCGGTGAGCAGGACGCCGGCGAAGAGCGGGGTGGCCACCTCCACCGGCACCAGGCGCAGCAGGCTGACGTCGCCGCCGTGGGGGTCGTTCGGGCCGAACGGGTAGCCGGCGCCGGTGAGCGTGCCGACCAGGGCGAGTACGCCCCACAGGCCGAACCAACCGGCGGCCAGTGGGGCGAGCCGGTCCGGCCAGCGGGAGCCGGCGCGGGGTGGGGAGGCAGTGATCGTCGTCATGCTCTCAGCCTGGTCCGACAGCAGGTCGGCGCCCTCCCGGCCGGCGGTGAACCCACTCCCCCGGCCGAGGGACCGATCAGCCCGACGGGGTGACGAAGCCGGACTCGTAGGCGGCGATGACCGCCTGGGTACGGTCGCGGACGCCAAGCTTGGCCAGCACGTTGCCGACGTGCGTCTTCACCGTCTCCACCCCGACCACGAGGTGCGCGGCGATCTCCGGGTTGGACCGGCCGGTGGTCATCAACCGCAGCACCTCGGCCTCCCGTTCGGTGAGCCGGGCGGCGCTCAACCGGTCGCCGCCCGCCGGCCCGTACGCCCCGACCAACTGGCGGATCGCGGCCGGGAAGAGCAGCGACTCACCCGCCGCGACCACCCGGACCGCCTCCACCACCTCGGCGGGCCGGGCCCGTTTGAGCAGGAACCCCGAGGCGCCGGCGCGTAGCGCCTCGTAGACGTACTCGTCGTTGGCGAACGTGGTGACCACCAGCACCCGGGGCGGGTCGGCGGAGGTGGCCAGCAGGTGCCGGGTGGCCTGGATGCCGTCGATGCCGGGCATCCGCACGTCCATCAGCACCACGTCGGGTCGGTGCCGGGCGACCAGCGGCGGCACCTCGGCCCCGTCGGCGGCCTCGGCGAGCACACGCAGGTCGGGTTGGGCGTCGATGATCGCCCGCAGCCCGATCCGGATCAGCTCGTCGTCGTCGACGATGAGGACGCCTGTGGTCATCGCGTCTCCTCGTAGGGCAGGCGGGCCCGGATCAGCCACCGGTCGCCGTCCGGGCCCACGGTGAGCCGGCCACCGAGCAGCAGCACCCGCTCCCGCATGCCGTCCAGACCTCGACCGCCCCGCCCCGGCCGGGGCCGGCCGGGGTGGTTCACCGCGTTGACCAGTTCCAGCTCCAACGCGTCCCGGTGCAGGTCCAGGCGTACCGTCACCGGCCCGTGGCCGTGCCGGGCGGCGTTGGTCAGTCCTTCCTGGACGATCCGGTAGCCCTCCCGGGAGACCGCCGCGGGCACCCGCGTCGGGTCGCCGGCGCGATGCGCGTGCACGGCCAGGCCGGCCGCGCGGGCGTCGGTGACCAACCGGTCCAGGTCGACGAGGGTACGCTGCGGTGCCACCAGGGGCCGGTCGCGTCCGTTCTCCCGGAGCAGCCCGAGCACGTGGTCGAGGTCGTCCATCGCGGTCCGTCCGACGTCCTCGATGGCGGTGAGCGCCCGCCGGACGAACTCCGGGTCGGTGTCGAGGACCTCGCGGGCGGCCCCGGCCTGGAGGGTGGTCACGGTCAGCGCGTGGCCGACCGAGTCGTGCAGCTCCCGGGCCAGCCGGTTGCGTTCGGCGAGCCGGGTGGCCTGTGCTTCGAGGGCGGCGATCCGCTCCGCCTGAGCCGGGCCGAGCAGCACCGGCGCCATGGACCCGGCGAGCGCGCCGAGCCCGGCGACGGCGTAGCCGAGGCCGACCAGCATGAGCACCCCGGTCAGTGTCAGCCATCCGCTGTCCTGTCCGTCCAGCGGCCCGAACCGTTCCCGACTGGTCAGCTCGGCGCCGACGCCGAACTGTTGGGCGATGAACGCCAGCGCCATCGGTAGGGCGCTGAACAGCGCGAGCATCACCAGCGCGCCGACGATGAGGTGGGTGGCGATCCAGAGCGCGCTGCGCAGCCGGGTCTCCCGGTCGCCGTGGTGCCCGGGCGCGGGTTCGGGCAGGTCGACACCGAGCAGGGCCCGGACGGCGGCGATCTCCAATGCTCGGCTGCCGTCCAGCAGCAACGGGACGACGGCGATCAGCACCGCGATGACCAGCAGGACGTACACCAGTGGGCGCGGGATCTCCGTGTCGGCGAGCAGTTGGGCGAAGGTCACCGCGAGGAGCCCGTACGGCAGCGCCAGCACGCCGCCGAGCAGCAGGAAGACGCCGCGTCGCCAGGTGGTGCCGGCGACCAGCGGGGCCAGCGCCGCTCGGAGGTTCACCTCGCCATTCTGCTGCCCGGATCGGTCCCGGCGACTCCCCCGCGTCGGGGAGATGTCAGCGGTGGTCGGCGACGTACTGCTGCGGGTCCTTGTCGCGGAAGGGCAGGTTGCGGCCGTTCTTGTGCTCGCCGTAGAAGGTCAGCCAGCGTTGGCCCAGCTCGGCGCGGAGTTCGGTGCTGGCGTGCCGGCGGAAGTCGGGCAGCGCCTCGTCCTCCTCCTCGGCCAGGTGTTCGCTGTTCTCCCGGCGGGCCGTGCCGACCGCCTCCCACCACTGGTCCGAGCCGACCGGGTGCAGCTTCGACTCGGCGATGGCGTCGCGGATCTTGTTGTGGTCACCGATCGCGTCGGCGGTCTCGTCCTCGCCGTCGTCGCCGTGCTTGACCAGGTGCGGGTAGAGGATCGCCTCCTCCGCCTCGGCGTGGATGTCCAGGTGCAGGGCGAGGGCGTCCCAGATGGCGAGCATCTCCTGCTCGTCGCGGGCGTCGTCGAGGCGGGCGAAGCCACGCCGGAAGGCGGCGTGGTCGTCCAGGATCAGCGCGGTGATGTCGTCCACTGTGCTCACTTCTCCGTTGCGTTGGCGAACCGGGCCCGCAGCATCGCGGGCATCGCGGCGAGTCCGGTGATGGGGCGGAAGCGTTTCGCGGCCTCGGCCAGCGCCGCGTACTCGTCGTCGGCGAGGTCGATGTCCGCGGCGGCGGCGTTGCGTTCCATCTGCTCGACCCCGGAGGCCCCGGGGATGGCGAGCACGTTGGGGTGGCGCAGCAGGTAGGCGAGCGCGATCTGGCTGGGGGTGGCGTCGTGGGCGTCGGCGACCTGGCGCAGGGTGTCGATCAGCGCCGCGCCGCGCTCCAGGTTCTCCGGCAGGAAGTACGAGTTGGCGCGCCGGACCGCGCCGGTCGGCGGGTTCTTCGCGTCGTAGCGGCCAGAGAGGAAGCCCTGCGCCAGCGGGCTGTACGCGATGACCACCCGACCGGCCTGCCGCGCGTACGACAGCAGGTCCTGCTCGGGTGCGCGGTCGAGCATGCTGTAGCGGACCTGGTTGCTGAGCACGCGCCGGCCGAGTGCCGCTTCGGCGACCTGCCAGCGGCGCAGCCCGTAGTTGCTCACCCCCACCTCGCCGACCAAGCCGACATCCTGCAGGGTTCGCATCCCGCGCATTGTGGTGTGGTCGGCGACGAGCGGGTTGGGCTGGTGCACCTGGTAGAGGTCGATGCTGGTGACACCAAGCCGGGCCGCCGAGGCGACCGCCCGCTGCTGCACCACCGCGGCCACCGGCAGTACCGGCAGGATCTTGGTGGCGACCACCACCTTCGGCCGGTCGTCGCCGAGGGCCGCGCCGAGGATGCGTTCGCTGCGCCCGAAGCCGTAGACCTCCGCGCTGTCGAAGACCGTCACGCCCAGCTCGACGGCCCGACGGACGATCTGCGCCGCCTGCCGCTCGAAGTCCGGGCCGTACCCCCATTCCCGGGAGCCGAACTGCCAGGTGCCCAACCCGATCTTGGACAGCGGTTTGGGGGTGTCGAGCGCAATGAAACGCATGGCGTCGAAACTACCCCGATGTCCCGGTTTCCACGCCCGATCCGCAGCACGCTGGGCCGGAGCTAGGCTCATGATCGTGACCTACCTCGCCGCGGATGACCGCTACGACACCATGACCTACCGGCGCAGCGGACGCAGTGGCCTGCGGCTGCCCGCCGTCTCGCTCGGGCTGTGGCACAACTTCGGTCCGGACCGCCCGTTCGAACGGCAGCGCGACATCGTGCGCCGCGCCTTCGACCTGGGTGTCACCCACTTCGACCTGGCCAACAACTACGGCCCGCCGCCCGGTTCGGCGGAGGAGAACTTCGGCCGGATGCTCGCCACCGACCTGAAGCCCTACCGGGACGAGCTGGTCATCTCCAGCAAGGCCGGGTACCTGATGTGGCCCGGCCCGTACGGCGAGTGGGGCTCGCGCAAGAACCTGATCTCGTCGCTGGACCAGTCGCTGGGCCGGATGGGGCTGGACTACGTCGACATCTTCTACTCGCACCGGTTCGACCCGGACACCCCGCTGGAGGAGACGATGGGGGCGCTCGACGCCATCGTCCGCTCCGGCAAGGCGCTCTACGTCGGCATCTCGAACTACAACTCGGAGCAGACCACGCGGGCCGCCGCGATCCTGCGCGAGCTGGGTACGCCGCTGCTGATCAACCAGCCGTCGTACTCGATGCTCAACCGCTGGACCGAGTCCGACGGCCTGCTCGACACGCTGGAGCAGGTCGGCGCGGGCTGCATCGCGTACAGCCCGTTGGCCCAGGGCCTGCTGACCGACCGTTACCTGGGCGGCATCCCGGCCGACTCGCGGGTTCGCACAAGCGCCTTCCTCAACGAGAGCGACCTCAGCGAGGAGAAGATGGCCACGATCCGTGGGCTCGGCGCGGTCGCCGAGCGGCGCGGCCAGTCGCTGGCCCAACTCGCGTTGGCCTGGGCGTTGCGTGACCCGCGGATGACCAGCCTGATCATCGGGGCGAGCAGCGTCGAGCAGTTGGAGACGAACATCGCCGCGCTGGACAACCTCGACTTCTCCGCCGACGAGTTGGCCGAGATCGAGCGCCACCTCGGCTGATCAACCGCCGGGCCCCGGGCGGGTCGGGTCACCAGATCCGGCGCCGCCCGGCCCGGTGGTTGCGTACCTCGCACAGCCGGCCCACCGGGGCGGTGGCGCTGCGACGTCGCCGCCCGGCCCCGATCAGCAGCGCCAGGACCAGCACGGCGGCGGCACCGGCCAGCACCGGCCACCGGCCACCGAGGTCGGTCACCGAGGCCACCGGCACGCCCGGGTCGGCCGCCGCCGGCGCCGCCGACTCGGTGGCGGTCGGGCTACTCGCGGCGGTACGCGGAGCAGCCGGCGCGCTCTTCGCCGCGCCGGCCTTCGCCGGGGTGGCGGTGGCCTTGGCACCACGGAACACCACGTCCGAGCAGGAGTAGTAGGTGTCCGGGGTGTTGGAGTTCTGCCAGATCGTGTAGATCAGGTGCCGGCCGCTGCGGCCCGCCGGCAGCCGGCCCGCCAACTGGTACGCCCCGGCCCGCACCGGCGGGTCGGTCAGCGTCAGGAACGGGCGCGACTCCAGATCCGCCCAGGTCAGTTTCTTGCGGGGGTCGTAGTCGGGCGTGGTGACGTAGAGCCGGAAGGTGCCCCGGTGCTCGATGGTGGTCCGGTACCGGAAGGTGAACGTGGCGCCGGTGGTCAGCTCGGTGCTCGGCCAGTCGGTGCGGGGCAGGTCCAACCCCCGGTACGCGGACAGCCCGCCGCTGCACAGCTCACCGTCCGGGATCCGTTCCCGGTCTCGCCCGTTGATGGCGGCGACGCGTACGTTGTCCCATTCGCGGACCGCCGCGCCGGCCTGGATCGCCGCCCGGCAGGCGCTGGTGGTCGCGTAGCGGCCCTCGGGTCCGCAGGCCGCCGCGCGACTGACCGGGTCGGTCGGGGCACCGTGGGCGACGGCGGGCGTGGCGGCCAGGGGCACGGTCGCGGCAGCGACCAGCACCGTGGCGAGGAGCCGGCGTACGGGCATGAGGATGACCTCCGCCCACTGGTACGGCTGCGAGGCGGCAAAGGTTCGACGCTGACCGGCCGGGAATCCGGCGGGTGGGTGTGGCGTTTCGATACACGGAACCGCTTGCACCGAGGAGGCAGAGATGAAGGTACGTAGCTCGTTGCGTGCGCTGAAGCAGAAGCCGGGTTCGGTGGTGGTCCGCCGTCGCGGCCGGGTGGTCGTGGTGAACCGCGCCAACCCGCAGTGGAAGAGCCGTCAGGGCTGATCCAGCCCTTAACGGACATACAGTCGTCAACGCCCTGACCGGGTCATCCGGTCAGGGCGTTTCGCGTGTGGCGGGCGGGCCCGGTCAGGCGGGCGCACCGCCGAAACCGATTTCGTTGCCGTCCGGGTCACGGAAGATGGCCTTGCGGACGCCGTTGTCGTAGGTCTCGCGTTCGGTCGGCTTCAGGCCGCGCTCGGCGATCTGGGTGAGCCGAGCGTCGAAGTCGTCGACGAAGATGGTGTGCAGGGCGTGCCCGGCGTGCTCGGGCCGCACCTCGATGAAGACGTACCGGTGGTCGGCGAGCTCCCACACCGCCTCGGTGTCGTTGGGCAGGAACGCCGGCGGGGCGCCGAGGAGCTGCTCGTACCAGGCCGCTGCCCGGCCGTAGTCGTGGACGGGGATACCCGCGAAGAGGTCGATGGCCATCGGGCCATGGTAAGGGTGTGGACCGACGCACCGGCCCGGACAATGAGAAGACAAGCCTGACGGACCGGCGCTTTTCTTGACCCGAAAGCGCAGGTGGCGCGTGCCCGATGCGGGACGCTCAATCACGCCTGTTCATTGTTGCCGCGACGGCACGATGGACCGCTTGAGCAATTGTCGGATCGGAGAATCTGGCTCTCGCGGCGCGCTCGGCGCGCCGCAGTTCCGAGCCGAGTCGGAGTGGATGCGTCGATTGCAGGATATCGCGTATCCATCGCTCAAGATCCGCTTCGTCGACCGGGAGGCCCCCGCACCGCGCGGCACCCCCGGTCGAAGATAGACGCCAACTGGCCTCATCGCCACTCATTAATCCCCCATGCACGTCACAGCCATGCTGAGCTGCTGATATGCCGCCCGAGACAGCCCAGGCGGCGATCGGGCTCCCCACCAACCCTGGCAGCCGACATCGCTGGGTTACCAACTCGTAACGCGCAAATTTCAGATGACGGAAATTCCATATCCCATCACGCCGATAGGCATTGCGGGATCTCCGAGATGGCTCTCGACAACCCTTCCTGGTATGACGCCGGGCGATGCGCTACATCGATCGACACCACTTCCCTTCGCCCAGCCGACAGCAACCCTGACCGGTGTCGGCAATGGCCGAGGGGTTGACTTGCCGGTGGAACATCGATAGGACTTTGAAGTCGCCAAAAACGGGGAGAGGCATCTATGCGTATTACGTGCGGAGTAAAGCTCACCCAGAGCGGGGGCGTCGCTCTCTTTCAGGACGACGTGTTGGAGTTCAACGTCGAGGCGCAAAAGCTGGAGAACAACCGCCGATACAGCGACGTGGACGACCTCACGCTGATCGCCCGGATCCTGGGCGACTTCGGGTACAAGATCTCCGACGTCGACGAGTGGGCACTGGACGGCT
Organism: Micromonospora sp. NPDC007208; assembly: GCF_042869175.1. Lineage (NCBI taxonomy): Bacteria > Bacillati > Actinomycetota > Actinomycetes > Micromonosporales > Micromonosporaceae > Micromonospora > Micromonospora sp. NPDC007208. Next base: position 196,509 of record NZ_JBIAFG010000002.1, on the reverse strand, counting down.
GGGACGGCGCCATCCACGGGCAGGCCCACCGGCTCAACAACGGCAGCCCTGTCGACGTCCGCCTGGCGCCCTACCGGGAGACCGAGCGGGTGCCGAATCCGGCACAGCCGGGCCACCGTGGCGAGTTGCCCATCGGCGACGCCACCGTCCCGTACGTCAGCCACGTGCACGTGGCGAGCCACCTCGCCGCCGCGTACAGCACCAGCCCCTTCGCCCGACGGGGCGAGCCGAGTCTCGTCCTGGTCTGGGACGGCGGTTGCTTCCCCCGGCTCTACTCGGTGGACAAGGACGGCCGCATCGAGCCCGGCGGCGAGGTCTTCCCGCTGATCGGGCACTTCTACTCGATGGCCTCGCAGCACTTCGGGCCGTACCGCCGCGACAAGCTGTCCCGCAACGTCGACGACCTCTCGGTGGCCGGGAAGCTGATGGCCTACATCGCTCTCGGCACCGCCCGGGAGCCGATCAAGCAGGTCCTCGGGGAGCTGTTCCACGAGCACTTCGAGGCCAACAGCCCGGCCGTCCGCAAGTACCGGGAGGAGATCATCGGCTGCGGCAGCACCGGCGAACCCTCCCACGCCTACGTCCACGCCTATCTGGAGGACGTCCGTCGGCGCACCGACCAACTGGGCGTCTCCGACGACGACGTGCTCGCCAGCGTGCACGAGTTCATCGAGGAGTTGCTCGTCGAGCGGCTCGTGGCCAAGGCCCAGTCCTGGAAGGGCGACGGCCCCTGGAACCTCTGCTTCGCCGGCGGCTGCGCCCTGAACATCAAGTGGAACAGCGCCATGCGGGCGCACAAGGCCATCCGCGAGATGTCGGTGCCGCCCTTCCCGGACGACTCGGGTTCGGCCGTCGGCACCGGCGCCATCCTGGTCAGCGGCGAGCAGCGACTGGCGCCGATCTCGTGGAACGTCTTCGCCGGCCCCGACCTCGTGCACAACTCGCACGTCCCGGCGGGCTGGACGGTGGCCCCCTGTCGACCGGAGGAGCTGGCCCGGCTGCTGCACCGCACCGGTAAGCCGGTGGTGGTCCTGCACGGCCGCGCCGAGTTGGGCCCTCGCGCCCTCGGCGCCCGCAGCATCCTCGCCCCGGCGGTGGACCCGGCCATGAAGGACGAGCTCAACCGGATGAAGCGTCGGGAGAACTACCGGCCGGTCGCCCCGATCTGCCTGACCGATCACGCTCCGGCGGTCTTCGACCCGGGCACTCCAGACCCGTACATGCTCTTCGACCACCGGGTACGCCCGGACTGGGTGGACCGGATTCCGGCGGCGATCCACCTCGACGGCACCGCCCGGTTGCAGACGGTAAGCGCCGAGGACAATCCGATGCTCGCGGCCGTCCTGCGCGAGTACCACAAGTGGAGCGGGATCCCGGTGCTCTGCAACACCAGCGCGAACTACAACGGCCGCAGCTTCTTCCCCGACGTGGTGTCGGCGATGGAGTGGGGCCAGGTCGACCTCATCTGGAGCGAGAACGCGCTGTACCGCAGAGTCACCTCATCGGACGCGTCAGCGAGCGTCACCGGCACCGGTGTCAGCTGACATCCGGCGCCTGCCCGAGGGTACGGAGGTTGGCGCACCACCGCGCCCGCCGCTGCGGGAGCCGGCCTTCCGTACCCTCTGGCTCGGCGACCTGGCCGCCCGGTCGGCACACCAGATCACCGCCTTCGGGCTGCCCCTGCTGGTCGTGACGTTGCTGGCCGGCAGCGGCACCCAGGTGGGGTTGGTCGGCGCGGCCCAGTTCGTGCCGGTGCTGGCGTTCTCCCTACTCGTGGGCACCTGGACCGCCCGTACCTCGTTGCGCTGGATCCTGGTCACCGGCAACGCGGCGCGCGGCGTCGTGCTGTTCGGCATCGGGGCCCTGGCCGCCACCGACCGTCTGGTCTTCACCGCGCTGTTGGTGGGCGCGTTCCTCATCGGCTCGGCGGCGGTGCTGCACGACATCGGGTCCCAGGTCACCGCGCCCCGGTTGCTCGACGGCGATCGGCTGGTGGCCGGCAACGGCCTGTTGCAGGCCACCACGTCGGTGACCCAGATGGCCGGGCCGGCGGCGGCGGGGTTCATCGTGCAGTCCGCCGGCGCCTCCTGGGCCTCGGTGGTCACCGGGGCACTGTTCTGCGCGGCGGCGATGGCGATGGCCGCCCTCCCCGCGCGGGCGCTGCGGCCGGCGACCGACCGGGGCGACGCGCCCACGATCCGGGCCGGGCTGGCCTACGTCTGGCGCAGCCGACCGATCCGGGACCTGTGCGTGCAGTCGGCCCTGTTCAACCTGCACGAGCAGGCCTTCGCGACTGTCTTCCTGGTGTACGGCGTGCGCACCCTCGGGCTCTCCGGTGGCCTGATCGGCCTGGTCATCGGGCTCGGCAGCGTCGGGGCGCTGGTCGGCTCCCTCGTCGCCGGGCGGGTCGGGGCCCGACTGCACCTCGGCCGGGCGCTGACCGTCTCGATCACGGTCGCCGCGCTCGGGTTGCTGCTGGTGCCCGGGCTCGCCGCGGCCGGCACGGCGACCGTGCTGCTCGGGGCGGGCTTCGTGATCAACGGGGCGGCTCTGGCGGTCTACAACGTCCTGGCGGTCACCGTGCGCCAGCAGGTCCCCCCTCCCGTCCTGCTCGGCGCGGTGACGGCGAGCTACCGCATCGCTGCCTTCGGTTCGCTGCCGGTCGGGGCACTGATCGGCGGGGTGTTGGCCGACCTGGCCGGGGCGACCACGGCGGTCTGGGTGGTGGCCGTCTCGCTCACCGTCTCCTCGCTACTGCTGTACGCCTCTCCGCTGCGCACCGCGGCCCAGATGTCCGAGGTGCGGGCCCTCGCGGACACGACGACCCGGAAGGAACGGTCCACCCGGCATGGCGACTGACGTGACCGACGGCATCGGCGCCGTCGACGAGGAGACCTGGGCCCGGCTGGCCGCCGACGCCGAACCCGACGCGGCCCACGGCTACCTGCTGTTCCGCGAACGGCTGGAGCCGGGCACCGCGGTGCTGGTCACCGCCGACGACGACCGGGGGCCGGTGGCCGCGATCCACGCGGTCACCGCCGTGGCCGGGACGGGCCTGTTCAGCCACCCGTGGAAACTCCTCACCGAGGAACAGTTCCTCCGGCTCACCCCGGACGACGACGCGACCCGGATCCGCGCCGAGCACCGGGCCCTGCTCGGCGCGCTCGGCCCGGACGCACCGGAGTCGGGCGATCTCGCGGACTGGCTCACCACCACCGTCGGTGAGCCCCTCGTCGTCCGTACCTACGACCGCAGCCCGCTGTTCACCGCCCCCGACGTCGACGTCACCCGCCGGCGGCAGGCCGGCCGGGAGGTGGTGGCGGCCCTGCAGGAGCTGGTCCGGCAGGGTCGCGCGGGAGCGGTGGTCCTGCCGTACGTGGACACCGACGACGACCTGCTGCGTGACCTGCTGGAGGCCGCCGGCTTCGTCCGAGGCTCGGTCACCGCCGCGTCCGCGCTACACCTGGGCGGCTACGCCACCTACCAGGCGTTCCTGGACGGGCAGAACGCCGAGACGCGCCGCAACTACCGGCTGGCCGAGCGCGAGGTGACCCGGGCCGGGCTCCAGGTCCGCGAGGTGCCGCTGGCCGAGCACGTCGACCGGATCGTGGACCTTGAGGCACGCACCGGCGAGCGCAACGGCGCGGCACCGAACCGGCCCCAGCTGCGGGCGGCCCGCGCGTACCTGGCGGCGGTGCTCCCCGGGGCGATCCGGGTGGCCGTGGCGGGCCGTTCCGACGCGGAGGTCCTCGCCTGCACCGTGCAGATGTACGGCCGGCACGGCTGCTGCACCCTCGGCTACGGCAGCGACTACGACGTCACCGGTACCAGCGTCGCCTACCACCACCTGGTGTTCGGGCAGCCGGTCGAGTCGTGCATCCGGGCCGGCGTACCCCGGTACCGCCTCGGGTTCGAGGCGTTCGCCCCGAAGTTCCGCCGGGGTGCCCGGGTCGCCAAACGGGAGCTGTGGCTGTGGACACCCGATGAGCGACGGCGGGAGCCGTTCGCCCGGCTCCTCCGCTTCCTCGACGAGCGCACCACCGGCCACCTGGCTGCCTTCGTCCGCTGATTCCCCCTCATTTCGCGTCGCATCCGACGCACGACCACCGGGAGACCGACATGCCGCTGGCCCCTCGTGCCATGGTGATCTCGCTGCAGAAGACCGGCACCCACCTCATGCAGGGTCTGATGACCAATCTGGGGTACAAGATGGCCGGGGTGCCCCGGCCGACCCCGCGCAACACCCCGGAGTTCACCGACGCGCAGCGGCGTCAGATCGCCGCGCTCACCCTGTCGAAGTCCGACTACGACGAGCTGCTGGAGCTGGAGGGCACGGAGGAGTACCTGCTCCGCACCCAGGAGGCCTGGTCCGCCCTGGGCTGGCACTGGCAACGCCGGCTGGGCCAGCACGTCGTCAACCGGTACGGGCAGACCCGGTTCGACTTCGCCGACTCGGTGATCACCAACCCGCACCTGCCGTACTCCCGGTTCGCGGACACCCCGGCCGGGCTCTGCTGGATCTTCCACGAGCTGGACATCAGCAAGGTGGACGGGTCCTTCTTCGCGGAGTGGGTGGAGACCGCCACCCCGCCGCTTGTCTACAACTACCGCGACCCCCGCGACGCCCTGGTCTCCATGGTCAACTTCTTGGAGGGGCGGACCCGCGAGGGGTACGGCAACTTCTACGAGTTCGACATCTTCCACCGCATCCTGACCTCCCTGCCGACCTGGGAGGAGAAACTCGACTACGCGATGCGGGACACGTCCTTCCTGGGCCGCGACCAGTTCGAGAGGGGGCTGTGGCTGCTGCGCCACCCCGACGTGTGCAAGGTCAGCTACGAGGACCTCGTCGGCGAGCGCGGGGGCGGGTCCCGGCAACGCCAGCTTGAGGCCGTGGACCGGTTGCTGAGCCACGTCGGGTCCACCGCGGACGCCGAGGAGGTCGCCGGCAAGGTCTACGACCAGGGCTCCTGGAGTTTCTTCCGGGGCACCACGGGCACCTGGCGGGAGCGGTTCACCAAGCGGAACGAGGCCCGCTTCACCGAGCTGTTCGGCGACATCCTGGAGCAGTACGGCTATGAGTGAGGCCCGTGCCTTCCTGCTGCTCGGCGGCTACCGGGTGATCGCCCGCAACTGGGGCTTCCTCGCCGACCTCGCCGGTCGAGGGCTGCGGATCCTGCTGATCACCTCGGAGCAGTGGCGGGCCGACACGACGGCCGCCATGGCCCGGGGCGAGGGCCCCGGGACGTACCTCACCGACGCGGCGTTCGTCACCGGTGAGGTCGGCATCGAGGGGAGTTTCACCTCCGGTGTGGTCGCCCACGTCCAGCGCTGGCAGCAGGAGTACGACATCGTCGGCGTCTATGCCGCAGGCGAGATGCTCGTCGAGCAGACCGGGATCGTGGCGGATGCCCTCGGCCTGCCCGGGCCGGGGGTACGCGCGGCGCGGGTGTGTCGCAACAAGTACCTGCAACGGTTCTACCTGGCGCAGTGGAGCCCCCGGGTGGTCGTCGTCCCACCGCAGGGGCGCGCCGAGCTCGACGTGGGTTCGGTGCGGTTCCCGGCGGTGCTGAAACCCTCGGGCCGGCGGTCGAGTTCCGGGGTCCAGGCGGTGCGTGACCCCGCGGCCCTGCCCGCGCTGCTCACCGAGTATCCGGCGGCGGAGACCCTGCTGGTCGAGGAGTACGTCACCGGCGCCGAGTACTCGGTGGAGGCGGTCGTCCAAGACGGTCGGATCATCTTCGAGTCGGCGACCCAGAAACGGACCACCGAGGACGACTCGGACTGGTTCGTCGAGATGGCCCACACCGTGCCCGCACCGCCCGGCGCGGAGCACGAGAGGTTGCTCGCCGCCAACCGCGACATCGTGGGCCGGCTCGGTCTCGTCGCCGGCATCGTGCACACCGAGCTTCGCCTCGACCGGGACGGCCGGCCGGTGCTGATGGAGGTGGCCGCCCGTACTCCCGGCGATGGCATCATGCCGCTCTACCACCTGGCGACCGGTCGGGCGCTGGAGCAGACGATCATGGAGGTGGCGCTCGACGAGCCGGCGACGCACCCCGCACCCCGGCGGTACGCCCGCCAGGTCTACCTGCCCCAGCCGACCGGAGTGTTGCAGGACGTGAAGCTGCGCTGGCCGGGCGTGGAGCCGCAGTGGGTGCCGGAGGGACAACCGTGGCCGGTCATCACCCCGGGCGAGGCCGACGACCCGCCGGCCCTGCGGCACGTCATCGTGCTCAAGGAACGCGGAGCCCGCCTCGGTGAGCTGCGCGAGTCCGGTGACCGCGGTGTGACGTTCCTGATCGACGCCCCAACCCTCGACGACCTCGACGAACTGGAGCGTCAGGTGAGCGCGGCGATCGACGTCATCGTCGATCCCTGACCGCCGCCGACGGGCGTCCGCGACAAGACGGTGGTGACGCGCCGAATCGACTAGGGTGCTTCGAGAGATCGCCCCCGATGAGGAGGAACCGGTGTTCATCTTGGAGCTGTCCTTCGGCGACGAACCCGACCGGCTCGCCGCCCGACCGGCGCACCGGGAGCGTCTCCAGGCCCTGCACCAGGAGGGCCGGCTGGTCATGGCCGGGCCGTTCGCCGACGACTCCGGAGCACTGCTGGTCTTCGACGTCCCGGATGCCCAGGCGTTCGCCGCGATCGTCGCCGAAGACCCCTACTACCGCACCCCCGGGGTGACGATCGCCAGCCAGCGGGAGTGGTCACCGATCGTCCGGTAGCCAGGCGATCTGGTGGGCGCCCCGGGACTGCGGGGTGCCGGTCCACCGACGGCCGCGGGAACGCTCTGGACGGCACCGCCAGCAACAGCGAACGCCCTGGTCGGATTATCCCGACCAGGGCGTTTCTCAAGGGTGGAGCCGAGGGGACTCGAACCCCTGACCCCCACACTGCCAGTGTGGTGCGCTACCAGCTGCGCCACGGCCCCTTGCTGTCGTCCCGGTCGCCCGGGCACTGGGAAACTATACACAGACCGGCCCGCATGGTCATCTCGCGGGGTCCCCCGCCGAGCCGGGTCAGTTGAGCGCCACGTCCGGCGGGAAGTGCGCGACGGCGGCCATCATCCCGCCCTGCCGGCGCAGCACCATCGGCCACAGGTCGTCGGGCCGGTCGACGAAGGCGTCCCCCGGCAGCCCGTCCAGCACGAACCAGGACCCGTCGGCGATCTCCTGCTCCAACTGGCCGCTGCCCCAGCCGGAGTAGCCGGCGAAGACCCGGATGCCGCCGATGCTCTCCCGCAGCCGTTCCGGGTCGACCGAGAGGTCGATCGTGCCGACCGCCCCGGAGACCTGGTGGAAGCCCTTCACCCGGCGCATGGGGTGCCGCATCCGGGCGAGGCAGATGGCCGAGTCGGGCTGCACCGGGCCGCCCTCGAAGAGCACCGCCGGGTGGCGGGCCAGGTCGCTCCAGTCACCGAGCACCTCGGCCACCGGCACCTCGGTGGCCCGGTTCAGCACCACGCCGAGCGCGCCGCCCGGCTCGTGGGCGACCAGCAGCACCACCGTACGGTCGAAGTTGGGGTCCTTGAGCGCCGGAGTCGCGACCAGCAGCCGCCCGGTCATCGACTCCATCGCTCGTCCGCCGATCGCCTGGCCCTCTCCCTGCATGCCACACACCCGTCAACCGTGAGCCCGCGCCGGGGGCCGGTCATCGACCGGATCCGCCCGGCGCATCGGGTTCAGCCGCGCTGTCAACGCCATGCCTGGCACCATAGCCTGCGTCCTGGGTGCTGGCTAAGGTCTGACCGGCGGGTGATCGGACAGTTAAGACGAAGGGCCGATACACCCGGCGACAGACCTCCCGGTGATCGACGGGTCGGGACCACCGACGGCTGGGAAACGCCCGAAAGGTCCGTCACATCCCGATAGATTCGGCTGATCGGGAGGGCGACCGCGGTCGCCCCTGCCCGCGACAAGGAGGCGGGTGGCGATGGCAACTGTCCGGGACGCGACGTACGACGTGCTCCGCACCCTCGGTATGACCACCGTCTTCGGCAACCCCGGCTCCACCGAGGAGCCGTTCCTCCAGGACTTCCCCGCCGACTTCCACTACGTCCACGCGCTGCACGAGGCGACGGCCGTCGCGATGGCCGACGGCTACGCCCAGGCCGGCGGAGTGCCCGCCCACGTCAACCTGCACACCGCCCCGGGCACCGGCAACGGCATGGGCAACCTGGTCACCGCCTGGCACAACAAGACCCCGCTGATCGTCACCGCCGGCCAGCAGACGCGGGAGATGTTGCTCCTCGAACCCCGGCTGACCAACCGCCGACCCACCGAGCTTCCGCAGCCCTACGTGAAGTGGGCCTACGAGCCGGCCCGGGCGCAGGACATCCCCGCGGCGGTGCTGCGGGCGTACGCGACGGCGGTGCAGCCACCGGCCGGGCCGGTCTTCCTCTCCCTGCCGATGGACGACTGGGCCCAGCCGGCCGACCCGCCGCCCGCGCCGCGAACGGTGGCCACCCGGTTCGCACCGGACCCCCAGCGGTTGGACGAGTTCGTTCGGGTGCTCGCCGGCAGCCGTAACCCGGTGCTCGTGTACGGGCCGGGGGTGGACCGCTCCGCGAGTTGGCCGGCCGCGGTCGCGCTGGCGGAGCAGCTCGCCGCGCCGGTCTGGTCGGCTCCCGCCCCCGAGCGGGCGGTGTTCCCCGAGGACCACCCGCACTTCCGCGGCGTGCTGCCGTACGCGATCGGTCCGCTCGCCGAGGCGCTGCGCGGGCACGACACGGTGCTGGTCATCGGCGCCCCGGTGTTCCGCTACTACCCGTACGTGCCGGGCGGGCACCTGCCCGACGGCGCCCGACTGCTGCACGTCACGGACGACCCGGACGAGGCCGCCCGAGCCCCGGTCGGTGACAGCCTGCTCAGCGACCCAGGGCTGGCCCTGGCCGCGCTTGTCGAACGGGTGCCGCCGAGCGACCGGCCGGCACCCGCGCGCCGGGACGCACCGCCACCGCCGGAGGTCGGCACCCCACTGAGCGCCGACGCCCTGTTCGCCGCGCTGGCCGCACACTGGCCGGCCGACGGCGTGCTGGTCCAGGAGTCACCATCCAATCTGTCCGCGCTGCGTCGTCGGCTGCGGATCACCCGCCCGGCGTCGTACTTCACGATGGCCAGCGGTGGCCTCGGCTACGGCCTGCCGGCGGCGGTCGGCGTCGCGCTGGCCGAGCGGGACACCGGGCGCGGTCGCCCGGTGGTGGCGGTGATCGGCGACGGTTCCTTCCACTACTCCGTGCAGGCACTCTGGACGGCCGCGCGCCTGGCACTGCCGGTGGTGGTCGTCGTCCCGGTCAACCAGCAGTACGCGATCCTCAAGGCGTTCGCCGAACTGAAGCACACCCCCGGGGTTCCCGGCCTGGACCTGCCGGGGTTGGACATCATCGCGATCGCGGCCGGCTACGGCTGCGCCACGGAGGTGGTGCAGACCCCCGACCAGCTCGGCGCGGCGCTCGCCACCGGGCTGCGCGCCGACCGTCCCACGGTGTTGCCGATACCGATCAGCACCGAGGTGCCCAGCCTCCTCTGAACCGGCTCCGGTCAGCGCGGTGCGATCGACAGCGGGGCACCGGTGAAGACGTCCAGCACCGGCCGGGTGCCCAGCGGCGCCGCGAGGGTGACGGTGACCGGCTCCAGCTTCAGCAGGTCGATGCATTCGCCGGTGGCCCGGGTGACGCTTCCACCGACCACCACGACGTCCGGCCGTTCCCACACCAACGGCGTGATCCCGGTGTCGCACGCACCGACGCCGAGCCGCACGGTCAGCCGGGCGCCGTCGACGGCTGCCAGGTTCTGGGCCGCCACCAACCCGTCCGGTAGCGGCCGGGCCGGCGCGGTGGGCTCCGGGACGGGGGTGACCGCCGTCGGCGCGACGGCGAGCCGGGCCACCGGGGTGGCCAACTCCTTGGTGGTGAACAGCCAGGCCGGAACCTGCGCCACACCCCGGCTCGTCCGGACCGGCACGGCACCGAACGTGACAGCGGTGACGGTGAGCGGGAGACAGGCGGTCTGCGTGCTGCTCGTGGCCCACCCGTCCGGTCCCGGTTCGACTGTGGGGCCGCCGGGGGTGGGCCGGCCGGGCCGCTTCGGCCGCCCCGGGCAGGGCAGCGGGTCACCCTGGTCGAGCTGCTGGTACGCCTCCGCGGCGCTGACCAACGGCAGCCTCAGCCGACCGTCCGGGAACTGGATCTCGCCGCCGACCCGGGTGGGCGGTATCCCGACCTGCTCGCGGTACCACCCGGCCCGGAAGGCCGCCTCGGTCTCGGGTGTGAAGCCCGGGTCGCCGGTGAGCAGGGTCGGCCCCTCCAACGGTACGTAGCCCGTGCGCCACTCGGGCCCGGGCCGCCACGCCTCGGCGACCTGACCGGCCCGCTGGTCGAACGCCTCCGCGCCGCGGGTGGGGCTGCCCGGGCCGCCGGCCGGACCGGCATCGGTCGCGGCGCAGCCCGCCGCGAGCAGCAACGGGAGTACGAGCAGCAGGCCGGATCGACGCATGTACGGTTCGACGCGTCCGCCGACCGGCCGGTTCCCAACCTGGGCTCAGGTCTCGCCACCCAGATCCGTCTGGTACGCCTCCCAGAGCAGGTCGGCGCCGCGCCGCCGATGCCGGGCCAACCTCCGCAGCAGGTGCCCGGCCCGATGCCGCAGCTCGTCGGGGTGCGCCTCGGGCCGCTCGGCGATCTGCTGGACCGCCAGGATCGCGGCGACGATCGCCGTGTGTTCCCGGGTCAGCAGCCGTACGCCGTGGTCCAGTCGCGGCGACTGGGTGAGCAACTCCCGGTAGAGGCCGGTGGGGCCCTCGGTGGCCCGGACGTGCTCGGCGAAGCCCTTGCGCACCGGACCAAGCCGAAGGAGAACGTCTTCGCGCCAGCGCGGCTCGGTGGTGGCCGCCGCGACGGCCCGGCCGAGGGCGTGCACGTCGCCGGCGAGGCCGGCCGGGCGCGGCTCGCCGGGTAGAACGTTGGTATGTGGGTCGGCGGGGAGCCCCGCCGGATGCGCGACGCGAGGTCGGGCGACGAGTGACGGCTGCTGGACCGGACCGGCGACCATGGCACCTCCCGCGCGGCGCTGTTACCCCATACCGCGATGGTGAGGCTGCCCCGCGTGCCCTGTCCAGGGCCCTGGTTCGCCTCATCTGCCCCTTTGGGCCCACTGACCCCACCAGCCGCACTGGTACGGCCCTGGCCGCCGCACAGACCCCTGGGAGGTACGCCGGCTCAGTCGGTCGACCGGCGCTCCGCCAGGCGGCGCAGGTGGTCGGACACGGCGTGCGCGTCGCCGTCCCGCCCGTCGGCCGGTCGACCGGTCGTGATCGCCTCGGCCAGCGCCCGCAGTTCCGACGGTGGCAGGCTGGGCAGCCCCATGCCGCGCAGGGGGATGATGACCCCCCGGGTACTCCCCGGGTCGGTGGCGAGGATGGCCCGCGGCTGCGGTCCGCCGGCCGGGCCGTCGTCGTCCGCGTCGCGGTACGACACCGCGCCGGACTCGATCCGGGCGGTGGCGAGGTCGACGGTGCGGGTGCGCAGCGCACCGCGTACCCGCGCACGGCTGCCGTCCAGCCAGGCGGCCGTGCGGAGCACCCTCAGCACGAGGTAGAGGCCGAGCAGGACGAAGGGCAGGCCGCACAGGCCGATGAAGGGGCTGGGACCGGACTGGTTCGGGTCGGCGGAGTCGCGGAGCCCGGGCGGCAGCAGCCCCGGTGGCAGGTCGCGAGCCTCCTCGTAGGAGGCGAACGCGTCACCCGGACCGGTCAGCCGACGCAGCAGCCCGTCGGCGACGAGGGGCAGCGCCACGAACGCCGCGCCGACGGCCGCGAGGAGGACGCCGGCCACCACCGCCGTGACGCGCTGGCCGGGCGACGCGCCGACCGACAGGCGCAGCTCCTGGTTGGTCACAGGGGGCAGCGTAGGCGAGTCGCGTCGCCGCCCGTGAACAACGAAGCGCCCCGGCTGGTGGGCCGGGGCGCTTCGTTCGAGGTGGTGGAGGTGCCGGGAATCGAACCCGGGTCCTTCGCCGGTTTGTCAGGGCTTCTCCGAGCGCAGCTCGCTGTGCCTCTACTCGGCCCCACCGCTCACGCGAGCAAGTTGGTGTGACGGGCCCAGTCGCTGATTAATCTCGCCGCACGGACCCCGCGACCGGGTCCGATTGGCCAGCCTCCTAGCTGATGCCGGCTACTGGGACGAAGGCGTTCCCAGACCGACAGACTTAGCTACTCGCCTCAGGCGGCGAGAGCGAAGTCAGCGCGTTGGTGATTGGCGCTTATAAAGTTCCGACGACCGATTCTCGAGACGACGTCGGCTTCCTCGGCTCGCTTCCCCTGTCGCTGCGTACGAAGTCGAAACCAGTCACCCCCTCGACAGGCCGCCGATGTGGCGGCACTGACAAGCCTAACGCCTGGCGCAACAGCTTTCATCCCGAGCCCCGGGCCGGCACGCCGACCCGGACAAATGGGATGAACTAATCGTCCATCCCCTTGCCGCGGCGACCGGACACCCGGGCGATCTCCCGGTCCGCGTCGCGCTTGGCGAGGTCCTGACGCTTGTCGTACGACTTCTTGCCCTTGGCCAGGGCGATCTCGACCTTGGCCCAGCCGTCCGAGAAGTAGACCTGCAACGGGACGATTGTGAAACCGCCCTCGCGGGTCTTGCCGACGAGCTTGTCGATCTCGACCCGGTTGAGCAGGAGCTTGCGGGTACGCCGGGGCTCATGGTTGGTCCAGGTGCCCTGCGTGTACTCCGGAATGTGCATCGAGTGGAGGTACAACTCGCCGTCACGTTCCTGCGCGAACGCGTCGACAAGCGACGCTCGCCCGGCCCGCAGCGACTTGACCTCGGTGCCGGTCAGCGCCATGCCCGCCTCGTACGTGTCGAGGATGGCGTAGTCGTGGCGCGCCTTCTTGTTGGAGGCGACCACCTTGCGCCCCTTTTCCCGTGGCATCGGTGCCACCCCCTCTCCTGGAGTCCGTGGCCGGGTTCACCCCGGCCGGACAACCGATCATGCTACCCGAATGAGGCTTATTCGGGCTCTCGCCGCCGAGCAGGCCGTGCCATCGTCAGGGCCGCCCGAATAAGCCTCATTGACAAGGACCCTCCCGCGCCGTTTATTTCCGGCCGCGGGAGGGTCCTTGGGAGACGACGGGACGACCCGTGCGGTGCCTAGACCCGCAGGTAGAAGCGCAGGGTGACCCAGGCGGTGCCCGCGCTGACCAGAACACCGACGCCGGCCATCAACGGGAAGACGAACAGGATGTCGCCCCAGGTGACCGGCGAGAGCAGACCCTGCAACGCGCTCAACGACCCGTCGAAGAGCAGATACTTCGCCGCGACCAGGGCGACCAGGGCGAGCAGTGAACCGATCAGGCCGGCCACCACGGCCTCCAGCACGAACGGCGCCTGGATGAACCAGTTGGACGCGCCGACCAGCTTCATGACCGCCACCTCACGCCGCTTGCTGTACGCGGCCACCTGAATGGTGTTCGCGACCAGCAGCAGGGCGGCGATCGCCATCACGACGGCGGCGGCCAGGGCGATGTTCTGGATCGAGGTGAGGATGTTGAAGATCTTGTCGAGCAGTCGACTCTGGTCGATGATCTCCTCGACGCCCGCCGTGTCCTTGTACTGGTCGTAGACGTTCTTGTACTGCTCCGGGTTGTTCAGCTTGAGCCGGAACGCCTCGGGCAGCTGGTCGGGCTTGACAGCGTTCACCAGGTCCGGCGCGTCCTGGTACATCTCCTTGAAGCGCTTGTACGCCTCGTCCTTGTTGACGTAGAGGACGTCCTTGACCAGGGGGTCGCTGTCGAGCTTGGTCTGCAGGTCGGTGCGCTCCTGCTCGGTCACCTCCTGGGTCAAGAAGATCGAGACTTCGATGTTCTTGTAGTAGAGGTCCTTCATGTCGTCGACCTGGCGGTACATCAGACCGCTGGCGCCGAGCATGGTCAGCGAGACCGCCATCGTGATGATCATCGCGATGGACATGGTCACGTTGCGCCACAGTCCGACCAGTACCTCGGACAGGACGTATTTCACGCGCATCGGGATTTCCTCCGGGTCTCCGGCATGAGGTGTTCGTCGTCAGGCTGCGCAGGGGTGGAGCGCCGGCTCACCCGTAGACGCCGCGGGCCTGGTCACGCACGATGCGACCGCTCTCAATCTCAACGACGCGGCGGCGCATCTGGTTCACGATGTTGGAGTCGTGGGTGACCATCACGACGGTCGTGCCGGTGCGATTGATCCGGTCCAGCAGACGCATGATCTCGATCGAGGTGTCCGGGTCCAGGTTTCCGGTGGGCTCGTCCGCCAGCAGGATCAGCGGACGGTTCACGAACGCCCGGGCGACGGCGACCCGCTGCTGCTCACCACCGGAGAGCTCGTGCGGGTAGCGGTGCTCCTTGCCACCGAGCCCGACCAGCTCCAGCACCTCCGGCACGACCCGGCGGGCAACCGCCTTCGTCTTGCCGATCACCTCGAGGGCGAACGCCACGTTCTCGTAGGCGGTGCGGTTGGGCAGCAGCCGGAAGTCCTGGAAGACACAGCCGATCGAGCGCCGGAAGTGGGGTCGCTTCCAGGAGCGCATCGACGTGACGTCCTTGCCGTTGACGACGACGCGGCCCTTGTTGGGGGCCACCTCGTGCAGCAGCATCTTGATGATCGTGGACTTGCCGGAGCCGGATGGACCGATGAAGAAGACGAACTCGCCCTTCTCGATCGAGACGGACACGTTGTCGAGCGAAGGCCGGGACGCCTTCGGGTACGTCTTCGTCACTTGCTCAAGCTGAATCACGGGTGGTGAGTCTACGCGGTGTAACAACTGAGCCAAGCCCCACGCCCCGCCGAACCGGCGCGAGTCGTCGAATCAGGCTTCTACCTGGAGATCGATGACGCGCTCCGCCCGCGCCCCGTCACGCACCGTCGCCGGAGAGCTGCCGCTGCTTGCGCCAACGGATGCCCGCCTCGATGAAGCCGTCCAAATCGCCATCGAAGACCGCGCTCGGATTGCCGGTCTCCTGCTCAGTTCGGAGATCCTTCACCATTTGATACGGGTGCAGGACGTACGAGCGCATCTGGTCGCCCCACGAGCCCGCCGCGTTCTCCTTGAGCCCTTCGAGCTTGGCCTGCTCCTCCTGGCGCTTGCGCTCCAACAGTCGAGCCTGGAGCACCCGCAGCGCGGAGGCCTTGTTCTGCAGTTGGGACTTCTCGTTCTGGCAGGTCACCACGATGCCGGTCGGGACGTGGGTCAGCCGGACCGCCGAGTCGGTGGTGTTGACGCTCTGCCCACCCGGGCCGGAGGAGCGGTAGACGTCGACGCGTACCTCGTTCTCCGGGATGTCGATGTGGTCGGTCTGCTCGGTGACCGGCAGGACCTCGACGCCCGCGAAGCTCGTCTGCCGACGGCCCTGGTTGTCGAACGGGCTGATCCGGACCAGCCGGTGGGTGCCCGACTCGACGCTGAGCGTGCCGTACGCGTACGGCACCTTGACCGCGAAGGTGGCCGACTTCAGGCCCGCCTCCTCGGCGTACGAGGTCTCGTAGACCTCGGTCGGGTAGCCGTGCCGCTCCGCCCAGCGCAGGTACATCCGCAGCAGCATCTCGGCGAAGTCCGCGGCGTCCACGCCACCCGCGCCGGCCCGGATGGCGACCAGCGCCTCCCGCGAGTCGTACTCGCCGGAGAGCAGGGTGCGGACCTCCATCTCCTGGATGGCCTTGGTCAGCCCGGTGATCTCCGACTCGACCTCGGTCAACACGCCCGGGTCGGCTTCCGCCTCGGCCAGCTCCAGCAGCACCTGGGCGTCGTCGAGGCCGGAACGCAGGCTGCCCAGCTTGCTGATCTCGCCGTTGACGTACGACAGCTGCGAGGTCACCTGCTGGGCCTTGGCCTGGTCGTCCCAGAGGTCGGGGGCGGAGGCCTCCTGCTCAAGGCGGGCCTTGTCCTCGTGGAGACGGTCGATGTTGAGGACGGCCTCGATGTTTCGCAGGGTCGCGTCGAGTTCCTTGAGCTGTTCGGCGTAATCGGCAGCGGTCACGACAGACAAGCGTACTGTGCCGGGAGCGGAGCAGCTCGTTCCCTATGCGCGAACTGGCCGCAGGTCACCCGACGGGGGCGGACTTCAACCACGACAGGGCCGCCCGGTGGTAGGCGACGGCGAACTCCAGCGCGCTGGCGTCGTACGTCTCGCCGTCCCGTTTGGCGTTCTTCACCTGTTCCCGGACCTGGGCGAGGGCCTCGGTGTGGTATTCGTTGGCCGAGGCGTACAGGCCCTTGAGCTGGCTGGCGGAGTGCAGGTTGCCGAAGGCCATCCGCAGCGCTATCGGGTTGCGGATGGTGTCCCGCCCCGGGTTCTCCGCGAGCCAGCGGGAGAACGTCCGTTTCCCGCTGGCGGTGAGCGCGTACGGCTGGCTCATCCGCGGACCCGGCTTGCCGAGCCGCACGAAACCCCGCTCAGCCAGCACCGGCAACTCGCGGTACACCTGACTGCGGGTCATCGACCAGTACGGCGCCAGACGGCGCTCAGCGGCGGCCATCAACTGACCGCCTGTCATCGGGCCCTCATGGAGGAGGCCGAGTAGGGCCGCCGCCGTAGGGTTGACTCCGGAATCCGCCATGCCCACTACGCTGCCACTTTGCGCACGCGGCGTCCAGGATTTGCCAGTTTGCCACCCAACAGGACTTCCTAAGTGCACTGTCGGCGACAGACTGTCCGTTGAGGACTATCGATGGATTGCGACATTCCGGGCGCCCGCCGGCGGTGCCACGCACGCCGCCGGCGGGTCGTCGCCGGTCAGCCCATGTGGGGGTACGTGTGGTCGGTCGGCGGCACGAAGGTCTCCTTGATCGTCCGCGGCGAGATCCAGCGGACCAGGTTGAGCCAGGAGCCGGCCTTGTCGTTGGTGCCGCTGGCGCGGGCGCCACCGAAGGGCTGCTGCCCGACCACCGCGCCGGTCGGCTTGTCGTTGATGTAGAAGTTGCCGGCCGCGTACCGCATGCGCTCGCCCACCGACTCGACGACCCGGCGGTCGGTGGCGAACACCGAGCCGGTCAGCGCGTACGGGGCGATCGACTCGGCCTGCGCGACCACCTCGTCGAAGCGCGCGTCGTCGAACACGTGCACGCCCAGGATCGGCCCGAAGTACTCGGTGGTGAAGGTCTCGTGGGCGGCGTCGGAGCACTCGAAGAGCGTCGGCCGGACGAAGTACCCGACCGAGTCGTCGGCCGTGCCACCGGCCAGCACGCGGCACGTGTCGTCACCGCCGATCAGCTCCAGCGCGGCGGTGTGCCGGGAGAACGCCTTGTCGTCGATCACCGCGCCACCGAAGTTGCCGAAGTCGGCCACGTCGCCGTAGGTGAGCGAGTCGGTCGTGGCGGCCAGCCGGTCCCGCAGCCCGCCCTCCCAGATCGAGCGCGGCACGTACGCCCGCGAGGCCGCCGAGCACTTCTGGCCCTGGTACTCGTACGCGCCACGGATCAGCGCGGTGTGCAGGGCGTCCACGTCAGCGCTGGTGTGCGCGACGACGAAGTCCTTGCCGCCGGTCTCGCCGACCAGGCGCGGGTAGCCCCGGTAACGGGCGATGTTGTCGCCCACGGTCCGCCACAACTGCTGGAAGACCTTCGTCGAACCGGTGAAGTGGATGCCGGCCAGATCCGGGTCGGCGAGCACGACATCGGAGACCTCCTCGCCCCGGCCGGTGACCATATTGATCACGCCGGGCGGCAGGCCGGCGGCCTCGAACAGCCGCATGGTGAAGTGCGCGGCGAACTGCTGGGTCGGGCCCGGCTTCCAGACCACCGTGTTGCCCAGCAGGGCCGGCGCCGACGGCAGGTTGCCGGCGATGGCGGTGAAGTTGAACGGGGTGACCGCGTAGACGAAGCCCTCCAGCGGGCGGTGGTCGAAGCGGTTCCAGACGCCAGGCGAGGACGCCGGCTGCTCCTCGAGCAGGCGACGCGCGAAGTGCACGTTGAACCGCAGGAAGTCGATGAACTCGCACGCCGCGTCGATCTCGGCCTGGATGGCGGTCTTCGACTGGCCGAGCATGGTGGCGGCGTTGAGGGTGTCGCGCCAGGGACCGGCGAGCAGCTCGGCGGCGCGCAGGAAGATCGCGGCGCGCTCCTCGAAGGGCAGCGCACGCCACATCGGCGCGGCGTCCTTGGCCGCCTTGGTCGCGGCACGCGCGTCGTCGTGGGTGGCGTGCCCGGTCACACCCAGCACGTGGGCGTGCTTGTGCGGCTGCACCACGTTGATCGGGTCACCGCCGGCCATCCGCTGCTCACCGCCGATGGTCATCGGCAGGTCGATGCGCTCGGCGGCGAGCTCGGTCAGCCGCCGCTGGAGCCGGTCCCGGTCGGGGCTGCCCGGCTCGTAGTTGCGAACCGGCTCGTTGCGCGGCTCGGGAACGGAGAACACGGCATCCATCAAGGCTCCTGGCGATCTCGACAGCAGTGGCGAAACCGGACCCGCGGGCACCGACCGGACGGCCGGACACCGGACGCCGCACGGGAGGCCGAGCAGCGGCGGGACCTCCCGTGATTCTCCCACGACGGGCCGCACGACCCACCTCGGCCACCGGCCCTGCACCAAGGACCGCCCCACCCCTCCTCCCCTTACCGACCGGCCTCGATCCGTCCCGCCGTCCCGGGGCGACAGGCAGCCCAGCGGGCCCGCGTACCCTGAATGGTCGGTGACCTGCCGCCTCGAAGGGGAGACGATGACCAAGCAGCCCGGCCGCGTCCCCGCGGTCAAGCAGCCCGGCCGCGTCCCCGCGGTCAAGCAGCCCGGCCGCGTCCCGGCCGCTGAGTCGGACGAGCCGGCGGTAGACGCGCCCAGCACCGGCGGTCGGCCGCTGCCCGCGCCCGGCGCCGCAGTGCTCGCGCTGCTGGCGCTCGGTTGGCTGGCCGCCATGCTCTGGTCCACTCGGGAGGCCATCACCTCGGCGGCCGCCGGGGTCACCGCGATCAGCCTCTCCGCGTTCGCCCTGCCCGGTGTGATCTCGGCCGCGCTGGTGGCCGGGGCGGCCGTCGCGTTGGCCGGCGGCAACCTGCTGGCCCGCCGGTACGGCGACTGGGCCACCCTGCGCTTCGCCGGGGCGATCGGCGGCGGAATGCTGGTAGGGCTCGCTGCCGCGGTGGCCATCAACCTCACCTACTTCGACACGTCCACCACCAACGTGATCGCCGGCACCACGGCGGCCGCGGCGATCATCGGGGGCGCGCTGGCCGGCGCGCGGACCGCCCCGGCGATCGGTGCGGTGGTCACCGCCGCGCTGGGCACACTGATCTTCGTGGTGGCGTTCAGCCGCGCCCGGGACCCGCTGTTCGACCTCTTCGGTGGCGGCGACAGCCAGGAATCGTTGGTCAACGCGGCCAAGTGGGTGTCCCGCACCGAATCGCTCGTCGCCGGGATTCTGGCCGGGCTACTGGCCTTCGGCTACCTGACCTGGGCACGGCGTCGAGCCGTCCGCCGCGACCCGGAGGCCGCCGCGCTGCGCTGGCCGGCGTACCTGCTCGCCGGCGCCGGGCCGGGGCTCCTCCTGCTGCTCGCCGAGGTGATCATCCGAATCGGCGGCCGGTCGCTGCTCGACCTCGCCAGCGCGCTCAGTGAGGCGGACGCGGTGGCGCAGACCTCGCTGGGCACCTCGCGGGTGGACAACGGCATCTGGGTGCTCTTCGTGGGGGCGCTGACCGCGCTCATCGCGTTCGGCCGCACGCTCGGCCCGGCCCACAGCGACGACGACCCGGCCGACGACCCGAGCCCGGTCGCCGACCAGCTCGTCGACCCGAAGGACGACAAGCCGGGCTACGCCAAGGCGTTCGACCCGGACCCGGCCGAGACGTTCGACGCGCCCGAGACGTTCGACGCGGCCCAGACGTTCGACGCGGACTCGGCGAAGGCGGAGCCGTCGAAGGTTGACCCGGCGAAGGCGGACCCGGCCCGCTGAAGCCGGATCTGGGCCGACGTCCGACTGCCTGGCCCGACGTCCGGCTGCCTGGGCCGGTGTCCGACTGCCTGGGCCGGTGTCCGACTGCCTGGGCCGGTGTCCGGGTCAGGCGGGTCCGCCCGCTGTCCGGCTGCCGGGCTGGTCTCCGGCTCAGTCGGCCGCGCGGAGCAGCTGGTCCAGCTCCGTCACGTCGTACCACTCCAGCTCGTGGTCCTCGGCGCCGTCGACGGTGAACTGGGCGTCGGGGTCACCAGCGGCCGCCTCTGCCACCACGTCGGCCGCCGCACCGACCTCCTCGACCGCGTCCGCGCCGTCCACGTGGATGGCCGCGACGGCGCCCACCGGCACCGTGTCGGTCAACGTCACAGTGCTCGAACCCAGCTCACCGTCACCGCGCCCGAGCGCTCCCGACGGCAGGTCGACCGAGACGACGACGCGGCGGCGGGGAGCAGTCGGATCGGCCCGGAGCAGGTGCAGGGCGTCCTGGGCAGCCCGGATGAACGCGACGTACTCCAACTCCTCCTCGTCGCCCTCGGCATACCACTCGCGAAGCGCCGGGGTCACGGCGTGCGCCTGGTCGGCGGTCAGCCCTTCCTCACGCAGCCGGGCCAGCATCGGTACGGTCGCCGGCACGTACACCCGGACAAGCTCGTCGGTCACCGGTCGTCTCCCCGCGTCGTCCTCCCACCGGCGGCCGCCGGCACGGGCGCAGATCATGCCGCACGCCGTGACCGTCATACACCCCGCCTCCGACCGGAGGAAGTTCCCCGCCGGTGTGTCCTCCATGGTTGCCCTGCCGCCGACGCGGTCCGGGTGCTGGGCGGTCGGGGCTGTCGGTGGCAAACTGAGCCAAACGACATCAACCCCGGGAGTTCCTGTGGAGCCGAGGTTCCTGCTGCTCTCCGACGTGGCCACTGAGCTCAACGTGTCGGACTCGCAGGTCTACCACATGGTGCGCAGCGGCGAACTGCCGGCGATCAAGATCGGCGGGCGCGGCCAGTGGCGCGTCGAACGCGCCCGGCTGGAGGAGTACATAGCGCGCAAATACGACGAGACGGCAGACTGGGTGCAGAGCAACCCGCTGGTCGACCGCGACCCCGAGTAGCAAAGCCCGGCCCGCTCGGCCCGCTCGGCCCGCCCGGGGGCATGATCCACTCGGTTTTGCGGAAGTCGCGGTATCGGGGCTGCTGGGATGCCGTGACATCAAGGAACGCGAGTGGATCATGTGCTTTATTGGGCGGAGGCCGCCAGAAGCCATTGACCGAGGCCGTTCTGTCACCCAGAATCAAGCCTGTCGGAGGCAAACGTAGGTAAACGCAAGATCGAAGGGGCCATCATGAGCGGAGCGCGACCCGGTCCTTCCCGCCCGCCCGTACGGCTGCGCCCGGTCCCGCCCTTCGACCCGCCGTACGCTGACGAGACCGACGGGTCGTACTGGCCGTCACCGACCGACGGTCAGCTCGCCCTCGACCTGTTCGCCTCCACCCGACCCAACCCGGTCCGGCCGCCGGAGCGGCGAGCCGCCCTGCGCCCGGTGCCCAGCCGGTCCACCACCCACCCGGCCGTGTCGTTGCCGCCGGCGACCGCCCCGGAAACGACCCGAGCCGCGCACCGCTTCGTCGGCACCTGCCTGGAGGTGGTCAACGGCTACCGTTCGCCGGCCCAGGCGCGAGCGCTGCTCGACCCGGCCCGAGCGGGCGACCTGCTGACCGAACTCGCCCGCGCAACCGGCCGGGCCGGGACAGCCCGCCGCCGCACCGGCCGGCCACTGGTCCGGCTGCTACGCCTACGAGTCTGCGAGCCCCGGGAGGGCGCGGTGGAGGCGGCAGCGGTCCTCACCGGCGCGGGCGGCCGAAGTTGGGCGATGGCCCTGCGCCTTGAGCATCGCCGGGGCCGCTGGCTCTGCACCGCCCTCCACGTGCTCTGACCACACCCGCCGGGCCGGGTGATCCACTCGCGTTTCAGGAAACCGGGCGGTCCGGCCGTCGGTGATGCCGCGCTTTCCTTGAAGGCGAGTTGATCACAAGCGCGGCCGCCAGGTAACCCCACGAGACGCCCGGGGATGGGCGTTTTGTCGGGCAGGCGGGGCTGGAAGACGCCGACGGGCCCCGGTCTGGTCGGCCGGGACCCGTCGGTCAGACGCTGTTGGTGCGGACGCACCGTCGGTGCAGCTGCTGTTGCTCAGTTGCCGCCGTTGGGGGCGCCGTGGCAGCGCTTGTACTTGCGGCCCGAGCCACACGGGCACGGCGCGTTGCGGGACGGGCCGTTGCTCGCCTCCGCCTGGTTCGGGGCCGGCCGACGGGCGGCGGCCGACGGGACAGCCGGCCCACGCAGGCCCGATGCCGGCCGCTGCGGAGCGGACGGCGCGGTCTGCCCCGGTGCCGCTGGGGCACCCGGAGCCGGTCGGCCCACACCGAGCGCGGGAGCCTGCTGCTCGGCCTGCTCCACTGCGACCGCACCCGGGCTGGACTCACCGTCGATGGTGGGCGCGGAGTATTGCAGGCCCTGCCGCCGCGGCGCCTGGTTGAGGCCCTTGGCCCGGATCTCCACCGGCTTGTCGAGCAGCGCGACCTCGTCGGCCCCCGCCTCCGGCTCCGGTTCGGTCACCTGGACGTCGATGTTGTAGAGGAAACCAACGGTCTCCTCCTTGATGCCGTCCATCATGGTGGCGAACATGTCGAAGCCCTCGCGCTGGTATTCCACCACCGGGTCGCGCTGGGCGTACGCCCGGAGGTTGATGCCCTCCTGGAGGTAGTCCATCTCGTAGAGGTGCTCGCGCCACTTGCGGTCGATGACCTGGAGCAGCACCATCCGCTCGAGTTGGCGCACCCCCTCGGTGCCGAGCTGCTCCTCACGCCGGTCGTACGCGGCGTTGGCGTCCTCCTTGAGGCGGGCCACCAGGAAGTCGGCGTCCATGCCGGCCCGGGAGCCGCCGGCCTCCTCCTCCAACTCCTCGATCGTCACACCGACCGGGTAGAGCTGCTTGAGGCTGGACCAGAGCTGCTCAAGGTCCCAGTCTTCGCCGTAGCCGTCGGAGGTGGCGCCCCGCACGTACGCCTCGACGGTGTCGTCGATCATGTTGCGGACCTGGTCGGACAGGTCTTCACCGTTGAGCACCCGGAGCCGCTCGGCGTAGACGACCTGGCGCTGCTTGTTGAGCACCTCGTCGTACTTGAGCACGTTCTTGCGGATCTCGGCGTTCTGGCCCTCGATCTGGGCCTGGGCGCTCTTGATCTGCCGGGTGACCATCTTCGACTCGATGGGCACGTCCTCCGGGATGTTGAAGCGCTCCATCACCGCCTCGACCGCTCCAGCCCGGAAGCGCCGCATCAGCTCGTCCTGCAGGGACAGGTAGAAACGGGACTCGCCCGGGTCGCCCTGCCGGCCGGCGCGACCGCGCAGCTGGTTGTCGATCCGCCGGGACTCGTGCCGCTCGGTGCCCAGCACGTAGAGGCCACCGGCGGCGGAGACCTCGTCCGCCTCGGCGTCGCAGGCCTGCTTCCAGTTGGGAAGGACCTCCTCCATCGCCTTGGCGTACTCTTCCTCGTTTTCCAGCGGGTCGAGGCCGCGCTGGCGCAGCTCGTTCGCGGCGAGGAACTCGGCGTTGCCGCCGAGCAGGATGTCGGTGCCACGGCCGGCCATGTTGGTCGCCACGGTGACCGCGCCCTTACGCCCCGCCTGGGCGACGATCTCGGCCTCCCGCGCGTGGAACTTGGCGTTCAACACGTTGTGCGGGATGCCCCGGCGGCGCAGCAACTGGGAGAGGATCTCGGAGTTTTCCACCGAGACGGTGCCCACCAGCACCGGCTGGCCCAGCTGGTGCCGCTCGGCGATGTCCTCGATGACGGCGTTGAACTTGGCCTTCTCCGTCTTGTAGATGACGTCCGGCCGGTCCTCGCGAACCATCGGGCGGTGGGTCGGAATGGTCACGACGCCGACCTTGTAGACCTTGTTGAACTCGCTCGCCTCGGTCTGCGCCGTACCGGTCATCCCGGACAGCTTCTCGTAGAGGCGGAAGTAGTTCTGGAGGGTGATGGTGGCCAGGGTCTGGTTCTCCTGCTTGATCTCCACCCCCTCCTTGGCCTCGATCGCCTGGTGCATGCCCTCGTTGTAGCGACGGCCGTGCAGGATGCGACCGGTGAACTCGTCGACGATCAGGACCTCACCGTCGCTGACGATGTAGTCCTTGTCGCGCTTGTAGAGCTCCTTGGCCTTGATGGCGTTGTTGAGGTAGCCGACCAGTGGGGTGTTCACCGACTCGTACAGGTTGTCGATGCCGAGCCGGTCCTCGACCTTGGCGACGCCCCGCTCGGTCACCGCGATGGTGCGCTTGGAGTGGTCGACCTCGTAGTCGCCCTCACCGTCGGTGCCGGCCTGGAGTCGGGCCACCACGCCGGCGAACTCGCCGTACCAGCGGGCCGAGTGCTCGGCCGGGCCGGAGATGATCAGCGGGGTGCGGGCCTCGTCGATCAGGATGGAGTCGACCTCGTCGACCACGGCGAAGTTGTGACCGCGCTGCACCAGCTCGTCCTTCGACCACGCCATGTTGTCGCGCAGGTAGTCGAAGCCGAACTCGTTGTTGGTGCCGTAGGTGATGTCGCACTCGTAGGCGGCCTTGTGCTCGGCGGCCGGCCGGTTGGGCAGCACCACGCCGACGGTCAGCCCGAGGAACTCGTGCACCCGACCCATCCACGCCGCGTCACGCTGGGCGAGGTAGTCGTTGACCGTGATCACGTGCACGCCCTTGCCGGACAGCGCGTTGAGGTAGACGGCCATGACCGAGGTCAGCGTCTTGCCCTCACCGGTCTTCATCTCGGCGATGTTGCCGAAGTGCAGCGCCGCGCCGCCCATCACCTGGACGTCGTACGGGCGCTGGCCGAGCACCCGGGCGGCCGCCTCGCGGGCCACCGCGAAGGCCTCCGGCAGCAGGTCGTCGAGGGTTTCCCCGTCGGCGAGCCGCTCCCGGAACTGTTCGGTCATGCCGGCCAGTTCCTCGTCGGTGAGGTTGACGTAGTCGTCCTCGATCGAGGTGACGGCGGCGGCGATGGCCTTGAGCCGGCGCACCATGCGGCCCTCGCCCGCGTTAAGGACCTTTTCCAGAATCGACACGGATCAACGCTCCCCTAGACAGTCTCGAACCATCGTAGGCGCTCCATCGGCGCGATGGTCACTGGTGGCGGTGCTCGACCCCGCAGAACCCGACATAACTCGCGTCCTGCGCGCGCCCCAAACGTTATCCGGTTACGCCGTCGGCGAACGCTACGGCAGGATGCACGGGTGGAGCCCGTAGAGATCATCGAGGATGGCGTGCTGCTGCGGCCCTGGCGAGAAGCTGATGCCGAGGCCGTACACCGAGCCTGCCAGGACCCGGACATTCAGCGCTGGACCACCGTACCGCGCCCATACCGGCCGGAACACGCGCTCGGATTTGTCACCGAGATGAGCCGGAAGGCCTGGGCCGAGGGCACCGGGGCACCGTTCGCGGTGTGTGACCCGGGCACCGGGGACCTGTTGGGCGCGAACGGCCTGGTCTCCATCGACAACGGCACCGGCGAGATCGGCTACTGGACGGCGCCGTGGGCGCGTGGTCGGGGCGTGACGGTCCGGGCCACCCGGGCGGTGGCCCGCTGGTCCTTCGACACCCTCGGGCTTCGTCGGCTGATCTGGCAGGCCGAGGTGGGCAACCACGCCTCCCGGTTGGTGGCCCTCCGGGCCGGTTTCCGGGTCGACGGCCGGTTGCGGCTGGCCGATCCGGCCCTGTATCGCAGCGCGGATGGCTGGATCGGCTCGCTGCTGCCCGGCGAGGTGCCCGCCGCCGGGTCGACCGGTCCGGCCGGGCCGGGCACCGTCGCCGCCCGCCGGGCCGCCGTCTTCGGCCGTCCGCAGCCCGTTCTGTTCGCCACCACCGGGGCCGGCGAGCTGCGTCTGCGGCCCATGGAGGAGCAGGACCTGGACGCCGTGGTGCAGACCTGCCGGGACCCGGAGACCATCCGGTGGACGACCGTGCCGGACCCGTACGAGCGCGCCGACGCGCAGGGCTACCAGGCCCACAGCCGGGACGCCTGGGATCGGGGGGACGCCGCCTGCTTCGTGATCGCCGACCCGGACGACCGGTACGTGTGCTCGCTCGACCTGCGGCTCTCCCCCGTCGACGCGCTGGTGGCCGACGTCGGCTTCATGACCGCACCGGCGGCCCGGGGCCGGGGCTACCTGCCCGCCGCGTTGGTCGCGCTCAGCGCCTGGGGCTTCAGCACGTTGGGCCTGGCTCGGATCGAGTGGAGGGCGAACGTGGGCAACACCGCCTCCCGCCGAGCGGCGGAGAAGGCGGGTTTCCTGGTCGAGGGGACCGCCCGGGGCGGTGTGCAGCACCGGGGCGAGCGGGTGGACGTGTGGGTCGGTGCGCTTCTCGCCAAGGATCTCGGATGATCCCGCGGCCGGTCGTCGAGGCGTACGGGGTGCGGCTGCGCCCGTTTCGCGCCGAGGACGGCGCCGACGTGGTGGACGGTTGCGCGGACCCGCTGACCCAACGGTTCGTGTCGAACCTGCCAGTGCCGTACACCGAGACCGACGCCCGCTGGTGGATCGACGTCGGCGCCCCGGCGGCCTGGACCGGCGGCGGCGCGGCGTACGCCGTCGCGGACCCCGCCACCGATCGGCTGCTCGGCGCCGTGGGGTTGAACAACCCGGTGCCTGCCCGGGGCCAGTTCGAGATCGGCTACTGGATGCGGCCGGCGGCGCGCGGGCGCGGGCTGGCCACCGCGGCGACTCGGGCGCTGAGTGAGCACGCGTTCGCCAGCGGGACGGCCCGACTGGAGTTGCTCACCGAACCGGAGAACGGCCCGAGTCAGCGGGTCGCGCTGGCCGCCGGCTTCCGCTACGAGGGTCTGCGGCGGTCGGCCGGCGCGTCCCGGGACGCCGGCCGGCACGATCTTCTGGCCTGGGTACGCGTCGCCGGTGATCCGCCCGGCCCGACCGCCCGGCTGCTGCCCGACCTGCCCGGCAGGGTGCTCACCGATCAGGTGGTGGCGCTGCGCCCGCTCGGGCCGGACGACGCGGCGCTGATGTACCGGCTGCACAGCCGACCCGAGGTGGTGGCGAACCAGGCGCCGCCGGTGCCGCCGACGCGTGAGGCGATGGAGCGGCGTTGTCGTCTCGCGCAGAGCGGGTGGCTGACCGGCGAGATCGCCCGGCTGCTGATCACGGACGTGGCCAGCGGAGAGCCCGTGGGCAGTTGCGGCCTGTCGTACACCGATGTGGCCGCCGGCGAGGCGTCGGTCGGCTACGCGTTGCTGCCCGACTGGCGCGGCCGGGGGTACGCGACGCGGGCGGTTCGGCTGCTCGCGGACTGGGCGTTCGGCCCGGCCGGTATCGCCCGGCTGTCGGCGGGCACGGTGCCGGACAACACCGCGTCGCACCGGGTGCTGGAGCGGGTCGGTTTTCGGCGCGAGGCCGTTCAGCGCGGCCGGCTGCCCGGACTGGCCGGCGCCCGTCTGGACGACCTGACCTTCGCGTTGCTCCCCGCCGACCTCCGCTGACAGATCATGGAGTTGTGGTGGGCGTCCCCCACCACAACTCCATGATCGACGCGGATCGGCTGGCGGTCAGGTGGCGAGGGAGATGATGCCGTAGTCGTACGCGTGGCGCCGGTAGACGACGCTGGGGCGGCCGGACTCCTTGTCCTGGAACAGGTAGAAGTCGTGGCCGACCAGTTCCATCTCGAACAGCGCGTCGTCGATGGTCATCGGCTCCGCCGGGTGCACCTTCTCCCGGGCGATGTGCCACGGCTGGTCGTCGTGCTCCTCTTCGACCCGCTCCGCGACCGCGGTGCCGCCGCGGGCGCCGTCACTCGGCGCGCTCAGCGCGGGGGACACCAGGTCCGCGACCGGCAGGCCCGCGGTGGCCTCGGCGACGGAGATCGGCGCGTGCCGACCCCGGTGTACGCGGCGGCGGTCGGCCGCGCGGCGCAGCCGGGTGTCGAGCTTCGCGATGGCCGCGTCGAGCGCGCTGTAGAAGTCGTTCGTGCAGGCCTCGGCCCGAATTACCGGGCCCCGGGAAACGCAGGTGATCTCCACCCGCTGGCAGTGGTCGGCCTGGCGCGGATTGCGCTCGTGAAACAGCTCGACATCGACGCGAATAAGTTTGTGGTCGTAGCGTTCGATCTTCGCGAGTTTCTCGGCTACGTGTACCCGGTAATGATCCGGCACTTCGACGTTTCGACCCTTGACCACGATGTCCACGTGACCTCCATTGTTCGGACGGTCTTCGATCCGGTTACCCGGCCGCGCGCCGTGGGGAGACCCGCTGGCGTCGACCGGTTGGTACGGCTACGCCTCCTCTCACCGCCAGGGGCGGTTGGAACGACCTCCTACCCCCGACAGCGAAACGCTAACTCCTGTTCCCTCAACAGTCACCCCGTGTTGCCGAGACGGCCCAGATTTTTCGTAGCTCATACACCAACGGGTGAAACGGAAACACGATCGGTTACGACTGGCGTCTTTTCTCGGTCGCCGCGAGCACCACGGCGACACTCGGTGCCCATCCCGTCGCGGTCAGCACCCTGCTCGCCGCGGCGAGGGTCACGCCGGTGGTGACGATGTCGTCGAGCAGCACCACGACCGGCGCCGCTCCCGCGACACCACCCCGAAGCGGTCCGGTCGAGCGGGGCTGGAAGGCCGCCTCGGCCGCCGCCGCCCGGCCGGCGCTGTCCAGGGTGACCGAGTCGGGCCGGGGCAACGCCCGCAGCGGACGGCGCACCCGCACCGCCCAACCGCCCCGGTTGAGCCTCGCCGCGCAGTGCCGGGCCAGCCGGTCGAGGTGGTCCCCGTAACGGGACCGGGCCGCCGCGGCGGTGTCCGGGACCGGCACCAACGCCAGCGGCCGAGCCCCGCCGACGGCCGCCGCGACGACCTCGGCGAGCAGGGCGCCGAGCGGGCGGGCCAGCCCGTGCCGGCCGTGTTCCTTGTACGCCAGCAGAGCCTCACGCAGCGGACCCGAGTACGGGCCGAGGGCGACGCAGGACGGCAGCCCCGGCGGGGCGGGGGTCGGACGGACCACCCGGGGCCGCAGGTCGCCCAGCGCGGTGACACAGGCTGGGCAGACCCCGTGCCGCAGACCGGGTCGGCGCTCCCGACAACCGGCGCAATCGGCGGGCAGCACCAGGTCGGCGAGGTCCGCCCAGAGCCCGCTCACCTGATCAGTAGAGGAAGAACGGCGCCGACGGGTTGCTCGGCCGCACACCGGCCGGCACCGGGGCGATGTCGCGTACCCGGCTGGGCTCGATCCGTTCGAATGGGCTGCTGCGGTAGGCCACCCCGTTCGCCTCGTACATGTAGGCCCCGCTGGGCACCCGCACGCTGGGGTTGGTCGGGTACGCGGTCAGGTGGTTGACCTTGGCACCGAGGTCGGTCCGCAGCGGCGTCTCCAGGGCACCGTCGACACTGATCTCGTAGATCGCCGGCTGGCCGACCGATCCCGCCACCACCAGCTGATCCTCCCTGCCCCAGTCGACCGCCGTGGGGTTGGTCAGCGAGGTGACCAACTCTCGGGGCGGGCCGATGGAGACCCCGCCATTGTCGAGGTTGACCGCGGCGACGTAGAGACGGCCGCCGGCGATCAGCGCGACCCGCTGGCCGTCCAACGCGGCGGCCACCGCGGTGGCCTCGGTGGAGGGCAGGTTGAGCGGCACCGGATACATCCGGGCCAGCTCGTCGAACCGGTAGAGCTGCCCGTCGGCCACCACCAGGCCGCTGCCCGGGCGGGAGTCGACCGTACGCAGCCAGACCGGCCGGCTCATCGAGGAGTACTCGGTGCCGCTGCGGCCCAGCACGGAGACCGGGTTGGCGCCCGTGCCCACGGCGAGTCGGTACCGGTTCTTGCTGCTGCCGGTGACCACCATCGCGGCAAGGACTCGCTGGTCCTTGGCCAGCCCGAGGCTGGCCGAGACGACGTTGCGGTTGATCTCGGGCGTCAACGGCACCGTGCCGCTGGGTTCGCCTTCGAAGTCGAGTGGGTGGATCGCGCCGTCGTACAGGCCGAACCGCTGCGGGCTGGCGGCCTGGGGGTAGAGCGCCTGGGAGTTTCGTCGCTCGCTCAGGTCCACCACGGGCTGCGCGTTGTTGCGGATCTTCAACTCCAGCTGACCGGGCAGGTCGCCCAACGACCAGGCGATCTGCGTGATCAACTGTTGGATGCCGTTCTGGTCGTCACCGGACATGTCCAGGTTGACCTCCCACCGACCGTTCCCGCCGGTGGCGTTGTTGATCAGCTCGGTGCGGTCCGGCAGCCCGACGACTCCGGGGCGCAGCCAGTCGGAGGGGCCACCGACAAGCCATTTCACCACCTCGTTGACCCGCCGCTCGACCGGCACCGTCTGCGGCCGGTAGCGCTGGTCGGGCACCAGACGGGTGCGGTCCGAACTCCAGAAGTAGATCGTCTCGTCCTGGTAATACTGTCGAAGGGCGGTGTCGCTGAGCAGCAGTACGTTGGGCGGGTTGATGACGTACAGGCCGGCCCGGTCGTCGTTGACGCCGCCGTTGAACGACGCGCTGCGCAGGCCGAACTCGTACTCCGTCTCGGTCGCCACCGGCGGGGCCAGGGTGCCGTTGGCCCGCAGCACACCGATCTGCTGCACGGCGATCTTCACGGTGGTGGTCGAGTCGCTGTTGAGGGTGTAGACCGCCTCGCCCAGCCGGACCACGTTCAGCGCGACCTCGCTGCCCTTCTTGTCCTGTAGGCGGATCTTGTCCTCCGGGGCGATGAACGCCTTAACCCGCTCGTACGCCCGATCCGGCTCGCCGGCGGCGGCGGACAGGAAGTTGCGGACGAACGCCTCGTTGACGCTGCCGCTGGCCGTCCGCGTCGGCGGCTCGCTGCCCCGGCTGATCACACCGGCCTCGGTCGCGGCACCGCCCTTGCCGTCCACCCGCACGTCGGATGTCGCCGGGATGCCGCAGCCGGCACCCAGCAGCACCATCACGCCGAGAGCCCCGAGCAGAGTCGGCCGTCTCACGAGCGCACCTCCGTCCGCTGCCCGTCCCCGGCCGGAGCCGGGCCGATCGCCAGTGCCCCGCCGGTGCCGGGGCCGATGGCCAGTGGGCCACCATCGCGGGGGCCGCCGAACGGCAGCGCGGCGTCCGCCGGCACCAGCCGCAGCGGCGAGGTGGTCAGCCGGTCCCCCGCGCGGGCCGGCAGGGTGAGCCGGAACTGCGCGCCCTGGCCGGGAGCACCCCACGCCTCCAGCCAGCCGCCGTGCAGCCGGGCGTCCTCCAGGCTGATCGACAGGCCCAGCCCGGTGCCCCCGGTCTGCCGGGCCCGGGACGGGTCCGCCCGCCAGAACCGGTTGAACACCAACTTCTCCTCGCCCACCTTCAGCCCCACCCCGCGGTCGCGGACGGTGATCGCCACGGCGGTCTCGTCGATGCCGAGGGTGATCAGCACCGGGCGGGCCTCACCGTGCTCCACGGCGTTGCCGACCAGGTTGCGCAACACCCGCTCGACCCGGCGCGGGTCGACCTCGGCGATCACCGGGGTGCCCGGCAGGTCGAGTTCGATCGGTACGCCCACCCGCTCGGCCAGGCCAGACAGCCGGTCGACCACCCGGTGCACCACCGGCACCAGGTCGGTCGGCTCGGAATCCAGCATGGCGAAACCCGCGTCGAACCGACTGATCTCCAACAGGTCGGTGAGCAGCTCCTCGAATCGGTCCAGCTCGGCCTGGAGCAGCTCGGCGCTGCGCGCGACCGCCGGGTCGAACTCGTCGCGCTCGGCGAAGATCAGGTCAGCGGCCATCCGGACCGTGGTCAGTGGGGTACGCAGCTCGTGGGAGACGTCGGAGGTGAAGCGTCGCTGCAACCGGGACATTTCCTCCAGGCGCAGGATCTGCCGTTGCAGGTTGGTGGCCATCTGGTTGAACGAGGCGGCGAGCAGGGCCAGGTCATCCTCGCCGTTGACCACCATCCGCTGGTCGAGCAGGCCCGCGGAGAGCCGCTGAGCGGTCCGTGCGGCGACCCGGACCGGGTTGACCACCAGCCGGGTGACCAGCGCCGCGAGCAATCCGAGAAGGATCACCAGCGCGACCCCGGTGGCCACCACGGTGGCTCGGGCGTCGGCGGCGGTGACGTCCTGCCGACCCAGCGGCACCAGGTAGTAGAGCTCGATCTGGCCGAAGCGGGTGGGCACCGGCGAGCCGTAGACCAGGTACTTCGTGGTCTCGCCGGTGAGTCGCCCGGTGCGGATCTGGCTGGCCACCTTGCCGTCGGCGATCGCGGCCCGCAGCTCGGGGGTGATCAGCGACTGGACGTTCGCGGACGGCGAGGTACGCGTCTGGATGTCGTTGGGATAGTCGTCGGCGGTGATCGCCACCACCACCCCGCTGGTCTGCTGGGGGTCGCCGCCGGCCAGGTAGTTGACCGTGCCGTCGATGGTCTCCTGGAGCTGCGCCTCCTGCGGCTGCCCGTAGAAGGAGACCTGCTTGGCCGCGTAACTGGCACCGCTTGTCACCCGCTGCCGGACGTCGCTGCGAGCGCTGTCGAGCAGGATCGTGGTGATCTTGTCAGCGATCAGGAACGCGAACCCGCCCACCAGGAGGCTGGACGCGACAAGCGTGATGGTCACGACCCGGACCTGGAGCGAGCGGCGCCAGGTCTGGTGCGCACGGCCCACCACCCGGGCGACCCGACCGCTCACCGCACGCCAGAACTCCCCGCCGGCGCTGGGCCGGCGGGCAGCCGTACTCGGGGAGGGTGGGGGCGGCGAGGTCGACACAGTGCGACCAGGCTATCCGGTCCCTGCCTTGTAGCCCACGCCCCGCACGGTGAGGATGATTTCCGGTCGCTCCGGGTCCGGCTCGATCTTGGCCCGCAACCGCTGGACGTGCACGTTGACCAGACGGGTGTCGGCCGCGTGCCGGTAGCCCCAGACCTGCTCGAGCAGCACCTCACGGGTGAAGACCTGACGTGGCTTGCGGGCGAGCGCGACCAGCAGGTCGAACTCCAGCGGAGTCAGCTTCACCTCCTCGTCGTTGCGGCTCACGGTGTGCGCCGGCACGTCGATGGTGATCTGGTTGTCGGGCGGCCCGATGGTGAGCATCTCGGGGGCCACGTCCTCGCCCCGGCGCAGTCGGGCCCGCATCCGGGCCACCAGCTCCTTGGGCTTGAACGGCTTGACCACGTAGTCGTCGGCGCCGGACTCCAGGCCGAGCACGACGTCCACGGTGTCGCTCTTGGCGGTCAGCATGACGATGGGCACGCCGGACTCCGCCCGGATCGACCGGGCGACGTCAATACCGCTCATACCGGGAAGCATCAGGTCAAGGAGCACGATATCGGGACGGCTGTCGCGAAAGGCGGCCAACGCCCGCTCGCCGTCCGCCACAAACGAGGGCAGGAAACCCTCACTGCGCAGCACGATGCCGAGCATCTCGGCGAGCGCGGGGTCATCGTCGACCACCAGTACGCGGGCTCTCATGGGATTAATATTGCATCCTCATTCGGTTCGGTGGGACCGGCGTCGGCCGGTAACGCTTCGCGCCGCCGTCAAACCGGGGTGCCCGCGGTCCGCGGCGGCGGCGCCACGTGCTGCGGTGCCCGGCGCACGGACGGACCGTGGGCCAGGCTGCCACCATGATCCCCCTTCGGCGCCGCCCGGCGCCACCACAGGCTGGGCCGATCCGGCTGTCGCCATCCGGACGACGGTCAGCCGAACAGCCCACGCCCCCAGTGGTCGCCGCCGTCGCGTACCCCGGGCGGGCAGGCGAACACCCCGCTGGAGACGTGTCGTAGGTACTCGTTCATCACGTCGTGCCGTGCCAACTGGGTCTGGATAGGCACGAACTGGCGGCGTGGGTCGCGCTGGTAGGCGATGAAGAAGAGGCCCGCGTCGAGCCGACCGAGGCCGTCCGAGCCGTCGACGAAGTTGTAACCCCGGCGCAGCAGCTGGGCGCCGCTGTTCCGGCTCGGGTGGGCCAGCGCGACATGGGCGTGCTCGGCGATCACCGGCTTCCCGTCCGCGCCACGCGCGGCGAAGTCGGGCTCGTCGAACTCGTCGCCGCGACCGAGTGGCGCACCGCTGCCCTTGGCCCGGCCCACGATCTCCTCCTGCTCGGCGAGGGAGGTCCGGTCCCAGGTCTCGACTAGCATCCGGATCTTGCGGGTGACCAGGTACGAGCCACCGGCCATCCAGTCCGGCCCGTCGCCCGGCTGCACCCACAACTGGTCGCGCAGCAGGTCGGTGTCCTCGGCCTTGAGGTTGGCCGTGCCGTCCTTGAACCCGAAGAGGTTGCGGGCGGTGGCCTGGTCCCGCGAGGTCGACGAGGTGCGGCCGAAGCCGAGCTGCGACCAGCGGACGCTCACCACGCCCATGCCGAGCCGGGCCAGGTTGCGGATCGCGTGCACCGCCACCTGCGGGTCGTTGGAGCAGGCCTGGACGCAGAGGTCGCCACCGGAGAGCTGCGGCTGCAACGCGTCGCCGGGGAACTTCGGCAGCTCGGCCAGGGCGGCCGGCCGCCGGTCGGCGAGGCCGAAGCGATCCCGCCCGTCGGCGTCGCGGAACAGCGTCGGCCCGAAGCCGATGGTGAGGGTGAGCTGCGAGGGAGGCAGGCCGAGCGCTTCGCCGGTGTCGTCCGGTGGGGCCTCCGGCATCCCGCCGACCGCCCCCAGCACCCCGGCGTCGCGCCCCGCGGTCATCCGGGCGGCGGCGGCCGTCCACTCCTCCAGCAGTTCGACAAGCCGGGCCCGGTCCTTGGTGATCACGTCGAAGGCCACGAAGTGCAGCCGGTCCTGCGCCGGGGTGACGATGCCAGCCTGGTGCTCACCGTGGAACGGCACCGCCCCGGCCGGGTGGTCGCTCGCCGCGGCCGGGCCGTGGGCGCCGTTCAGCAGCGCCCCCGCGCCGGCCGCCACTCCGGCGACCCCAGCCACTCCGGCGCCGGCCAGGGTGATCGCCCGGCGCCGGGTCAACCTGCTCCCGCTCATCGACTCGACTCTTTCTGTCAGGTGGTCACTTCGCGACGGCCGCGGCGACCTTGCTGATCGGCTCGGCGAGCGCGTTGATCCCGTCGGAGAGCTCCTTGAGCTCGGCCTTGCTCAGCGCGGTGTGCAGCTTCCACCCGTCGCCGTCACGGTGCTTGCCGAGCAGTCCCTCGACGTTGGCGAACTCGGTGTCCAGCTGCGTGACCAGCTCCGGCGAGCGCTGCTGCAGCGCGGGACGCAGGGCGGACACGGCGGCCTTGGAACCTTCGAGGTTGGCGGCGAAGTCCCACAGGTCGGTGTGCGAGTAGCGGTCCTCCTCGCCGGTGATCTTGCCGCTGGCGACCTCGTCGAGCAGTTCCTTGGCGCCGTTGGCGAGCTGGAGCGGGGAGAGCTTCTCGGCGTTCGCCTTGGCCACGATCTCCTTGACGTCGACAAGCAGCCGGTCGGCGATCGGGCCGTCCTTGCTGATGTCGCCGGACTGCCAGAGGTCCTTCTCGATCCGGTGGAAGCCGGTGAACTCCATCCCCTCCTCGATGACCTCCTCGCGGCCGTCGATCTTGGGGTCGAGGTCGCCGAAGATCTCGGCGACCGGCTCGATCCGCTCCCAGTAGGTGCGGGCGACCGGGTAGAGCGCCTTGGACTTCGCGACATCGCCGGCCTTGACCGCGCCGACGAACTCCTCGGTCTTGTCCAACAGCGCGGCGGTCTGGCTCTTGACGTAGCGCTGGTAGTTGTCGGTGGCGTCGCCCAGCGCGGCGTCGGCGGTGAGCGGCTGCGCCGACCCGCTGACCTTGAGCGCGCCCCGGATGCCCTTGCCGCTCATCCCCGGCTTGCAGGCCGTCTGGTACGTGCCGGCCGGCAACTCGACGTGCAGCTCACGGCTCAGCCCGGGAGCGATGTTCTCCACCTCGCCCATCACCCGGTCGCCGTCGGCGTACACGTAGAACTCGGTCACCTTCGCGCCCGAGTTGGTGATCTTGAAGGTGGCGGTGCCGGCACCCAGGTCGGTCGAGCCGACCTCACAGGCGGTGTCGCTCGCCTTGACCACGATCGGTCCGCCGGACGCCGCCGGGTCACCCTTGTCGGAGTCGGAGCAGGCGGCCAGACCGGCCGTCGCCAGCACGCCGGCGGCGGCCAGCGCGAAGAACTGGGTGGTACGCATCTGGGCTGTCTCTCCTCGTGGGTCAGGCACGCTGCGGCGTGGACGCCGCCTCGGCCTCGGCGCCGGTGTCGGCCCCGCGCTCGGTGACGGTGGTGGTGGTCGCGGTGGGTACCGGCTTACGCCGGGCCGGTCGCAGGAAGAGCAGGAGCACCGGTACGGCGTACGCGACCCAGGCGATCGTCTCCAGCACGGTGGGCGCGGGAGTCACGTTGAACATGCCGGCGAGCAGAGCCGCGTACCAGGTGGTCGGGTCGAGCACGCTGGTGATGTCGAAGGCCAGGTCGTTCAGACCGGGCAGGACACCGGCCTCCTGGAAGTCGTGCACGCCGTACTTGAGGATGCCGGCGGCGACCAGGATCAGCAGCGCGCCGGTCCAGGTGAAGAACTTGCTGAGGTTGATTCGCAGGGCGCTGGCGTAGAGCAGCACGCCGAGGACCACGGCGGTGACGATGCCGCCGATCAACGCGAGCAGCGGGCCGCTGTCGCCGGCCGCGCCCTGGGCGGCCGAGTAGAAGATCAGCGCGGTCTCCAGGCCCTCGCGGATCACCGCGAGGAAGGCCATTCCGGCGACGGCGAGAGACCCGACGGCCAGCGCCTCGGTGAGCTTGCCCCGCAGTTCGCCGGCGATGGTCCGGGCGGCCCGGCGCATCCAGAAGATCATCCAGGTCACGAAGACCACGGCGGCGACCGAGGTGATCGCCTCGAACAACTCCCGGTCCTCGGAACGGGCCAGCAGCGAGGTCGACGTGTACTCGATCAGCCAGCCGAAGAGCACCGAGAGCGCCACGGCCAGGCCGACGCCCGCCCAGACCTGCGGCAACCGGTCCCGGCGCTGCGACTTCACCAGGAAGGCGACCAGGATGCTGACCACCAGGGTGGCTTCCAGCCCTTCCCGCAGGCCGATCAGATAGGTGGCGAACATCCGAGCTCCGAGTAGGTTAGGCACGCCTTGGCTGACTTAGGGCAGGCATACCTTCCTCCCTGCTCAGGGCCTTCGTCAAGTCGTCCACGACAAGCTCACTAAGCCCGTGTCGAGGCCCGGCAGCCGACCGGCGGCCGGCCGGGTGCCGGTCGGCTGTGGAAGGATCCCCGCCGTGAGGGGATTCCTGCCGTGGTTGACGGTGCTGGCCGTGGTGCTGCTGCTCAGCGCGCTACGCCTGCGGGCGCTGGCCACCGTCGTGTCGGTCGGCTGGCTGGTCTGGTGCCTCTGGACGTGGTTCCGGCCCACCCGGCGCGGCCCTCGCTCGGGCTGACCCGCCGGCAGAGGACGCTGAGCCCGCCGAACCGGCGGCGGAGACGACGAACCGGCGGCGGAGACGACGAACCGGGCCGGCTGCGAACAGCCGACCCGGTCCGGAGATGTCGATCAGTAGCGGTAGTGATCCGGCTTGAACGGACCCTCCGTGGAGACGCCGAGGTAGGCGGCCTGCTCCTTGGTCAGCGTGCTCAGCTTGGCGCCGAGGGCGCCGAGGTGCAGCCGGGCCACCTTCTCGTCCAGGTGCTTGGGCAGCACGTAGACGCCGATCGGGTACTCCTCGGTCTTGGTGAAGAGCTCGATCTGGGCGATCGTCTGGTTGGCGAACGAGTTCGACATCACGAAGCTCGGGTGCCCGGTCGCGTTGCCGAGGTTCAGCAGGCGGCCCTCGGAGAGCACGATGATCGCGTGCCCGTCGGCGAAGCGCCACAGGTCGACCTGCGGCTTGATGTTGATCCGCTCGACGTCGGAACGCTTGGCCAGCCCGGCCATGTCGATCTCGTTGTCGAAGTGGCCGATGTTGCCGACGATGGCCTGGTGCTTCATCCGGGCCATGTGCTCGTTGGTGATGACGTCGAAGCAGCCGGTGGCGGTGATGAAGATGTCGGCCTGCTCGACCACGTCGTCCAGGGTGGCGACCTGGTAGCCGTCCATCGCGGCCTGCAACGCGCAGATCGGGTCCACCTCGGTCACCACGACCCGGGCGCCCTGGCCGCGCAGCGACTCGGCGCAACCCTTGCCCACGTCGCCGTAGCCCATGACGACCGCCATCTTGCCGCCGATCAGCACGTCGGTGGCGCGGTTGATGCCGTCGATGAGCGAGTGCCGGCAGCCGTACTTGTTGTCGAACTTGCTCTTGGTCACCGAGTCGTTGACGTTGATCGCCGGGAAGAGCAGGGTGCCCGCCCGGTGCATCTCGTAGAGCCGGTGCACACCGGTGGTGGTCTCCTCGGTCACGCCCTTGATGCCGGCGGAGATCCGGGTCCAGCGCTGGCCGTCCTCGCCGAGCGAGCGGTGCAGCAGCTCGAGGATGACCGCGTACTCCTCGGAGTCGGCGGACTCGACCGGCGGGACCGCCCCGGCCCGCTCGAACTCGGCACCCTTGTGTACGAGCAGGGTGGCGTCGCCGCCGTCGTCGAGGATCATGTTGGGGCCCTGCCCGTCCGGCCAGGCGAGCACCTGCTCGGTGCACCACCAGTACTCCGGCAGGGTCTCGCCCTTCCAGGCGTACACCGGGACGCCGGCGGGGGCTTCGGGGGTGCCGTCCGGGCCGACGACGATCGCCGCGGCGGCGTGGTCCTGGGTGGAGAAGATGTTGCAGGACGCCCAGCGCACCTGCGCGCCGAGCGCGACCAGCGTCTCGATCAGGACGGCGGTCTGGATGGTCATGTGCAGCGAGCCGGTGATCCGCGCGCCGGCGAGCGGCTGCGCCTCGGCGAACTCTCGACGGATCGACATCAGGCCGGGCATCTCGTGCTCGGCGAGCTGGATCTCTTTACGCCCGAACTCGGCGAGCGACAGATCCGCCACCTTGAAGTCGCCGTCGGCGAGCGTGCTCGGCCGGGCCTCGGACGGCGTGCCGCTAGCGGACGCCGGGAGGGTGCTGGTCATGAAAGCTCCTGTCGAACGATGTCTGCGCCGACCCTCCACCTTACGCGCGTCGACGACGGGCACCAGGCACGGTCCGCGGACAGCGCACGGGGCGGTCGGTGATGGACGGACCTTCCCGCCCACGTCCCGCCCGCCCCGCGCATCCCCCCGGTTTGGTTCCCCCGCACGTTCTCGGACCGTCGTCGCGATAACGCTGCGTACCCATAGAGTCACACTCAGGCAGGGCAGCGTCAAGCTATTCCGGGAAAGTCGGACTTGTGTCGTTCCGGCGGAGGGTCAGCGCAGCCCGGACGTCGCCACGAACGCCACCCCGGCGCCGTCGATGCGCAGAGCCGCGTCGGACGACGTACCGATCGCCGCCTCGCCGGAGGCCAGCGTCAACGCTCCGGCGCCGTCGTCCACGGTGATCGAGCCGCCCGCGCAGAGCACCACCCGGGGGCCGGGCAGCGGCAGCGTCACCGAGGGCACCGCCGCGTCGACCCGTACCCGGTGCAGCGCGAAGTCGTCCACCGGCACGGGCCACCAGTCCACGCCCGGGCCGACCGGCTCCGGGGCCCGCACCGGATCGTCGAGCACCTCGAAGCGCAGCACCTTCAACAACTCGTCGACGTCCACCCGCTTCGGGGTCAGGCCACCGCGCAGCACGTTGTCGCTGGCCGCCATGATCTCCACCCCGCAGCCGCTCAGGTAGGCGTGCAGGTTGCCGGCGGGCATCCAGATCGCCTCCCCCGCAACCAGCCGCACGTGGTGCAACAGCAGCGCGACAAGCGCACCGGGATCCCCCGGGTAAGCCTCGGCCAGCCGGCGGGTCAACTCCGCGTCCGGGCCGTCGGCCGGCGATGCCAGCACGGCAGCCAGCAGGTCGTGACGCGTGGCGACAGGCCAGCCGAGCAGCGTCCGCACCGCCGTCCGCAACCCCGCCGGCCCGGTCCGCAAGGCGGCGACCACCGGCGCCAACGCCGGTACGCCGAACGCGGCGAGCGCCTCGGCCGACTCCACTGGATCCCGGAACCCGCACAGCGCCTCGAACGGGGTGAGCGCGACCAGCAACTCCGGCTTGTGGTGCGGATCGGAGTAGTTGCGCTGCCCCTCCGGGCGCCCCGCCTCCGCCGCGTAGCCGGCTTGCGCCTGCTCGGCGTCCGGGTGGGCCTGCAGGCTCAGCGGAGAGTCGGCCGCGAGCACCTTGAGCAGGAACGGCAGCCGGCTACCGAACCGCTCGGACACCCGCTGCCCGAGCCACTGCCCGGGTTCGTCCCGCACCAGATCACAGAGGCTCACCCGCAGACCGGCGCGGTCCACGTGGGCCGGGGCGCCCGGGTGGGCCCCCAACCACAGCTCCGCCTCCGGACCCGCGCTCGGCACCGACCGCCCCTGGAGGAGGGCGATGGCCGAGCGCGAGCCCCAGGCGTAGTCCCGGATCGGCCCGTACAGTGGCTCCACCCGTCAGCCCCCGGGCCGCCCGGCCGCCTCGCCCGACGCGTCCTGCGGCTGCGGCACGGCGGTGTCGGCGGCGGCACCGGTGCCGGCCTCGGCGGCGGCGGCGCTGTAGACGTCCGGCTCCAGGTAGATCACCCGGGCGATCGGCACCGCGGCGCGGATCCGCGCCTCCACGGCGTTGATGCCGCGCGCCAGGTCGTGGGCGGTCTCCCACTCCGGGACGGCGATCTTGGCGGCCACCATCAGCTCTTCCGGGCCCAGGTAGAGCGTCTTCATGTGGATGATCCGCTCCACCTCGGGGCCGTCGGTGACGGCCCGCTCGATGGCGGCCAGCTCGGACGCCTCGGCGCCCTCACCGAGCAGCAGGCTCTTCGTCTCGATGGCCAGCACGACGGCGATGACGACGAGCAGGATGCCGATCATCGCGGTGCCGGCGGCGTCCCACCGGCCGTTGCCGGTGATCAGGGTCATGCCGACGCCGAAGAGCGCGAACACCAGACCGACCAGGGCGCCGAAGTCTTCCAGCAGCACCACCGGCAGCTCCGGGGCCTTGGCCCGGCGAATGAAGCGCACCCAGGACTGGTTGCCCCGGACGTGGTTGGACTCCTTGATGGCGGTCCGGAAGGAGAACGACTCCAAGATTATCGCCGTCACCAGCACCACCACCGGCAACCAGTGCCAGGACGTGATGCCCTCCTTGTGGTCCCACTTGTGGTACGCCTCGTAGAGCGCGAACAGGCCACCGATGCTGAACAGCACGATGGACACGATGAACGCGTAGATGTAGCGCTCCCGGCCGTACCCGAACGGGTGTTCCGGGGTGGCCGCGCGCTTCGCCCGCTTGCCACCGAGCAGCAGCAGGCCCTGGTTACCGGAGTCGGCGACCGAGTGGACCGCCTCGGCCAGCATCGACGACGAGCCGGAGAGCAGGAACGCGATGAACTTGGTGACGGCGATGCCGATGTTGGCCAGTAGGGCGGCGACAATCGCCTTCGTCCCACCGTTGGCGCTCATGCCACCGCTCCGCTTCGCCGCACGAAGCCGCCCGGTCCGCGCATGGCGCGCCGCCCCCTACGTTCGTTCACTGGTTCGACAGCTCCTTCATCTCGGTGATGGCCGGCACGGCCATCGGGTCCAGCCCGTGTGCCAGAGCAAGGTAGATCGAGGCGAAATCCGGAACGGCGATCAGCGACGCCAGCCGTTCCAGGGCGGAGCCACCCTCGGCGGTCACCACGTCGCACCGCACGCCACGACGCTCCGCGAGGGTCTGCACCGCGTCCGCGCGGCGCTCCTCGACGGCGAGCGGCTCGTCGGTGTCGTCCTCGGCGTTGAGCCCGCCGTCGCGCAGCAGCACCAACCGCAGCCGGGTGCCCTCGCCGTCGTCCTCGGCCGGGTCGGCGAAGATGTCCCGCTCCCCCTCGGCCAGGCCGCCGAAGACGCCGTCGAGCAGCCCGACGCGACCCCGCCCGGCCTCACCCAGCGCACCGGTGACCACCGGATAGCGGGCGTTGGCCGACAGCGTGTCGCCGAACCGGCGGGCCGCCACCGTGGCCAGCGGAGACGAGCCCCAGACGATCGGGATCGAACCGGCCAGACCCAGTGCCAGCGACTTGGCCGGGTTGACGAAGGACTCCGCGGCGGAGCGGCAGCGGTCGGCGTCCGCGTCGAGCCGGGCCGCGGTCTCGGCCAGGTCCGCCTCGTTGACCTTCACCAGCCCGAGGGAACGGGCGGCGAGCAGGACCGGCACGGTGAGCGCCCAGAGACTGGCCCGGGCCGGGGCACGCCGGGGCACCGGAATGAACGGCGCCCGAGCCTGCTCGGCGATCGACTGCAACTGCGAGTCCGGGGCACCCACGGCGACGAGTCGGGCACCACGCCGGTGGGCCGCCTCGGCGGCGCCGAGCGCCTCCGGGCTACGTCCGGACGCGCTCACCGCGATCACCACGTCGGCCGCGCCCACCCAACCGGGTACGCCAGCGCTGCGGTGCCCGATGATCGGGACCGGGCAGCGCGGCCCGGCGACCGTGGCCAGCACGTCACCGGTACGCCCCGCGGTGCCGATGCCGGCGATCACGACGGCTCGGGGCCGCCCGTCGTCGGCGAGCACGGCCAGGTTCGCCTCGGCCGCCAGTGCGGCGCTCTCCCGAACCTGCGCACCGGCCGACGCCGTGTGCCTGAGCATCCCGCCCGGGTCGGCCTCGGCCAACGCCTGCGGGTTGTCGAGCAGGGCCTCGTCGGCGTCCCGACGTCCGCTGACCCCGGCCGTACCGTCGATCATGAGGACTGCCCGGGGCCGCCGCGCGCCTCGTCGAGCAGCAGCACCGGCACGTCGTCGCGGACCTCGAAGATCCGGCCGCACTCCGTGCAGGTCAACGTCTGCGCCTCGGCGTCGTAGGTGAGCGGGGCGTGGTGCGTGTCCGGACAGGCAAGGATCTCGAGCAACTGCGGATCCAGGGCCATGGCGCGGCTCCTTCCACGTGTGCGGCTTGACCGACGGCGGTGCCGACCGGCGCAGGCGATCTTATCGGCGAACGCGGTCGAGCACGTCGTCCCGGAGCGAGACCATCCGATCCCGGGTCGGCGCCT
Organism: Micromonospora sp. NPDC007208; assembly: GCF_042869175.1. Classification (NCBI taxonomy): domain Bacteria; kingdom Bacillati; phylum Actinomycetota; class Actinomycetes; order Micromonosporales; family Micromonosporaceae; genus Micromonospora; species Micromonospora sp. NPDC007208. Next base: position 153,559 of record NZ_JBIAFG010000002.1, on the reverse strand, counting down.
CGACGTTGAGCCGCAACAGCGGCTCCGTGTTGGAGGCGCGCAGGTTGAACCAGGCGCCGTCGGGGAAACGCAGGGTGAGCCCGTCCATCTCGTCGGCCACCGCGTCGGAGTACGCGGCGCGCACCTCGGCCACCGCGGCCGCCTGGTCGGCCACCGTCGAGTTGATCTCACCGGAGGCGATGTAGCGCTCGTACTCACCGGCCAACACGGACAGCGGCAGCGACTGCTCGCCCAGTGCGGCCAAGGTGTGCATCGCCGCGAGCATCCCGGTGTCGGCGAACCAGAAGTCCCGGAAGTAGTAGTGCGCGGAGTGCTCGCCGCCGAAGACGGCGTTGGTGCGGGCCATCTCCGCCTTGATGAAGGAGTGCCCGACCCGGGCGACGACCGGCTGCCCACCGTGCTCCCGGATGATCTCCGCGACCGCGCTGGAGGTGATCAGGCCGTGGATCACCGTGGAACCCGGGTGCTTGGCCAGCTCACGGGCGGCGACGAGGGCGGTGATGGCCGACGGTGAGACCGGCTCGCCGCGCTCGTCCACCACGAAGCACCGGTCGGCGTCACCGTCGAAGGCCAACCCGATGTCGGCCCCGTGCTCGACCACCGCGCGCTGGAGGTCGACCAGATTCGCCGGGTCCAGTGGATTGGCCTCGTGGTTGGGGAAGGAGCCGTCCAACTCGAAGTAGAGCGGCACGATCTCCAGCGGCAGCGGCGACAGGGCCGCGTCGCCCAGCACGGTCGGGACGGTGAAGCCGCCCATGCCGTTGCCGGCGTCGACGACCACCTTCAACGGTCGGATGCCCGAGAGGTCGACCAGCTTGCGCAGGTAGCCGGCGTAGTCGGGGAGCAGGTCGCGCCGCTCGGCGGGCCGGGTCGGCGCACCGGCGGGACGGGCGTCGCCCGAGTCCAGGAGGGCCTGGGCCCGCTCCCGGATCTCGGCCAGACCGCTCTCCTGGCCGATCGGGCGGGCACCGGAGCGGCACATCTTGATGCCGTTGTACTGCGCGGGGTTGTGGCTGGCGGTGAACATCGCGCCGGGCAGGTCGAGCGAGCCGGACGCGTAGTAGAGCAGGTCGGTGGAGGCGAGGCCGATCTCGATCACCGAGCGCCCCTCGGCGCGTACGCCGGTGGCGAAGGCGGCGGCCAGGCCGGGCGAGGTGGCCCGCATGTCGTACCCGACGACGACCGCGTCGCCCGGCTCGTCGGTGGAGTTGAGCAGTTGGGTGAAGGCGGCTCCCAGTGCCTCGGCGACCCGTTCGTCCCACTGGTCCGGCACCGTCCCGCGGACGTCGTACGCCTTCACGATCTGGGACAGATCAGACACGTGTTCCACTCCTTGGCCGCAGGTTAGACACCGATCCTGAGCCTAACGGAGGGGCCCGGCCGTACTCCGCTCAGCCGGGGAGCCGGGGCATGAAGACGGTGTGCCCGCCCCCGTCGGCCGGCGGGTCACCCGGCCGACCGTCGGGCCGACCCGGCATCGGCTGCGTCGCCTCCGGCACGGGACCGGGGGCGTCCGGCCGGACGCCGTAGACCCCGCCGGTGGCGGGACGCGGGGACGGCACCGGACCACCCCAACCGGCGGCCGGCGGCTGCTGGCCGTACACCTGGCCGGGGCGACCGGGCGCGGCCGGCAACCCACCTCCGGCGCGGTAGGTGGTGCCGCCGGGGTTGCCCGGCAGGGTCCCGGGCCCGTCGTCGGACGGCTTCCGGTCCTGCCGCGAGCGACGAACGAGCAGCACGATGAGCAGCAGTCCAACCGCCACCAGCACAACGCCGAAGTACATCACCGGCGATCCTCCTCCGGACGATTCGGCGGCAGTCGCCGTGGTGTTCGGCGCGCCGGACACCCCGCCCAGCGCCGCCGGGTTCACCGCGTCGTCGACGGTCGCGACCTCGGTCGGGCTCGGGGTGGGCGTCGGCTTCTTCGACCGCGACGGAGTCGGCGACGGAGTGACCCGCGCTCCGGTCACCCGCGCCGCGTCGGTGGCGTGACCCAGCGTCTGGCCGGCGGCGCTGACGCCAGCACCGGTGACCACGAGACGGCCGCCGGGCGCACCTGCCGCGAACCCCACCCGGTAGCGCACCGTGATGCCCTTGCCCTTGCACAGCGTCGGCTTCAGGGGTGACGTCTGCGCGGTCGACACGCTGCCGGTGCCACCGCTGACGGCCACCGGGAACCAGCGCCCGCCCGCGTTGACCTCGACCGCCACCTGGTTCGGCTGGAGACCCGCCAGGCTGAAGCTCAGCGCGGTACGCAGCAGGACGCACCCGTCGGTGCGCTTGCGCACCGCGACGTTCACCCCCTGCGCGGAACCACCGGCGGCGAAGCTGCTGGCGGCGCCCACCCGGACCGAGTCCTCGTCGGCCAGCGCCGGCGACGCACCGAGCATCACCAGGCCGCCCGCCAGACCGCAGACCGCCGCGAGCCGTGCCACGCGTCGACGCACTGTCATGATCACCTCGCCGTTCTCCCCGGGTGGGGTCCGCGGGTCAGGCTACTACCGGCCCACCTAACCCATCGGTCATAGAGCGGCCCGGATGTGCGCGGCGTTACGGTTTACCGGCCGACCCGCCGACCTGCTGTTTGCCGGACTGACCAGCCGATCAGCCGTCCCGCTGCGCCAGTCAGCCAGCCTGGCTCCGCTACTCAGCCGGCCTTGCTCCACCGGTCAGCCTTGCTCCGTGGGTGAGCCTTGCTCCGTCGGTCAGCCTTGCTCCGTCGGTCAGCCGGGCCGCTCGGCCTCGGCGAGGGCGTCGCGGCAGAGACGGTCCGCGGTGCGGGTCGTCTCCGGCAGGCGGTAGCGGGGCGTCAACGCGAGCACCTGCGCTGTCGCGTTCTCCAGGCTCATCCGATGGCCGACGCTGACGAAGACCGGCTTCACCCCGTCCCGGGTCCGCAGCACCCGACCGACGACGTCACCACCGTCGCGCAACGGCGACCAGGAACCCCGCTCGGCGGAAGGCGGATCCCACGTCCCGACCAGTGGCGTCTTCCCCACCCCGATCGCGGGCAACCCGGTGACCACCCCGAGGTGGCACGCGAGCCCGAACCGGCGCGGATGGGCCAGCCCGTGCCCGTCGCAGACCAGCAGGTCCGGAATGGTGGTGAGCCGGTCGAGCGCACCGAGCAACGCGGGCAACTCACGGAAGGCGAACAACCCCGGCACATAGTCGAAAGCGGGTCGTCCCACACCGACCGCCGAGTCGACCACCGCCAGAGTCCGGGCATCCAGGACCGTCACGGCCGCCGCCAGCAGGACCTGGCGGGGGCGGCTCCGGGACGGACGGTCACCACCCTCGGCGTACGCGACGTCCAGGCCGGCCACCGTCGCGGGCGCGCTCGGCCCCGGCCCGACCAGGTCCACCAGCGACCGCAACTCCTCCTGTACGGCCACCGCTTCGGCAACACTGCCCGGCCCCGCGATCCCCGCGCCCGGCGTGGCCCTCGCGCCCGGCGTGACCGGCGTGCCCGGCGTGCCCGGCGCTCGCGATGATCCACTCGGGTTCACGGAAGTCGGGCTGTCCCACGCGTCCGGATGCCCCGACATCAAGGAACCCGAGTCGATCACCTTCGGCCGGAGGCGTCGATGCCATCCCCGGCGGCGCTGCCGCCCGGGCCACCCCGGGCAGGGTCACCGTCGGCCCGGTTCCTGATCGCGCCCAGGCCGAGCGCGAAGGCAATGCCGAGGGCGACACCGAACGCGACGCCACCCTTCGGCCCGAAGACGGGAATGCCGATCGCCAGGCCGATCAGGATGCCAACCGGCCAGGCCCAGACAGTGGGCCTGATGCTCTGCGTACCGGATCTCGCCATGCGTCGATCTTATTCGTGCTCCGCCAGGCCCTCACCGATCGCCGTTCACGACACGGCGACCCGCGGTCAGGCAAGCCCCAACTCGTCGCGGGCCTCCTCGACCCACCGGCCAACCCCGTGCGCGCCGCTGTCGGCCGCGAGCCCGGCCGCCTCGTTTAGCAACTCACGGGCAGCATCCCGATCACCGTCGCTGGCGGCGAGATCCGCCAGACCGATCAGATTCGCCGCGACTCCCGCGGTGAAGGACAACTTCCGACGCAACCGGGTCGACTCCGTCAGCAACTCCCGCGCCCCGTCGACACGACCGGCGGCCTGCTCGCCGAAACAGAGGTGCCGCAGCACGTACGACAGCGTCAGCTCATCCCCCGCCGCGGTAGCCAACTCGCACGCCCGGGCGAAGGCCGGGTCAGCGGACGCCTGGTCCTGCCGAATCACCTGGTGGACCGTGCCCACCCAGAAAAGCGACTCGCCCTCACCACGGGCGTCACCCAACTCCTGGTACAGCCGGGCCGCCCGCTCGAAGAGCGGCAGTTCCTCCGCGTCCTCCAACCCGGTATCCAGGAAACGGGCGTGCAGAAGCCGCCCCCGGGCCAACGCCACATCCGCGTCCAGCGCGGTGAGATCCCGCTCCGCCTCGTCCAACGACTTCGCGTCGCCACCGAAGACCGCCTGCTCGTACCGCACCTGCGCCCGTACCAGCCGAGCGTCGAGTCCTTCGGCCATCAGCGGCCACCCCTTCCGTCTGTCCATCGGCGAAGCATGCCTACGCCACTCTCGCTATATCAGGGTCCGCGCCAGGATCACCGGCCGCACGGAGCTGCTCCTCGAACATGACGAACGTCCGCTGCCGGATCCCGCGAATGAGCGCCTGCTCCTTCGGCGTCAGGTGACGATCTTCGGCCTTCGCCACGTCCCTGACCGCCTGCACCGTCTCGTACAGCGCGAAGATCGGACCTTCGCCCTCGAGATAGTGCGCCCGGAAACGCTCTACCTCCTGCACGAAGTCCTCTGCGGTACGACGAAATACGTCGCCTCCGATGTCTAGCGTTATCTCAACAAAGAGTTCGTTCTTCTCATGCCAACCTCCAGAGTCGATAGACAGCCGCCAGACCCTGGCACCGCCGTCGGGAGTCTCGACGATCTTCACCGGCGATTGGTAGTAGAGATAATACGAAGGGAGGGAAAGCCCTCCGCCCATGAGGATTCACCACCTCAGCGATCGCCGCCGCCCTTGAACATGGCGCGGATTGAACCTTCGTCAGGCAACTTCTCACCACCGGTGACTGCGTCAACCACCGCCTCAGCGTCAGCGCGGCTCACGTTCTTGTAACGGTCCGCATTCCGATAGTCATCGAGGAAGCGCACTACAAGTCCGGGATCATAGGCCCACGCTCGGGCGCGATGATCCCAGAGAACGGCCTGACCTAGGCCCGCATCCATGACGAAGAGGCCCGCCGGCCCGCTCTGCTCATCAACCCGGTAGATCACGTAGTAGCTCAACAATCTCCTGCTCCAACTCTTCGGCTACCTGCGGCGCTATGGGGAAGTCACGAGACCTTAGCCCCAGCCCTTGCACCACCTGTGCGAGGCTTGTCCCTTGGCGAGTCAGCCAGGCGCGGTACTCGCGCCAGACGTCGGCGTTCTGGCTGATCCACTTGGCGAAGGTGGCGTCCTTGGCCGGAAAGCGGAGATCGAGCCCGCCCGGCAACGCATCCGGCAGGCCACGTGCGCGGTTCGCACTGAGCATCCGCAGAAGCGCGTCGACTCGTCGTTCGGGACTGTTCGACGGACGCCGCAAAACTTCGTACTCCTCATGGGTGGTCAGCCACGCTTCTCGCGACACCGAAGTGTGCAATTGCAACTCGATCAGCATCCCGTCGGGGGAACGAAGTGTGCAGTTGAGTCCGTAGAATCGGTTTCCCTCGTGCCAGAAGTTTTTGCAGGCTGACGTCGGCACTGAGAAACCAGCTTCGGTGAGACCGGCAAGAACCAGGTCGACGGCGTTGCTGTAGTGCCGGCCTGACGGCAGCTCAAAGCAGAACCTCAGGACGTCATTGACGCTTGCCACGAAGTCCGTTGCGTCGATCGTGGCGACGCGGGCCTCGTCGAGGTACTTCCGAGCCAGCGATTCCAGCCCCTTGACGCGATACTCGCGGTCCCGTAGGTGGATTGGGTCGCTCAGGCCGAGCGCGTCGGTCACGTTCTGCCCGACCTGAGCCAGAGCATCCTCGACGCGGTCAGCAGCGCCCAGAGCACGCTCCCGGAGTTCCGTCAGTACCGCCAGCTCGGTAGTCGTGAGCTGGGCGAGGTTGGGCGTTGACTGAGCAACATCACCCGATTCGGCCCGGCCGGAAGCCGCACCCGAAGAGCCAGGGCCGTCGAGGAGCAGGTACATCCGGTTGATGTACGGGTCGCCGTGGCCGCCGTCGTCGTGCGTCGGCGGGTGATCCGGCAGGTCGGGCCGCTCGCTGAACCGGCCTCGGGGCAGGCCGCCGAGCGGCATCGGTCGGCCGTCGCCGCTCAGCACCAGCGCGTCGATGCCGACCACGTCGGGGTAGAGCGGCCGGTCCCGGACCACGCCGTTCTGCGGGTCCACGTAGAGCACCGTGCCGTTCTGGTTGAGCGCCACCCAGGCGTGCGAGCCACCGTGCGCCCACTCGGTGACCAGGAACGAGTAGCTGCCGTGGCCGCCCAGCAGGAGTTGGTCGTGCAGGTTGCGGTAGCCCCGGTCGGCGGCCTGCCGCGCCTGGGCGGCGTCCGGACGTTGGTTGGACGCCGGGGCGAGGAGTTGCTGGAAGCGCCCCCCGGTCACGTCCTCGACCCGGCCCGGGCCGCCCGCCTCGCCACGGATGGGGCGCCGGATGTCACCGTCGAGGTAGCCGTCGAAGGTACGCGGCGCCGACACCCGGGGCCGGCCGTGCACCCACGTCTCGAACAGCGACAGCGTGCAGTCCAGGCAGTTGATGCCCCGGGTGGCGTCGGCTGCGGGACCGCCGTCGTTGAGCAGCCGGAACCAGCCGCCCTGTCGGGGGTCGGGGGTGCGGGTGACGGTGCCGTCCAGCTCGCGGGGCATCTGCCGTTCGACGTCGACCTGGTGCAGGGCGAGCGGCGGCCGGAGTCCTCCGGGCCGCCCGTACGGCCGGGAGTCGTCGATCGGCGGCGGATGGTCGTCGCCGGTGAGCCTGGACGGGCCGGTGGTCTCCACCGCGCCGAGCGCGAGCGCGCCCACGTCCCGGTTGGCGTGCTCGAAGGTGGCGCTGATGTCCACGACCGGCGGGGCCGTGCTGCCGGCCAGCACCGCGTCTGCCAGGTCACGCCATTCGGAGTACGCGCGAGTCTCCTCGTTCGCGGCGCGTTGCCAGCCGTCGGCCCACTGCCGGTTGCCGGCCTGGTGCAGCTGTCGGGCGTAGCTGGCGTACTCGACGGCTCGACGATCGTGCTCCGCGGCACGGGTGCGCAGTCGGGCGGCCTCGGCCTGCCGGCGGTTGTTCTCGAACCCGATCCGCAGCGATTCGTAGTGGTCCTGGTAGCGCCGACGCTCGGCGGCTTCCGCCGCGGCTGCCCACTGCGCCGCGTACGAGTCGTCGGTCTCGGGCTCACGCACCGACGGGGCACCGAACGCGGCGACGTCGACGGGGATCGACGCCCTTCCCCGCGCCGGATGGTCGGGCGCTCGCACCGGTGCCGGCGTCTCCCGCGTCGGAACACGCGACGGCACGGCGAACCGACCGACCACCGGTGGGGTGGAGGCGACCGGCAGTGGCCCGTTGGTGGTGGTCGGGACGCCGGAGGTGACCGGCGCCGCCGAGCCTGGGGTGACCGTGGGGGCGGAGGGGCCGACCGCCGGTGACCAGGTGGTCGGTCCGGAGGTCGTGGCGTGCGGCGAGCTGCCGGGGTGGGCCGGTGGCGCACCGGTGGCAGCCGGCCCGCCGCCCGATTCGAGGGGACCGGCCACGGGCGCGGCCGCCGACGAGAGCCTCGGGTCGACGGTCACCGACGAAAGCCTCGGATCAGCACCCGCCGCCGACCGGCCCGGATCGGCACCCACCCCCGACGTAGCCGGATCAGCACCCACCGACGTAGCCGGATCGGCACCCACCGCCGACATGGCCGGGTTCACCGCGGAGAGCGTGGCGTCGACCGTGACGGGGTGCGTCTCCCCGAACGGCCCGTCCGTCGACGGCGTCGCCTCGGACACGCGTACCGAATGGTCCACCACGTCCACGTCGGACACGGCACCTACCGGCATCGGTGCCGACGTGTGCACGTCGGGCGCTAGCGGAGGCGCCAGCCCGGCTCCCCGTGACTGCTCGATGCCCGGGGGCGTCGGCGCAGCCGGCTGGTTCGGCGCCGACGCGGCGATGGCCTCCGTCGCCTGCACCGGAACGCCGGAAGCCGTAACCAGACCACCCGAGGCCACACCACTGGCGGACCCCGCGGACGAGATCGCCGAGGAGGAAGACGCTCCCGCCGAGGCCGCATCTCCCGTGACAGGCAGCACGGACGGAAGGTAGGGACCCGCGAACGACGCTCCGGCGAGGGCGTTGGCCTGCGCGTCGAGCCGGGCGCGGAGCGCGTGGTCGGTCTGGCCGGTCGCCGAACCGGTGGCCCCGGACGCGGCGGCACGCGCCACGTCCTCCATGGAGGTCAGGCCCTGACCGGTGGCCAGACTGGCCGCGCTGTCGGCGAGCACCTCGCCGGTCATCTCGCGACCCAGGTGCTCCCCGACCTTCGCCGCTCGCCCGGTCGCGTGCCGGCCCAGGCCGGCCAGCGGCGCCGCCGCCCCGCCGGCGAGCCCGCCGACCGCCGACGCCCCGAGATCGGTGAGGTCCAGGCCGTGTGCCCGCCCGGTGGAGTTCTGGTACGCCTGGGTGGCCAGGGTGACCCCGGCCTCCTCGGTGGCCTCCTCCAGCCCTTCACGGGCGGCCCGCTTGGCGAGCCCGCGTGCACCGCCTCGGGCGACCTCCTTGGCGGCCCGCTCGCCGGCCTCCTTGAGTCCGTGCTTGAGGGATTTGCTGGCCAGTTGGCCCATCAGCCGCTTGAAGATCTGTTGAACCAGCAGTCGCGCCGCGGTGATCGCCGCGCCGGCGGCCGGGGTTGCGGCACCGGCGGTCAACACGGCTGCCACCGCCACGGTGAGCAGTTCGATGACCAGGATGCCCAGCTCGATCCAGACTTCCAGCTTGGCGCCCTCGATGTCGCAACCGCACTCCTCGACCAGTCGACCCAGGTCGGCCGTGACCGCGAGCAGCACGGGCAGGGGGGCGTCGGCGCCCTCGGCGATCCCCCGCCAGGCCGCCTCGAACGCCGCGTCGACCGCCCCGACAGCGCCGTACCCGTTGTGCACCTCGACGGCGGCCGCGGCGGCGTCGGCGCGCGGCCCGGCGAGCACGGAGGCGACCGCGTACCACTGGTCGGCGACGTCCCAGACGGCTCGTTCGTTGCCCTCCGGCCACTGCACGCCGACCACCCAGTCGAGGGCCTGGTAGATCCAGCCGGGCACGTCCCACGGCGCGTAGTCCAGTGGGTGCGGGATGGGACTCGGCAGCACGCTCATCGAAATCGCCGGCCGTCAGCGTCGGTCAGCGGTCCGACCGACCCGGGCGGCGCTGGCCCCGTCGGTCTGCACGCTCGCGTCGACGGCCTCGACCACGTCGCTGCCCAGCTCGGTGAGCCGGTGCCCGACGCCGGCCCAGGCCCGCAGCACCGTCTGCTCGAACCCGCGGTAGTTGCGCTCGAAGGCCGCGCCGATGTCGTCGCGGCCCCAGGGCCGGGCACCGCTGGCGGCCTCGATGGCACCGCCCTCCGCCGCACGACGGGCCGTCACCGCCTCGCCGGCGAGCGCCAGGTCGGCACCTCCCCGGCGGGCCCGGGACGGATCGAGCCAGAGTTGCCCGTCGGTCATGCCTTCGCCTCACCTTTGCCGAGTGCGGCGTCGGCCCGACCGAGCAGCGCGGCGTAGTCGCCGGTCTTGAGGAAGTCCGTCGCCCCGGAGCCGGCCGGCATGCTTTCGGCGACGAGGTCGCGGGTGGCGTCGGCGGCGGCGGTCGCGGCAGCCCGGATCGTTTCGGTGACTTTTCGGCCGAGCGCCCCGGCGTCGCGGTCCCGGTAGATGGCCGACGTCAGCTCGACCTCGATCAGCTGGCCCTGCGCGCCCACCGTCGCCGTCACCTGCCCGTCGGCCGACCGGCGGGTCACCCGCAGTGCGGCGAGCCGCGTCTGGAGGGTGTCCAAACCGGACCTGAGCTGCTGATATTGCCCATAAACGTCGTCGAATCGGGCCCGTAGCTCGCGATTGACGCCCCGGTCCGCCTGTTCGTCCACCGCCGCCCCTCCCGTCACCGTCGGTAGAGCGAAACAATACCGGCCGCCATCGATCCGTGTAGTCCGGTAGTTTCAATGCGTGATCGACCGTCAACAGGCCGAGCAGCTCGCGGCCACCTGGGCCCGCCGTGACTCGCAGCGCCTCGGCCACGAGTGCACCGCGATGGTCGACGAGTTCGACCTGGGTTACGTCATCACGTCCGTCGTGCCCACCGAGGTGCGCACGGTGCCGGGTGACCTGCCGACGACAGTCATCGACAAGCAGACCGGCAAGGTCACCACCTGGCCCCGGGTGCCGAGCACTGTGGTGGCGGAGCTGTACCGGCGTAGCCAACCCGCCGGGCCGACCGCTCCCCGCACTGTCGATCCGTCCAGCCTGCTGGTCCGGGAGATCCACCGGGGCGCCACCCCGAACACCGCCGCGCACCTGACCATCGACGGGCGGATCTGGACGGCCCAGGGCACGAAGGCCGACGTGCCGCTCAACCATCACCCGCTCGTCCGCGACTACCTCCACCAACTGCCCCCGGGCGAGTTGGTTCGCGGCGGTGAGGCCCACGCGGAGCTGATCGTGGTCTCCGACGTCCTGCACGAGTACGACCACCGCCGCGCCGCCGAGGGCATCGCGCCGATGGGGCGGGCCGAGGCAGCCGCGCTGTTGGAGAACGCCCGCTTCGAGATCTTCCGGATCCGTGAGCCGGGTGATCCCGCTGGTGGGCCCGCCGAGCGGCCCTGCGACTCGTGCATCAGCTTCCTGATTCGGGCCAACGTCCTGCCGGAGTCGACTCGCGCCTACACCGAGACCTGGCGGGCACCCGAGGCACCCGACCCCGATCCCGGGCGCTTCCCGGCGGAGGTCGCGGACGCGCTGGTCGCGGCCGGGTGGCGGCCACACATCGGGGATCAGATCATGGCCGCCGCCGCGGTACGGGACGTCACGTCGGTGCACGGTCGCAACCATCGGCACGAGGTCTTTCCCGCCGCCGTGGAGGCGCTGACCGCGTTCCCCAGCCTGGTCGGCGCGCGGCGCGGCCGGGGCGAGCAGGTGTGGATCTCCCGTTTCGACATCCGCCCGCACGCCATCGCGCACACCGCCGACACCCTCGCGGACTTCGGCGCGGTGCTCGGCGTACGCCTCTTTCCGATCGGCACCGAACAGCAGGACAGCATCCTGGCGGTGGACGAGCGCGGTCGCGTCTTCGCGCTCGACCAGGCCGGCGAGTGGTTCCTCGGCGACACCATCGACGCCGCGCTGACCACCCTGCTGCTGGGCCGCGCCCCCGCCCGGGTTCGCGACGACGGCACCTGGCCGGCCGACTAGCGCGGCAGCGCCGCCGGCCTGAAGGGCAACACCGCCGGCCTAACGCGGCAGTGCCGCCGGCCTAGAGGGCGAGGCCGGTCAGCACCATGACCCGGGGCTCGGTGTAGTCGTCCATCGCGCTGCGCAGCCCTTCCCGACCGACGCCGCTACCCTTGACCCCGCCGTACGGCATCTGGTCGGCGCGGTACGACGGCACGTCGCCGACGATCACCCCGCCCACCTCCAGCGCGCGGGCGGCGGCGAAGGCCACGTCCAGGCGCCGCGTGAAGACGCCGGCCTGCAGGCCGTACGCCGAGTCGTTGACCGCGGCGAACGCGGCCTGGTCGTCGGCGACCGGGGCGACCACCAGCACGGGCCCGAACACCTCCTCGGCCACCACCTTGGCGCTCGCCGGCACGCCGGTGAGGATGGTCGGGGGGTAGGTCGCGCCGTCGCGGAGGCCGCCCACCTCGACGGTGCCGCCGGCGTCGACGGCCTCGGCCACCCACGTCTCCACCCGGCGGGCCGCGTCCTCGGACACCATCGGCCCGACGTCGGTCAGCTCGGACGCCGGGTCTCCGGTCCGCAGCCCCCGCACCGCCGCCACCAGCCGGGGCAGGAAGTCGGCGTAGCGAGCGTGGTGCACGTACACCCGCTGGACGGCGATGCACGACTGGCCGGCCTGGTAGTTGGCGAACGTCGCGATGCGCTGCGCGGCGAAGTCCAGGTCCTCGTCGGCGGTCCAGTCCGCGCAGAGCACCGCGGCCGCGTTGCCGCCCAACTCCAGCGTCACGTGTTTCTCGGGCGCGGCCCGGCGGAGAGCCGCGCCGACCGGCCCGGAGCCGGTGAACGACACCACGGGTAGCCGGGGGTCGGTGACCAGTTCGGCGGCGCGGTCGTTGGGCAGCGGCAGTACCGAGAACATCCCGGCCGGGAGGTCGGTCTCGGCCAGCAGCTCGCCGAGCAGCAACGCGGTCAAAGGCGTCGCGGGCGCGGGCTTGACGATGATCGGCGCGCCGACGGCGATGGCCGGCGCCACCTTGTGGGCGACGAGGTTGAGCGGGAAGTTGAACGGCGTGATGCCCAGCACCGGCCCGCGCGGCACCCTCCGGACCAGCGCGATCCGCCCGCCGGCGGCCGGGTCGGTGTCGAGTCGTTGCAGTTCCCCGGAGAAGCGGCGGGCCTCCTCGGTGGCCCAGCGGAAGGTCGACACCGCACGCCCGACCTCGGCGCGGGCCCACTTGAGCGGCTTGCCGTTCTCCGCGGTGATCAGGGCGGCGATCTCGTCCGCGCGCTCGGCGAGCCGCCGGGACACGTGGTCGAGGGCCGCCGCGCGGGCGTGCGCGGGCAGGGCCGCGGCCTGCGCGGCCACCCCGGCCGCCGCGGCGACGGCGGCGTCGACCTGGTCGGGCGTGGCAATCGTGGTACGCCCCACCGGGCGGCCGTCGTACGGGTGGTGGACGGTCAGCTCACCCTCGCCGGTGACGGGGCGGGAGGCGACGAAGAAGGGTGTGGGCTCCACGCCGAGCAGCGTAACCGAGGGACCTGCCGACGGAAACAGTCGCGATAACCCTTGTCTGCCGCGAATTCGGTGGCCAAGATGGCAGAGAGATTGCGATAACCGCCGCAGAACCGCGCCCCCGGCCCCCTCGGAGTGATCCCGCCATGAGTGACCAGCAGCAGCTGCGCAACTTCGTCAACGGCTCCTACGTCGACCCGGTCGATGGCGGCTACGCCGACCTGATCGACCCCTGCACGGGTGAGGTGTTCGCCCAGGCCCCGGTCTCCGGCGCCGCCGACGTGGACGCGGCGATGAGCGCCGCCGCCACCGCGTTCGAGAGCTGGCGGGAGGTCACTCCCGCCGAGCGGCAGCGGGCGCTGCTCAAGCTCGCCGACGCCGTGGAGGCGCGGGCCGCCGAGCTGGTCGACGCCGAGGTCCGCAACACCGGCAAGCCCCGCCAGCTCACCGCCGAGGAGGAGCTTCCCCCGGCGGTGGACCAGTTCCGGTTCTTCGCCGGCGCCGCCCGGATGTTGGAGGGGCGGTCCGCCGGGGAGTACCTGGCCGGGCACACCTCCTACGTGCGGCGTGAGCCGATCGGCGTCTGCGCGCAGGTCACCCCCTGGAACTACCCGCTGATGATGGCGGTCTGGAAGATCGCCCCCGCGCTCGCCGCCGGCAACACGGTGGTGCTCAAGCCGTCGGACACCACGCCGGTGTCGACGCTGCTGCTCGCCGAGATCGCCGCCGAGTTCTTCCCGCCCGGGGTGTTCAACGTGGTCTGCGGCGACCGGGACACCGGTCGTACCCTCGTGTCGCACCCGACCCCGCAGCTGGTGTCGATCACCGGCTCGACCCGCGCGGGCATGGAGGTCGCCGCCGCGGCGGCCCCCGACCTGAAGCGCACCCACCTGGAATTGGGCGGCAAGGCCCCGGTGGTGATCTTCGACGACGCGGACGTGGCCGCGGCGGCCGAGGCCATCGCGCTGGGCGGCTACTTCAACGCCGGGCAGGACTGCACGGCGGCCACCCGGGTGCTGGCCGGGCCCGGCGTCCACGACGACTTCGTGGCGGCGCTCGCCGAGCAGGCCCGCAGCACGAAGACCGGCGCCCCGGACGACGCCGACGTCCTCTACGGTCCGCTGAACAACGCCAACCAGCTCACCCGGGTCAGCGGCTTCGTGGACCGCCTGCCGGACCACGCGGCGATCCAGACCGGCGGGTCCCGGCAGGGCGAACGCGGCTACTTCTACGCGCCGACGGTGGTCTCCGGGCTGCGGCAGGCCGACGAGATCATCCAGGACGAGGTGTTCGGGCCGGTCATCACCGTGCAACGCTTCTCCGACGAGGACGAGGCGGTGCGCTGGGCCAACGGCGTCGACTACGGCCTGTCCGCGTCGGTCTGGACGCGGGACCACGGCCGGGCCATGCGGATGACCCGTCGACTGGACTTCGGCTGCGTCTGGGTCAACACGCACATCCCGTTCGTCTCCGAGATGCCGCACGGTGGCTTCAAGCACTCCGGGCACGGCAAGGACCTCTCGGTCTACAGCCTGGAGGACTACACCCGGATCAAGCACGTCATGCACAACATCGAGGGCTGAACCGTGAGCGCGAGGAGTGAGCCGGGTTTGCGAGCCCCGCAGCCGCGAACGAAAAGCGGCGCCGCGCCGTCTTCCGAGGAGTTGCACAAGCGGCGCGGCGGTGCCGTGGCCCGGGGTGTCGGCAGCGTGATTCCGTCCTACGTGGACCACGCGTCCGGCGGGACGATCACCGACGTCGACGGCCGGGAGTGGATCGACTTCGCCGCCGGCATCGCCGTGACCAGCGTGGGCAACTCGGCTCCGAGGGTGGTCGAGGCGGTCCGGGCGCAGGTCGAGCGGTTCACCCACACCTGCTTCATGGTCGCGCCGTACGAGTCGTACGTGGCGGTGTGCGAGCAGCTCAACGTGTTGACGCCCGGCGGGTTCGAGAAGCGCTCCGCGTTGTTCAACTCCGGGGCCGAGGCGGTGGAGAACGCGGTGAAGGTCGCCCGCCACGCCACCGGGCGGCCGGCGGTCGTGGTGTTCGACCACGCGTACCACGGCCGGACCAACCTGACCATGGCGTTGACCGCGAAGAACATGCCGTACAAGCACCGGTTCGGGCCGTTCGCCGGTGAGATCTACCGGGTGCCGATGTCGTACCCGCTGCGCGATGGCGGGCTCTCCGGCGCGGAGGCGGCAACCCGGGCCATCGAGATGATCGAGAAGCAGGTCGGCGCGGAGAACGTCGCCGCGCTGCTCATCGAGCCGATCCAGGGCGAGGGTGGCTTCGTCGTACCCGCGCCGGGTTTCCTGCCCGCGCTGCGTGCCTGGGCGACGGCGGCCGGGGTGGTCTTCGTCGCCGACGAGATCCAGACCGGTTTCTGCCGGACCGGTGACTGGTTCGCCTGTCAGCACGAGGGCGTCGAGCCGGACCTGGTGACACTGGCCAAGGGCATCGCCGGTGGGCTGCCGCTGGCCGCGGTGACCGGTCGGGCGGAGCTGATGGACGCGGTGCACGTGGGCGGGCTCGGTGGCACGTACGGCGGCAACCCGATCGCCTGCGCCGCAGCGCTGGCCACCATCGAGACCCTGCATGAGCTGGACTTGGCCGGTGCGGCCCGACGGATCGAGTCGGTGCTGGTCCCTCGGCTACGGGCCATCGCCGAGCGGGATCCCCGGGTCGCCGAGGTACGCGGCCGCGGCGCGATGCTCGCCGTGGAGCTGGTGCTGCCGGGCACGCTCACCCCCGACCCGGTCGCCACCGCGGCGGTCTCGGCGGCCTGTCACGCCGCCGGCCTGCTCACCCTGACCTGCGGCACGTACGGCAACGTGCTGCGCTTCCTGCCCCCGCTGGTGATCTCCGACGAGCAGCTCAGCCGGGGTGCCGATCTCCTCGACGCCGCCTTCGGCTGACCGGGGGAGGGGCCCGGTGCACGGGCCCCTCCCCCGACGTCAGCGCAGCACCTCGACCGTGTTGCGGCGCACCAGGTTCTTGCCCGGCTCGCGGATCTGCTCCATGGCGGCGGAGTTGAGCAGCACGCAGCTGCCGGACGGGCCTGTCACCGTCACCGTGGTCGCCCGGTTGTTGTCCAGGTTGGTCACCCGCAGCCGGGTGCCCACCGGGAACTGCCCGCTGGTCGCCGCCGGCCCGGCCGCCTCCTCGAAGAAGGTGATCGCTCCCGAGCACGCCGACCGGGGCGCCGGACCGGGCGCGCCGGGCGACGCCGCGCCGGGGCGGACCGTGCCGGGTGCCGGTGCGGCGGCGGGCGGTGCCGCGCCGTCGACGCGTTCCACCACGTTGCGGCGGATCACGTTCTTCCCCGGCTCCCGGACCAGCTCCATGGCCGCCGCGTTGAGCAGCACGCAACTGCCCGACGGGCCGGTCACCGTCACCGTGGCCGCCCGGTTGTTGTCCAGGTTCGTCACCCGCAACCGGGTACCCACCGGGAACCGGTCGCTGGTCGCCGCCGGCGCACCGCCCTCCGCCGAGAAGGTGACCGAGCCGGAGCAGACCGACGACCGTGCCGGGGCCGTGTCGGCGAACCCGAAGCTGGTCCCCACCGACACGCCCACCGCGGCGAGCACCGCCACGCTCGCCGCCAGCACGTGCCTGCGCTGCACCCTCATCGCCGTCACTCCCGTCCTCGGTGGTGTCCTTCACCCACCGGTACGGACCGGAGCGTCCTACCGTTCAGCCGGCACGGGTATCGATCGTGCGGCGGCCAGGTCAACCGGCCCGTACCGGGTGTGCGGCGCCCCGGTGATCAACGCCCAGTAACGATCGCCGTACGACCAGTGCCACCACTCGGTCGGGTAGTTCACCATCCCGGCGCCGCCGAGGGCGTCCACCATGATCTGCCGGTGCCGACGGGCGGCGCCGCCGATCGTCGGCGCGTCGGTGAAGCAGGCGTCGGCGCTGTCCTCCGGGGTCGCGTCGATGGCCGTACCCAGGTCCAGCTCCACACCGTCGTCGGTGCAGAGCGTCAGGTCCACCGCGCCGCCCGTGCTGTGCGGGGCCACCTCGACCGGTGAGACGAACTTCGTGGTCTCCCGGTGCAGCCGCTCCGGTGACCAGTCCGGGTGCCGTCGGCGCAGCTCGTCCCGGTAGCCGGTGAAGATGGCCAACTGCGCCTGGTACGGCCGGTAGCCCTCGACCACCAGCAGGCGCAGCCCACCGGGCAGGGCACGCTGCGCGGCAAGCAGGCGGTCCACGACACCGGCCCGCAACCGGGCGTACGCCCCGGCCGGGTCGGCGGCCCGGGCGTCGAGCCGCAGCTCCGGCAGCTCACGCAGGTCCACGAACTCCTCGCCGTCGTCGGCGCTGGGCACGGCCGCCACCCGGGGATCGGAGAGCAGGATCATGGGGCGCTCCCCGTCGTGCTCGCGGACCGTTCCGCGTGCCGGACCCGGGCCAACTCGACAAGCCGGTCCACCACCTCCCGATAGCTGACCCCGACGGCGGCCCACACCTTCGGGTACATCGAGTGCGCCGTGAAGCCCGGCATCGTGTTCAGCTCGTTGACGTACAGCTCACCGGCCGTCTCGTCGTAGAAGAAGTCGACCCGGGCCAGACCCCAACCGCCGATCGCGGCGAACGCCCGCAGTGACAGCTCGCGGACCCGCGCGGTCACCTCGTCCGGCAGCACGGCGGGAACGATCATCGGGTCGGCGTCGCCGAAGTACTTCTGCTGGTAGTCGAACCAGCCGCCGGTGACCCGTACCTCGCCCACCGCCGACGCCTCGGGACGCCAGCCGCCGAGCACCGCGCACTCCAACTCCCGGCCGGCGACCCCCTGCTCGACCATGACGAGTTGGTCGTGGCGAAGCGCCTCCTCCACGGCGGCGGCCAGGTCGTCACCCTCGCCGACGCGGGAGATGCCGATCGACGAACCCATGCTGGCCGGCTTGACGAAGAGTGGCCGACTCAGCCCGGTCACCAGCTTCTCCGGATCGTCGACCGCCCGGTAGGTGTGCGCGTCGAACGCCACGTACGGAGTGACGGGGATGCCCTCGGCGCGCAGCGCCCGCTTCATCGCCACCTTGTTCATGCCCACCGCCGAGGCGAGGATGCCGCACCCGACATACGGCACGTTCAGCGACTCCAGCAGCCCCTGCACCACACCGTCCTCCCCGTACGGACCGTGCAGCACCGGGAAGACCACGTCCAGCTCGGCGTGCACCGCGCCGGGGGCGTTACCGGCGGACACCTGCACGACGCCCGGACGCGGACCGGCCCGCAGCTCCACGGCCGGCCCGGTCACCACCAACTGGTCGTCGATGGCCCGCTCACCGGCCGGCCGGTCGCGCAACTCGGCCAGCAGCGCGTCGGGCATCAGCCGAAACCCGCCGCTGCGGGTGACGCCGATGGCGACCGTGCGGTAGCCGCCGCCGGCGAGCGCCCGGGCCACCCCGAGCGCCGAGGCACACGACACCTCGTGCTCCGCCGACGGTCCACCGAACAGGATTCCGATCCGAATCGGCGCGCTCACGCTGCCGCCCCTTCCCCAGCCAGGTCGACGGAACGCGGGGCCATCAACCGGGCCACCAACGCCGCCTCCACGTTTCCGCCGGTCAGCACCACGCCGATCGTCCGCCGCCGGTCTTTCCCCGGCGGAAGCCGAAGGGCGCCGGCCAGGCCGGCCGCCCCGGACGGCTCGGCCAGCACCTTCAGCTCCGTCAGGATCAGCCGGAACGCCGCAGCGATCTCGTCGTCGTCGACCCGGACGACTCCGCGCAGCGCGTCCCGCACGATGGCGAACGGCAGCTCACCCACGCAGGACGGCCGCAGTCCGTCCGCGATGGTGGGCGCCGACACGACCGGCACGCGAACACCTGCCGCCAGGCTGCGGGCGAGCGAGTCGCAGCCCACCGGCTCCACGCCGTACACCTCGATGCCCGAGCCGGCGGCGGCCAGGCACGCGCCGGCCACCCCGCCACCACCACCGACCGGTACGACGAGCGCGTCCAACGGCGTCCCCGCGCGCTCGGCCTCCTCGATCAGTTCCAGGCTCGCGGTGCCCTGCCCGGCGATCACGTCCGGGTGGTCGTACGCGTCGATG
Source organism: Micromonospora sp. NPDC007208 (assembly GCF_042869175.1). Classification (NCBI taxonomy): domain Bacteria; kingdom Bacillati; phylum Actinomycetota; class Actinomycetes; order Micromonosporales; family Micromonosporaceae; genus Micromonospora; species Micromonospora sp. NPDC007208. The sequence continues at coordinate 134,538 of NZ_JBIAFG010000002.1, read as the reverse complement.
ACCGGGTGACCACTCTCGTCGCTGAGCCCGTTGGCCACCGCCACCCGCTCCTCGACGCCGGTGCCGGCGAAGACCACCCGGGCCCCCGCCGCGCGTGCCCGGTCGACCTTCGTCGGCGCCGCGTCCACCGGCAGCACCACTGTCGCCGCGAGCCCGTGCTGCCGGGCCGCCAACGCCACCGCCACCGCGTGGTTGCCGGTGCTCTGCGCGATCACCCCGCTGTGGCCGGCAGCGGCGAGGCGGCCGACCGCGCGCAGCGCGCCCCGCATCTTGTACGAGCCGCCGTTCTGGAGGTTCTCGGCCTTGAGCAGGACCCGCGCCCCGGCGAGCTCGTCGATCACCGGGGACCGCAGCACGGGCGTGCGGACCACGCGGCCGGCAAGCCAGCGGCTGGCCTCCTCGACATCGGCCCGGACCTGGCCAACGGTGCGTGACATCGTCTCTCCTTTTCGGGCACACCACAGGCGGGATCCAGCGGTACGTGGACCCCGGGAAAGGTGGGTGGAAGTGTCAGGTCAGAGTGGGTAGCTGGACGTCGACCCGCAGACCGCCGTACTCGGCGGGCCGGGCCGCGATGATGCCGTCGTGCGCCTGTGTGATCGAGCGGGCGATGGCCAGGCCCAGACCGGCCCCGCCGCCCTGGGAGGTCCGGTCCCGGGCGAGCCGGCGGAACGGCTCGAACAGACCGGCCACCGCCTCGGCCGGCACGGGCTGGCCGGTGTTGACCACGGACAGCGCGGGCACGCCGCTCACCACGACGGTCAGCGAGCCGCCCGGCCGGTTGTACTTGATGCCGTTCTCCACCAGATTGGTGACCAGTCGCTCCAGCAACACCCGCTCGCCGACGACGACTCGGGGCGCGAGGTTGGTCTCGATGGTGATCTCGGCCTCCCGGGCCCGGTCCAGGTACCCGGCCAGCACCGCCTCGACGATCGTGTCCAACCGCTGGGGTATCCGCGAACGGAGGCCCTGGTCACTCTCGCTGAGCGCGAGCAGGCCCTCGATCAGGCGTTCGTTGCGCTCGTTGGTCTCCAGCAGCTGACCGGTCAACAACTCCAGCTGCTCGCCGCTGAGCGCCCTGGCCATGCCGACCTCGATGAGCGTCCGCTGCACGGCGAGCGGCGTACGCAGCTCGTGCGAGGCGTTCGCGGCGAACCGCCGCTGCCCCTCGTACCCGGCGGAGACGCGTTCCATCATCTCGTCGATCGCCCGGGCCAGCCGGGCCAACTCGTCGCGGCCCCGGGGCCGGATCCGGTGGCCGAGGTTCTGCGGGCCGAGGTGCCCGATCGGCCCGGCCAGGTCGGCGACCGGGCGCAGGCACCAGACCGCGCCGAACCAGAGCCCCACCAGGGCGGCCACTGTCACGAGCAGTACCGCCGCCAGGGGCAGCACGAACGCCCCCGGCCGCACGTCGCGGCACACCGTTGACAACCCGGGCATGGGCAGGTCACAGAACTGCTGCCCCCAGGTCCAGGTCACGCCCGTCAGCCACTTGCCGATCGCCGGCAGCAGCGGCCCAGCCAGCAGCGCCAGCAGCCCCACCAGCAGCACCCGCCGTCGTGGCGTCCAGCTCACGCCGTACCACCGATGCGGTAGCCGGCCTTCGGAACGGTGTGGATGATCGCGGGATCGCCGAGCTTCTTGCGCAGGGTCATCACGGTGACCCGTACGGCGTTGGTGAACGGGTCGGCGAACTCGTCCCAGGCCTGCTCCAGCAACTCCTCGGCGCTGACCACCTGACCGTCGGCGCGCAGCAGCACGTGCAGCACCGCGAACTCCTTGGGGCTCAACGCCAGCGGGCGGCCTTCCCGGGTGGCCACGTGCCGGCCCACGTCCAGCACCAGGCCGTCCTGGGCGAGCACCGGTGGCAACGCCGGCGTGGACCGTCGCCCGAGGGCCTGCACCCGGGCCACCAACTCGGCGAAGGCGAACGGCTTGGTCAGGTAGTCGTCCGCGCCGAGCCCGAGGCCCTCCACCCGGTCCCGGATGCCGGCCGCCGCGGTGAGCAACAGCACCCGGGTGCCGACCTGTGAGTCGGCGATGCTGCGGCACACCTCGTCGCCGGTGTGCCCGGGCATGTCCCGGTCCAGCACCGCGACGTCGTACCGGTTCACCCCGACCCGCTCCAGCGCACCGTCACCGTCGTAGCAGACGTCGACGGCCATCGAAAGGCGACGCAGCCCTTCGGCCACCGTGTCCGCCAACAACCGCTCGTCGTCCGCCACCAGCACCCGCACGTTTTCCGCTCCCCCAGTTCGGCTTGCCCGGCATACCGTCGCAGGCCCGGGTTAAGGGTTCTGTAAGCACCCGCCGCAGCCATCCTCCACGCGAGTGTCCAGCCGGCAAACCACCACAAGCCAGGCCCGGTCGACTTCGTACCCGTCTCACGCCATCTACGCGGTCCGTCCCAGTAACCACGACGGCCGGCGCGAGGGGTGACCTGCGCCACGACGCCCTCCGGGCCCCCCGAAGCACCCGCCCCTACCCCCCCCCCGTCGATCTTGCACTTTGTGTTGTCGAAATGTCTTCAAGGGCGTTATTTGTCGGAGCAGAAAGTGCAAGATCGACGGGGGTGAGGCGGGGGTGAGGGCAGGGCGGGCGGGCGGGTGGGGGTGGGTGGGTGGGTGGGTGGGTGGGTGGGTGGGTGGTTAGGAGAGGGCTGCGCGGATGGTGGCTTTGATGTGTTGCGGGCGGCGGTAGAGGTCGCGGTCGGTGAAATAGCGCATCCGCCAACCCGCTGCGTCCAGCCAGTTGACCCGCTCCCTGTCATGCCTGAGCCGGTTACGGTCCAGGTGCGACAATCCGTCGTACTCGATGCCGACTCGGCGTTCGCGGTAGCCCAGATCGAGCCGGTACAGAGGGATGCCATAGCTGTCGACCACCCATAGTTGCGGCTCCGGTGGGGGCAGCCCTCCGTCGATCAGGATCAGCCGCAGCTGGCTTTCCTGTCGGCACTCCGCCCTGCCGTCCGCCAGCGGTATGAGTTGCCGGGCCTGGCGGACACCGCGCAATGCGTTGTGGGCCGAGACCTCGGCCATCAGCTCATCCTGGCTAACCGAGCCCGACCGGAGCGCGGCGTCGAGCACCGGGAGTGCGTCGAGCCGCCGGGCGGCGCGAGCCAGGTCAACCGCACAGCGAGCCGCCGGTACGCAGGGCAGACCTCCGACGAAGACCGGCCGAGCGGGTAGCACCGTTCGGTGAACGACCACCCCAGGTAGACGGGGCTTTGGCACCTCGGCGGGCAACTGGATGTGGATCAGGTCGTCGCGCAGTACCCCGAAGCCATAACGGCGAGCGGCACTCTGCCTCGCCAGCATCGCTCCATCGGGTAGCCGGAGCATCAGGGCACGCAGTTCGTCATCGTCGTCGCAGGGCTTGTCTGCATAGACCCCTCTACGCACACGCACCAATTCGTCGCGATCGAGCCGGGTACGGATCCGCCCGACGGTGAGCTCCCGCATCAGCGCGTCAGTGCGCCACAACTGAGTAGCCATGGCAGCAAGCTGACCAACCCAAGACCCCCGGCATCGCCCCTCAACGACTAGCTGTGGAAAACCGTCCCCCCTGTGGACAACCCCCAACCCGGCCCGACCCGTGCTAAGCACCCCACCCCACTCCGCGATCTTGCACTTCCTGTTGCCGATACGCCCCGATAAGAGGCGAAAGATGAGCACAGAAAGTGCAAGATCGCGGGGGGCGGGGGGCGGGGGCGGGGGGGGCGGCCGGGCCGGGTCGGGGGTTAGTCGCAGGCTATGCCGTCGCCGTCTCGGTCCAGGTCGTAGATGTCGTCGCCGATCACCCTGATCGGCCCGCTGACGTAGGCGGGGCCGTTGCCACTGCCGCCCGCGCAGTCGACGTCGCTGGCGATCGGGACGCAGCCGCTGTAGTTCGGGTCGCACTTCGACGACTGCGGCTTCTTGGTGCCGACGGCGACGACCTGGGTCACCGGCTGCTTCGCCACGACGGACTTGACCAACTTCTTGGCCGTCCGCACGCCGTCGGTGGTGGTCACCTCGTAGGTCAGGGTCCGCACGCCGTTCACGCCCTTGGTGCGGACGACCCGCTTGCCCTCGGCCAGCGACGAGTCCTTGACGGTCCGCTCGCCGTACCGGATCGCGGCCCGCTCCGTCACGGTCGTCACCTGCACCACCGGCGCGGCTGCCGCCGACGAGGGCACGCTGGAGGGCACGGCGACCGGCGACTCCGCCAGGGCGAGGGCCTCCTCCGTCGGCTCGCCGGACGCCGCCAGGATCGGCTGCTGCGGCTGCTCGGCGGCGGTGCCGGTCTTGCTCGGCTCCGGCTCGCCGGTCAACGCGCCGACGATGGCGGTGCCGGTGCAGCAGAGCAGGAGGATCGACAGGGTCACCGAGCCGAGGATCACGGCGACTCGGCTGGCGGGCGTGGCTCGGCGGAACCAGTTCGGTCGGGGTGCCTGGCCGAACGACTGCGGGTACGGCGGCCCCGGGTTCTGTGGTGGTTGCATCGTCACGGCGATGAGTGTCGTCGCAAACACAGCGTGCAATATCCACCGTCGCGCTTGTCACCTGCGCCTTTCGCTCATCGCGCAAGATCCGTGGGCACGCTCACGGTGGACGAGTCGACAGGCGCGGCAACCCGGCGGGTCAACAGAGCAGGGCCGATCGTGCGCGTGTCGGCACCAACAAAAGCCGCAGACCCCCACGCACCGGAGCGACAAGCGATCGGGTGTCCAACGGCGGCGACGTAACTGTCGCGATGCCGTCAGCGGGGCGGACTCACCGCTCCTCCATCGCCCATGGTGACCCGTAATCAACCAGCAGGTCGAGGAAGGGCATCGGGGGCAGCGCCTCCGGGCCGAGCACCCCGACACCGGCCCACGCGCCGGTGGCGAGCAACTCCAACGCGACGACCGGGTTGACGGCGGTCTGCCAGACCACCGCCTGGTGCCCGTACTCCCGCATCGACCACTCGTTGTCGACCACGTGGTAGAGGTAGACCTCGCGGGGTTGCCCGTCCGGGCCGAGGCCGCGTACCCAGGTGCCGGCGCAGGTCTTGCCGCGCATCCGGGCGCCGAGCGTGGCCGGGTCGGGCAGGCTCGCGGCCACCACGTCACGCGGGGAGACGTCGACGCCGCGGACCCGCACCGGGGAGACCGCGTCCAGACCGAGCTTGTGCAGCGTCTTGAGCACGTCGATGAACTCGTCGCCGAGGCCGTACTTGAAGGTGACCCGCCGCGCCTTGACCCAGCGCGGAATGAGCAGCACCTCCTCGTGCTCGACGTTGACGCACTCGACCGGCCCGATTCCCTCCGGAAAGTGGAAGACCTCCGGCTCGGAGAACGGTTCGGTGGTGAACCAGCCCCGGTCCCGCTCCCAGACGACCGGCGGGTTGAGGCACTCCTCGATGGTGGTCCAGATGGAGAACGAGGGCGCGAAGTCGTACCCGTCGACGGTGAGGTTCGCGCCGTCCCGGACGCCGATCTCGTCAATCTCGCTGAACAACTCGTCGGCGGCGTAGCGGGCGAACACGTCGGAGAGGCCGGGCTCGACCCCGATGCCGCACAGCGCCAGCCGACCGGCCGCCGACCAGGTGTCGGCCAGCGCGAACTGTTCGTCGCCGAGCTTCACCCCGGTCTCGGCGTGTGACAGCGACATCGCCATGTCCAGGTAGTCCGCGCCGGCCGCGAACGCACCGTTGAAGATCGGCATGACGAACCGCGGGTCGACGGCGTTCAGCACGTGCGTGATCCGGTGCTCCCGGCACAGCGCGGTGACCGCGTCGGTCGAGGAGGCGTCCACCTGGGCGGCGACGAACCGGGCACCGTGCCCGGCTACGGCCCGCTCGGCGCGAACGGGGTCGTGGTCGGCGACCACCATGATCTCGAAGAAGGCCCGGCGGGCGGCGATGGCTACGGCGGCGGAGCCGACGCCACCGGCGCCGACGAGGAGGACACGCATCAGGAATCAAACCCCAAACCGAAACGATCGAGAGTACGGAGCCAGAGGTCGCGCCGGCCCTCACGCGCGTCGGCGCGGGCCAGTGACCAGCGGGTGAGATTGATGCCGACCGCGCGGACGGGTTCCGGCGGGAACGGCAATGGCTTGCGGCGAACCAGATCGAGCCCGGTCAGCGGGGTGTTCCCGCCGTCGAGCAGGTCGAGCAGCACCCGGGCGCCGAAGCGGGTGGCCCCGACGCCGAGGCCCGTGTAGCCGGCCGCGTACGCCAGCCGACCGCCGTAGGCGGTGCCGAAGAACGGGCAGAACCGGGTGCAGGTGTCGATGACCCCGCCCCAACGGTGGCTGAACCGCACGTCGGCGAGCTGCGGGAACGTGGTGAAGAAGTGGCGGGCGAGGGTGGTGAAGGTGGCCGGTCGTTGCTCCAGCTCGGGCGCGACCCGATTGCCGTAGTGGTAGACGGCGTCGTAGCCGCCGAAGAGGATCCGCCCGTCGGCGGTGAGCCGGTAGTAGTGGAACTGGTTGGCGGTGTCGGCCAGCCCCTGCCGGTTGCGCCACCCGATGGCGTCGCGCTGGGCCGGGGTGAGTGGCTCGGTCATCAGCACGTGGTCGTAGACCGGCACCAGGTACGCCCGCAGTCGGCGCAGCAGCGGCGGGAACGCGTTGGTGGCCAGCACGACCCGGCGCGCCCGTACCGAGCCGGGTCGACCGGTGACCCGGGTGCCGGCCCGGCCAGGGTCGGGCGGCTGGGCGGCTGGATCGGTGCCCAGGGTGCTGGCGTGCAGCGCGGCACCGTCGGCGCGCAGGCCGGTGACCCGGGTGTGCTCGTGCACGCGTACGCCGAGGTCCAGGCAGGCGCGGCGCAGACCCCAGGCCAGCTTCGCCGGGTCCACCATGGCCACCCGGTCGGGGTCGAACATCCCACCCAGGTACGTCGGTGAGTGCACCTCGGCGCGCACCTCGTCGCGGTCCAGGAGCCGCACCCGGTGGCCGTACCGGCGGGCCAGGTCCGCGTCGGCGGCCAGCCCGTCGAGTTGGTACGGCTCGACGGCGACGGCCAGCTCACCGGTGCGCTCGAAGTCGCAGTCGATGTCGAACGTCGCGACGGTGGCGGCGATGGCGTCCAGGTTCTCCCGGCCGAGGCGTTCCAACTCGCCGACCTCGTCGGGAAACCGGTCGACGCCGTTGGCGAGGCCGTGGGTCAGCGAGGCGGCGCAGAACCCGCCGTTGCGCCCGGACGCGGCCCAACCGCAGGTCCCGGCGTCGACGAGCAGCACGTCCCGGTCCGGGTCCGCCTGTTTCGCCAACAGCGCGGCCCACAGTCCGCCGTAACCGCCGCCGATCACCAGCAGGTCGGCGGAGTGCCGGCCAGCCAGTGGCGGCAGCGGGTCGGGGCGGTCCGGGCGATCGAGCCAGTACGGCACCGGTGCCGCGTCGGCCAGTGCCCGCCCGGTATGCGGGAGCGTCATGACGGCCCACCGGTCGGCCGATCCGGAGGCCGAACCGCATGCGGGGGCGTCATGACGGCACACCGGTCGGCCGAACCGCAGGCGGGGGCGTCATGACGGCCGACGCGCGGGAGTTGCCGGCCCGGCCAGCAGGTTGGCGCGGCGGGCCCGTCGACCGCGCAGCGAGCTGAGCCCCACGAGCAGCAGCGCGACCGCGAACATCGCGGTGCCGATCACGTTGACCTGCGGGGGGATGCCACGCTGGGCAGCGCCCCAGACGTACATCGGGAACGTGACGGTGGTGCCGGCGTTGAAGTTCGTGATGATGAAGTCGTCGAAGCTCAACGAGAAGGCCAGCAGCGCGGCGGCCACGATGCCGGGCAGCACCAGGGGCAGGGTGATCCGCCGGAACGTCTGCCACTCGTTGGCGTAGAGGTCCATGGCGGCCTCCTCCAGCCGCCGGTCCATCCCGGCGAGCCGCGCCTTCACGGTGACCACCACGAACGACACGCAGAACATCACGTGCGCGATCACGATGGTCCAGAAGCCCTGCGGTACGCCCGCCGACACGAACAGGGCCAGCAGCGACGTGCCCATCACCAACTCGGGGGTGGCCATCGGCAGGAAGATCAGCACGTTGATCCCGGACCGGCCACGGAACCGGTGCCGGACCAGCGCGAACGCCATCAGGGTGCCGAGCACGGTGGCGACGACGGTGGCGATAAAGCCGATCTGCACACTGCGGACCACAGCCTCACACATGTCCGAGGTGGCGCACGGCTGCCGCCAGTTGTCGAGGGTGAACTCGTTGAAGTCGTACGACAGTCGGCTCGACGGCCGGTTGAACGACAGCGCGGCCACCACCAGGATCGGCAGCGCCAGGTAGCCGAGCACCAGCAACGCCACGATCATCACCCAGCGGTCCGCCAGCCAGCGGGAAACCCTCATCGGAGCAGCCCTTCGTTCGCGACTGCGGGGTTCCGCTGCGCTGCACTCCTCGCGCTCACAGCACCTCCTCCGTGCCGGCTCGACGGAGGTAGCCGAAGACCACCGCGAGGATCGCCGCCATCAGCAGGAACGACAGCGCGGCGCCCTGCGGGTAGTCCAGTCGGACCAGGAACGCCGAGTCGATGACGTTGCCGATCATGTATTCGTTCGGGGTGCCGAGCAGTTCCGCGTTGATGTAGTCGCCGCTGGCCGGGATGAAGAAGAGCAGCGTGCCGGCGACCAGACCGGGCATGGACAGCGGCAGGGTCACCCGACGGAACGCCTGCACCGGGCTCGCGTACAGGTCGGTGGCCGCCTCCAGCAGCCGGTGGTCCAGTCGCTCCAGGCTCGCGTACAGCGGCAGCACCAGGAACGGCAGGAAGTTGTACGTCAGGCCGAGCACCACCGCGAACGGCGTGGCCAGCAGCCGCCCGTCCGGGGCGAGCAGGTGCACGTCGCGCAGCAGACCGACGAGCGCGCCGTTGTCCGACAGGATCGTCTTCCAGGCCAGCGTCCGGACCAGGAAGCTGGTGAACATCGGCGCGACGACGCACACCAGCAGCAGGTTCTTCCAGCGGCCGGCCTTCTGCGCGATGGCGTACGCCAGTGGGTAGCCCAGCAGCAACGCCAGCACCAGGGCCAGCCCGGCGTAGCCGAACGAGCGCAGGAACTGCGGCCAGTACGCCTGCACCACGTCCGGGTAGTTGCCGACCGCCCAGGTCATCGCGTACCCGGTGGAGAGCGAGCCGCTGGGGTCGTACAGGCTGGCCGCCGCCAACTGCACCAGCGGCACACCGAAGAAGATGAGCAGCCAGGCCGCGCCGGGCAACAACAGGAGGTACGGCAGGAGTCGGCGCCGCCCGGACCGGGCTGCCGGTGGCGCGGGTGGCGGGTGCCCCGCTCCGCTGGGGGCCAGCAGGGTCACGACGACGCACCCACCGGCGCGTCGAGCACCGGCGACGTCCGGTCGCTGTCGGCGGCGTCGCGGGGCAGCAGGAACGCGTGCCGCGGATCCCAGTACGCCACGGCCTCGCTGCCGACCGCCACCCGCGCCGACGTCCCGCTGTTGGCGGCGAAGACCGACAACTCGGTGCCCCAGCCGGTGCGCAGCAGGTACTGCGTACTGACTCCCACGTAGGAGGCGTCGGTGACCACTCCGGTGACGTGCTGATGCCCAGCGGGCACCTGGTCGGCGGAGCCGACCAGGATCAGCTTCTCCGGGCGTACCCCCAGGTGGACCGGGCCGTGGTCGGCCCGCGACCGGCCGGCGGGCACCGAGAAGCGCGTGCCGTGCGCCGTCACCGCGACGTCGCCGCCGCTGGCGCCGGTGGCCTCGCCGGCGAGCAGGTTGGACTGGCCGAGGAAGTTCGCCACGAAGGCGGTGGCGGGAAACTCGTAGAGGTCGGCGGGAGGACCGAGTTGCTCGATCCGGCCGGCGTTCATCACCGCGACGGTGTCGGCCATGGTCATGGCCTCCTCCTGGTCGTGGGTGACGTGGACGAAGGTGATGCCGACCTCGGTCTGGATCCGCTTCAGCTCGATCTGCATCTGTCGGCGCAGCTTGAGGTCGAGAGCGCCCAGTGGTTCGTCGAGCAGCAGCACCTGCGGCCGGTTGATCAGCGCGCGGGCCAGCGCGACCCGCTGCTGCTGACCACCGGAGAGCTGGGCGGGGCGGCGGTTGCCGTAACCGTCGAGTTGCACGAGCGACAGCATCCGGGTGACCTCGTCGTCGACCGAGCGGATGCCGCGTCGGCGCAGCCCGAAGGCGACGTTCTCGAAGATGGTGAGGTGCGGGAAGAGCGCGTAGCTCTGGAATACGGTGTTGACCGGTCGTTTGTACGGCCGCAGCCGCGCGATGTCCCGGTCACCGAGCAGCACCTGGCCGCTGGTCGGCTCTTCCAGGCCGGCGATCATCCGCAGGGTGGTGGTTTTGCCGCAGCCGGATGCGCCGAGCAGCGCGAAGAACGAGCCCTGCTCGATGGTCAGGCTCAGGTCGTCGACAGCGGTGAAGACGCCGAACCGTTTGGTGAGGTTGGCCAGGCGCAGGTCGCCGGCGGGTGTCTCGCGCGCCATCCTCGTCACGCCCCGATGACCTGTTGGAACTTGCCCTCGTACTCCTTCTCCTGCTTCTCGTCCAGGGCCATGAACACCTTGGACTTCGACAGCAGCGCCTCGTCCGGGAAGATCAGCGGGTTGGCGGCCAGCTCGGGGTCGATCTTCTCCATCTCGGCCTGAGCGCCCTTGACCGGGCAGATGTAGTTGACGTACGCGGCCAGCTTCGCCGCGACCGCCGGCTCGTAGTAGTAGTTGATCAGCGCTTCGGCGTTGCCCTTGTGGGTGGCCTTGTTGGGGACCATCATGTTGTCGCTGTAGAGCATCACGCCGGAGTCCGGCGCGACGAACCGCACCTTCTCGTCCTCAGTGGAGAGCTGGATGACGTCGCCGGACCAGCCGATGCACGCGGCGATGTCGCCCTTGGCCAGGTCGGGCGCGTAGTCGTTGCCGGTGAACTTGCGAATCTGCCCGGAGTCGACGGCCTTCTTGAGCTTGTTGAGGGCGTCGTCGAACTGGGCGGCGGTGAAGTTGGCCGGGTCGTGCCCGTTCGACCCGAGCAGCAGGCCCATGGTGTCGCGCATCTCGCTGAGCGCGGTCACCTTGCCCTTGAGGTCGGGGCGGGTGAGCAGCTCGTCGACCGTCCGCAGTTCCTTCGTGACGTTGCCGTTGTACGCCAGGCCGGCGAGGCCGGACTGCCACGGAATGGAGATTCGATTCTCGGCGTCGAAGGGGCGGTTGAGCAGCGACGGAAGCAGGTTGGCCTGCACGTTCGGGATCTTCGCCGGGTCCAGCTTCTGGATCCAGCCGAGCCGGATCATCCGGGCCGCCATCCAGTCGGTCAGCACGATGATGTCGCGGTCGGTGCTCTGACAGGCGGCGAGCTGGTTCTGCACCTTGCCGAAGAACTCGTTGTTGTCGTTGATGTCCTCGGTGTAGGTCACCTGAATGCCGGTCTTCGTGATGAACTCGTCGAGGCTCGGTCGCTTGGACTCGTCCTTGTCGTCCACGTCCATGTACTGCGGCCAGTTGGCGAAGGCCAGTTTCTTCTCGGTGCCGGAGAGGTCCTCGCTGACGCAGCCAGCTTCGGTCTGCTGGGCGCCCTTGGTGCCGCAGCCCGCGAGGCTGCCGCCCATGGTGAGCAGGGCGGCCGAACCGAGAGTGCCGGTGAGCAGTCCACGCCGGGAGAGGGGCCGGAGGGGAGTACGCATGACGACTCCTAGGGGGTCATCGTCGGCGGGCGGGACGGGGAGGCACGCCGGCGGGAATATCGGGAGGGTCAAGTGCCATGGACGACTGATCCTGACATGAGGTGACCTCCCTTACAAGGGATTCCGTTGCGGGAATAGCGATGCACGACGAAATACGCCAGACTGCGCGGGGATACACGCGCGACATCACGATTCGGGACATGGGGAGCGGGCAATGACAAACCGGCAGCACGAGAACAGCAACGGCGGTCGACGCGTCGCTGTCCGTGAAGGCGCCAATCACGCTCTGCTGGATGACGTGGCCAAACAGATCATCGAGCAGCTCCAGGAGGACGGCCGCCGCCCGTACGCGACGATCGGCAAGGCGGTGGGGCTGTCCGAGGCGGCCGTCCGTCAGCGGGTGCAGCGACTGCTGGACTCCGGCGTGATGCAGATCGTGGCGGTGACCGACCCGCTCCAGCTCGGCTTCAACCGGCAGGCGATGATCGGCCTACGGACCGACGGCGACCTGGAGGCGGTCGCGGACCGGCTGGCCGAGCTGGACGAGGTCGACTACGTGGTGATCACCGCCGGGTCGTTCGACCTGCTCACCGAGGTGGTCTGCCGCAACGACGACCACCTGCTGGAGATCCTGCAACGGCTGCGCGCGGTGCCCGGGGTGCTCTCCACCGAGGCGTTCGTCTATCTCAAGCTGCGCAAGCAGACCTACACCTGGGGTACGGCCTGAGCTTCCCTTGATCCACTCGGTTTTCCGGAAGTCGGGGTGTCCCGGCCGCCGTGATGCCCCGGTTTCCGTGAACCCGAGTGGATCAGCTGCCGGCCACTCGGGCCGCGTCGGCCGCGGGGATCGCTTCGACGAACGACGCCCAGGCGGTCGGCTTGAAGGTCAGCGTGCCGCCGTCGCGATCCTTGCTGTCGCGCACCAGCACCCGACCGGGCAGGTTGTCGGCCACCTCGACGCAGTCACCGCCGTTGTTGCTGCTGCGGGTCGCGGTGCGCCAACGGGCGTCGGTCATGTCCATGTCGTGGCCACTTCCCTGATCAGCTCGATCGACCGCCGTTGGGGGAACGCCTCGCCAGTGACGCTCTCCCACCTGCATCCCAGGCTAGCGACGTCGAGGGGATCGGTCACGACCTGACCGCGGAGCTGGTTGTCGAGATACGCCAATTCGGTCCCGTCGGGCAGCCGACCCAGCACGAAGGGGCCGGCCAGTCCGGTGTGCCACGGGCTCTCGGCCGGGATGACCCGGACCTGCACGTGCTCCCACTCGGCCACATTGGCGAGGTGGACCAGTTGGCCGGCCATCACGGCGCGGTCGCCGACCGGTCGGCGCAGCACCACCTCGTCGATCACCGCCACGAGCTGCGGTGGAGCGTCGCGGCACAGGACCGCCTGCCGTTCGAGGCGGCCCGCCACGATTGCGTCCACCTCGGACGGTGCCACCAGCCCACCGGTGCCCAGGATCGCCCGGGCGTACCCCTCGGTCTGGAGCAACCCCGGCACGAGCAGCGGCTGGTAGGACCGGAGCGAGGTGGCGTCCTGTTCCAACTCGGCCCACGGCCGGAACCACGGCAGGTCACGGCGGCGGAACGGCTCCGGCCAGAGCTCGGCCGCGTCCCGGCGCAGAACCTCGGCCACCGCCACCCGGGTACGCGGATGCGGGATGCGCCCCGAAGCGAGCCACCGCGCCGCCGTCTTGGGGTCGACGCCAACCTTCTCGGCCAGCGACTCGACCGTCTCCCCCGCCTCGGCCATCGCCACCCGCAAAGCCTCGTTCGCCACCGGACCCTCCCGCCGCTCCTCCGTGCCGTAACGGACGATCCGGAATCCTCCGCCGCCCAGCAGGCGCGCTGTGACGCCGCTCGATGCACGTTGCGGCGGACGATAGCCACGCTGCGTGTCCGTGTCTGCGACCTACCGGCGTGTTGCGGTGTGACGTGTTGGCGCGCTTCCAGAGTGCCCCCGGACCGTCCCCGAAGTGCCCCACCAGCGTCCTTATGACCCGCTCCCGGGCCCCGGCCCGCGCCGCCTGACCTCCCGCGCTTGATCCACTCGACTTCATTGATATCGCGGTATCAGCCGCGCCCGGACACCGCGATTTCAGCGAACCGGCGTGGATCGAGCCGGCGAGAGCGGGAGGCGCTACCCACAGGCGGGCCCTTTGGAGCTGATGCCGCAAACGATTCCGCCCCAAAGGCAGCCACCAGCACACCTCCGACTCCTGCCGGCCACCGATCAGAGCGACCGGCGGGAGTGCGGATTCCGTTGCGTCCATGACACCTGCGCGCTAAATCCGTCGCCAACTGACCGTGATACCGCCGATAACACTTGCTTCGGAGGACGAGACTGTGCGATAACCGTTGGCAGAGCGGCCGGCCTCACCCCTTTGACCGGCCCGACGACCGATGGGGCTCTGACATGGCCAACGCCACCGACCACCTCTGGATGCACTTCACCCGGATGGCGAGCTACTCCGCCGGCGAGGTGCCGACGATCGTGCGCGGCGAGGGAGCGTACGTGTGGGACTCGCAGGGTCGCCGCTACCTGGACGGGCTCGCCGGGCTCTTCGTGGTCAACGCCGGCCACGGCCGCACCGAGCTGGCCGAGGCTGCCGCGAAGCAGGCCGGCGAGCTGGCCTACTTCCCGCTCTGGTCGTACGCGCATCCGAAGGCCATCGAGCTGGCCGAGCGAATCGCCGCGCTCACCCCCGGCGACCTCAACCGGATCTTCTTCACGACCGGAGGATCCGAGGCCGTCGAGGCGGCGTGGAAGCTGGCCCGCGCATACTTCAAGCGCACCGGGAAGCCCAACAAGTACAAGGTGATCAGCCGGTACATCGCCTACCACGGCACCTCCATGGGCGCTCTGTCGATCACCGGCCTGCCGGGCATCAAGAGCGACTTCGAGCCACTGGTGCCGGGCGCGATCAAGGTGCCGAACACGAACTTCTACCGGGCGCCCGAGCACGGCGACGACCCCGAGGCGTTCGGCCGCTGGGCCGCCGACGAGATCGGTCGGGCCATCGAGCGGGAGGGGCCGGACACTGTCGCCGCGGTCTTCCTGGAGCCCGTGCAAAACTCCGGCGGCTGCTTCCCGCCGCCGCCCGGCTACTTCGATCGGGTACGGGAGATCTGCGACGCGTACGACGTGTTGCTCGTCTCGGACGAGGTGATCTGCTCGTGGGGGCGGTTGGGTGAGTACTTCGGCGCGGTGCGCTACGGCTACCAGCCGGACATCATCACCACCGCCAAGGGCATCACCTCCGGCTACGCCCCGCTCGGCGCGATGATCGCCAGCGACCGGCTGATGGAACCGTTCCTCACCGAGACCGGCATGTTCGCCCACGGGGTGACCTTCGGTGGCCACCCGGTCTCCTGCGCGGTGGCCCTGGCCAACCTGGAGGTCTTCGCCCGCGAGGACCTGGTCGGGCACGTACGCGCCAACGAGGACGCCTTCCGGGCCACCCTGGAGAAGCTGTACGACCTGCCGATCGTCGGCGACGTCCGCGGCGACGGCTACTTCTACGGCATCGAACTGGTCAAGGACAAGACCACCCGGGAGACGTTCAACGAGGCCGAGTCGGAGCGCCTACTGCGCGGCTTCCTCTCCACCGCCCTGTTCCAGGCGGGCCTCTACTGCCGGGCCGACGACCGGGGCGACCCCGTCATCCAGCTGGCCCCACCCCTGATCGCCGAGCAGCAACACTTCGACGAGATCGAGCAGATCCTCCGCACAGTCCTAACCCAAGCCTGGACCAAGCTCTAACCCCACCCCACCCCACTCCCCTGTTGATCATGAAGTTATTGCCATGACACGCCGAGGCGGAGGGCAATAACTTCATGATCAACCCCGGAAGGGGTACGGGGTTAGTGGTTGGGGGGGATTACTCGGAGGTGGCCTCGGCGGCCGGTCTGGTGGGGGTTCTCGGGACGGTTCTGGTCCGGCTCCGGCGGGCGGGGTGCCGGGCGGGCGGCTTCGCGGACCGCTTCGGCCAGCGCGACCAGGTCGTCCGTGGTGGGCGGCGGCGGCTCGAACTCGCCCTCGTGCCGGACGACGTCCCAGCCCCGCGGCGCGGTGAGGCTGCGGGCGTGCGGCTCGCACAGGTCGTACGTGTGCGGCTCGGCGAACGCCGCCAACGGCCCCACCACCGCTGTCGACTCGTTGTAGACATAGGTCAATGTGGCGACCGCTTGCCGGGGGCAGCCGTTACGGGAGCAGCGCCGTGGTGACCTCACGTGCGGCAGGGTATCTCCATTACCGGGTCCAGCGCATCGCTTCGCGTTGCGACACGCCCGTCATGGTGATCACAGTCGACCGTCCTGGGCGCGCCGCGCCACGGGAGCGGCGCTGCCGCTGGCCAGCCCGACGCGGGCGCTACCCTTTGCCTCATGACGAGCCCGGAACACCGCCGCCCCGGCTCCGGCCGGCGTGTGCATCGTGACCGGCACGGGCGCGGCCTGCGCGGACGGCTGGTGCCGGCCACCGTGCCGCTGGCGCGGACCAAGGCCGAGGTCTTCGACGACCTGGTCCTGGACACCGTGGAGACGCTGGAGCGTCGGTTCGCCAAGGAGCTGGCCGGGGTCGAGTTCGCGGTGGAGGACGTCCCGCCGGACCTGAACGTGTACGACTCGGATGTGCTGGAGGACGGCGAGGTCCCGTTGGCCCGGCTGCTGCCCGGCCGGCCGGGCCGGCAGGAGGTGCCGCCGCGGATCGTGCTGTACCGGCGGCCCCTGGAGTTCCGGGCGATGGACCGTGAGGACCTCGCCGATCTCGTCCATGACGTGATCATCGAACAGGTGGCGAACCTTCTCGGGGTAGACCCGGACGAGCTCGCCTGAGCCAACCCCCGAGCAGACCCAACCCCCGAGCCGGACCCACCCCCCCGAGCGGAGAGTCGGGCGGCCCCCACCGCCTCGACCTCACACCACCCGGGCAGCCCCCCGCCCAGACCTGGCACCGCTCAGGCGGCCCCCCGCCTCGATCTCACACCGCTCAGGCGGCCCGTCGCTTCAACTTGCGCCGCTCCCGCTCGGAGAGCCCTCCCCAGATGCCGAACCGCTCGTCGTGCCCCAGAGCGTATTCGAGGCACTCGGTCTTGACCTCGCAACGCGAACAGATCCGCTTCGCCTCGCGGGTCGAGCCGCCCTTCTCGGGAAAGAACGCCTCGGGGTCGGTCTGCGAGCACAACGCCCGCTCCTGCCACTCCGGCGCGTTTCCGAGCAGGTCGGCCACCTCAAGCTGGCCGTCCATCAAATGCCTCCTTGTCGCGCACCGGCGTCATCGCCGCTGCAACCCCCCACGCGAAAGGCGTGCTTGTCCGTCCGGTCCCGTTTTGTTGCGTTCCGTGCGAACAACCCCATTCAAATTACACGCGTGTAATGCGTGCGCCGTCAAGCCAAACTTGATAATGGAGTCGCCCTCCCGACACCCCCGGCCGGCCACTCGGGCCGTCCAGCCTCGCAACCTGCCCTATCGATTCAGACCCCGGCCGAGTAACGCCCTTCCCGGCGAGTTGCCCGACTTTTCTGCCGTGGCGCTTCCCCGACGAGTCGCCGACCGGACGGCACCAGAGACCTCCACCCCTAAGCTGATCTTGGTGGGGGACAGGTTAACGCGGCGCGGCGCAGACTGCCCGTCGAGCTGCGGACAGCACTCGCGCCCCGTCCACATCGTGGACGGGGCGCGAGGGTGAAACCGATGCGTCGAGGTCAGCCGGCGGCCCCAAAACCGCTGCTGGGCCAGGCGAACTCGGCTATCGCTCCACCATGGACAGAAATCGTGCCGGCGGGCGTACGATCGTCCCACCAGACGGTATAGATCCCGCTCGGCAGATCGGGATAGAGCGCACTGTGGAACGAGCCGTCCCGCACCCGACGTTCGCGTACCGCCGAGTGGACGCGCCGGTCATCCTCGCGACTGATCTCGATCTCCCGGCCGTGCAGATCCCGACCCGTGTAGACGATCAGGGCACCGGTGTCGCCGCCCAGGTCGAGGACGACGCTCCCGGTCTCCGACGGCCCGTACGCGTGCTCGTGCATCCGCTCGCCCCCGCGCCGATCAGGACGCCGCCGGCGGGTTGTTGAACCCGTCGTACGGCGTACCCAGGTAGGGGAAGTTTCCGAGGAACGGCGCGGTCACGTCGGCGGCGCTCAGCCCCGGGGTGACAGCAGCCGCCGCCGCGTCCGGTCGGAACGTCTTGTCCACCAGCGGGACGGTGACCCCGGCGATGGCCCGCAACGCGATGCTTACCACGTCGTCGCCGACACGCCTCCCGTTCGGGAACCCGGCCAGGTCGCCACCGAGCACCCCGAACCTGTCCGGACGCTTCGACGGCGGGATCGCGGTGTTCAGTCGCAGCATGTCGGCCTGCACCTCGCCGGTGGCGTTGGTGAAGCCGTCGATCAGCCCGGACGGCACGCCGGTGAGCAGGATCGCCACCAGGTCTGCTCGGGCCTTCTTCGCCTTGGTGAGCTTGTCCAGGTTGGGGAAGACGTCCGGGTAGAGCGCCGGGAGCAACGCCGCCAACTCCGGCTGCTCGACGAACTGGGCGAACCGCTTGTCCTCCGACGGCGGCAGCGAGTTCCACAGGTCCTTCTTGGACATCGGCACGATGACCTCGTTGAACAGCGGGTTGCCCAACCGCGAGACCTGGGTGAACGGGCCGGTGGAGGTGTCCGCCCCGCCCCGGTCGCCGAGCACCCGCACCTGCCGGCGCGACGCCGACGTCCACACCCCGATCACCGATGCCCGGTCGGCGGCACCGTACCGGTTGGCGCGCCGACGCACCCGATCCAGCGGCACCTGCACCGCGATGCTGTGCACGTTCATCCGGTCGGTGGCGTTGACCGGCTCCCCCTCGGCCTTGAAGATTTTCTTCCCGGCGACGTGCAGTTGCTGGAACGGCCGCAACGTGCCGAGGTCGAAGATCGCCCCGAGGTCGACGAAGAACCCGTCGGCGCGCTGCCCCGCGAAGACCCGCTCCCCCGTGGAGAGCGAGTAGGTGGCCTGCCGCACCAGGTCCGCGTACTTCGGGGTGGACAGCGGGCCGACGTTGCACGGCGGGCACTGCAGCTTGTGCGCCAGCCGGTGCTCGCGGCCGTCGGCCACCCGGGTCAGGCTGTAGAACTGCCGCCGGTTCCAGTTCTCGCTGTCCAGCGAGTCGATCGGGCCGGTGTTGTAGAGAAAACTGTTCGGATTGGTGGTCTCGGTGGTGAATTCGAACCGGTAGGTGACATCCGGACGACCGTCGCCGTCGTTGTCGATATGGATCTCGTACCGCACGTCGTCACCGAACTCGAAGAAGTTCGGGCCCCCGGAAGGGAGCTGCAACGGCACGTAGTTGGCGATCAACGTGACCGTATCGCGTTTGTCGGGGCTGACGAACGCGTACAGGTCGGAGCTGTCGGCGACCGGATCCTTGGCTATCTCCGGGGCCTCGCGGTGGGAAGACATGACGGACCAACCTCACTGGGCGGGGACAGGATGGCGGGGCGAACGGTCGGGTCAGCGCCGGGCGGCGCGCCGCAGCCGATCCGCCAGGCCGCGGTCGCGTACCTCGATCCGCGTCTCACCGACGAAGACGTCCATCGTTCCGGAGTCGGCGTCACGCAGGTGCACGACGATCGGTTCGTCGGCTCGACCGGCCGCGCCGGGGGCGTTCTGCGCGGCCGACAGGCCCGGCACGGTGAGCGCGGCGGCGCCGAGGGTGGCGCTGGCCGCGGCGGTCAACGTCTGCCGGCGGGTCAGTCGCGGCCACTGCCGCTTCCGCTGATCACTGGTCATGGGCAACCTTTCCGGCGGTGGCGCGAGCGCGCCCGCGGAGACGGAGGGTCCGGTGCCGTCTCGCGACGCCGCCGGGCCCCTGAGGGGACACCGGCGGCGGTCCTCGCCACGACCGCCGCCGGCACCGCGTGGTACGGCCGGTGGCGGGGAAAGGTTCGACGTCAGGGGCGGGCGTGACCGTACGCAGTCGACCGCTTGCGCGCCGGACGACCGGCGGCCTTCGCGATGGCACGCAACTGCTCCTCGGTACGCGCCGACCCGTTGTCGGAGCCGGCCATCCGGGAGATCGTCTCCTCCATCAGCGTGCCGCCGAGGTCGTTGCAGCCACCCTGGAGCATCGCGACAGTGCCCTCGTCACCGAGCTTCACCCAGGAGCACTGGATGTTGTCGATCCGGCCGTGCAGCAGCAACCGGGACATCGCGTGCACCACCCGGTTCTCCCGCCAGGTCGGCCCGGGTCGGGCGATACCCGCCAGATAGATCGGCGCATTGGTGTGCACGAACGGCAGTGCCACGAACTCGGTGAACCCGCCGGTGCGGTCCTGCACCCCGGCCAACACCCGGAAGTGCGCCAGCCACTGCCCGGGGTGGTCGACGTGGCCGTACATCATGGTGGAGCTGGACCGGATGCCCAGCTCGTGGGCGGTGCTGACCACCTCGACCCAGGCGGAGGCCGGCAGTTTGCCCTTGGTCAGCACCCAGCGCACGTCGTCGTCGAGGATCTCGGCGGCGGTGCCCGGGATGGTGTCCAGCCCGGCCTCGCGCAGTTGGAGCAGCCACTCACGGATCGGCACCCCGGCCTTCGCGGCGGCGGTGACGATCTCCATGGGCGAGAACGCGTGCACGTGCATCTCGGGCACCCGGGCCTTGATGGCGCGCACGATGTCGGCGTACCCGGTGACCGGCATCTTCGGGTCGATGCCGCCCTGGAGGCACACCTCGCTGGCACCGACCGCCCACGCCTGCTCGGCCCGGTCGGCGACCTGCTCGACCGAGAGCCGGTACGCGTCGGCGTCCCGCTCACGCTGGGCGAACGCGCAGAAACGGCAGCCCACGTAGCAGACATTACTGAAGTTGATGTTGCGATTGACCACGTAGGTGACGTCGTCGCCGACCGCCGCGCGGCGCACATCGTCGGCGAGCCGGCACAGCTCGTCGAGCGCCGGCCCGTCCGCGCCGAACAGCGCCAGCGCAGCATCGCTGTGCCGGGGGTCGAGCAGCGCCGCCGGGTCGTCGGCGGCGAGCCGCAACCCGGCCGCCAGGTCACGGTCCGCACCACTCCCGGCCGACACCGGGGGTACGCCCGCCCGGCGCGCGGTCGCCTCCGGGGTGACCTTGCCGGCAACCTCCGCCCAGTCGCCGTAGACGCTGTCGAAGTCGCCGCGCCGGTCGTCGGTGCGGCCGGTGGTGTCGATGGTGGCGTGCAGGTCGACCCGCCCGCCGAACACCTCCTCCGGCTCCTGCCAGGGCCGCCCCTGCGGCATCGCCGACTCGACCGCCATGCCCGTCGCCGGGTCGGCCAGGGCACCGACGTGCGGCAACAGCCGCGGGTCGAGCCACGGGTCGCCCGCGCGCACGTACTCCGGGTAGATCGTCAACCGCTCCCGCAGCGTGAACCCGGCCAGCTCGGTGTGCCGGGCCAACTCCTCGATCTGCGGCCAGGGACGCTCCGGGTTGACGTGGTCGGGGGTGAGCGGGGAGACGCCGCCCCAGTCGTCGATGCCGGCACGCAGCAGCAGGTCGTACTCGCCGGCGATGAGATTCGGCGGAGCCTGGATCCGGGCCTTCGGGCCGAGCAGCAGCCGGGCCACCGCCACCGTGGCGGCCAGGTCGTGCAACTCCGCGTCGGGCATGCCGCGCATCGCCGTGTCCGGCTTGGCGCGGAAGTTCTGCACGATCACCTCCTGGAGGTGGCCGTACTCCCGGTCGGCGCGGCGGATCGCGAACAGCGCGTCCACCCGCTCCGCCGGGGTCTCCCCGATGCCGATCAGGATGCCTGTGGTGAACGGCACCCCGACCCGGCCCGCGTCCTCCAGCACCCGCAACCGGACCGCCGGTTCCTTGTCCGGTGAGCCGAAGTGCGGGCCACCCGGCTCGGACCAGAGCCGGGTAGCGGTCGTCTCCAGCATCATGCCCATGCTCGGCGCGACCGGCTTGAGCCGTTGCAGCTCCGACCAGGACAGCACCCCGGGGTTGAGGTGCGGCAGCAGACCGGTCTCCTCCAGCACCGCAACCGCACAGGCACGCAGGTAGTCCAGAGTCGAGTCGTAACCGCGTTCGTCCAACCAGGTCCGGGCCGCTGGCCAGCGTTCCTCCGGCCGGTCGCCCAGGGTGAACAGCGCCTCCTTGCACCCCTGCGCGGCGCCGGCCCGGGCGATGGCCAGCACCTCGTCGCGGTCCAGGAACGGCGCCGGCAACCGGTGCGGCACGGTCGCGAAGGTGCAGTAGTGGCAGCGGTCCCGGCAGAGCCGGGTCAGCGGAATGAAGACCTTCTTGGAGTACGTGACCACACCCGGCCGCCCGGCGTCCCGCAACCCGGCGTCGCGGATCCCACCGGCCAGCCGGAGCAGCTCGTCGAGCGCGTCTCCCCGAGCGGACAGCAGCGCGGTCGCTTCGTCGACATCCAGCGCCCGCCCGTTCGCGGCCCGGCCCAGGGCCCGCCGGACGCTCGCATCGCTCGGGCCGGATTGGGTGCGATCAACCATCCACTCACCCTATGCGCAGTGCGACGCCACCCGACCAGTCCCAGCCCGCAGCGTGGGAAACGGCACCCCCTGGCCCCACCCCCACCCCTCCCGGCAGCGCCGCCCGGCCGCCCTCCCGGTTGATCATGAAGTTATTGCCGCGACACGTCGCGTGATCGAGCAATAACTTCATGATCGACGAGGGTCGGTGGGGGTTGCGGGGTTGGCGGACTCAGCGGGGCTGGTCCGGGTGGTCGTTGGGCTTGATGTGTTGGGTCCGGTCGGTGTCCGGGTCAGTCGGCTGGGAGATGACCTCGGTCGGGTCGGCGGACTGGCGCGGGATGGCCTGGGTGGGGTCGGCCGACGGCGGCTGCCCGAACGGGGGCGCGGCCGGGGACGGCGGCGCCGCCTGGGAGGCAGGGTTCGCCGGGGGCGCGGACTGCGGGAACGGCGGCGCGGACGGCGGTGCCTGGAACGGCGGCGCGGACTGCGGGTGCGGCGGCCCGGACTGCGGGTGCGGCGGGGCCGACTGCGGGGCCTGGAACGGCGGCGACGGCTGGCCGTACTGGCCGGCCTGCGGGTAGCCGCCCGGCTGACCGGCCTGCGGGTAACCACCGGGCTGACCCGCCTGCGGGTAGCCGCCCGGCTGACCAGGGGCGGGCCATCCGCCCTGCGGCTGACCGCCGGGCTGACCCGGAGCCGGCCAACCGCCCTGCTGCTGCGGCCAGCCCGCTTGCGGCTGGCCGTAGACACCGGGCTGGGGCTTGGGTCGCGGCACGTAGTAGTGGGCGCGCCAGATGGTGTAGACCACCCAGGCGGCGATGGCGAAGATCACCATCCAGGCGAACCGGGTGAGTACGCCGAGCAGCGCGTCGAGCACCTCGGCCTCGGCCAGCCGGCCCACCGTCCAGATCAGCATGGTCAGCGTGCCGAACACGGCGCTGACCGCGTACTCGATGAGCGCTGCCTGGGTGATCAGCTTCGCCTTCGCCACCACCGGTGAGATGTGCGTGGCCAGCAGCACCGCCAGCAGCGGGAGACCCACCGCCTCCACCCCGACGAACGCGTAGAAGGCGCTGCCCGCGCGGTCGGTGAAGGAGCTGTAGTCGTTCGGGACGATGAACCGGAGCAGGCCCACGAAGAGGAACACCGCGTTGGCACCGAGCAGCGCGAGCGCGGCGAGCTCCCGTAGTGGCTTGGTCAGCTGGCGGGCCTGCGTCGCGTCAGCGGACGCGGGCTCGGCGGGGCTGGTCACGAGTTCCCCCTCGGGGCATGAACGGACAGGGCGCACGTGAGCCTAGTCTCGCGGGCCACCCACGGATCGGAGGCGTCACGTGCGCGAGGATGGTCGACATGCGCATCGTGGTTCTGGCCGGCGGCATCGGCGGCGCCCGGTTCCTGCTCGGGGTCCGGGCGTACGCCCGTGACGTCGGCGCGGAGGTGACCGCCGTGGTCAACGTCGGCGACGACCTGTGGTTACACGGGTTGAAGATCTGCCCCGACCTGGACAGCGTCATGTACACCCTCGGTGGGGGCGCCGACCCGGAACGGGGCTGGGGTCGGGTCGGCGAGAGCTGGACGGTCAAGCAGGAGCTGGCCGCGTACGGGGCACAGCCGACCTGGTTCGGCCTCGGCGACAAGGACATCGCCACCCACCTGGTCCGCAGCACCATGCTCAACGGCGGTTACCCGTTGAGCGCGGTCACCGAGGCGCTGGCCAGCCGCTGGGAGCCGGGCGTACGCCTGTTGCCGGCGACGGACGACCGCCTGGAGACCCATGCCGTGGTGGAGGACGACCAGGGTCAGCGGGCGATCCACTTCCAGGAGTGGTGGGTGCGGTACCGGGCCGACATTCCCACGCACCGTTTCGTGTTCGTCGGCGCGGAGACGGCGAAGCCGGCACCCGGGGTGCTGGACGCGATCGCCTCGGCCGATCTGGTGCTTGTCGCGCCGAGCAACCCGGTGGTGAGCGTCGCGCCGGTGCTGGCCGTACCCGGGCTGCGTGCGGCCGTGGTGGACGGCCCGGCGCCGGTGGTGGGTGTCTCCCCGATCATCGGCGGCGCGCCGGTGCGGGGGATGGCCGACCGTTGTCTCGCCGTGCTCGGTGTGGAGTGCAGCGCGGCGGGGGTGGGTCGGCTCTACGGCGGCCGGGCGAGCGGTGGCCTGCTCGACGGTTGGTTGGTGGCCGAGGAGGACGCGGGCACGGTGGTGCCCGAGGTGACGGTCCGCGCGGTGCCGCTGCGGATGACCGACGAGGCGGCGACGGCGGCCATGGTCCGCGCCGCGGTGGAGTTGACGTGAGGCTGGAGATTCTGCCGGTGCTCGGCATCGGCCACGTGACCGAGGGCGACGACCTGGCCGCGGTGATCGCGACCGCCGCGCCGTGGCTGCGCAACGGTGACGTGCTGGTGGTGACCAGCAAGATCGTTTCCAAGGCGGAGGGGCGGCTGGTCGACGTGCCGGCGGACGGGCCGGAACGGCTGGCCGCACGGGACGAGGTCCTGGCCGGTGAGACCGCCCGGGTGGTCGCCAGCCGGGGGGCGACCCGGATCGTGCAGACCCACCACGGCTTCGTGATGGCCTCGGCGGGGATCGACGCGTCGAACGTGGACAAGACCCAACTGGTGCTGCTGCCGGTCGACCCGGACGCCTCGGCGCGGGCTCTACGGGACGCGCTGCGGGAGCGCTACGACCTGGACCTTGCCGTGATCATCAGCGACACGATGGGCCGGCCCTGGCGCAACGGGCTCACCGACGTGGCGCTCGGCGTGGCCGGGATGCCGGCCATCCGCGACCACCGGGGCGAGGTCGACCCGTACGGCAACGAGTTGCAGTTGACCCAGATGGCCGTGGTGGACGAGCTGGCGGGCGCCGGCGAGCTGATCAAGGGCAAGTGCGACCAGGTTCCCGTCGCGGTGGTGCGGGGCTACCTGCCCGCCACCGACTCGGACGATGTCGGTGGCGCTCGGGCGCTGATCCGCGACGCGGCACAGGACCTGTTCTCGCTGGGCACCGCCGAGGCCCGCGCCGCCGGGCTGTCCGAGGCCGCCACCCTGGCCGACGGTCCGGGCCCGACGCCGGCCGACGTGGCCGCGGTGCAGCGGGCGATCGACGCGGTCGCCGGGGTGGTCGCGCCCGGCACGGTCTTCACAGTGGTCGACGAGGCCGAGGTACGCGCCGGTCTGGTCGCCGAGATGCCCGGGTGGCCGGACGGCGCCACCCTGCTGCTCGGCTCGGCCCCGACGCCCGTCGAGCCGATCGGTCTGGTCCGCTTCGGCGCCGACCTGCACCGGTTGCGCGTCGCCCTGGCCGCCGAGGGCGTCGGGTCGACCCTGTTGCCGCCCCCGCCCGGCAGCCCGGCGAGCGCCGCGCTCGCCCTGTAGCGCCGCCCTCTGCCTGTGCGAACGGCCGGGTCACGCGTCCAGCATGGCCCGGCCCAGCGGGGTCAGCGTGTGCAGCACACTGTTGCGTTCGCGGTGGCTGACCAGCAGGCCAGCGTTGCGCAGCACGGTGGCGTGCTGGCTCGCCGCCGCCGGTGAGATGTTGAGCTGGCGGGCGACCTCGCCGGTGGTGCAGCCCTCGTCGCTGGCCTGCAACACCGCCGCCCTGGTGCGTCCCAGCAGCGCGGCGAGTGAGTCGCGGGCAGCACCGGACGCGGACGCACCGCCGGCGTCGGCCGCCACCAGCCCGCCCAGCCGGTCCACCGGGTAGACCAGCACCGGTGGCAGCGCCGGGTCGAGCAGTGCGACCGGGGTGGCCGCGCAGAAGAACGACGGCACGAGCAGCAGCCCACGGCCGTCCAGGTGCAGCTCCCGGCTGTGCGGGTAGCTGCGGACCTCCAGCACCCCGCTCTCCCAGCGCATCGCCGGCCGGAGGCTGGTGAGCAGGCCCTCGACACCGCCGTCGAGCAGGGCCCGCGCCCGCCGCGCGCGGTCCGCCGCCACCGCGGCCTGGATCCGGCTCCAGTACGGGCTGATGGCCAGCGACCGGTACTGCTCCATCGACTCGGCCAGGTGGTGCAGTGCCGACGTCTCGCCCCGGGCCAGCGCGGCGGCCGAGGAGGGCAGCTGAGTCTCGGCGGCCAGCACGCTCAGGTCGCGGTGCAGCAGCTCGGCGGGCGTGCGGCGGAGCGCGTCCAGCCCGGCCTCGAAGCCCTCGACGCTGGCGTACGGGGTGAGGAAGTCGGGAAAGTAACCACGCGGCGGGTTCAACGCGAAGAGCAGACGGAGCTGCTCGGAGGCGGCGTCCTGGCGCAGATCCCGGGCCACGCTGCGCCGCCAGTTGGCCGTCAGCGGATCGCGGGTGCGGCCGCGCAGCACGTGCAGGCTGAGGACCAGCTCCCAGACCGGGTCCGCCGCCGGCGCCACCCGGGTCCGGAGGATGTCCTCCCCAGAAAAGTGGATCTTCAGCATGGAGCGCTCCCGTGTCGCCGGCAGGGGGATGCCGGATGACCGTTCGACTCTACCTGGCCGGCAGTAATCTCCATCTTTAAGCCTGGACTGAAAAACCTCGACGCCTCCGGGGCCGGTTCGGCATGCTTCCAATGCCCGAACACGGCGCCGCGCGTCCTCGACGCCCGCGCTAACGGGGCACCGGGACCGGGGAGGCCCCGGTGATCGGACGGCACCACGAGGGTCTGCGGCCCTTGCTCCGCAGAGGTGCCGTCCGGTCATCCCGCCCCCGCTCAACCAACCCACAGCGCGACACGGTGGTCCTCGTCCGTGACGTAGAACGGTCGCCCGTCCAGCTCGGCCACCCCCTCGACGTGGTGAAACGGCGCCAGGTCCGCCACCTCCTCCCCGACGATCCGGCGCGAGTCGCCCGCCTCCGCACCGGGAAACCGGAAGCGGACGTGTCGGGAGGTGACCTCACCCCCACCCGGATGGTCGTCGAGCAGGACCGACCCCTTGCCCAGCGCGTCGATCGAGCCGACCACTGCCGCGTACCCGCCGTCCACCGTCGGGGTGATCGCGCGGAAGCCGGTCAGCTGCCCCGGCGGGGTCACCCCGGTCAACACGTACGCCCCCAACGCCCGCGGCCACGCCGGGTCGGCCGTGAACATGCCCGGCACACCTGCCACCTCGACCAGGATCGGCTCACCGGCGTCGGTGACCGGGAAACGCAGCCCGAGCAGCACCGTCCCGGCCGGGGTGAAGGCCGCCGCCTCTACGTTCAACGGCAGGTCGTCCGGGGCCAGCCGGCTCACCCAGCTCTTCTCCCGGACGGTCCCCCGCGCCAGCGTCTCCACGATGAACCGTTGCCGCACCCGCTCCCCCGCTGGCAGGAGGGTCAACGGCGACGCGGCGAGGGCGTCGTTCACCGCCCGGTGCAGCCGGAACGAGTTGCGCACCACGTGCACCGGCACCGGCCCGGCCGCCGCGTCGTCCTCGCGGAACCGGGCCACGAAGGCGCGCCGAGGCCGCAGCGGGCCAGCCTTCGAGCCGAAGTGGGAGCCGAAGACGTATACCCAGCCGTCGTGGTGGGCGAGCGCCTCACCATCCTCGGTCCGCCCGTTCTCCACACCGGCATCCGCCCGCACGTGCCGGGCCGTCCACTCGCCGTCCTCGCGCTCCAGCAGCAGCGCGAGGCAGCGCTCCACCGGCCCCTCGTCCAGCACCGTCCAGAAGCCCCGCCGGGCGCCGTACGCGCGCAGCAGCGCCGCCGACCGCACCGGCAACAGATCACTGGCCTCGTTACCGGCCACCACGAATTCGACGAGTCGCAGGGTCACCGCGCCAGCGTACGGAGCACACGCTCGTACAGTGGCGGGGTGCCCGACACCGTGATCACCGGCCCGACCGCCCCGCCCACCGACCCCGAGACGTACGCGGCGCTGCACGCCGACGCCACCGCGTTGCTGGAGGGCTGGCAGCCGACCAGCCCGGACGCGGCCAGCGCGCGGGACCGCACCCTGGCGCTGCTCGCCGCCGGCCCGGTCGCGATGAGCCGGCAGCACCGGCCCGGGCACGTCACCGCCAGCGCGCTGGTGCTGGACTCCACCGGCTCCCGGGTGCTGCTCTGCCTGCACGGCAAGTTCGGGCGTTGGGTGCAGCTCGGCGGGCACTGCGAGCCCAGCGACCAGACCCTGGTCGCCGCCGCGCTCCGCGAGGCCACCGAGGAGTCCGGGATCGCCGGCCTGCGCATCGACCCGGTGCCGATCGACGTGGACGTGCACCAGGTGCAGTGTCAGGGCGGCTCGGCGCACCACGACGTCCGGTTCGCCGTGCTCGCCCCGCCCGCGGCGGTGGAGCAGGTCAGCGACGAGGCCGAGGAGCTGGGCTGGTTCCCACCGGACCAGCTGCCCGAGCCGCTGGCCGGCGGGACCGTTCAACTGGTCGCACCGGCCCTCGCCGCCCTCAGACGTAGCCCTCTTCGCCTCGCTCCTTGAGCTCGTCGACCAGGGCCTTGACGTCCTGCGCCCGGTCGCGCGGGCAGACCAGCACCGCGTCCGGGGTGTCCACCACGATCAGGTCGCGCAGACCGAGGACGGCCACCAACCGACCCGACTGCGGCACGACCACGAGGTTGCTGCTGTCCCGCAGCAGCACGCCCGGCTTGGCCTCCGTGCCGAGCACCACGTTGCCCGCCTCGTCGGCCGGCAGCACGTCGCCCAGGGTGTGGAAGTCGCCGACGTCGTTCCAGCCGAAGTCGCCCGGCACCGTCGCGACTCGGCCCGCGGTGGCCGCGCCCTCCATCACCGCGTAGTCGACGGAGATCTTCGGCAGGGTCGGCCAGATCGCGCCCAGGACCTCGTCCTGCTCCGGGGTGCCCCAGGCGGCGGCGATCGCGGCGACGCCGGCGTGTAGCGCCGGCTGCTGGCGGGCCAGCTCGGCGAGGAAGACGTCCACCCGCCACACGAACATGCTCGCGTTCCACAGGTGCCGGCCCGAGTGGACGTACGCCTCGGCGACCTCGGCGGCCGGCTTCTCCTTGAACTCGGCCACCGGTCGCCACGGCACACCCTCGGTCGGATCGCCGGTCTCCAGGTAGCCGTAGCCGGTCTCCGGGCGGGTCGGGGTGATGCCGACGGTCATCAGCATGCCCTGCTCGGCTCCGCGGACCGCCTCCTGCACGGTGCAGACCCAGCTGTCCGGGTCGCGGATCAGGTGGTCGGCCGCGAAGCTGCCCATCACCGCGTTCGGGTCGCGCGTCGCGATCACCGCGGCGGCCAACGCGATCGCCGCGCAGGAGTCCCGGGGAGAGGGCTCGACCAGGATGTTCTCCTCCGGCAGCACGGTCAGCTGCCGCGCCACCGCCGTGACGTGCGCGGCGCCGGTGACCACAAGGGTCCGATCCGGTGTGGTCAGCGGCGCGAGCCGTTCCACGGTCGCCTGGAGCAGCGAGGCGCTGGTGCCGGTCAGCGGGTGAAGGAACTTGGGATGGCCAGCGCGGGACAACGGCCACAACCTTGTGCCGCTGCCACCTGCCGGAATGACCGCATAGAGCATCCGCACATCATGCCCGACGAACCTGCCCGAAGTGGCACGGGTCACCGGCAGCGGCGCGGAGGATCAGGAGCGGGCGCGACTCCACGCGGCGATGTGCACCTCGGCACTGGACTCCCAGGTGAACTCCTTGGCCCGGTCGAACCCCGCCTTCGCCAACGACAACCGCCGCTGCTCGTCGTCGAGCAGGGCGGCCAGGTCGGTAGCGATCTGCTCCGGGTCCTCCGAGGTGTACGCGACCGCGTCGCCGCCCACCTCGGGCAGCGAGAGCCGGGGGGTGGTCAGCACCGGGGCGGCGCACGCCATCGCCTCCAGGATCGGCAGCCCGAACCCCTCGCCGTAGGACGGGTACGCGGCGACCAGGGCGCCCCCGAGGAAGCCCGGCAGGTCCGCGTAGCGCAGGTAGCCAGGGCGCAGCAGACGCAGGTGCGACGGAACCTCGGCCACCGCCCGGTCGATGTCCTCGTCGTGCCCCTGCCCACCGGCGATCACCAGGGCCGGCGGGTCGACCCGGTCAGCCACCGCCCGCGCCCACCCACGGATCAGGTTGGGCACGTTCTTGCGTGGCTCCTTGGCGCCGAGGAAGGCGACGTAGCTGCTGTTGCCCAGACCCAGACGCGCGCGTACGCGGGCCTTCTCCTCCTCGCTCGGGGCGTGGAAGGCAGCCTGGTCGACACCGTGGTAGGCCACGTCGATGCGCGTCGGGTCGGCGTCGAGCAGCCGGATCAGCTCGTCGCGGGTGGCCTTGCTGGGCACGATCACGCGGTTGGCGCGGCGCATCGAGGTCTTGATGGCGCTGCGGAAGAACGTGCGGCGGGACTTGTCGTAATGCTCCGGCTCGGTGAAGAACGTCGCGTCGTGCACGGTGACCGTGACCGGACACCCGGCCCGCAGCGGGCAGGTGTAGAAGGGCGAGTGCAGCACCTGCGCGCCCACCTGCTGGGCGAGCAGCGGCAGGCCGGTCTGCTCCCAGGCGAGCCGGGCCGGGCGGTGCGCCACGGCGGCCGGGGCGGGAATGATCTCCGCGCCGGGCAGCATGCGGGTGTAACGCTCCAGATCGGTGCGGAGACTGACCACCGCCAGCTCCACCCCCGACCCGCACACCTTGCCGAGGGCACCGAGTAGACCGTCAACGTATCGACCGACACCACCACGGTCGGCGGGGACACTCGTGGCGTCGATGAGCACGCGGGGCGGGCGACCGGCGGTCACGGGGCGACTCCTTGTAATGGCGGGTCTGTGGGGAACAACACTCCGGGGGTCAAGCCTACGCCGGGGCGCGGGGCCGACGCTGACTGCGACCCGACGGTACGCCGACTTGTCATCGTCATCGAGTACGGCCCGCAGGGGCGTATCGTTCGCGCCGATGGCCGACAACATTGCCCGGGTGTTCGCTGACGCGATCGCGACCGACCCGACCCGACCGCTGCTCACCTGGTACGACGACGCCACCGGTGACCGCTCCGAACTCTCCGGCGTCACCCTGGCGAACTGGGTGGCGAAGACCGCCAACCTTCTGGTCGACGAGGTCGGCCTCGCGCCGGGCACCCCGGCCGGGGTGCTGCTGCCGCCACACTGGCAGACCGCGGCGGTGCTGCTGGGCTGCTGGTCGGCCAAGCTGAGCGTGGTCGACACACCGGGCGACGTGGGGGTGCTCTTCGCCGCCGCCGACCGGTTCGACGAGGCGCAGTCCTGGTCCGCCGACGAGCGGTACGCCCTCGGGTTGGCCCCGCTCGCCGCCCCGCTACGGCAGGTGCCGCCCGGTTTCGCCGACTACGTCGTCGAGGTACGCGGCCACGGCGACCACTTCACGCCGCAATCGGGTCCGGGCCCCACCGACGCGCACCTGCTGGGCCGCGCCGAGGCCCGCGCCACCGAGTTGGGCATCGAGCCCGGCGCACGGGTCCTCATCGACGCCGCGCGGCACCCCGACCCGGTCGACTGGCTGCTGGCTCCCCTGACCCGGGCCGCCACCGTGGTCCTCTGCGCCAACCAGGACCCCGCCCGCCTGCCAGCCCGCCTGACCACAGAAAAAGTCACCCACCCCCTCCCCTAACCACCCCACCCCACCCCACCCCGCCGATCTTGCAGTTTCGGTTGTCGGGATGCGTTGAAATGCCCCTTAGGTCGGGACAGAAAGTGCAAGATCGCGAGGCGGGGCGGGGGTTAGGCGAGGGTTTTGTTTGGGGGGCGGCGTTGGGCCAGGGCGGCGAAGGCCGTTAGGGACTCGGGGTTGGCCAGGGCGCCCTTGGCCGCGGCCTGGTCGATCGGGGTACCGGTGAGGATCTTCTTGACCGGCACCTCCAGTTTCTTCGCCGAGAGGGTGCGGGGCACCGAACGCACCTGGTGGATCTCGTCGGGCACGTGCCGGGGTGAGAGCGCCGTGCGCAGTTCGCGGCAGATCTTCGCGCGCATCGGGTCGTCCAACTCCAGACCCTCGGCCAGCACCACGAAGAGCAGCAGCTCACCGGCGCCGCCCTCGTCGTCCTCCAGGTGGACGACGACCGAGTCGAGCACCTCGTCGAGCCCTTCCACCACGGAGTAGAACTCGGCGGTGCCGAGTCGTACCCCGCCCCGGTTGAGGGTGGCGTCGGAGCGCCCGGTGATCACGCAGCCACCCCGCTCGTTGATGGTGATCCAGTCACCGTGCCGCCAGACGCCCGGGTAGACGTCGAAGTACGCCTCGGCGTAGCGGGTGCCGTCCGGGTCGTTCCAGAAGCCCACCGGCATGCTCGGCATCGGTTCGGTGATCACCAGCTCGCCCAGTTCGCCGATGACCGGCGTGCCGTCGGCGGAACGGGCCTCCACCTTGGCGCCCAACGCCCGGCAGGCGATCTCACCGGCGTACACCGGCAGCAGCGGCACCCCACCGACGAAACCGGTGCACACGTCGGTGCCACCGGAGAGCGACTGGAGCTGGAGGTGGTCGCCGACGGTCTCGTACACCCAGCGGAAGCCCTCGGCGGGCAGCGGCGCACCTGTGGAACCCACGCCGCGCAGGGCCGACAGGTCGGCGACGTCCCGGGGGACCAACCCGGCCTTGCGGCAGGCCAACAGGTACGGCGCGGAGGTGCCGAAGTACGTGGTGCCGGTCTCCGCCGCCAGCCGCCACAACCCGCCCAGGTCGGGGTGGGCCGGATTGCCGTCGAAGAGCACGATGGTCGCGCCCACCGCCGGGCCGGAGACCAGGAAGTTCCACATCATCCAGCCGGTGGTGGTGAACCAGAAGAACCGGTCGGCCGGGCCCAGGTCGTGGTGCAGGGCGAGCATCTTCAGGTGCTCCAGCAGGATGCCGCCGTGGCCGTGCACGATCGGCTTCGGCAGCCCGGTGGTGCCCGAGGAGTAGAGCACGTAGAGCGGGTGGTCGAACGGCACCGGCGTGAACGTCAACGGCTCGTCGGTGGGCGCGGCCAGCTCGGCCCAGCCCAGCGCGCCCTCGGGCACGGGGCCGGTCGGGTCGAGGTAGCCGATGCTGACGGTGTGGCGCAGCGACGGCAGGGCGGCCCGGATCGCGGCCACCTCGGCACGCCGGTCCACCGGCTTGTCGCCGTACCGGTAGCCGTCCACGGCGACCAGCACGGTCGGTTCGATCTGCAGCCAGCGGTCGGTGACGCTGCGGGTGCCGAACTCCGGCGCGCAGGACGAGAAGATCGCGCCGAGGCTGGCGGTGGCCAGCAGCAGGACGTAGGTCTCGGCGATGTTCGGGGCGTACGCCGCCACCCGGTCACCGGCGGTGACGCCGAGCCGTCGCAGCCCGGCCGACACCCGGCGGACCTGCTCGCGCAGCTCACCCGCGGTCAGCGTGACCGGCGGCCGGGTCTGCCCGTGGGAGATCACCACCGGGTCGTGGTCGGCCCGCCCCGGCATCCGCAGCACGTTCTCGGCGTAGTTGAGCGTGGCGTCCGGGAACCAACGGGCGCCGGGCATCCGCCGCTCGGCCAGGGTGGCGGTCGGTGGAGTGTGCGCGATCACCTCGAAGTGGTCCCAGACAGAGCGCCAGAACCCGTCCAGGTCGGTGGTGGACCAGCGCCACAGCGCGTCGTAGTCGGCGAAGTCCAACCCGCGGTGCTCCCGCAGCCAGCGCAGGTAGGCGCCGATCCGGGACCGCTCGCGTACGTCCGCCGGCGGCGCCCACAGCATGTCACCCACTGCTCCACCCTCCCCCTGGCCCGACACGACACTGTGACTGGGCCGTGGCGCCATCTTGCCCTACCTCGAAGCGCCATTCTGCGCACCGGGTCGGCCGACCGACGCGTGCCCGTCCCACACTCCACCCCGCCATCTCATGTGGGTCAGCCAGCGCGGTGGGCCTGGATGGCGCGGCGACGGGCGAGCCGGTGCGCTCGGCGGATCTCCGCCTCCTTGTACCGGCGCTCGTCCTCCGCCGTCTCCGGCAGCACCGGGCGAACCGCCCGCGGCGCCCCACCCACGTCCACACCGACGAACACCAGGTACGCGGTGGCGACCCGGACCGGCGCGTCCTCGGCCGAGTCCCACCGTTCGGCCACCACCCGCACGCCCACCTCCATCGAGGTCTGGCCGGTCCAGTTGACCTGGGCGTGCGCGTGCACGAGGTCGCCGACCCGGACCGCCTCGGAGAAGACGATCTCGTCGATGGCCGCGGTCACCGCGGTTCCGCCGCTGTGTCGGGCGGCAGCGGCCCCGGCCACGTCGTCGACGAACTTCATCAGAACCCCGCCGTGCACGGTGCCGTAGAGGTTCACGTCCACCGCGGTCATGATCTTGCTGAGAGTGACGCGCGAGTACGACGTCGGCTTGCCGTTCGGAGCGGCGGAGAGGTGCTCAGTCATGTCGAAAACGGTACGGTGCGCGGATGCGACATCTCTGGAGCTTCCTCGCCGGGCTGGTGGTGGCGCCCATCACCTGGGTGCTGGTCACACTGGGGCAGGACGGGTCGAGCCGGACGGTCGACCGCTGGGTGGAGACCGGCACCTTCAACACCGCCAACCTGATCGAGCCGGCCGTGTACCTCGGTGTCGGCGGTGTCCTGCTGGGCCTGCTCGGCACGCTGCGCTTCTCGCCGCTGGGCCCGTTGGTGGCCGGGGCGCTGCTGGTCACCCCGTACATCGGGATGTTCGTGGCGCCCTTCTCGGTGCGCGACGCGATCCCGCACGAGTGGAAGGTGTTCGGCGACCCGCTGCCGCTGCGGTTGCCCGTGGAGAACGGAACGATCTTCCTGATCGGCCTGCTGCTGTTGATGGCGACCTTCAGCCAACAGCGTTGGCGGCAGTGGCCGAGCCCGGCGACCGAGCCGACCACGGCACCGACCCCCGCGGCGGACGGAGGCCCCCACAGCGACGACTTCACGTTGACCGACTGGCCGGCCCCCGCGCCCGCCGAGCGCGACACCGCGCCCCTCACTCTGGGTTACCCGGCCGACTCGACACCGACCGAACCGCTGCCCCGCCGGGTGGGTGGCGAGTCACCCTGGTCCGCCCCGCCGCGCGGTCAGCCGCGCCCGGAGGACACCACCGAGAGCCGCTGATCGTCGGGGCGGGCCGGGAGACCGGCCCGCCCCTTTCGTCTTCCCCGGGCTAGTGCAGCGCGACCGCCAGGTCCGGGTCGACCGTGCCGAGGCGGGCGCGGGGCACGACGAGGAGCATGACGATCAGCGCGGCGGCCATGCCGCCCGCGATGACGATCGCCATCGGTACGCTCCCGGTGCCGAACAGGCCGGCCAGTGGCGCGGACACCGCACCGATGCCGAACTGCACCGCGCCGAGCAGCGCCGCGGCGGTGCCGGCGGCCTCACTGTGCCGGCTCATGGCCAGTGCCGGCGCGTTCGGCAGGGCGAGGCCGGCGGCGGCCAGGACCAGCCACAGTGACGCGAGCAGGGTGCCCAGGCCACCGAAGCCGGTCGCCGCGAACATGACCAGCAGCAGGCCTGCCGCCGTTCCGGCGATCAGGGCGCTGACCAGGATCTGCTGCGGGGTGTAGCGGCGCAGCAGCCGCACGTTGAACTGGGTGGCCCCGATCAGGCCGACCGCGCCGGCCCCGAAGGCGATGCCGAACTGCTGCTCGTCGAGGCCGTACTCCTGCTGGAGCACGAACGACGAACCCGAGACGTACGCGAACAGGGCCGCCATCGCGAGCCCGGCGACCAGCACCAGGCCGACGAACGCCCGGTCGTTGACCAACCCCCGGTAGTCGCGCAGGGTGGCGCTCACCCCGCCGTGCCGCCGACGCGCCACCGGAAGGGTCTCCGGGAGCCGGAACGCGGCCACGACGATCAGCAGCGCGCCCAGCACCGCCAGCGCCGCGAAGACGCCCCGCCAGTCGGTCCAGCTCAGCAGGCCGCTGCCCAGCGTCGGCGCGAGGATGGGCGCCAGGCCCATGACGAGCATCAGCCGGGAGAAGATCCGGGCGAAGGAGGCACCGCTGAACAGGTCGCGGACCACGGCCGTCGCGACGACGGTGGCGGCCGCGACACCGAGCCCCTGGAGTACGCGCAGACCGCCGAGCACCGCGATGTTGGGTGCGAAGACGCACAGCACGGAGGCCACGATGTGCGCGGCCAACCCGGCCAGCAGCGGCACCCGCCGCCCGACCACGTCGGAGAGCGGCCCGATCAGCAACTGGCCCAGCGCGAGGCCGACCAGCGTGCCGGTCAGCGTCAACTGCACCGCCGTCTCGGTGGTCTGCAGGCCCGCCGTGATGGCGGGCAGCGCGGGCAGGTACATGTCGATGGTCAACGGCCCGATCGCGATCAGCGCCCCCAGCACGAGGACGAGCTGCGCCCGCTGACGGTTGGTCATCAGGTCGCCGGGCAGCACCTCTTGCGCGACGGCGGAATCGGGGCCGGTCTTCTCCACCAACTGCTTCATCATCTCGATCTCTCTGCGGAAGCTGGTGCGTCGTCACGAGCGGCGGCGCGGGGCGGCACCGGGACCGCGGGGACGCGGCGGCACGGTGTGCGTGCCCGGCGGTGGGCAGGTGGACGTGACGAGGCAGGGGTCGTGGCGGGGGTGGCCGGGTGGGGCAATCATCCAAAGGTGATCCTCTCGCTCGGCAACACCTCGGCGCCGGTTGACGTTCCCGGTGTGTGGGGAGTCACCCCGTCCCGTCCGCCAGGGACGGATGTGACCGGGTCACAGCAGGAGCAGAACCGGGGTCGGGGTACGCGTCGTCTTGCCTGGTGTGAAACGAAGTCTGGACGGCCTCGACGAGGGCGAACTCCTTCGCCGCGTCGCGCGGGGTGACCGGCGGGCGTTCGACGCGCTGTACCGGCGTACCTCCCCCTGGTTGACCGCGCGACTGCGCCGGCGATGCGCCGACGAGGACGTGGTGGCCGAGGTGCTGCAGGAGACGTACCTGGCGGTCTGGCGGTCGGCCGGCGGCCAGGCGCAGTCCTCCGCCTCCGGCAGCGCCGTGGGTTGGTTGTGGACGATCGCCGCCCACCGGCTGATCGACGCGTTCCGCCACCGGGCCCGACGGGAACGGATCCCGTCGGTGCGGACCTTCGAGGCGGTGGCCCCGGCCGCCGAGGACGAGGCGCTGGCCGGCGGGATGGACGCCAACCTGGAGCGGGCCCTGCACGAGCTACCGGCGGAACTCCGTCAGGTGCTGCGCTCGATGGTCCTCGACGGGTTGACCGCGCGGGAGACCGCACTGCTGCTCGGCATGCCGGAGGGGACCGTGAAAACGCGTGCCCGACGGGCCCGAATCGCCCTCCGGGAGGCGCTGTCATGACCACTCACCCGACGCCCACCCTCATCTCCCAGTACGCCTCCGGTGGTGCCGGCATCGACGACACGACCATCTGGGCGGTCGAGGCGCACCTGGAGACCTGCGCCGCCTGCCGAGCGGTGCTGACGGACGCCGTCGACCCGGGCACCCAGGACCTGCTGGAGCGAGTGGCGGACGGGATCGCCGCCGGAATCGCCACCGGCCCAGGTCCGGTACGCCGACACCGGCTGCGTCGTACCGGGGTCGCCGTCCGGGTCCTGCCCTGGCTGGTCACCGCCACCGGGCTGATGCTGGCCGCGGCCCTGTTCGAGTGGACGTTCGACAGCCTGCCGTCGCTGGTGTTGCTGATCGCGCCGGTGGCGCCGCTGCTGCCGGTGGCCGCGGTCTGGAGTCGACGCCTCGACCCCGCCTGGGAGCTGACGGTCACCATGCCCCGTACCGGCCTGCCGCTGCTGATGCGCCGCACGTTGGGAGTGCTGTCGGCGGTCATACCGGTGCTGGCGGTGGCGGGTTGGGTCACCGGGCACTCCCCGGGGCTCTGGTTGCTGCCCGTCCTGGGGTTCACCGCCGGCGCGTTGGCACTGGGCACGGTGGTGGGGGTCGACCGGGCCGCGCTCGCGTTGGCCGTCGCCTGGTCCGCCGGTGTGGTCGTACCGAGCCTCGCCGACGGGCGACTCCCGCCGATCCTCGCGGGCGGCAGCCTGCCGGGGTGGGCGCTCACCACCGTGGCGTTGACGGCCGTCGCGCTCGTCCAGGCGCGGAGACGGCCGCACGACCCGCACCAGAACCTTCTGCACCGATGACGACATCGAGCCACTGCCGAATGGAGAGATCATGATGCGTACGGTCAGCGTGGCGGAGACCGCGCCGTCCACCTGTGCGTGGGCCGTGCACGCCGAGAAGTTGCAGGTCCGGGCCGGCCGACACCTCGCGGTCAACGAGCTCGACCTGAGGTTGGGCACCGGTGTGCACGGGCTGCTCGGCCCCAACGGTGCCGGAAAGACGACGTTGATGCGAGCCCTGGCCACGGTGCTGAAGCCGGCCGGTGGGCGGCTGACCCTGCTCGGCGGCGAGGTCACCGGCAACGCCGACCTCCGCCAGGTACGCCGCGGCCTGGGCTATCTACCGCAGCACTTCGGCTTCTACCCGCGCTTCACCGTCCGGGAGTTCGTCGAGTACGTCGCCTGGCTCAAGGAGATGCCGAAGGCGGTCATTCCGGGCGCGGTGCAACGGGCCGTGGAACGGGTGGGTCTGGCGGACCGGGCCGACTCCCGGATGAAGACGTTGTCCGGCGGGATGCTGCGCCGCGCCGGCATCGCCCAGGCGATCGTCAACGACCCGGCGGTGCTGCTGCTGGACGAGCCGACGGTCGGCCTGGACCCGGAGCAGCGCCTCGACTTCCGCGAGCTGCTGCGGGAGATCGGCCTGGACAGCTGCGTACTCGTCTCCACCCACCTGGTCGAGGACGTCGCGGTGGCCTGCTCCGACGTGGTGCTGATCAGTGAGGGCCGACTGGTGTGGCAGGGCACCACCGGGCAGCTCATCGAGCAGGGTGGCACCGGCGACGCCGGGGACAGCGCCATCGAACGCGGATACTCGTCGCTGCTGCGCGCTCACCGGGGGCGGGTGTCGGCATGACGGGACGCATTCTCCGCATCGAGCTGCGCCGCTCGGCGGCGCTGGGCATCGGCCTGTTGTTGCTGGTGACCGGCGCGGCGTTGCTCCTGTCGTCCACCGAGTTCTTCGCGGGGCGGTGGATGCAGCTGGCGGTGCTCGCCCGGTCGATTCTGATGGTGCTGCTGCCACTCGCGCTGGCCGGCGGGGCGTGGATGGGCCGGCGCGACGCGCGCCACCGGGTCGGCGAATTGTTCGCCAGCACCGTCCGGCCGCGGTGGCAGCGTGTCGTCCCGACCGCCAGCGCTCTCGCGGTCACTGTGGTGACCGCGTACGTCCTGGTCTTTGTGATCGCGGCCGGATGGGTGGTGCCGACGTCGGGATACTTCCCGAGCGCGTCGATCGTCGTCACCGCGGTCGCCGTTCCGGCGCTGATCGCGGCGGGTTGGCTGGGCATGGCCGCCGGCCGGGCCGTACCCCGGGTGATCACCGCGCCGGTCCTCGCCGTGGTCGGGTTCGTCCTGGTGGGGTTGGCTCCGGAGTTGGCCATGGCACCCGACACCGGCGCGGAGATCGCGCAGTTCCGGCCGGAACCGACAGCGATGTTGCTCCTACCGACGATCAACGGCCTGGACGACTTCCAGACGATCACGACGCGGGTCAGCCTGCTCCAGGCGCTGTGGCTGGTGTCCCTCGCCGTGACCGGCCTGCTGCTGCTCGGCGCGGTCCGTCGCCGCGCCATCGTGTTCGCCGTGCTCCCCGCGGTGCTCGGCGTCGCGGTCGCCCTACCGCTCCTGCCCGTCGGCGGAGCCCGCGGTGCGGCGGTCGTCGACCCGGTCGCCATCGAGCTGGTCTGCGACAACGACGGCCCACAGGTCTGCGTGCGACGAGTGCACGCCGCGCTGCTGCCCGACGTCGTCGGCCCAGCCCGCCAGGCGCTCGCCATGATCGCGGCGAAGCTACCCAACGCACCCGTCCGGGCGGTGGAGACCCAACAGGTCACCTACTGGGCGCGGCTGGATCCGGGCTCGACACCGCCCCGGCACTCCGCCGACACGATCATCTTCGACGCTCCCACGATCGACCGGGGCGGGCACGCCGATCTGTCCGACGACTACTTCCTACCGGCCCTGCTGGAGGCGACCTGGCAGCAGGAGTGCGGCGAACAGTCGATTCGGGACGACGTGTACTGGGCCCGGATGGTCGCCGCCACCTGGCTGACAGGTCGACCACCGGCCCCGCGGCGCGGATGGAGACCCGAGGAGATGGCAGTGCTGGAGAGCGCGTACCAGGCGCTGGTGAGCCTGCCGGAGGTCGAGCAACGACGTCGGATGGCAGCGGCACGCGACGGCGTACTGGCCTGCCGGGACGACGAGCTGGTGGCGATCATGTCGAAGGATCGGCCGTGAGGTGGCTCCAGCTGCACCTGCGCTCCCGCCGGGTCCCCCTCGCCATGGCCACCGTGACCGCCCTGATCGCGCTGGCGTGGGCGCTGTCGCTGGCCTACACCGACTCGACGACCATCAGCGCCCGGACGGCCAGCCTCGCCATCATGCTGGCGGTGGTCGCGGTCGGCACCACCCTCGACGGCGCCGACGACGCCTTCGACCACACCATGGCGGTCAACTGGCCGCTCCGCCGCGGCGGGCACCTGCTGCTCGCCGCCGCCGCGATCACCGCCCTGCTGTCCCTCAGCATGATCACGGACACGCGCTACGAGCCGTTCGCCCTCATGCTGCGCAACACCGCGGGGCTACTTGGGCTCACCGCGCTCGGCGCCACACTGCTGGGAGCGGCCCTGGCCTGGATCGCCCCGCTGACCTGGACCCTCATCGCGGTCCTGCCGATGATGGGGCCCAGCCGGGACCTGAAGATGCAGGTCGCCGGCTGGCCGATCCAACCCGCCGGCACCACCGCCGCAACCGCCTGCGCCGCGATCCTGGCGGTGACCGGTCTGCTCGCGTACGCCCTGCGGGGTTGCCCCGTGCGGCCGGTGAGCGAGACCGCCCCCGACCGGTGACGACCGCTCCGGAACCCGCCCCGGACGTGCCGTCCAGGGCGTTCACTGCCGAACTATGCCGGGTCCGCGGCCCGCAGCCGTGGCCACCGCTGCTCGGTCCAGGCCCGCAACAGCCACTCCAACGGCCCGTACTGGAAGCGGGCCATCCACGCCGCGCTCGCGGCGAGCTGCACACAGTAGATCGCGACCGCGATGAGGACGACGACCGCAGGCGCGACGGCACCGGCGAGGCCCAACCCGACGCCGGTGAAGACCAGCACGCAGAGCAGCGACTGGCCCAGGTAGTTCGTAAGGGACATCCGGCCGGCCGGCGCGAGTACGGCGACGACCCGCCGCCCCCTGTCGGTCTGGAAGAACTGCAGCAGGGTGGCGGCGTACGCGGCCGCCAGCAGCGGCGCGGTGAGCACGCCCGCCGTCAGCCCGGTCAGGTTGGCGGTGCCCCCGCCCGATGCGAAGATCACCGCACCGGCCAGGCCGATCGGATAGCCCAGCCGCTGCACCCGGCGCAGGAGCTGCCGGTTCCCGGCGATGTCGGTGAGCAGCCGGCGCCGCCCGGCCGCGTAACCGAAGAGGAAGGCCGAGAGGGCGAGCGGCCCCTGCACGAGGAGCGTGCCGAACATCGCCGGCAGCTGGCGTACGTGCTCGGTGACAAGTGAGCCGATCCCACCCTGTAGTGCCTCGGTGGACCGCTGCCCCGCCGCCAGTGCCGCCGCCGGAGCGGTGACCAGCTGGGCCCCGCTCGTGGCGGCGAGCGCGAGGACGAAGCCGATCCCGGCGGTCAGCAGTACGGCGACACGCAGCGCGGTGCCGACGCGGACTCCCCGCATGGCGAGCAGGACCAGACCGAGCAACGCGTACGTGGTCAGGATGTCGCCCTGGAACAGCAGCACCGCGTGCAGGATGCCGAGCACGAAGAGCCCGGCCAGCCGTCGCCGGAACCGTGGGGCGACGTCGACACCGCGCCGCGCGGCGGAATCGAGCTGGAGCGTGAAGCTGTAGCCGAACAGGAAGGAGAAGAGCAGGTACGCCTTCATCGTGAAGAGCAGCTCGACGAGCCACAGGACCGATTGGTCGCCCCACGAGTCGTGCGCGGGATCCGGAACCAGCTGGAAGGGATAGCCGGAGGCGAAGAAGGCGATGTTGACGAACAGGATGAGGAGCAGCGCCACGGCGCGCAACGCGTCGACGTCGACGATCCGGGACTGCGTCCCGGACGACGCTCGGCTCTCGACGGGCGGGTCCTTGATGGAGTGGCTCACGGGACAACCTCCGGTACGGACAGGAAAGTGGTCGGTGACTTTCCTGTGACCGTATGAAGTCGCCTGTCCGGAGGACAGCCGGTGAGCGGGACGATGGCCGGTGGGGTAGGCCCTACCCCACCGGCCCTGAGCTGCCAAGAAGCCCCGAATCAGCCCTTCAGGAGCTCCCGCGCCATCACGATCCGCTGCACCTGGTTGGTGCCCTCGTAGATCTGAGTGATCTTGGCGTCCCGCATCATCCGCTCGACCGGGTAGTCCCGCGTGTAGCCGTAGCCAC
This sequence comes from Micromonospora sp. NPDC007208, assembly GCF_042869175.1. Lineage (NCBI taxonomy): Bacteria > Bacillati > Actinomycetota > Actinomycetes > Micromonosporales > Micromonosporaceae > Micromonospora > Micromonospora sp. NPDC007208. The sequence continues at coordinate 92,118 of NZ_JBIAFG010000002.1, read as the reverse complement.
CGAGCAGCTGCACCGCGTCGGTGGTGATCTCCATGGCGGCGTCGGAGGCGAAGCACTTCGCCGCCGCGCCGAAGTAGGTGAGATCCGCGTCGCCACGCTCCGACTTGCCGGCAGCCGCGTACGTGAGCTGCCGGGCCGCCTCCAGCTTCATGCCCATGTCGGCGAGCATGAACTGGATGCCCTGGAACTCGGCGACCGCCTTGCCGAACTGTCGACGCTCGGTCACGTACCCCTTCGCGTAGTCGAGCGCGCCCTGGGCGATCCCGACGGCCTGCGCGGCGATGGTGACCCGGGTGTGATCCAGGGTCTTCATTGCGGTCGCGAAGCCGGTGCCCTCCGCGCCGATCATCCGGTCGGCCGGGATCCGCACGTTGTCGAGGTAGACCTCGCGGGTGGGCGAGCCCTTGATACCGAGCTTCTTCTCCGGCGCGCCGAAGCTCACCCCGGGGTCGGACTTCTCGACCACGAAGGCCGAGATGCCCCGGGACCGGGCGGCCGGGTCGGTGACGGCGAAGACGGTGTAGAACTCGGACACGCCGGCGTTCGTGATCCAGCGCTTCACACCGTTGAGCACCCAGTGATCCCCGTCACGTACGGCCCTGGTGGTCATCGACGCGGCGTCGCTGCCCGCCTCCGGCTCGGAGAGGCAGTACGAGAACATCGCGTCACCCGCCGCGACCGGCGTCAGGTAACGAGTCTTCAGATCGGCGGAACCGGACAAAAGCAGTGGCATTGTGCCGAGTTTGTTCACCGCCGGGATCAGCGAGGAGGACGCGCAGGCGCGGGCCACCTCCTCGATCACGATGGCGGTGGCCAGCGCGTCCGCGCCCGCGCCGCCGTACTCCTCGGGAATGTGCGGGGCGTGGAAGTCAGCCGCCCGCAGCGCGTCGTAGGACGCCTTGGGGAACTCCCCGGACTCGTCGGCCTCCGCGGCGTGCGGAGCCACCTTCGCGGCGCACACCTCACGCACCGCTTCCCGGATCGCCTGGTGCTCCTCGGGCAACCGGTAGACGTCGAACGACTCCCCTGCGGCCATCTCGGCCCTCCCCTTCACCACTATCATGCGCAGTCTGTGACGACTCCTGACCGCCGACCGCGCAGACTGAAGACTAGCGACTGCAGTTCAGGTGATGTTACCGGCGCGTAGGTATGGGCAAGATGGTGCACCTAACGCGCTGGGCGATGATGGAGACCGAGACAGTGAGCCACCCCTCCGGTGCCCCGCCCAGGCGCCGCAGCAGAATGCGACGCGACGACGCGACGCCAGTGCGAGCGGAGAAGACAGGCGTGACGATCCCCTACCCCACCATCCAGCCGACCCCCGCCATCGCCGCGGTGACACCGCCCTCAGGCGCACCCCGGCCGCGGGTGACGTTCCTGGGGACTGGTTACCTCGGTGCGACGTACGCCATCTGCTACGCCGAACTGGGCTACGAGGTACTCGGGTTCGACGTCGACGCCGACAAGATCGCGATGCTGAACGCCGGTCAGGTGCCGATCCACGAGCCCGGCCTGGACGAGCTGCTCCGACGCAACCTCGCCGCCGGCCGGCTCCGGTTCAGCACCGACATCGCCGAGACCGCCGAGTTCGGTGACGTGCACTTCATCTGCGTCGGCACCCCCCAGCGCGCCGACGGCATGGGCGCCGACCTGTCGTACGTCGAGGCGTCGGTCACCAGCCTCGCGCAGCACCTGACCCGCAAGGCGTTGATCGTCGGCAAGTCCACCGTGCCGGTCGGCACCGCCGAGTGGGTCGAGCAGCTCGTCGGCAAGCACACCCCCCACGACCTGGACGTCGAGGTGGCGTGGAGCCCCGAGTTCCTCCAGGAGGGCTTCGCCGTCGACGACGTCCTGCGACCCAACCGGATCGTGGTCGGCGTCAAGAGCGAGTGGGCCAACGGCATGCTCTACGCGGCACACAAGGGTGTGTTCGACCTGGCCGCCACGGAGGACCGCGAGGTGCCCCTGGTGGTCACCGACTTCTCCACCGCCGAGCTGGTCAAGGTCGCCGCGAACGCCTTCCTGGCCACCAAGATCTCTTTCATCAACGCGATGGCCGAGGTCTGCGAGGCCTCCGGTGGCGACGTCACCCAGCTGGCCCGCGCGATCGGCTACGACCCGCGGATCGGCAACCGGTTCCTCCAGGCCGGCCTCGGCTTCGGGGGCGCCTGCCTGCCCAAGGACATCCGGGCCTTCCAGGCCCGCGCCCAGGAGCTGGGGGCCGGCGAGGCACTGCGCTTCCTGCACGAGGTCGACCTGATCAACCTGCGCCGTCGTACCCGGGTGCTCCAGCTCGCCGCGGACCTGCTCGGCCGCCGCTCCGGCCCGGCCGGCCCGGACTTCTCCGGCACGCGGATCGCCGTGCTCGGCGCCACCTTCAAGCCCAACACCGACGACGTCCGCGACGCCCCGGCGCTCGCCGTCGCCGCGCTGTTGCAGAAGGCCGGCGCCGACGTGCACGTGTACGACCCGCAGGGCACCGAGAACGCCCGCCGCGCGGTTCCCGAGCTGACCTACGAGAGCAGCATGAACGAGGCGGTGAGCGACGCCGACCTGGTCTGCGTCCTCACCGAGTGGGCCGACTTCCGCAACGCCGACCCGGTCGCCCTCGGCGAGTTGGTCAAGGGCCGCAAGGTCGTCGACGGCCGCAACTGCCTCGACCCGGCACTGTGGACGCAGGCGGGCTGGGAGTACCGGGGCATGGGTCGCCCCTGACGAAACCAACGCCCACCGGCCGGTCATCGAGCGTCTCGATGGCCGGCCGGTGTCGTTGTTTGCCCGGGACCCGCCGACAAGAGTCGAAATCCGCGCCAGCTTTGGGCATGCTGCGACAGTGGGAGTCCACAGTGCGGGTGGAGGGGTGTCGTGGCGACCTTTCAATGCTCCTCGTGCGGCCGGGAGATCAAGCCGGCCGTTCGATGCCCGCACTGTGGGGCAGATCAACCACAGTGGGTCGAGCACCTGGCCGACATTGAGCGTTCGATCGCGGAGATGAAGGCGCGCGACGCCGCCATCGCTCGTGAACAGCGGCAGATCGCCGCCAAGATGCAGGCCGCGCTCTTCCAGCGGGACATCCTCGCCCACGCCGGCGAGGAGCGGATCAAGCAGGCCACCCGGCCACGTCGGGTGCTCCGCCGCCGCCCCGGCCGGCGGCCACCGAACGCCACCATGGGGACGCCACCCCGGGTGCCCCGCCAGGGCACCCCGCCCGCCCCGGAGGATCCGCCGCCGCCCCCGCCCCGCCCCAGCTGGCTGGACGCGGACGACCCGGAGCACCCGCCGGAGGCGTCCTCGCGCGAGGTGCAGAACATCCCTCTCGGGCTGGGCGCGCTGCTGCTCGCGGTGGCCGCGGTGGTCTTCGCCGCGGTGGCCACCAGCTCGATGGACGCGCTGGCCCGGCTCGGCATCCTGCTCCTGGCCACCGTGCTGATGCTGCTCGCCCCGCCGGCACTGGCCCGGCGTGGGCTCACCTCGACCGCCGAGACCATCGCCGCGGTCGGCCTGCTGCTGGTGCCGCTCGCCGGCAACGCTCTCTGGGCGGTGGACCGGATCGGCACCGGCGGCGGCTCCGGCACGGTCTTCGCCGGGGTGATCTTCGCGGTCACCGCCGCCGTCGCCTTCGGGTACGCCGGTTGGACGGGCCTACGCGCGCCCCGCTTCGCCACCGTGCTCGCCGCGCAGCCGGTGCTGCCTCTGCTGGCGTACGACCAGGTCACCGGTCCGGGCGGCTGGGCGCTGGTGCTGGCCCTGGTCGCCCTCGTCAACCTCGGCCTGGTCCGCTCCGGAGTGACAGTCGAACGGCCCGTCCGGCAGGACCTGCCGACGCCGGGCGCGCCGTCGGCACCCCGCCAACGCGACGCCGAGAGCCGGCCGGAGGGCCACCCGGAGGAGGCCGCCGAGCTGATCGACGCCAGCGCCGGCACCGCCGAACCCCGGCCGACCCGCCCGGTGCCCGGCCTGCGTGAGCTGACCTGGCTGCTGCACGCCCTGGCGGTCGCCGTCTCGCTGGCGTACGCGGTCACCGCCCTGCTGCGGGCACAGACCGTGCCGACCGCGACCGGCGCCGGGATGGTGCTGCTGCTGGCCGCCGTGATCGGGCTGGCCGGCGCACTGGTGCTGCGTCGCCCGCCGCTGCCCGACGTCGCGGCCGGCATCGTCACCCTGGCCGTGATCGGCGCGCTCAGCCGCATCGCCTCGGTGGCGCTTCCCGGCCGGGCGCTGCTGCTGATCGCGGCGGTCATCACGGTGACCGGGCTGGCGGTGCGCGCGGTCCCGGAAGCGGCCCGACGGGGCCCACAGATCGCCTCGGCGGTGGCGCTGACCGTCAGCGGTCTGGTGGTCGCCGGCGGTGCGCTACGCGCCGGGGTGGCACCGGTCCGGGCCGCACTGCCCGCCTGGGACCCCGACCTCAGCCGGTACCCGGGCGAGTTGGCCGCCGCGGTCGGGCCGACCACCTGGCAGCTCGCGGGTGCCGCGTTCCTGCTCACCATCGCGGCGGTGCTGGCCCTGCCCACCGAGATCCGCCGGGAGTTCGCGGTCGCCGGCGCGGCGTTGACCGCGCTCGCCGTCCCGGCCTCGTTCGGTCTCGCCTGGGCGGCGGCGCCCTGGCCGATGGTGGTCACCGCGATCGCCATCGGGGTCATCGGGCTCTCCGCCCGCACCGACCGGGCCGCGGTGGCGCACGCCATCGGGGCGGCCGTGGTCGGTCTGTTCGGGGCGGGCGCCAGCCTGTCCAGCCCCACCCTCACGGCCGCGGTCCTGATCACTCTGTTCGTGGCCGGCACGCTCGTCGCGCTGGCGCCCCGGATCCGGATCGCCTCGGCCGCCTCCGACACGGTCACCGCCTGGGCCGCCGGTGGCGCCGCGTTCGCGCTGCCCGGGGCGGTGGCCGCGTTCGTGGCCGCCACCATGCCCAGCGACCCGACCCCCACCCCGGCGAGCCTGCGCGAGGTGACCGTCCCGGTCCTGGCGGCCAGCTTCCTGGCGGTCTGCGTGACCCTCGGCTACGCCGCCATCGTGCAGGTCTCCCAGCGCCACATCCCCGCGCCGCTGTCGGTCGGCACCGGGCTGGGCGCGCTGGTGGTCACCGCCGCCGCGTTCGGGGCGCCCGGCGCGACCGTCGCCGACGCCTGGGTGGGCGCGCTGCTGCTGGTCGCGGCGGTGCTGCTCTTCCTGGCTCCCTCCATCGACGCCGGCCGGCGAGCCGACCTCACCCTCGACGGCTCGGACCTGGCCGCCGCGGCGGTCACCACCGCCCTGATCGCCACCCTGGTACGGATCGGGGCGGTCCTCGCCCCGGGCGGGCAACTGGCGGTGGCCGCCGCCCTGCTCCTGGTGGTCGCCGTGGCCGCCCGCAGCATGCCGGAGGAGTGGCGACGCGGGCCGATCCTCGGCCTCACCGTCGGCGGTGCCCTGATCGGCGTCCTCGCCGGCTGGTCGGCGGTGCGCGGTGGGGTCGGCGTGCTGGCCACCCCGGGCCCGATCTGGCGGGGCGACCTGAGCGGCTGGCCGGCCGCCCCCGTCGGCGGCGCCACCTGGCAGGCCCCGGTCGCGCTGGCGCTGCTGGCCCTCGCCGCCGGCATCCTGCTCCCGCCGCCCTGGCGCTGGGACGTGTCCGGCGTGGCGGTGGTGCTCGCCACGATCGGCGCGCCGGCCGCATTCGACCTGGCCTGGTGGTCGCCGGTGCTGGTCGGCGGAATGGTCGCCACCGTGTTCGGCATGGCCGCGGTGGCCACGGAGGAGGCACGCGCCGGGCTGTCCCGGGCCACCGTGGCCGGGGTCGTCGCGCTGCACGCCGCCGGAGCCGGCCTGGTCCGCCCGTGGACCACCGCCCTGGCGCTGGGCAGCATCGCACTGATCGGCGTGGTGGTGGCCACGCTGGGCCGTGTCCTCGCCGGCCCACAGGTCACCGACATCGACACCGAGGGGATGCCTCCGCACCTGGCGCAGATCGGTGGCGCGGCGATCGGTGCCGCCCTGCTGGCCCTCCCCGGTTCGGTGGCGGCACTGGCCGCCGAGTTCGAACACTCGGCGCAGGTGGTGCTGACCGCCGCGCTGGCCGCGACAAGCCTCGGCCTGGCCGCCGTGGCCGCGGTCCGTCGGCAGGTGCCGCAATATCTGCCCTGGGTCAGCGTGGCGGTGGTCGGCGGGGCCACCATCAGCGCCCTCGCCGCCATCCCCACCGGCCTCGCCGCCGGCGTCTACGCGGCCGCCGCCGCCCTGCTCGGCGTACTGGCCGAGCTGATCCGTGCGGCCACCGTGCCGCCCACCGGCGCAGCCCAGCCGGTCCGGCGCTGGGCGGTACGACTCGACGGCGCCCTGCGGCGGCTGCCGGACGACCCGGAGCGACGGCGGTGGCGGGTCAACCCGGCCGCGGGTGCGTTGGCCGCGGCGGCGCTTCCGACCGCCCTGGCCCTCGCCTCGATCGCACCCGCGCTGGTCACCGCCCTGGTCGAGCCGCACCGCACCCTGACCCGGATCTGGCAGGGCCCGCCGCCGGAGCTGCTCACCCCACCGGCGGACGTGGTCAACCCGACCCACGTGCTGACGGCGTTGCTGCTCACCGCGACCGCCGCCCTGGCCGCCACCGGTTTCAGCGGCGGACGGCGGTCCCGGGCCGTGCCGGTGGTGCTGCCCGGGGCAGCCGTCACGCTGCTGATCGCACCGATCGCGCTGGGCCAGGGCTGGCCCGCCAGCACCGTCGCCGCGCTCTCCGTCTTCACCATCGCGATGCTCGGTCTCGCACTGACCCCACCGCCGCCGCTGGTCGAGCGGGCCCGCTCGCTACGGCTGGCCCGGGTGCTGGTGTTCGCCATCGGTCTGGCCGGTGGCAGCGCCGGGCTCGCCGGCAGCCTGGCCGACCGGCAGATGACCCTGTTCACCCTCGGCAGCGCGGTCGGGGTGGGCGCGGTGGCGGCGCTGTTCGGCACCACCCAGCGGGCGCGCATCCTCGGCTGGCTCTTCGCCTCACTCATGGCGCAGCTCTTCGTGCTCACCGCCGGCCTGGTCGCCGGGCTGGCGGCGGTCTGGTCCGCGTTCGGGGTGCTGGCCGTCGGCGCTGTCCTACAGGTGCTCGCCGCGACCCTGCCCCGGCTGCGCCGTCCCGAGGCGCAGCGGGAAGCCTCCACTGTGGAATGGACCGGGTACGCTGCCGCGCTGATCGCCCTGGCCCTCGCCTTCGACTCGCCCCGACACATCGCCGCCCTGCTGGCCGCCTGGGGCGCGGTCCTCGGGGTGGCGGCGACCCGACCCGGCCGCCGGCCGGTGGAACGCCGGATCCTGTTCTGGTCGGTGGTGGTCTGTGAGATCACCGCGTGGTGGATCCTGATGCGAGTCGCCGACGTGGCACTGCCCGAGGCGTACACACTGCCGTTCGCCGCGTTGGCCCTCCTCGTCGGAGTTCTGGAGCTGCGCCACCGACCCGACATGAGCAGTTGGGTGGCGTACGGGCCGGCGCTGGTCGCGGCCTTCGTGCCGACGCTGGCCATCGTGCTGGCCACCGAGTCCAGCACGATGCGGCAGATGCTGCTGCTGCTCGGCGCGGTCGCGGTGCTGATCTTCGGCTCGTCCAGTCGGCAGCAGGCGCCGGTGATCGTCGGCGCGTCGGTCACCGCGATCGCGGCGATCCACGCCCTGTTCAGCCTGGGCCCGTGGCTGGCGCTGATCCCGGTGGGCATCCTGCTACTGGTGCTCGGCGCGAGCAACGAACGCCGCCGCCGCGCCCAGGAACGCCTACAGACCGCCCTACGCGGCATGAGATGAGTCGGAGGGTCCCTGCGGCGTGGGTGAGTGGGGACGGTGACTGGGCCGGGCTCGCGGGCCGGCCCGGCCTCGCCGCGCGCGATCTTGCACTTTCTGTTGCGACATAAGGGGTAAAAGCCACGAAGCAACGACCGAAACTGCAAGATCGCGGGTGGTGTGGGGGTTCGCGGGGGCTACTCCAGGGTTGCTTGGAGGGCGGCTTCCTTGTCTGCTACCAACTTCTCCAGGTCCTGCTGGTAGGTCGCCATCTTGGCGCGCAGGCCCTCGTCGCCGGCACCGAGGATCCGTACGGCGAGCAGGCCGGCGTTGCGGGCGTTGCCGATCGACACGGTGGCGACCGGGATCCCGGCCGGCATCTGCACGATGGACAGCAGCGAGTCCATGCCGTCGAGGTGCTTCAACGGCACCGGCACACCGATCACCGGCAGCGGCGTCACCGAGGCGACCATGCCGGGCAGCGCGGCGGCACCCCCGGCCCCCGCGATGATCACCTTGAGGCCCCGGTCGGCGGCGTCGCGCCCGTACTCGATCATCGCGACCGGAGTCCGGTGCGCCGAGATCACCCGCACCTCGTACGCCACGCCGAAGTCGTCCAACACGTCGGCGGCGGCCCGCATGGTCGGCCAGTCCGAGTCGCTGCCCATGATCAAGCCAACCGTACTCACTGCGGCCCTTTCGTCGTTTCCGGAACCGTGGCTCACTCGTGGCCCTCACGCAGCCAGCGCGCGGCCCGTGCGGCCCGGGCCCGCAGGTCGTCCAGGTCGTCGCCGAGCACCGTGACGTGCCCGATCTTGCGGCCGGGTCGTACCTGCTTGCCGTACAGGTGCACCTTGGCACCCGGCTCGGCGGCGAAGAGGTGATGCAACCGCTCGTCGATCGACATTCCGCCCGGCTCACCGCCGAGCACGTTCGCCGACACCACCACCGGGGCGGTCAGCGCGGTGTCACCCATCGGGTAGTCCAGCACGGCCCGTAGGTGCTGCTCGAACTGCGAGGTCCGGGCACCCTCGATGGTCCAGTGCCCGGAGTTGTGCGGACGCATCGCCAGCTCGTTGACCACGATCGCGGGCCGGCCCGCGTCGTCGCGTACCTCGAACAGCTCCACGGCCAGCAGGCCGATCACACCGAGCGCGGTGGCCAGGTCGATGGCGAGCTGCTGAGCGGCGACCGCCAACTCCTCGTCCAGGCCCGGCGCCGGGGCCAGCACCTCCACGTTGATGCCGTCGCGCTGCACCGTCTCGACCACCGGGTACGCGGCCACCTGGCCGAACGGCGAACGGGCCACCTGCACGGCCAACTCCCGTCGCAGTGGCACCCGCTCCTCGACGATCAGCCGGGTGCCGCCGGCGAGCAGCGTGGTCGCCAGCTCGGTGGCCTGAGCGGCGTCGTCGACCATCCAGACGCCCCGGCCGTCGTAGCCACCCCGGGCCGCCTTGAGTACCACCGGCCAGCCGACCTGCTCGCCGAAGCCGACGAGGTCTGCGGGCTCGCCGACCGGCCGCCAGGCCGGGTTGGGCGCGCCCAGCTCGGTCAGGCGTTCCCGCATGACCTGCTTGTCCTGGGCGTGCAGCAGCGCGTCCGCCGGCGGGTACAGGGGCACCCCTTCCGCCGCCAGCGTGCGGATGTGCTCGGAGGGCACGTGCTCGTGGTCGAAGGTGACGACGTCGCAGCCCTTGGCGAAGGTGCGCAGGGCGGCCAGGTCGGTGTGGTCGCCGTACTGGACGTCGGCGGCGACCAGCGCCGCGCCGTCGTCGGGGGCTGTCGCGAGCACACGCAGTGACTGGCCGAGGGCGATCGCGGCCTGGTGGGTCATGCGGGCCAACTGGCCGCCACCCACCATGCCGACAACTGGCAGACCGGTACGGGAATCCATAGCGCGGCCAGCCTATCCGGGCCGCCGACGTGCCCACCGGGAGGGCTGGCGACCCGCCTCGGAGGCGCTGGAGGGAGCACCCGCCGTGCCGCGTGGGCGACTACCGGGCGTGGCCGTGCGTTCAGCCCAGCTCGGCGACCAGCTCCTCGACCGAGGTGACCGGCCGCTGGCAGACGAAACCCCGGCAGACGTACGCGGCGGACCGCCCCTCGACCAGCGGACGGTCGGCGAGCAGCGGCACACCCGGCTGGTCCGGACGCCCGGCGACGACCACCGCTCCGGGCGGGGCATGCCGGCGGGCAGCGGCCACCAGGGGGTCGCCGGCCGGGTCGTCGGTGACCACAGCGATCTCGTACGGCCCGGAGAGCAACGCCTCGCCGACCATGGCCGCGTACCCGGTGAACCGGGGGTGCTTACCGACGATCGGCGCGACCGTGCCGAGGGCCGCTTCGGCGGCCTCCCGGTAGCGCGTCTCCCCGGTCAGCGCCGTGTACGCCACCAGCCCGGCGATCAACGCCGACCGGCCGGACGGGGTGGCGTTGTCGGTCGGGTCGGCCGGGCGGGCGACGAGCCGCTCCGCGTCGTCGGCGGTGTCGTAGAAGGCGCCACCGGGCGCGGCGAAGTGCGCGAGCGCGGTGTCCAACAGCTCGCCGGCCAGGGTGAGCCAGCGGCCCTCGCCGGTGAGCTGGTGCAGCGCGCAGAAGGCCTCGGCCACACAGCCGTAGTCCTCCAGGACGCCGGCCGGCTCGCCGACCTTGCCATTCCGGGAGACCCGGCGCAGCCGGCCGTCCACCAGGTGCACGGTGGCCAGGTGCTCGGCGGCCTGGCGCATCGCCCCCTCAGCGACGATGGTGACGCCGTCCATCAGGTTGGCATCCTCGTCCTGCGGGGACGCGTACACGGCGGCGACCTGCTGGAACTCGGCGATGGCGGTGATCGCCAGGCCGTTCCAGGCGGCCACCACCTTGTCGTCGAGGGCCGGCTGCGGGCGGGTGTCCCGGGCCGCGAGCAGCCGCCCGACCACCTGCTGCCAGCGGGCGCGTACCTCGGGCGCGGCATCGTCCACGTCGCGGGCGAGCTTGAGCACGCTCATGCCGTGCTCAAAGGTGCCCTGGTCGGTGACGGTGAACAGGTCGGCGGCGAACCGGCCGTCCTCCTCGCCGAGCGCCTCGACGAGTTGGGCCGGCGTCCAGGCGTAGGTGAGCCCCTCGACACCCTCGGTGTCGGCGTCCAGCGCCGACGCGAACCCCTGCCCCGGCCGGTGCAGCTCGTCGGCGAGGAACCGGGCGGTGTCCCGGGCCACCCGGCGGGCCAGCGGGTCGCCGGTGAGTCGCCACAGCTGGGTGTAGACCCGCAGCAGCAGCGCGTTGTCGTAGAGCATCTTCTCGAAGTGCGGCACCGTCCAGTGCGCGTCCACCGAATACCGGGCGAAGCCGCCCGCGAGCTGGTCGTAGATGCCGCCCCGGGCCATCGCCTCGGCGGTGTGCCGGGTGATCTCCAGGCTGGCCGGGTCGCCGGTGCGCTGGTGGTGGCGCAGCAGGAAGAGCAGGTTCATGTGTGGCGGAAACTTCGGCGCGCCACCGAACCCGCCGTTCGTGGCGTCGTGCTCGCTGGCGAGCTTGGCGGCGGCCTCGTCGAGCAACGTCGCGTCCAGCGGGGCGGTGGGGCCGCCCACGGCCTGCGCACCGCCGATCGCCTCGACCACGGCGGCGCCCTGGCCCAGCACCGCCTCGCGCTGCTCCCGCCAGGCGGTGGCGACCGACTGGAGCAACTGGACGAAGTTGGGTCGCGGGAAGTAGGTGCCGCAGAAGAACGGGGTGCCGTCCGGGGTGGCGAAGACGGTCATCGGCCAGCCGCCCTGGCCGGTCATCGCCTGGGTCGCGGTCATGTAGACCGCGTCCACGTCCGGGCGCTCCTCACGATCCACCTTGATCGACACGAAGTTGTCGTTCATCAGGGCGCCGACCTGCGCGTTCTCGAACGACTCGTGCGCCATCACGTGGCACCAGTGGCAGGCCGCGTAGCCCACCGAGATGAGCACCGGAACGTCCCGCCGCTTCGCCTCGGCGAACGCCTCGTCCGACCAGGGCCACCAGTCGACCGGGTTGTCGGCGTGCTGAAGCAGGTACGGGCTGGTGGCGTCGACGAGTCGGTTCACCTGACGACCATAGCCAGCCCCGGCACGGACCGCGCGGGCTCCACCCGGACGGTCAGGACGCGCCGTCGGCGCGGAGCCGGAACACGTTCGACTCCGCCGAGTCGCGTAGCGACCCCAGCACGGCGCCGATCTTGTCCGCCGGCATCGGCTTGAAGAAGTGGTAGCCCTGCGCGGAGGTGCAACCCAGCTCGGCCAGGGCCATCCGCTGTTCGGCGGTCTCCACCCCTTCGGCGACCACCCGCAGCCCCAACTCGTGGGCGAGGCCCACGGTCGTCCGGACGATCGCGGCGGCCTCCGGCGAGTCGGCCATCCGGATGACGAACGAGCGGTCCACCTTCAACTCGTCCACCGCGATCCGGGTGAGGAAGGTCAGCGACGAGAAGCCGGTGCCGAAGTCGTCGACCGCGAGTTGCACGCCCATCGAGCGGAGCGTCGCCAGCACCTCGTCGATGACCTCCAGCTCGCTCATCACCACCGTCTCGGTGATCTCCAGAACGAGCCGGTGCGGCGGCACCTGGTGGCGGCGCAACGCTTCGGCGATCTCCGCCGGTAGCCGGGGGTCGAGCAGGCTGCGCGCCGAGAGGTTGACCGAGATCGGGACGTCCAACCCGTCCCGGGCCCAACTGGCGGCCACGCTGAGCGCCTTGTTCAGCACGTAGCGGGTGAAGGTGCCGAGCTGCTCGCTGTTCTCCACCGGTCGGATGAAGTCGGCCGGGTTCAGCCACCCCCGCCGGGGGTGCTGCCAACGGATCAGCGCCTCCACCCCGGTGGGCGCACCGGTGGCCAGGTCGACCGCCGGTTGCAGAGCCAACACCAGCTGGTCGTCGACCTTCAACGCCTCACGCAGCTCGGCCAGGAGCGCGAGCTGGTCGGTGCTGGCCGCGTCGCGCGCGCCGTCGTACGCGGCGACGTTGCCACCACCCTCCTTGGCCTGGTACATCGCGATGTCGGCCCGACGCAGCAGCTCGGTCAGGTCCGCGGTGCCAGCGGTGGCCACCACGACCCCGACCGAGACCTCGATGGACATCCGTACGCCGGCCACCTCGGTCGGCGCGGCCAGCCGCTCGGCGATCTCGCGGGCCTGGCGCAACGCGTGGGCCATCGGGGCGGCCCGGTCACCGAGGACCGGCACCGCCGTGAGCAGCAGCGCGAACTCGTCGCCGCCGAGTCGGCCGAGCAGGTCGCCGCTGCGGACCAGCGCGTTGAGTCGGTTCGCGGTCAGCCGCAGCAGCTGGTCACCCGCCGCGTGGCCGAGGGTGTCGTTGACTTCCTTGAACTGGTTGATGTCCAGCAGCAGCAGCGCCACCGGGTGATCGTGGCTGAGTTGTCGCAGCGACTGGTCGCCCTTGCTCAGCATCGCCGCCCGGTTGGCCAGCCCGGTGAGCGGGTCGTGCACCGCCTCGTACGACGAACGGGCGGTCACCAGCCGCAGCTCGTGGTGGGTCGCGGCGTCGTGCAGCGCGGCGGCGAGCGCGTCGCCGAACGCGGCCACTGCGTCGTGTTCCCGGGCCGTGGGCGGGGCCGAGCGGGGGAACCGCACCCGCAGCCGACCGACCGGCGCGGCGCCGACCGACAGCGCCCGGCTCAGCTCGTGCTCGTCCGGCTCGGACTGGTCCGGTGGGCCGGTCTCCCGGTCGACCAGTTGACCGCCGGCGTCGCCCCGGTAGCGGTGCCACCGCCCGTCGGCCCGGGCCACGTCGACGTCCACCAGTTCGGCGTTGAACAGCGTCAGCGCCCCGGTGACCGCCGCGGTGGCCACGCCCCGCTCGTCGAGCTGGTTGAGGGCCGCGGTGGCCTCGGCGAAGGCGCGCCAGGTGCGGCGCTCCTGATCGGAGCGCAGCCGGTAACGGTAGGTCTGTTGCAGCAGCCACAGCAGTGGCGGCAGCAACAGCAACCAGCGCGGGTCCAGCTCCAGCAGTGCGACCACCACGAGGCCGACCGCCACGTTGCCGACGAACATCAGCAGCTTGCCGCGGAGCGCGGCGAGCAGCGGTGGCCCGATCGGAAGCCCGTGTCGCAGACCCAGCGTCACGCCGCCCAGCCAGGCGGTCACCAGGAGGTACGTCACCGAACCGGCGATCACGGCCAGCGCCAGCATCGGGGTGGGCGGAGAGAGCAGCGGCCGACCGAGCGCGGTGGTCACGGAGACGGCCAGTGCCGACGCGGCGGCCAACGAGGCGGCGATCCGGACGATCTCCAGGGCCGGACGGCGGTCGTTGTGCAGTGACAGCATCGTCCAGGCCAGCCCGGTGCCGAGCAGCGTGGCGGACGGGAGCCAGCCGGCCGGAGTCAGATAGAGGCAGACGATCAGGGCCGCCTCGCCCCAGGTGATGCTGACCATGCCCGCGGCCGAACGGAAGCGCAGCCGGGCGAGTTGGGCGAGGGCCAGGACGGCGACCGCGATGCCGAAGCGGGCCGGACCGCCGAGGGGGTCGTCGGCCGGCAGCCGGACCGGGAGGGTCAGCCCGACCGCGGCGGCGGCCAGGGCGGTCAGCGTGACGGCGGCGGTGAGCACCAGCAGCCGGCCCGGTGTGCCACGCACCCCGAGCCGATCGAACGGGTCGTCGGCCGGACCGGAGGTCATCGACCTCCCCCGTCAGCCGACCGACCGACGTCGCGGCGGGCGGCCGGTGCTGTGCTGGTCATCGGCGCCCCCTCCCGCACACGGCTCGGAGACTTTTGGTCCCCCCGGCGGAAGGCTAAGCCAAACCGGGTGGCCGCAACAGGGGGCGACCAACCGGTTCGGCGTGATTCATGCGCGGACTACCCGTTCAGGTGCTGCTGGTGCCCGTTGGGAGCGGGCGTGGATGAATCACGCCCCCCGGTCCCGTCTGTCGGATCGACGACTGCCGCATCGGCCCTGGTCGGGTCGGTCGACCCGGACTGCTGGGGAAAACGGTCCGGCAGGCGGCGCAGCCGAGCGTTCATGTTGCGGATCAGCAGGATGGTCGCGGTGGCCAGCAGCAGGATGAGGAAGAGGCCCATCGGCCCGGCCAGACCACCCGTGCGGGTGTCCCCGAAGTTGTTCTCCGCGAGCACCTGGGCAGCGGTCAGCATGGCGTTCCTCCGATGTGCGGTTGGTAACCAGGGTAGCCCCGCCGGGAATCAGCGCGCGTGCGCCGTCTCCCGCACCCCCGCGAAGAGATCGGACTCGGGGAGCGGGCTGTCGACCATCGAGCGGGCCAACTCGTAGTCCTCGGTCGGCCAGGCGCTCTTCTGGAGCTCCATCGGCACGTGGAACCAGAAGCCGTCCGGGTCGACCTGGGTGGCGTGGGCGCGCAGCGCGTCGTCGCGGACCGGGAAGTATTCGGCGCACTCCACCCGGGTGGTGATCCGGGGGCCCTTGTCGGGCCGATCCTCCCACCGCTTGAGCCACTCCTCGTAGGGCGACTCCAGACCGGCTGCCAGCATGCCCTCGTGCAGGGCCATGATCTTGCCCTTGGAGAAGCCGATGTCGTAGTAGAGCTTCAGCGGCTGCCAGGGCGCGCCCAGCTCCGGGTAGCGCTCCGGGTCACCGGCGGCCTCGAACGCGGCCACGCTCACCTTGTGGCACATGATGTGGTCCGGGTGCGGGTAGCCGCCCTCTTCGTCGTACGTGGTCACCACGTGCGGACGGAACTCGCGCATCAGCCGCACCAGCGGGCCCGCGGCGACCTCGACGTCCTGGAGGGCGAAACAACCCTCGGGCAGCGGCGGCAGCGGATCACCCTCGGGCAGGCCCGAGTCGACGAAGCCCAGCCAGGCCTGGTCGACGCCGAGGATCGCCCGCGCGGCGTCCATCTCGGCTCGCCGGATCTCGCCGATGTTGGCCCACACGTCGGGCCGGTCAAGCTTGGGGTTGAGCACGCTCCCGCGCTCGCCGCCGGTGCACGTCACGACCAGGACGTCCACCCCCTGGGCGACATACTTCGCCGTCGTCGCCGCGCCCTTGCTCGACTCGTCGTCCGGGTGCGCGTGCACGGCCATGAGACGCAGTTGCTCTGCCAACTTCGGCGCTCCTCGTCTGTGCCGGACGGTGGACCCGACCGGGCTCGACCGGCTGACCTGCCGGGATCTTTCCTCACCGCACCCTGCCGCCGGCCACCAGCGCCGCGCACGACCTGCTATTCCTGCCGCTGGACCGGGTGGGAGGATGGGGCTCTGCCATTCTTGCCGATGCCGCCGACAACAACGCCAGGAGATACCCGCCGGTGACCGAGACGCACGCCACAATTTCAGCAGGCGCGCCGGTATTCCCGGCCGGGCGCTACGGCCGCCGCCGGGCACCGGGCGGAAAGCGCCGCCGTACGCTGCTGGCCGCGCTGGCGCTGTTGGCGCTCGTGGCGACGCTGACCGTGATCTCGGTCCGGCTCTACCGCCAGTACGGTGACCCGGTCTACGACGCCCAGGTGATCACGTACACCGACATCACGGACAAGCAGGTGCTTGTCGACTTTCGGGTGACCGTCCCGCCGGGTGGATCAGCGGTCTGCGTGCTGCGAGCCCGGGACCGTTCCGGCGCCGAGGTGGCCCGCGAACAGGTCACCGTGACCGCCGATCCCGGGGACCGGCACGTCACCACCCGGCACCGCCTGGCCACCACCGCGCGCCCGTTCATCGGCGAGGTTCTGCGCTGCCGACCACCGTCCTGAGCTGCCCAAACAGCACCGAAAACCGGGCCGACCGGGCGCCTACCGCGGGTGTCGGATCCGGACACCGGCGGTGATGGCCGACACGCTGTGTCGTACCGCACTGGTAACTTGGTAGTTCACCTGTCAGCCAGCCACGCACAACTGAGGAGAACGCCTGTGTCCACTGGCAACGAGGCGCCCGCCACCTGGCTGTCCCAGGACGCGTACGACCGCCTCCAGGCCGAGCTCGACGAGCACATCGCCAACCGCCCGGCGATCGCAGCCGAGATCAACGCTCGGCGCGAGGAGGGCGACCTGCGGGAGAACGGCGGCTACCACGCCGCCCGCGAGGAGCAGGGCAAGGCCGAGGGTCGCATCCGCTACCTGCAGGAGCTGCTGCGCACCGCGAAGGTCGGCGAGGCACCGACCGCCGACGCGGTGTCGCCGGGCATGGTCGTGACGATCTACTTCGACGACGACACCAACGACACCGAGACCTTCCTGCTCGGTTCTCGGGAGATCGCGGCCACGACCGACCTGACCGTCTACAGCCCCGAGTCCGCGCTGGGCAAGGCGATCCTGGGTGGTCGACCCGGGCAGACCTGCACCTACACGGCCCCGAGCGGCGCCGACATCAAGGTGACCGTGGTCAGCTTCGAGCCGTTCTCCGGCTGACCGTCGCCGACCGCGTTACCCGCTGCCGGCCGGGCCGACCGACGCCCGCGACCACTGTCGAAACACGGCGCATCCGAGGCGTGGCACCCCACCGGTGTCACGCCTCGGCCGCGAAGACCACCTGATACCCGCTGGCCCGCAGGGCGCTGATCAGGGTGTCCGAGTGCTCGACGCCCCGGGTCTCCACCGACAGCGCCACCTCGACCTCCCCGAGGCTGAGGTGCGGGTTGGCCCGCTGGTGCTCCACGTCCACCACGTTGGCCCGGTGCTCGGCGATCTGGCTGAGCAGCGACGCGAGCTGCCCCGGCCGGTCCGAACAGCGGACGGTCACCCGCAGGTAGCGACCCGCCGCGGCCAGCCCGTGCTCGATCACCCGCAGCATCAGCAACGGGTCGATGTTGCCGCCGGAGAGCACCGCGACCACCGGCGTCTCCACCTCGACCACGCCGGCCAGCAGCGCGGCGACACCGACCGCCCCGGCCGGCTCGACCACCTGCTTGCCGCGCTCCAGCAGCATCAGCAGGGCCCGAGAGATGTCCTCCTCGG
The DNA here is from genome assembly GCF_042869175.1 of Micromonospora sp. NPDC007208. Classification (NCBI taxonomy): domain Bacteria; kingdom Bacillati; phylum Actinomycetota; class Actinomycetes; order Micromonosporales; family Micromonosporaceae; genus Micromonospora; species Micromonospora sp. NPDC007208. The sequence continues at coordinate 74,495 of NZ_JBIAFG010000002.1, read as the reverse complement.
AGACCGTGACGATCTCGTCGACCAATTTGCGCACGTGGTTGAAGGTGATCTCGCCCGGTCGCCCGACCGCGATGCCGTCGGCGATGGTGGAGAAGACGGGCAGCCGCACCGGTTCTCCGGCGACCAGTGAGGGCGGGAACGCGGCCGCGCCGGCCGCCTGCACGCCGATGATCCGGACGTCCGGTCGCAACGCCTTCGCGGCCACCGCCATGCCCGAGATCAGACCGCCGCCACCCACCCCGGTGATGATCGTCTTCACGTCCGGACACTGTTCGAGGATCTCCAGCGCCACCGTGCCCTGCCCGGCGATCACATCGGGGTGGTCGAACGGGTGGATCAGCACCGCGCCGGTGCGCTCGGCGTACGTGTGCGCGGCCACCAGCGACTCGTCGACCGTGTTTCCGGCCAACTCGACCTGTGCGCCGTACCCCTTGGTGGCGGCCACCTTCGGCAGCGGCGCGTTGACCGGCATGAAGACGGTGGCGTGCGTGCCGACCAGGCCGGCGGCGAGGGCCACGCCCTGCGCGTGGTTGCCCGCGCTCGCCGCGACAACACCGCGCTCCCGCTCCGCCGCCGACAACCGGGAGATCCGCACGTACGCGCCCCGCACCTTGTACGAGCCGGCGCGCTGCACGTTCTCGCACTTGAGCCACGTCGGCCCGCCCAGCGCCGCGCTGAGCGGCCGGGAGGGCTCCAGCGGGGTGGTGCGGATGACGCCAGCGAGCAACTCCCGTGCGGCCCGCACGTCGTCGAGACCGACCAGTTCCGTCATGCCCCGATCGTGCCACCCGACTCCGGAACCCTCGGCGGCGACACCGGGGGGCACGACGCCGCGCACAACGTCGACGGTCAGGCGGTGGCCGGCGACCCCGTGCCGACCCGGGGGTAGCCGGGAGCGTGGCGCGTCCACGGGGCGGCCATCTCAAACTGGCCGGCCACGCCGAGCAGCAGCAGCTCCGAGCCGGGCGGGCCGACCAGCTGCACGGCGACCGGCAGGCCGTCCGGGCGGCGGCCGACCGGCACGACGACCGCCGGCAGGCCGGCGATGTTCCAGGGTGCGGCGTACGGGGCGTACCGGATGTTGGCTGTCATGTTCGCCCGCCAGGACCGCTCCGACCAGCGGGCCGCCTCCGGTGGCGCGCTGGCCAGCGCCGGGGTGAGCAGCAGGTCGACCGAGTGGTCGGTGAAGAAGTCGACCGACCGTTGCCGCCAGGCGGCCCGGTCCGCCTCCCGCACGTAGCCGCGACGCTGCGCCCACTCGCCCAGCGCGACGTGCCGCCGGGTACGCCGTTGCAGCCCACGCCGGTCCAGGCCAGCGGCCCGGACGTCGGTGGCGGCCGCGGCGAACCAGGTGGCGATGCCCTGGAGGCCGAGCGCGGTGGGGTAGACCGGATCGGCCGGCACCGTGTCGTGCCCGGCTGCGGCGAGGAGCCGGCCGGCGGCGGCGACCGCGTCCCGGTTGGGCGCGTCCGGTGAGACGCCGCGCACCGGGGAGCGCAGCGAGACGCCCACCCGCAGGCGCTGCGGGGGGACCAGCTTCTCCGGACGCCGGCCGGCGAGCACCGAGAAGCCGACCGCCGCGTCGGCGACCGTGCTGGTCAACATGCCGTGCTCGGTGAGGCCGAACCAGTCGTCCGCCCCGAGCTGGCAGGGGACCACACCCCGACCGGGCTTGAGCCCGACCAGCCCGCAGCAGGCCGCCGGGATCCGGATCGAGCCGAGGCCGTCGTTGGCGTGCGCGATCGGCACCAGCCCGGCGGCGACCGCCGCGGCGGCACCACCCGAGGACCCACCCGGGGTACGCGTGCTGTCCCACGGGTTACGGGTCACCGCGCTGTTGTCGTCGGTGACTGCCCACAGCCCCAGCTCCGGCATCCGGGTCACGCCGAGGATCACCGCGCCGGCGCCGCGCAGCCGACGCACCACCTCGTGGTCGGCCTCCGCGACGTCGGTGCGGGCGGCGGCCGACCCGTTCCAGGTGGGCAGGCCGGCGACCGGGGTGTTCTCCTTGACCGCCACCGGAACCCCGGCCAACGGCAGGTTGGCCAGGTCTTCCTGCTCGTCGACCTTCTCCGCCTCGGTGATCGCCTCCCCGCCGCGCACGGCGCGGAACGCGGCCAGCTCACGGTCGGCCCGGGAGATGTACTCGAGGTGGTCGGCGACGACCTGGGTCGCCGAGACGTCACCTCGGCGTACGCCCCGGGCGATCTGTTTGGCGGTCGCCCCGACCCAGGTCGCCATGATGTCCTGCACGGCCATCCTCCCCAGCGGTCAGCCCAGCGCCTGCTCCAGATCGGCGAGTAGGTCGTCGACCGTCTCGATGCCGACAGACAGTCGCACGAGATCGCCGGGAACTTCAAGCGGCGAGCCGGCAGCACTTGCGTGTGTCATCCGACCCGGGTGCTCGATCAGGGATTCCACGCCGCCCAGCGACTCGGCGAGCACGAAGAGCTTGGCCCGGTTGCAGATGTCCACGGCGTGGTCCTCACCACCAGCGGCGCGGAACGAGATCATGCCGCCGAACCGGCGCATCTGCTTGGCGGTCGTCTCGTGACCGGGGTGCGAGGGCAGCCCCGGGTAGAGCACCTGGGCGACCTTGGCGTGCCCGTCGAGGTACGCGGCGAGCCGCTCGGCGTTGTCGCAGTGCCGGTCCATGCGTACCCCGAGGGTCTTGATGCCCCGCAGGGTGAGCCAGGCGTCGAACGGGCCGTTGATCGCGCCCATCGCGTTCTGGTGGTAGCGCAGCTCCTCGCCGAGCCCGGCGTCGGCGACCACGAGCGCGCCACCGACAACGTCGGAGTGCCCACCGATGTACTTGGTGGTGGAGTGCATCACCACGTCCGCGCCGAAGGCGATCGGCTGCTGCAGGTACGGCGAGGCGAAGGTGTTGTCCACCACCAGCAGGGCGCCCGCGTCGTGGGCCACGGCGGCCAGGGCGGCGATGTCGGCGATGCCGAGCAGCGGGTTGGTCGGCGTCTCCACCCAGACGATCTTCGTGCGGCCGGGCTGCACGGCCGCCCGGACCGCGGCCGGGTCGGAGACCTTGGCCGGGCTGAACTCCAGGCCCCAACGCTGGGCGACCCGGGCGAAGAGTCGGTACGTGCCGCCGTACGCGTCGTCCGGGATCACCACGTGGTCGCCGGGCTGGCACACGGCCCGCAGCAGGGTGTCCTCCGCCGCCAGGCCGCTGGCGAAGGCGAGCCCCACCGGCCCGCCCTCCAGCGCCGCCAGGCACTCCTGGAGCGCGTCACGGGTCGGGTTGCCGGAGCGGCTGTACTCGTAGCCGAGGCGGGGCGCGCCGACCGCGTCCTGGGCGTACGTGCTGGTCTGGTAGATCGGTGGGATCACCGCGCCGGTGCGGGCCTCAGGGTCCTGACCGGCGTGGATGGCGAGCGTCTCGAAGCCGTGACTCATTCTGGTGAGGCTAGTGCCCCGTCCCGAGGGCTGGAACGGAACCCGCGCTCTCGGGCGGGGCCGGGCCGCCGGGGAGCCGCCGACATAGCCTGGCCCGATGAGCGGTTGCGTGTTCTGCGGGATCGTGACGGGCGAGGTGCCGGCGTTCCGGGTGGCCGACACCCCGGACGGGGTGGCGTTCCTGGACACCCGGCCGGTGTTCAAGGGGCACGTTCTGGTGGTGCCCCGGGTGCACCTGGTGAGCCTGGCCGAGTTGCCGGCCGACCTGCTGCCCGGCTACTTCGCCATGGTCCAGCGGCTGGCGGTGGCGGTGGAGACCGCTCTGGGCGCCGGTGGGACGTTCGTGGCCATGAACAACAAGGTGTCCCAATCGGTGCCCCACCTGCACACCCACGTGGTCCCCCGGACCAAGGGCGACGGGTTGCGTGGCTTCTTCTGGCCCCGCACCCGGTACGACGACGACACCGAGGCCCAGACGTACGCGGACCGGGTCGCGACCGCGCTGCCCGGTGGGGCCTGACTCGCGGTCACGCGGGTAAGAAAGCTGGACCCTCCGGTGTTACACGCTGGGAGAGGTACGAGAGGAGATCCCCACCGTGTTTTTGCGCCGTATGAACGCCGATATGGTCTCGCCCGACCAGGCCCTGCCGGGCCGTCCGATCGCCATGCCGGTCGCCGACCGCCACGAGGTGCTGGGCACCCCGTTGAAGGGCCCGTTCCCGGAAGGCCTTCAGGTCGCGGTCTTCGGCATGGGCTGTTTCTGGGGTGCCGAGCGGTTGTTCTGGACGCTTCCCGGCGTCTACACCACCTCCGCCGGTTACGCGGGTGGCATCACCAAGAACCCGACGTACGAGGAGACGTGCTCCGGCCGGACCGGGCACGCCGAGGTCGTCCAGGTGGTGTACGACCCCAGCAAGATCAACTACGAGGACCTGCTGAAGGTCTTCTGGGAGAACCACGACCCGACCCAGGGCATGCGCCAGGGCAACGATGTGGGCACCCAGTACCGCTCGGCGATCTACACGACCACCGACGAGCAGCGGACCATCGCGGAGTCGTCCCGGGACGCGTTCCAGCCGATCGTGACGCGGGCCGGCAAGGGTGAGATCACCACGGAGATCGCCCCGCTCGGCAGCTACTACTTTGCCGAGGACTACCACCAGCAGTACCTGGCACCGACCAAGAACCCGAACGGGTACTGCAACCACGGCCCGAACGGGCTGAGCTGCCCGGTCGGCGTGGCCCGTGTCGGCGGCTGACCACCGCCACCCGCACACCCGTGATGCCCGGCCACCTCTCAGGAGGTGGCCGGGCATTCCCGTTCGGCCCTGTGATCGAAATCCGTTGCCGAGCCCGACGAGAACTCGATAACGTGGCCGTACACGTGAAAGGAGGTGGTCCAGACTTGTATAGCAATCGGACTCGTGAGGTGGCTGTCAGCTAGCCGCTGTCCTCGACAGTGATCGGCCCGCCGCGAGGTGGGCAAAAAGCACCATCGTCGAGACCGTGTGGCAGCGGTGCGGCGAATCCACGACAGCCACCCGACCCCCGGGGTGCCGGCCAAGTCCAGCCGGCCCGCGCAGATGCGCGGAGCGCCCCGGGGGTCGCTCCATATCCGCGGGAGTGGCGATGTCCATGCGCGAGCTGGTGGTGCTCGGGACGGCCAGCCAGGCGCCGACCCGACAGCGCAACCACAACGGGTACGTGCTGCGCTGGGACGACGAGGTGATCCTCTTCGACCCGGGCGAGGGCAGCCAGCGTCAGCTCCTGCACACCACGGTCACCGCCACGGACCTCACCCGGATCTGCGTCACCCACTTCCACGGCGACCACTGCCTCGGCCTTCCCGGCACCATCCAGCGACTCTCCCTGGACCGGGTGGCGCACCCGGTGGCCGTGCACTTCCCCGCCGGCGGCGCCGAATACTTCGCCCGGCTGCGGTACGCCACCTCGTTCTACGAGACCGCCGAGCTGCGGGTCGAGCCCATCGAGGCCGACGGGCAGCGAATCGCCCTGCGCTGCGGCACGCTGGAGGCACGCCGGCTGCGGCACCCCATCGAGACGTACGGCTACCGGCTTGTCGAGCCGGACGGGCACCGGATGCTGCCGGAGAAGCTGGCCGCGTACGGCATCGCCGGGCCGGCCGTCGGCGAGCTGATCCGCGTCGGCCACCTGGACCTCGTCGGACGCCGCGTCACCCGGGCCGAGGTGAGCGTGCCCCGGCCGGGGCAGCGGTTCGCCTTCGTGATGGACACCGGCCTCTGCGACGGGGTGTACGCCCTCGCCGAGCACGCCGACCTGCTGGTCATCGAGTCGACGTTCCTGGAGTCGGAGGCCGCGCTCGCCGCCGAGGTCGGCCACCTGACCGCGGCGCAGGCCGCCCGGGTGGCGACCGAGTCCGGGGTACGCCGACTCGTGCTCACCCACTTCTCCCAGCGCTACACCGACCCGCGCCGGTTCCACGACGAGGCGCGCGTCCACTTCGACGGCGATCTGATCATTGCCGAGGACCTGACCACGGTGCAGCTTCCGCCGCGCCGGGTAGCCTCGGCCGGGTGACCGTCACGCTCCGCCCCGCAACCGAAGGCGACCTGATGGCGGTGGGCGCCCTGCACCAGCGCTCCCGGGTCGCCGCGTACTCCGCCTTCCTGCCGGCCGAGGCGCTGGCCAACCCGACACCGGAGGCGATGGGGCGGTACTGGGTCGAGCGGTGGGTCTGGGAGCGGGACACCCACCGGATGACGGTGGCCGAACGGGCCGGGGCGCTGGTCGGGTTCAGTCACCTGGGCCCGGACGACGAGGACCACCCTGCCACCGGGCTGCTCAACGCGATCCACCTCGACCCGGCCGAGCAGGGCCGCGGCACCGGCCGCACCCTGATGGTGGACGCGCTGGACGCCATGCGGGCGCAGGGCTGGCGGCGTGCCGCGCTCTGGGTGCTGCGGGACAACGCCCACGCCCGCTCCTTCTACGAGCGCGGCGGCTGGACCCCGACGGGCGACGAACGAGACGAGATGATCGGCTCAACACCTACCCGACAACTCCGCTACGCCCGCCCCCTCTGACCCCAGGCCCGCCTCCCACCTTGCCGATCTTGCACTTTCTGTCGGGACGAAACACCGCAATAGCGACGTTCAGGCGACAGCAAGTGCAAGATCGGCGGGGGGCGGGACGGGGTGGGGTGGGTTAGTGGGCGCCTAGGTGGGACAGGAGGTCTTGGCGGGTGAGCACGCCCTTGGGCTTGCCGTCTACCAGGACCAGGGCGGCGTCGGACTTCTCCAGCAGGCCCACCGCCTCGCTCACCGGCTGACCACCACCGATCATCGGCAGCGGGTCGCCCATGTGCCGCTCGATCGTGTCGTGCAGGTGGGCCTGACCGGTGAACAGCGCGTCGAGCAGGTCCCGCTCGGCGATCGAGCCGGCGACCTCACCGGTCACCACGGGCGGCTCGGCCTTGAGCACCGGCAGCTGCGAGACGCCGTACTCGCGCATGTAGTCGATCGCGTCGCGGACGGTCTCGGTCGGGTGCACGTGCACCAGCTCGGGTAGCCCACCCGGCTTGCTGGCCAGGGCGTCGGCCACCGTCGGCTCCGCGCCCGAGTTGTCGAGGAAGCCGTACCGGGCCATCCACGAATCGTTGAAGATCTTGGAGAGGTAGCCGCGGCCGCCGTCGGGCAGCAGCACCACCACCACGTCGTCCGGGCCGGCCCGGCGGGCGACCTCCAGGGCGGCGACCACCGCCATGCCGCAGGAACCGCCGACCAGCAGCCCCTCCTCGCGGGCCAGTCGCCGGGTCATCTCGAAGGACGCCTTGTCGGAGACCTCGACGATCTCGTCGGCGACACCCCGGTCGTACGTTTCCGGCCAGAAGTCCTCGCCGACGCCCTCCACCAGGTACGGCCGCCCGGTGCCGCCGGAGTAGACCGAGCCCTCCGGGTCGGCCCCGACGATGCGCACCCGACCCTCGGATGCCTCCTTGAGGTACCGGCCGATGCCGGAGATGGTGCCGCCGGTGCCGACGCCGGTCACGAGGTGGGTGAGCTCGCCGTCGGTCTGCTTCCACAGCTCCGGGCCGGTCGTCTCGTAGTGCGAGCGCGGGTTGGCCGGGTTGCTGTACTGGTCGGGCTTCCAGGCGCCGGGGATCTCCCGGGTCAGCCGGTCGGAGACGTTGTAGTACGAGCGCGGGTCCTCCGGAGCGACGGCGGTCGGGCAGACCACCACTTCGGCGCCGTACGCCCGGAGCACGTCCTGCTTGTCCTGGCTGACCTTGTCCGGGCAGACGAAGACGCACTTGTAGCCCTTGAGCTGGGCCACCAGGGCCAGCCCGACGCCGGTGTTGCCGCTGGTCGGCTCGACGATGGTGCCGCCGGGCTTGAGCAGGCCGGCGGCCTCGGCGTCCTCCACCATCCGCAGCGCGATCCGGTCCTTCACCGAGCCGCCCGGGTTGACGTACTCCACCTTGGCCAGCACGGTGGCCTGGATGCCCTCGGTGACGTTACGCAGACGCACCAGCGGGGTGTTTCCGATCATGTCGACGACGTTGTCGTAGTACTGCACGGTGTGCCCTTCGTTGCGGCGCCGGCGGTGGCGGCCGGGAAGACGTTTCCTCGTCGCCCAGCGTACGTGCCGTCAGGGCACCAGCCCCCCGGGGATGACCGAGCTGCGGCGGGCCTCCCACTCCAGGAAGCGATCGGTCTCGGCGAGCACGCTGCCGGCCAACCACGTGACCATGACCGCGTCGTCGGCCAGCCCGAAGATCGCCAGCGGGATCTCCGGGAGCAGGTCGATCGGCGAGACGATGTACGCCGTCGCCGCGGTCATCAGGGCCAGCCGGAGGCCGCCGTCGTACTCCCCCTTGGCGGTGGCTCGGATCATCCGGGGCAGCGCGGCCAACCGCGTGCCGATCGACGGCCCGTTGCGCGCCCCGGCCGCCAGGGCCCGCGCCAGGGCCGTGAACGCCGCGCTGCGCTTCAGTGTCTTACCCATCGTCGCGCTCCTCTCCGCCGGATCAGCGTGGCGGGTCGGCGCAAGTCGGCCGGCCTCTTCCATCCACCCAGATACCCCGTCGCGTCGGTTTCCAGGCACCCGGGTGCCGTCACGACGACAGCGGTGTGTCGGTGTAGCGCGATAATGTCGCGGTATGGGGGTGGCACATTCGGTCGTACCCGGTGGTGAGCGCTGGCGGCAGGCCCGGCGGTTCGTCCGGCTGGCAGCCATCGGGACAGGCGCCACCGCGGCGGCCGCGGTGGCGACCGGCGGGGTGCTGCTCGGCCAGGCCCGCCAGGCTCGACGGACCATCCCGATGGCCGAGGCGCCGCCACCCCGCTGCGACGGGATGTACGGCGCGAAGTTCCCCGGTCCGGCGCTCACCATGGTCGTGCTCGGTGACTCGTCGGCGGCCGGCTACGGGGTGCACCGCCGTCGGGAGACGCCCGGGGCGCTGCTCGCCACCGGCCTGTCCCGTCGACTGCACCGGCCGGTGCAGCTGCACCGCTTCGCGGTGGTCGGCGCCATCTCGGCGGCGCTGCGCCACCAGGTGGAGGCGGCGCTGGAGTGCCGACCCGACATCGCGGTGATCCTCATCGGCGGCAACGACATCACCAACCGCACCCCGCGCGGCCTGGCGGTGCGCTATCTGGTCGAGGCGGTGCACACCCTGCGCGACGCGGGGTGCGAGGTGGTCGTTGGCACCTGCCCCGACCTGGGGGCGATCCGCCCGATCCAGCCGCCCCTGCGCTGGCTGGCGCACCGCTGGAGCCGCCAGCTCGCCGCGGCCCAGACGGTGGCCGTGGTCGAGGCGGGCGGCTGGACGGTCTCCCTCGGCGACCTGCTCGGCCCCCGGTTCGCGGCCGAGCCGACGCGCATGTTCGCCTGGGACCGGTTCCATCCCTCCGCCGAGGGGTACGCGATGGCCGCCGCCGCGCTCCTGCCGACGATGCTCTCCGCCCTCGGCGCGACCCCGGAACGACGGGCCACACCGACCCGCGGCGACGGCGTACGGTCGCTGCCGGAGGCCGCGCAGGAGGCGGCTCGACACGCCGGCACGGAGGTCAGCGGCGTCCAGGTCCGGGGCCGCGACCGAGGGCCGGCCGGCCGGTGGGCGCAGCTGCGCCGACGGGCGTTCTTCGGTGTCGGCGCGGTGCCGCAGCACGGGTCCGCCTCGGACACCTCGACAGTGGAGGGACTGGCATGAACGAGAGCAGCGCGCGGAGCGTGACCTCCGGCCTCGCCGGCCGACTGGGTCGGGCGGCGGCGTTCTCGCTGCTCGCCGGCACCGTCGGCGGCGCTGCCGTCCTCGCCGGTGAGGCGTTCGTCGCCCGGCACCGACGCTACGCCGAGCCGGAGCTGGGCCTGGCCCTGCGCGCCACGATCGGCCGGGCGGGGGCCTCCCCGCTGCGACTGGTGCTGCTGGGCGACTCGTCGGCACTGGGCGTGGGTGTCGACCGTCTGGAGGACACCATCGGCGGGCAGTTGGCCAACCTGCTCGCCGAGGGGCCGACGGGTCGTCGGGTGCACCTGTCCAGCGTCGGCGTCTCCGGGTCCCGCTCGACGGACCTCGCCACCCAGGTGGCCCGGGCGCTGCTCGGTGAGCGGCCCGACGTGGCGTTGATCCTGATCGGCGCGAACGACGCCACCGGGCTGCGCCGACCGTCCGACGCGGCGGCCTACCTCGGCGCGGCGGTGCACCGGCTGCGTGAGGCGCGCGTCGAGGTGGTGGTGGGCACCTGCCCCGACCTCGGGGCGGTGCGTGCCATCGCGCCTCCGCTGCGCCAGGTCGTCGGCTGGGCCGGCCGTCGGGTGGCCCGCGCGCAGACCACGGCCGTGCTGGAGGCGGGCGGCTCGGTGGTGGACCTGGCCACCGAGACCGGGCCGGTGTTCCGGGCCGACGCGGGGACGCTCTGCCAGGACGGCTTCCACCCCTCCGCCGACGGCTACCGGGTGTGGGCGCACGCGCTGCTTCCCGCCATCGTCGCCGCGGCGGCGGCCACGACCCGACGCTAGATCGTTCCCGGCCAGGGGTGACATTTCCCGCCGCGTCCGCTTCTTCCGCGCCATGTTACTGGCGGGTTAACGTTGGTCCATGCCGATTGAGTCGTCCCGCGACGCCGTCATCGTCGCCACCGCCCGCTCCCCCATCGGCCGGGCGCACAAGGGGTCTCTGCGCGACGTCCGCTCCGACGACCTCGCCGCGACCATCGTCCAGGCCGCGCTGGACAAGATCCCCGCGCTCGACCCGACCACTATCGACGACCTCTACCTCGGGTGCGGCCTGCCCGGCGGCGAGCAGGGCTTCAACATGGCCCGGGTGGTGTCCACCCTCCTCGGTCTGGACACTGTCCCCGGCGCCACGCTGACCCGCTACTGCGCCTCCTCGTTGCAGACCACCCGCATGGCGATGCACGCGATCCGGGCCGGCGAGGGCGACGTGTTCGTCTCCGCCGGCGTCGAGATGGTCTCCCGCTACGCCCGGGGCAGCTCCGACGGGCTGCCGCCCGAGGCGCAGGCCCTGGTCGGCGGCGGCTGGGAGAACCCTCGCTTCGGGTCGGCCGGCGAGCGCTCGAAGCGCCGCGCGCAGGGCGGCGCCGAGGTGTGGACCGACCCGCGTGAGGCCGGCGAACTGCCCGACATCTACCTGACCATGGGGCAGACCGCGGAGAACCTGGCCCAGGTGTACGACGTCACCCGCGCCGACATGGACGAGTTCGGCGTACGCAGCCAGAACCTCGCCGAGAAGGCCATCGCCGACGGCTTCTGGGCCCGGGAGATCACCCCGGTCACCACGCCGAGCGGGACCGTGGTGAGCACCGACGACGGGCCCCGGGCCGGCGTCACCCTCGACGCGGTCTCCGGCCTGAAGCCGGTGTTCCGTCCGGACGGTCGGATCACCGCCGGCAACTGCTGCCCGCTCAACGACGGCGCCGCCGCCGTGGTGGTGATGAGCGCCCAGCGGGCCGAGGAACTCGGGCTCACCCCGCTGGCCCGGATCGTCTCGACCGGTGTGACCGCCCTGTCGCCGGAGATCATGGGTCTCGGGCCGGTCGAGGCGTCCCGGCAGGCCCTGAAGCGGGCCGGTATGACCATCGACGACGTCGACCTCGTCGAGATCAACGAGGCGTTCGCCGCGCAGGTCATCCCCTCCTACCGGCAGCTGGGCATCCCGGAGGAGAAGCTGAACGTGATGGGCGGGGCCATCGCGGTCGGCCACCCGTTCGGCATGACGGGCGCCCGGATCACCGGCACCCTGCTCAACGCACTGGAGTGGCACGACAAGACCATCGGTCTGGAGACCATGTGCGTGGGCGGTGGCCAGGGCATGGCCATGGTGCTCGAACGGCTCAGCTGAGCCGAGCTGCCCTCAGAGCGCGCCGCGGGTCGCCGTCACCTCGGCGGCGGCCCGGGTCAGCGCCTCGGGTCCCGGGTCGGCGGCCAGCAGGTCCGCCGTGACCACCCGTAGCTGGTCGGGCAGGGCCAGGTCGTTGTCGAGCCGGGGTACGACCCGGCGCGGCTCCCCCTCGGCGTCGGCGGCCAGGTTGGCCATCTCCTGCACGAGGCGGTGCACCATGTCGGCGCGGGACACGTTGCCGGTTGTCGCGACCGCCGCCCACCGAGGCTGCTGCCAGTGCGCGATCTGACGGACCAGCAACTGCACGGCCTTGTCCAACTCCGCTGCGCTCATCGCCGCCGAGTCTACGGCCGACAGCGACCGCGTCGGGGCGGGCCGGTCAGCGGCGCAGGTAACTGAGCAGCCGCAGAAGCTGCCAGTAGAGGAAGACCAACCCGGTGAGCAGGCCGAACGCGCTCAGCCACGCGTACCGACGGGCTCGACCGTCGCGCACCGAGCGCTCGACGAGGTCGAAGTCGAGGATGAAGCTGAACGCCCCGGCGATGATGGCCACCACCGAGAAGGCGTACGGCAGCCAGCCGACCTGCCCGCTGACGCTGTAGACGGCCAGGCCCGATCGCCCGGTGATCAGGTACGACACCAGGTTGACCACGCTGAGCACGGCGATGCCGAGCAGGGTGCCGATCACCAGGCGGGCCAGCCGGGGCGTCGCCCGGATCACCCGGGCCCGGTAGAGCGCCGCCATGCCGAGGAAGACGCCGAAGGTGCCGGCCACCGCCTGCACCACGATGCCCGGATAGACCTGCTCGAAGGTACGGCTCGCCACCCCCAGCAGCAGTCCCTGGAGGATGGCGTAGCCGACGATCGGCACCGGGTTGGTGATCGCCCGCAACGAGATGACCAGGACCAGCGCGATCGAGGCGAGCGCGCTGCCGGCCAGCGCGGCGCCCAACCACACGGCGTCGGGGATCACCGCCCAGGACACCGCCGCGGCCACGCCGGTCACCAGCAGCAACCCGACGGTACGGACCACCACGTCGTCGACGGTCATCGGCTCGACGTCACGGGCGCCGAGCACCCGGGCCTCCACCCGGCCGGTCTCGTCCAGCCGGTTGAGCACCGGGTTGTTGCTGCGCACCGCCGCCTCCTTCGCCCGCGTACCCCCCTCGCAGTCACTCTGCCCCGGGCGGACCGGCGGCGGCGGGTAAACGGCGCGGACGACGGCGCCCGCCCCCACCGGAGTGGGGACGGGCGCCGGTCGGCAGTGCGGACGAGGTCAGTCGTCGCCCTGGAAGTAGCTCAGCAGGCGCAGGATCTCGATGTAGAGCCAGACCAGGCTGACCAGGATGCCGAACGCGGCCACCCAGGAGTAGCGCTGCGGCAGGCCCATCCGGACGCCGTCCTCGATCTCCTTGAAGCTGAGCACGAAGCTCAGCGAGGCGACCACGATGCAGACCAGGCTGAAGCCGATGGCCAGCGGGCTGCCGTCGCGCAGGCCGGTGTTGACGCCGAACAGCGCCAGCACCAGGTTGATCATCATGACCGCGAAGAGGCCGACCATCACCGCGATCATGCCCTTGACGAAGGCCGGGGTGGCCCGGATGACCTTCGCCCGGTAGAGCATCGCCATCAGGAAGAAGATGCCGAAGCTGGCCGCGGCGGCCTGGAGCACGATGCCGTCGTAGGCCGTCTCGAACGCCTTGCTGACCATGCCGACGAAGACACCCTCGACGACCGCGTACGCGATCACGAGCGCCGGGTTGGCCATCCGGGAGAACGAAATGATCAAGCCGAGGACCAGGCCGACCACCGCCGCGCCGATCCAGGCGGTACCGACCAGGGCGTCGGGCACGAGCACCCAGGCGGCTGCGGCGGTGATGCCGAGGATGCCGAGCAGAGCGACCGTCTTGACGACCACGTCGTCGACGGTCATGGGCGCCACGGTCGGCGGCGCGGCCGGGTAACCGGCCTGGGACGGGTACTGCTGGGGAATGCCGGGCTGTCCGTACGGCCCGGCCGGGGCGTACCCGGCGGAGCGCTCCCGCTCGGCCGCTTGGCCGAGCCGGGCGAGCACCGGGTTCGAGGTCTTCACTGTCTGGCCTCCCTCAGGGGGTCGTTTGCACGTGAACGTGCCGTCCAAGAGTAAACGGCACAGCCAAGTCCTGGAGATCACGAATGAGAATGTGTGAGTCGACCGGTGCCCGGGGCGGGGGTCGAACCCGCACGCCTTTCGGCAGCCGCTTTTAAGGCGGCCGTGTCTGCCTTTCCACCACCCGGGCGAGTGGCACCGGCGCGCCGACACGCCTGGTGCAGTGTCACCGTAGCCGGTCTGCGGCGACCCGGCGTACCCCGCCGGCCTGGCCACATTAGGGTCGATGCCGTGAGCAGCGCAGCCCCCACGGCCCCCGACGCCGCCCCTGAGCAGGCATTCCGCCTCGCCGATCAGGTCAACCGCCGACCCCGGGCCACCCGGCTGCTGGCCGCCGTGCGCCGCCACCGGGCAGACCTGCTGGCCGCTCTGCTCTTCGCGGTGCTGGCCGGCTGGCTCACCCAGGGGCTGTGGCCCGACCCGGGCGCCCGCACCCTGGCGCTCAACCCGGAGGACCAGACCCTCTACGAGTGGTTCCTGGCGGTGGACGCCCGTGCGCTGCTCGGCGACTTCGACCTGCTCACCGACCGGCTCAACGCCCCCGACGGCGTCAACCTGATGGCCAACACCACGGTGATCGCACTCGGCGTCCTCTTCGCGCCGGTCACCCTGCTGCTCGGCGCGCCGGTCACCTTCGCGCTGCTCGCCGCCGCCAACCTCGCCGGCACCGCCCTGGCCTGGTACCTGCTGTTCCACCGGACGCTGCGCGCCCGCCGGGTGGCCGCCGCGCTCGGCGGTGGGCTGTGCGGATTCGGACCAGGCATGGTCTCCCAGACCAACAGCCACCTGCACATGACCGCCCAGTGGCTGGTGCCGGTGATCGTCTGGCTGGTGATCCGGCTGCTGCGGGCGTCCGACCCGGGGCCGGGAACACCCGACGGGACCGGCCGTACCCGCACCTCCGGGCCGGATCGCCGGCGGCTGCTCACCTCCGCGGCGGGGCTGGCCGGCGCGGTCACCGCGCAGGTCTTCATCGGCGAGGAGGTGCTCTTCCTCGCCGCCATCACGCTGCTGGTGATGGCGGTCAGCTACGCCGTGTCGGACCGGGACCTGGCCCGCAGGGCGCTCCCCGGCTTCGCCGCCGGGATGGCGGTCGCCGCCGGGCTCGCCCTGCTGGTGCTCGGCTATCCGCTGTGGTTCCAGTTCGCCGGGCCGCAGGGGGTCGCCGACGGCATGTTCACCCCGGCCTACTTCTCCGCCGACCTGAGCAGTTGGTGGACGCTCTCCCCGCTGTCGGTGGGCGGCAGCGACGAGTCCGCCCGGCTGACCACCGGTCCCGCCGAGTACAACACGTTCCTCGGCTGGCCACTGTTGCTGGTCGCCACGGTCTGCGCGATCTGGGCCGGGCGACGCCGGTTGGTCTTCGCCTGCGTCGTGGCGGGTCTGGTGATGGGGGCGCTCTCGCTCGGCCCGGAGGTGGTGCTCGGCGGCACCAGGACGGCACTCCCCGGCCCGTACGCCCTGATCGGTGGACTGCCGGTGGTGGACGGGGCGTTGCCGATGCGGTTCGCGCTGGCGGTGCTGCCGATCGTCGCGACGCTGCTGGTGCTCGCGGTCGACCGGGCCCTGCGGAGCTCCGGTCGGGCCCGGCGGCTGGTGCCACTGGCCGTCGGCGTGGCGCTGCTGCCGATCTTCCCGACCCCCCTGCCGACCACCGGACGACCCGCCGTGCCGGAATTCATCACCGGCGGGCACTGGCGGCAGTGCGTACCGCCGGGCGGGGTGCTGGTCCCGGTGCCGCTGCCCACCCCGAAGGAGCCCTGGCCGATGCGCTGGGCGACCGCCGCCGACGCCGGTTTCGGGCTGCCGGAAGGCTTCTTCATCGGCCCGTACGGCAGGGGCGGCACCGCGGCGATGGGCACCTTCAAGCAGCCCACCTCCGCGCTACTGGCGGATGTCGCCCGGCGCGGGGACCAACCGGCCATCGGCGACGAGCAGCGCCGCCAGGCCGCCCGCGACGCGGAGTTCTGGGGCGCCTCCTGCGTGGCGCTCACCGACGACGCCCCGCACGCGGAAAGCCTGCGCACAACCCTGGAACAGCTCTACGGTCCCGCGACCCGGATAGCCGACGCCTGGACGTGGCGGGTCTAACCCAACCCAAAACCCCGCCGATCTTGCACTTACTGCTCGGACAAGAGGCACCAAAAGGCGCATCACGACGTCCGAAAGTGCAAGATCGACGGGGTTGGTGGGTCCGGGTCTGGGTTAGACGCGGGGCGCGCCTACCGGCTGGGAGGCCTCGGCGAACTCCTCGCGCGGGTCGTGCAACTGGCCCAGGGCGACCACCTCACGCTTGAGGAAGAACGCCAACGACCAGTCCACCACCACGCGGACCTTGCGGTTGAACGACGGGATCCGGCTCATGTGGTACGTCCGGTGCATCACCCAGGCCGGCCAACCGGTCATCTTGATCCCGTACACCTGGGCCACGCCCTTGTGCAGGCCGAGGCTCGCGACGCTGCCGACGTGCTTGTGCTTGTAGTTCACCGGCTCGCGACCCCGGATCACGGCCGTGATGTTGTCGGCCATCCGGGCGGCCTGGCGCACCGCGTGCTGAGCGCTCGGCGAGCAGAAGTTGCCCGG
This sequence comes from Micromonospora sp. NPDC007208, assembly GCF_042869175.1. Taxonomy (NCBI): domain Bacteria; kingdom Bacillati; phylum Actinomycetota; class Actinomycetes; order Micromonosporales; family Micromonosporaceae; genus Micromonospora; species Micromonospora sp. NPDC007208. The sequence goes on along the minus strand of NZ_JBIAFG010000002.1, from coordinate 58,005 downwards.
CTCCTTGGTCAGGTCCGGTACGGCGGCGCAGTCGCCTGCACTCCAGGCACCCTCGACCACCTGGTCACCGTCGACCACCTGGAGCGTGGGCAGGCAGGTGATCCGCCGGCGGTCGTCACGCGGGAAGTCGGTCGCGTCCAGCATCGGCGACGGCTTCACACCGGCCGTCCAGACGATCGTGTCGGAGCGGAAGCTGTCACCGTCGGAGAGCTTGACCACCCCGTCGACGCAGGACTCGAGCCGGGTGTCCAGCCGGATGTCCATGTTCCGCTTCAGCAGCTGCTGCACGGTGTAGGCACCCATGTCCCGGTCGACCTCGGGCAGCACCCGCTGGGTGGCCTCGACCAGCACCCAGCGGACCTCGTCCTGCTTGAGCTCCGGGTAGTAGCGCAGGGCGTCGCGAGCCATGTCCTCCATCTCGGCGAGCGCCTCGATGCCGGCGTACCCACCGCCGACGAAGGTGAAGGTCAGCGCCGAACGGCGGACGTCCGGATCCGGCGTGGCAGCCGCCACGTCGAGCCGATCCAGCACGTGGTTACGCAGGTAGATCGCCTCACCGATGGTCTTGAACCCGATGCCCTGCTCGTGCAGGCCAGGGATCGGCAGGGTGCGGGAGACCGAACCCGGTGCCACGATCACGTGGTCGTAGGTGATCTCCCGGGCCGGGCCGCTGATCGGCTGCACGGTGGCCACCTTGCGGTCGTGCTCGATCCGCGTGACCGTGCCGGCCACCATCTTGCACCGGCGCAACTCCCGCCGCAGCGGCACCACGGAGTGCCGCGGGGAGATGTTGCCCGCCGCCGCCTCGGGCAGGAACGGCTGATAGGTCATGTGGGGTTGGGGATCCACCACCATGACCTCAGCCTCACGGGAGCTGAGCTTCTTCGACAGGCGCAGCGCCGCGTACAGACCGACGTGCCCGGCACCAACCACAAGGATCCGCTTCGGATTCACGTTGTCTATCTTTCCCCGGCCGGCTCAGGTAATCCCGCTCGCGGCCCCCATCTGTGACGGAGCACAACCCATGTGACCTGCGTAACCCTCAGGTCGCACCGGTCACCGGCGTCGCAAGAGCCAGCCCAGCAACGCTGCCGTTCCCACCGCCACCAGCAGCCCCAGCACCGTCACCCACTGGTGTCCGGCCCCGCCACCCGTCCCCGCCGCCTGCAACAACAGGACGCCGAGCACGGCAGCACCCAACAGCACAGCGGCCGACCGCACCAACCACCGGGTGATCAACTCCGGGTCCACCACCGCGTCGTAGGGCAACAGCGCGGCCAGCGCGCAGAGGGTGTGACCCAGATAGAGCAGGGCCGCGACGGCGAGCAGCCGCCAGAGGGCGACCGGACGGCCGTACCCGTCGGTGGCGAGCAGCCAACCGCCGACCGTGACCAACGCCGTGAAGGTCGCCCAGAGTCGGCGCGGCCCGAACGCGGGCAACAGGGCCGCCACCGCCAGGAAGAGGATCGGCCGGCCGGAAAGCACCTCCGCGGGAAAGGCAAGGACGAACCCGGCAAAGACGATGACGAAGATCCCGGCCCGGACCAGCAGCGGGGCCGCACTGATGCGGGCCACGGCGTACTGCGCCGCCCGAACCCGCTCCACGACGGCGTTCATGTGCGCCTGCCCTCGCTCATCGGCCACCCACCCTCGGGGCCGTCGCCAACCGGGCCACGTCCCGCAGCACCTGGTCCAGGCTGCCGGCGCCAGCCCAGCGCACCACAGGCACGCCGTGCTCCCGGAGCTGCCCGATCATGATCTCCCGATCCAGACGCCACAGCCGGTACGCCACCTCGGCCCAACCCCGGTCCTTCGGCGACGCCAGCTCGGTCGGCAACGTGTCGACCGCCACCACGAACCGTCCGCCGCGGGCCAGCCGGGCGAGCATCTGCGCCGACCGCTCGTCCAGCAGCGGGGTGAGCACCACCACCAACGCGTCCGAGGACAGCAACTGCGGCCCGAAGACCTGGTCGTACGGCTCGTGCGCGGACGCGTGGACCCGGACGTCGAGCAACCACTCCAGGACGGTCAGGTACTGCCGTCGCCCGGCGGCCGGCCGGAGCCGGCGGGCTGCCGGCCCGTACTCCAACAGCGAGACCCGGTCGCCACGGTGCAGGTAGTGCTCGGCGATCGCGGCGGTGGCCCGGACGGTGGTGTCCAGCACCGAGGCGGCACCGTTCACCCCGCCGGAGCGGCCCGCCTCGGCGAGCACGTCGAGCAGCACCACCACCTCGGCGTCCCGGTCGGAGAGGGTGGCGGCCACGTGCAACTGCCGGGCCCGCAACGAGACCCGCCAGTCGATCCGGCGCAGCCGGTCGCCGGGGGCGAAGACGCGTACGCCGGCCAACTCGCCGCCCTCCCCCGGTCGGCGGGAGTGGTGCGCCCCGACCAGGCCGGCGGCGCGGGGCATCGCCTCGACCGCCTCGAACGGCTCGGTACGCGGGTACACCCGCACCCGGACCGGCTCGGTGATCACCGCCCGGGAGACCAGCAGACCACCCGCCGTGGCGACCCGGGCACCGGCGGGGCCGATCGGGTGCCGGCCCCAGCGCAGGGCCTTGCCGGCCAACTCCAGGTCCACCGCGGCGTCGATCGGCACCGAGGCCACGAACGGCCGGTCCGCGAGGGAACGGCCCCCGCCGTTGCCCGTCGCACCGGTCGGTGGGACGGCGCTCGGCTCCGCGCCGTCGGCGGCCTCGTCGCGGGCGAAGCCGGCCCGGTCGATCCGCAGCCACGGCGACACGCGGGAACGCATCACCACCAGGTCGTAGTCGACCGTGTCCGGGTTGCCGACCGTCACCGCCGCGCTCACGTCGCCGCCCTCGACCAACGGCCCGCCGTCACCCTGGGTGATCCACACCTGCGGCAGCGCCGTAGGCCGCCGACGCAGCGCGTACGCGGTGCCCAGCGCGAACGGGGCGGCAAGCACGATCAGGTCCACCCGACCCAGCAACACGCCGGCCACCAGCAGCAGGCCGGCGAGCAGCACCGCGCGGCCGAGCGCCGGGGTGGGCGCCCAGCCGGCAGCGGGTTCCGCTTCGGTGGCCCTCGGCACGGTCGGTCCGGTCATCAGTGCCGGGGCCCGCCGGCGGCGTAGCTGGGCAGCGCGCCACTGGCCGGGGCGGGAGTCGCCTCCAACACCTCGCCCACCACGAACGCCGGATCGACCCGACGCAACCACATCTCCGGGCGCAGGGTGATCCGGTGCGCCAGGGCGGGCGCCGCCACCGACTTGACGTCTTCGGGCACCACGTAGTCCCGTCCGCCGAACACCGCGCGGACCCGGGCCAGCAGCAGCAACGCCAGCGAACCGCGAGGTGAGGCGCCGACCAGCACCGACGGGTGCTCCCGGGTGGCCGCGGTGAGCGACACGATGTAGCGGCCGATGGAGTCCTCCACCACCACGTCCTCCAGGGCGGCCTGCATGGCCCGCAGCGTCGCCGCGTCGACCACCGCCTTGATGTCCGCCTCCTCCCGGCGACGGCTCATCCGACGGCGCAGGACCTCCCACTCCTCCTCGTGCTGCGGGTAGCCGAACGAGACCCGCAGCAGGAACCGGTCCAGCTGTGCCTCGGGCAGCGGGTAGGTGCCCTCGTACTCGATGGGGTTGGCGGTGGCCAGCACGTGGAACGGCTCGTCCAGCTTGTAGGTCACGCCCTCCACCGACACCTGCTTCTCCTGCATCGCCTCCAGCAGCGCGGACTGGGTCTTCGGCGGCGTCCGGTTGATCTCGTCGGCGAGGAGCAGGTTCGTGAAGACCGGGCCGGCCCGGAAGGTGAAGTCGCCGTTGCGCTGGTCGTAGAGGAAGGAGCCGGTGACGTCGGCCGGGAGCAGGTCGGGGGTGAACTGCAACCGACGGAAGTCCAGCCCGAGGGCCTGGGCGAACGAGCGGGCGGTGAGCGTCTTACCGAGACCCGGCAGATCCTCCAGAAGCACGTGCCCGCCCGCGAGGATGCCGGCGAGGACCAGCTCCAACGCGTCCCGTTTGCCGACCACGACGGTGCCGACCGCGTCCAGGACCGCCCGAGCCAGGTGCCCGACCTCGGCGGGGGCAATGCTCCGGTCCACGTCGTTCATCAAATACTCTCCAGTTCGGCGACGATCACCGCGAGGTCGCGCGGCGACGGGGTGCGGCGAGGCGGGGTCTCCAGGAACGTCCACAGGCGCTCACCCAGCAGGGCGCGAGCGCGGGCGGGGTCCGACTCACGGGTGACGCCGTGTTTCAGACGCATCCGCTCGTCGGCCAGTTCACCGATCCGGGGCAGGACCGTGCCGGTGAACCGTTCGGGTCGGGTCGCGGACCAGTCCAGGGGCCATTCCCACCGGTTGATCGCGCTACTCAGCGCGTCCCGGGCACCCCAGTTGTAGCTGCCGTCCTCCTCGCCCGCGCCGACCCGACTACCGCCGGGCGGCGGTGGCGGCGGCGCGAGCAGGGCGGTGACCCGGCGGACCGCCAGCACGGCGAGCACCCCGGCGATCAGTACGGGCAGCGAGACCTGGAGGCCCACCGCGCGGAGGCCGACGAGCAGGACGGCGACCAGCGCGGCGGCCCACGCGAGCGAGCGCAGCACCGGACGCCACCGGGAGGCGCGCGGCTGCGGACCGACCGGCGCCGCCTCCTCCTCGAACGCGAGCAGGTCGTCGATGCTGGTGCTGCTCATGAGGTCACCGCCGCGGTGAGTTCTCCGCGCAGCCGGCCGAGCGCGGCGCGGGCCTGGTCCCGGGTGCGTTCGCCAACCGGGTGGGTGGCGTACCGGGCCTCCCGGTAGACGTGCGCGAACTCGGCCAGCACGTCGGTGCTGGCGATGGCCGGCACGCCCGCCGCCGGGTCACCCTGCAACAACCGGCTGACCAGGTCGGTGGGGGTGTCCCCGGCGAGCCTCGGCACACCGGCCGCGGCGGCGGTCTCCTCCAGGCGCACCCAGCAGGCGATCACCGCCACCCGGGGGTCGGTGTCCCGGTCGTCGAGTTCCACCAGGCCGGCGTCGAGGGCGGCGACCACCTCGCGGGCGGTGCCCTCGGCGGTACGACGGGCCCGCTGCGCCGGTAGTGCCCGGGTGGTGCGGCGCAGCGCGCCCCGGATCAGGACCCAGCAGAGGTAGCCGAGCGCGGCGAGGATGGCCAGCCCGAGCAGGACCACCGCCACCGTGCCGACCCACTGCGGGATGTGCGCCTGGGTGGCCTCGCCGGCGTCGCGCGGCTCGATCGGGATGGACGGTGACGGCTCAACGGTCGGGTACTCGGGGACCCACGGGACGTTGTCCGCCGCCGGCGGGATCCGACTGGCCCCGATCGACGAGTGGGCGGACGCCAGGGCGGCACCGGCGAGCAGGGCGGCGGTCGCGCCGACCGGCCACCACCGGCGGAGCAGGCCGAGCACCGGGGGCAGCACACCCGGCTCGGCGGACGGTGCCGGCGTGGGCGGGCGTGTTCCGTCTGTCATCGCCACCACCCCACGCGTCGTCTCAGTCCACTCCGGCCAGCTGTTTAGCCTGGCCGAAGACGTCGTCCAACATCCCTGGTGTCAACCGCCCGGTGAAGGTGTTCTGCTGGCTGACGTGGTAGCAGCCCAGCAAGTCCGGAGCGTTCGTGCCGGACCAGTGTGCCCCATGACCGAACGCCGGTCGCGGGCTGGGCGGGCGCTGCCCGTACACCGCGCGGAGCACCGGCCACCACGCCGCCCAGGCGAACGCGCCCAGCGCGACCACGACCCGCAGCGTGGGCCGGATCAGCGCGACCTCGCGGTGCAGCCAGGGCGCGCAGGTGTCCCGTTCCGCCGGGGTCGGTTTGTTGTCCGGAGGCGCGCAGCGGACGGCCGAGAAGACCCGCAGGTCCCGCAGGGTGAGCCCGTCGTCGGCGGCGACGCTTGTCGGCTGGTTGGCCAGCCCGGCCCGGTGCAGCGCGGCGAACAGCACGTCACCCGACCGGTCACCGGTGAAGATCCGGCCGGTGCGGTTGCCACCGTGCGCGGCGGGTGCCAGCCCGAGGATCGCGATCCGCGCGTCACCGGTGCCGAAGCCCGGCACCGGCCGACCCCAGTACTCCTGGTCGCGGAAGGCGGCCCGGCGGGTGCGGGCCACCTCCTCCCGCCATTGGACCAGCCGTGGGCAGGCGAAACAGTCGCTCACCGCCGCGTCGAGGTCGGCCAGGTCGGTCGCCCGCGCTGCGCGGGCGACCACCTGTTCCGGGGTACGGGTCTCAGCCAAGCTTGGCCCGGAAGAGTTCCAGGGTGCGGGCCCACGCGCTGGCGGCGGCTCGCTGGTCGAACGCCTCCGGCCGGTCGTCGTTGAAGAAGGCGTGCGAGGTGCCCGGGTAGTCGTAGAGGTGGCAGTCGCCGCCGGCCTCCTCGATGGCTCGACGAGCGGTCTGTACGCCCTCGGCGGTGGAGGTGCCGTCCTCTTCGGAGCAGTGGATGACCGCTGCCTTGCCGGCGTAGTCGGCCCAGTCGGGGCGCATCGACTCCCACGGCAGCACGGGATAGAAACCGGCGGTGGCGACGATCCGCTCGGAGATGGTGGCCGACCAGAGGGCCAGGCTGCCACCGGCGCAGAAGCCCACGGCACCGACCTTACCGGTGACCTCGGGCCGCCCGGCGAGATAGTCGGCCGCCCCGGCGATGTCCTTCGCCGCCTCGTCCATCCGCATCGCCAGCAGGAGCCGCTGCGCCTCGTCCGGCTCGCTGGTCGTCTCACCGTGGTAGAAGTCCGGGGCGAGGGCCACGAAACCGGCCTCGGCGAACCGGTCCGCCACCGACCGGATGTGCGGGACCAGGCCCCACCATTCCTGAATGACGATGACGGCGGGGCTGGCCGTGCCGCTGGCGGGTATCGCGAGATACCCCTCGCTCGTTCCCCCGTTGCTGCGGTAGCTCACCATTTCGCCCATGGGCCGTCCTCCTAGCGGTCAGTCATCGTTGGCTGGTCGCCCAGTGGTCCTACGTGCCGGTAGCCTGCCACGCCACGGGGCCGTCGGGAAGACGCCGGAACAGTGGCATTCACCTCCTGTTCGCCGCCCGGTGACTGCGGGTACGCCGACGGCGGCGGGGTCTGCTCCCGCCGCCGTCGACACCGATCTACCGCTGTGGTCAAACCTTCTTGGTCAGGCAGAGCACGTAGCCCGTCTTGCCCGGCTCGATGCTGGAGAAGATGTACCCCTCCTGGCCCTCCTTGAAGTACTGCGTGCAGGTGGTGTCGGCCTTGGCCTGAGCCTCGCTCTGGCCGTTCACCCGACCGACCACGTTGTACGCCGCGTCGGTGGAGGTGCACTCGACGACCTTGGCGCCGTCGACCTCCTCCTGCTCGGTGCCGGTGACCTCGGGCAACTCGGCGATGCAGTCGCCGGTCTTGGCGTCTGCGGTCTCGTCCTTGTTCAAGTAGTTGCCGATCGCCGAGGCGACGCCGAACTTCAGGCCGGCGATGACGACGACGGCGAGGATCGCACCGACGATGCCGAGGGCCTTCTTCGCACCGGACTTCTCCGCCTTCGGCTCGGCTGCCTGCGGCGTCTCGGCGGCCGGCTGCGGCTCGGCCGACTGCTGCTGCTGAGCGGCAGGCTGCGGCGCGGCCGCTTGCGGCGTCTCGACGGCCGGCTCAGGGGTTGCGGCGTCGGACGCGGGGGGCGGTGCGACCTGCTCTGACACGGGGGTTCCTTCCGAGGGGTTGATGAGCAGACGACACCGTAACGATCATTGATTTCCGGTGCCGTCCCGCTCGCCTCGTCCGTTCAGCTATTTCCCAGCTTCACCTGCATGATCCAGTTCACACCTTGGCTCAGCGGGTCGGGGTTGGGGTTGGTGTGTCGCTCGGCGGCAGGCCGGTGGCCGTACCGGTCGGCAGCGGCGTCCCGGTCGGCCCTGGTGTGCCGCTCGGATCCGGCGTGCTGGTCGGCTCCGGCGTGCTGGTCGGGTCCGGCGTGCTGGTCGGGTCCGGCGTGCTGGTCGGTGACCCGGGCGGGAGGGGCGCGCCCGGTGCGCGGGGCACGAAGGGCGCCTGGTCCGGGCAGTACGGGTACGCCCGCAGCGCCTGGTTCACATAGGCGCCTTCCAAGCAGTCCGGGTAGCCGAGCCGGATCGGATTGCCGTTCTGGTCGAAGAGCCGGGCGTTCTCCACCAGGCGGCCCTCGCTGTCGTAGACGAAGACGTCCCGGACCCGGTCGTACTGGCTGTCGACCGAGGTCTGGTCGTAGCCGTAGTCGCCATAGCGCATCCGGTCCTCGGCCTGCATCAACGCGGCGAACGCGAAGACCACCAGCACCACGCTGCCGACCTGCACCGCCGAGCGCGGCCAACGGGTCAACCGCCCGGAGCGGCGGCCGATCCAGATGGAGGCGAGCACGAAGCCGACCAACATGATCATGCCGGCGAGCAACTCACCACCGAACCTCGGCAGCAACCCGAAGCTGCCGCCGGTGCTGATCACCGTGACCAGCATCGCCGCCAGGTAGCCCCGGAGCACCCACCAGCCGGGGCGCAACAACTGGAGGAAGTCGCTGGCCGTCGCGTACCCCAGGGGTGGGCCGAGACGGGTGTCCATGGTGCGCAGCCGGCCGCGGACCCGGGCCATCGCGCTCGCCACCCGCTGGTCGAGGTTGCGCCCGCTGCCCGGCGCGGCGCCGGCTGCGGCGCGCAGTTCGGCGGCGTACGTCTCGGGCTCACCCAACCGCTCGACCAGGGTGCCCTCGGACTCGGCGGCGACCTCGGTGAGGTGGTCGGCCAGATCCTCGGTCAGCTCGTCGCGTTGCCCCGGCGGTAGGTCGGCCAGAGCGGCCCGGACCCGCGCCACATAGTCGGTGATCTCCTGCTCCGCGACGGTCATGCCGCCATCCCCCGATCGTCGAGCAGACTGTCCATTGTGGTGGCGAACGAGCGCCAGAGCTTGCCGGAGCGGGTCAACTGGTCACGCCCCGCGGCGTTCAGTGAGTAGTACTTGCGGTGCGGCCCGGATTCGCTCGGCACGACGTAGGTGGTGAGCAGGCCGGCGGCGAAGAGGCGGCGCAGCGTCCCGTAGACCGAGGCGTCACCGACCTCCTCCAGGCCGGCCTCGCGAAGCCGGCGCAGGATGTCGTAACCGTAACCGTCCTCCTCTCGGAGCACGGCCAGGACGGCCAGATCGAGCACGCCCTTCAGCAACTGTGTGGTGTCCACGCATTGCACACTAGTGCGTAATGCGAAGTAGCGTCAACGAATCGCTCGCAACACGCCGGGCAGGGCCGGCGCGCGAAGCGTGGCGGGACGGGCGGTGATCCACTCGGTTTGCAGGAAGTCGGGGTGTCCTGTTGGCGCTGACACCCCGACTTCAAGGAAGGCGAGTTGATCACTCGCCCCGCGAGGGCCCTTCCAGGCGTTCCGAGTTGGTCAAGCTGACTAGCGCGTGGCTGGCTGGAGGCTCCAGGCGATGCCGTCGAGGATGTCGTGCTCCGAGGCGACCACCGACGGCATCCCGGCCCGTTCCATGATCACGCGAAGCACCAGCGCACCCGCGCCGATCACGTCGGCACGGCCCGGGTGCATCACCGGGTTCGCCAACCGCTGTGCACGGGTCTGACCCAGCAGCTCAGCGGTCACCCGGGCGACCTCCTCGTACGACACCCGGGCGTGGTGGATGCGCTCCGGGTCGTACTCCCGCAGGCCCTGAGCGAGAGCGACCACGGTGGTGACCGACCCGGCGAGGCCGACCAGGGTGGCCGCCTCGCGACCGGGCACCGCGGCGAGCGCCCGGTCCACCACCCCGGCGATGTCGGCCTGAGCCGCCGCGACCTGCTCGGGCGTCGGCGGGTCGCCGGGCAGGTGCCGCTCGGTCATCCGGACGCAGCCGATGTCCACCGAGATCGCCGAGCGCACCCCGGCGGCCCGGTCACCGACCACGAACTCGGTGGAGCCACCACCGATGTCGACGACCAGGAACGGCTCCTTCGCGTCGGCGGGCAGCCCGCGCACCGCGCCGGTGAACGACAGCCGGGCCTCCTCGTCGCCGCTGACCACCTCGGGCGCGACACCGAGGGTGGCCTGCACCATCTCGGTGAAGTCGGCGGCGTTGGCGGCGTCGCGGGAGGCCGACGTGGCGCACATCCGCACCCGCTGCGCACCCAGCTTCTCGATGTCGGCGGCGTACGACGCCAGCGCCACCCGGGTCCGCTCGATCGCCTCCGGCGCCAGCCGGCCCGTGCGGTCCACGCCCTGCCCCAGCCGGACGATCTCCATCCGCCGGGTCAGGTCGACAAGCGGCGCCTGCGGCCCGGCCGAGGCGTCGGGCAGGTCGGCGACCAGCAGTCGGATCGAGTTGGTCCCGCAGTCGATGGCCGCCACACGCGTCGTCACGGCAGCAACCTTACGGCAGCCCGCCCCGCCAACTCGGAGTCACAGGCGCAGCAGCATCCGGGTGTTGCCCAGCGTGTTCGGCTTGACCCGCTCCAGGTCCAGGAACTCCGCGACACCCTCGTCGTACGAGCGCAGCAACTGCTCGTAGACCGGCTGCGGCACCGGAGCGCCGTCGATCTCGCGGAAGCCGAACGAGCCGAAGAACCGGGTCTCGAAGGTGAGCACGAAGATCCGCGCCACGCCCAACTCCCGGGCCGCGTCGATCAGTTCGCCGACCAGCCGGTGCCCGATCCGCCGGCCCCGGCAGGAAGGGTCCACGGCCACCGTGCGGATCTCGGCCAGGTCCTCCCACATGACGTGCAGCGCGCCGCAGCCCACCACGACGTCGTCCTCGGCCCGGACCGCGACCCGGAACTCCTGCACGTCCTCGAAGAGGGTGACGGTGGCCTTGCTGAGCAGCCGCCGGTCGTCGGTGTAGGTGTCGACGAGTCGCCGGATGCCCCGCACGTCCCCGGTGCGGGCCCGCCGGACGAGGATCTGACTCTCGGGTGCCTCGGACCCGGTCTGCGCGCTCATTCGCCCGCCGGCACGTCCACGCACGGCCCCGCCGACCACCAGGGCTCGACCAGGTCCAACGTCTCGTCGCCGAACGGGTTCACCCCGGGGCCCGCGCCCAGCGCGTGGCCCAGGTGCACGTGCAGGCACTTGACCCGGCCCGGCATTCCGCCGGCCGAGATGCCGGCGATCTCCGGCACCTCGCCGATCGCCTCCCGACGGGTGAGGTAGTCCTCGTGCGCCGCACGGTAGTGGGCGGCCAACTCCGGGTCCGTCGTCAGCCGGTCCGCCATCTCCTTCATCAGCCCCGCCGACTCCAGTCGGCTGCACGCCGCGGTGGCCCGGGGGCAGGTCAGGTAGTAGAGGGTCGGGAAGGGGGTGCCATCGGCGAGGCGGGGGGTGGTCTCCACCACGTCCGGGAGGCCGCACGGGCAACGGTGGGCAACCGCCCGGGTGCCCCGGGGCGTCCGGCCGAGCTGCGCGGCCACCGCGGCCAGGTCGGCCTCGGTGGCCGGCTCGTGCTGCGGCAGGGGTACGGAATCCGCCGCCGGCTCCGACGGTGGTACGACAGTCACGGTCTCTCCTGGTGCGCTGATCGGTGGGTCACTTGCCCGGCTGCTGGCTGTCCGCCGCCCGCACGCTCGACCAGAGCGTGTCGTACCAGGTCGATGGCCCCGCCGGGGCGGCCGAACCGGCCGACTTCCCGGCGTCCCGGGCGGCGCCCTCCGGGTCGTGCAGCACCACCATCATCTTCTCGCCCGGCCGGCCCATGAAGAACCGTTCCCGGGCCTTGGTTTCGATGAACGCCTTGTCCTGCCACTTCGCGGCCTCGGCGGCGAGCTTCGCGATCTCCTGCTCCTGCACCGCCTGCGCGGCCTCCATCCGCTCGATGTCGGCCTGCTGGTCCAGGTAGACCCGGACCGGGTAGGTGTAGGCCAGTGCGAGCGCGATCAGGACCGCGAACAACACGGTGGCCCGACCGGTGAAGCGACGGGGGTGGGGTGCGGCGAGCCGCTTCACGGCGCCACCGGCGGCGGTACGCCGAGCGGCGGCCGGACGACTCGCGGAGCGCACGCCTTCGGCGCCCCGGGCAGCACCCGGCGCGCGACCGGCGGCGCGCGGCTCGGCGCGTACGCCGGCCTCCCGGACCGATCCCCGCGTGGCGCGCCCACCGCCCGGCCGACCGGACTGACCCGGCCGGCGGGCGGGACGCTGACCACCCGGTGTGCGGCGCTGCTGCATCGTCACACCCCTCCCCCGAGGCTTCGTGCGTCTCAGGCCGAACGGTAGCGCGGGAACGCGCCAGCGCCCGCGTAGCGCGCCGCGTCGGCCAGCTCCTCCTCGATCCGGAGCAGCTGGTTGTACTTGGCGACGCGGTCCGAGCGGGCCGGCGCGCCGGTCTTGATCTGACCGCAGCCGGTGGCAACCGCCAGGTCGGCGATGGTGGTGTCCTCGGTCTCGCCGGAGCGGTGGCTCATCATGCACTTGAAGCCGGCCCGGTGGGCCAGGTCCACCGCGTCCAGGGTCTCGGTCAGCGAGCCGATCTGGTTGACCTTGACGAGAACCGCGTTCGCCGCCTTCTCCGCGATGCCGCGGGCGATGCGCTGCGGGTTGGTCACGAACAGGTCGTCACCGACGATCTGCACCCGGTCGCCGATCGAGGCGGTCAGCGTCTGCCAGCCGCTCCAGTCGTCCTCTGCCAGTGGGTCCTCGATCGACACGATCGGGTACTCGTCGGCCAGCTTCGTGTAGTAGGTGCTCATCTCCTCGGCGGACTTCGCGGCGCCCTCGAACGTGTAGGTGCCGTTGTCGAAGAACTCCGTGGCCGCCACGTCGAGCGCGAACACGATGTCGGTGCCGAGCCGGTAACCGGCCTTCTCGACCGCCTCGGCGATCAGGTCCAGGGCCGCCGCGTTGGTCGGCAGGTTCGGCGCGAAGCCACCCTCGTCGCCGAGCCCGGTGGAGAGGCCCTTCTTCTTCAGCACCGACTTCAGCGCGTGGTAGACCTCCGCGCCCGAGCGCAGCGCCTCACGGAAGGTGGGCGCGCCGATCGGCGCGATCATGAACTCCTGGATGTCGACGTTCGAGTCGGCGTGCGCGCCACCGTTGAGGATGTTCATCATCGGCACGGGCAGGAGGTGCGCGTTCGGGCCGCCCAGGTAGCGGAAGAGGCTCAGCTCGGCGCTGCCGGCAGCGGCCTTCGCCACCGCCAGGGAGACCCCGAGGATGGCGTTCGCGCCCAGCTCCGACTTGCTGTCCGTGCCGTCGATGTCGAGCATCTTCTGGTCGATGAGCCGCTGCTCGCTGGCCTCGTACCCGATGATCTGGTCGACGATCTTGTCTTCGACGTTGGAGACCGCCTTCTCCACGCCCTTGCCCTGGTAGCGGTCGTCGTCACCGTCGCGCAGCTCGATCGCCTCGAAGGCGCCGGTGGAGGCGCCAGAAGGCACGGCGGCGCGGGCGACCGTGCCGTCGTCCAGACCGACCTCGACCTCGACCGTGGGGTTGCCCCGCGAGTCGAGAATCTCCCGGGCGACGATTCCCTCGATGGTTGCCACTAAGTCGCTCCTCGTTGTTGTGATCCGGTCCGTGGGTGGGCCGCGACGGTGCGGCTGAGGCAGGTGTTGAACGCAGCGTATCGGGCGGCGCGAACGGGCACGGCGTCGCCCGCGCTCCCGGGTCGCCCCGCACTGACGGACATTCCCGGATTTCCGGGCGTCAACCGGCAACGGGTTTGCGCTGCGCGGACCAGATCCACCAGGCTGGTCGCCATGCCCGCCGCCTCGACCACCCTCCGCATGCTCGCCGTGTCGGTCATCGCGTCGCTCACGGTCACCGGCTGTCAGACATTCGAGGACGCCGGAGTCGCCATGGGCCGCTCGGAACTCGTCAACGACCTCGCCGCCCGGCTCGACCGGGCACTGGAGTTGACCTACTCGGCCGACTACCAGCTGCCCGGCGGCCAGCGCGCCGCCATCGTGCAGGCACAGGACCCGGCGCGATCCACCTACACCTACCCGGGCGGTCAACTCACCGTCACCCCGGAGGCCATCACCCGGTGCACCACGACCGGCGCCCGCCCGGAGTGCACGCTGATCGCCCCGCCCACCCCGGGCAGCAAGCCCACCGTGACGCTGTTCGGCGAGGCCAACCGGCAGGGCCTCGTCACGCCGCCGGTGGTGGTCGGGCTGCTCACCGCCGCCGCGCTCGACCCGCAGGCGGTCATCAAGCAGAGCGACACCACCGTCGCCGGGCACCATGCCGCCTGCGTCGCGGTGGAGAGTTCGTCCGGCGACTTCACCGCCTGCGTGACCACCGAGGGTGTGCTGGGCAGCTTCACCGGTCCGGTCGACGGCAAGCCGATGGAGTTGGCCCTGAGCGACTACTCCGCGACGGTCGACGAGCGTGCGTTCGACCCGCCCGCCGGCGCCGGCGTCGTCGACCGCCGCCCCGGCGGCTCGTGACCGACCCGCCACCCAAACCCGCGTCCGTCGCGCCGCAAGGCGGGCGCGGCCCGGCGTTCCTCAGAGACCGAGCAGGGTACGCAGGTGGCGCGGGGGCGGGCAGTCGTGGGCGAGCATCGCGTCGTGCCAGTCGCGGACCGACACCCCGTCCGGGCGGGCCGCGGCGATCTCGGCCATCTCGCTGTACCCGACGAAGTAGGTGGAGAGCTGGGTGGAGGTGAGTTGCGCGCGCCGCCACTTGCCGGCCGCCTCGCCCTCCTCCTGGAAGCCGCGCCCGGTCATCAACGCCATCGCCTCGGCCTCGGGCAGGTCCTCGGCGTGCACCAACTGGTCGAGCAGCGCGTTGATGGTCATGCGTAGTTGCATCTTGAGCTGCTGCAACCGCACCGGCAGACCGCCGAAGCCGAGCCCTGTCATCACCTCCTCGGCGTAGACCGCCCAGCCCTCGATGAACGGGCCGGACTCGGCCAGCGCGCGGACCCGCGTGCCGCCGACGTAGCGGCGGGCGTGGGCGAGTTGGAGGAAGTGCCCCGGCATCGCCTCGTGCACCGTCAGGTTGCGGATCATGTGGTCGTTGTACTCGCGGTAGAACGACTCGACCCGCTGCGCCGGCCAGTCCGACGGGGTGGGCGCGATGCAGTAGAAGGTCGGCACGACGGCGGTCTCCAGCGGGCCGGGCGCGTCGCAGTACGCCACCGCCACCCCGCGGGCGAACTCCGGCATTTCCTGGATCACGCACCGGTCGTCGACAAGGGTGACCAGGTCGTGCGCGCGGACGAAGTCGGTCGCCTCGTCCAGGGTCACCCCGGCCAGCTCGACGATCGTCGCGTCGTTCGGGTGCTCGTCGGCGAGCAGGTCCAGCGCCCGGCGTACGGACGCGTCGTCGGCCGGGCCGCCGACCAGCTCGACGGCCGCCTCGCGGATCTCCGCGGTGACCCGGTCCAGGTTGGCCCACGCGCGACGCTGGATCTCGGCGGCGCCCAGCTCGGTGTCGAGGGTGTGCCAGAGCCGGGCCTCCCAGCGGCGTCGGCCCAGTCGGGGGTCACGGCCGGGGCCGGCATCGGCGGCCAGGCCGGTGCGCAGCCAGGCGACGAACTCCTCCAGCGCGGCGATCGCGGCGGTGGCCGCCGGCTCGACCCGGTCGAGGTGGCTCGGCGCCTGGGCGAGCAGCGCCGGCAGCTCGTCGCGGATCAGGGCGGCCGTGCCGGTGAACTGCCCGACCGCCGTCTCCGCGTGGATCCGCGGCATGTCCCGCAGCGTCGCGCGGGCGGTGGCGAGGGCGTCCGGTACGGCGGCGAGCCGGCCGGCCAGTTGGGTCAGCCGCACCTCCGCGGGGGCGTACGGGCGGGCCAGCAGTGGGTGCAGCAACGGGCCCGGGTTGTGCCGCAGCGGATCCCACTCGTGCGAGCGGATCTCGGTCAGCTCGAACAGCTCCCGGTCCACGAATGAGGTGAGCAGCGCGTGGTCGACCTGCTCGTCGACGTCGAGCGAGTCCGGGTCCAGTTCGGACAGTGCGTTGGCCGCGTCGGAGAGCATCGCCCGGTCGGCGGTCAACCCGTCGGCGGACAGGTCCGGCAGTCGGTCGTCGAACCGGTGGTCCCCGGCGGCGGTGGCAACCCCCGGCCGCGACTCCAGTAAAGCCTCGACAACCCGCTCAGCCAGCACCCCAAACGCTTCCACCCGCCCACCCTACCGACCGCCGCGCGCTCCGCCGCCGGTTCCACCCACCCCGTCGATCATGAAGTTGTTGCCATCCACGTCGGCGTGTCGGGGCAACAACTTCATGATCACCGCAAGCTGGCGGGTGGGGGGTTGGGTTCGGCTTGGCGGATGGCTTCGGCGTAGGCCAGGGTGGCGCGGCGGAGGGCTGCCTCCGGGTCGATGCCCGCCTCGCGGGCCGCGGCGACCGTTGCCAGCAGGCTGGCGCCCAGCCGCGCTTCGGCGTCCACCTGGGTGTCCGCCAACGGGGGCGGAACCTCGATGCCCCTGCGGGCGGCGCGGCCGAGGATCTGCGCGGCCAGGGCCAGCGCCGGCTGGCTCAGGGCCACGCCGTCCAGCACCGAGTGCCGCGCCTTCTCCGCGCGCTTGATCCGCTCCCAGTTCTCGGTGATCTCCTCCAGGGTGCCCGCCTCGGCACCGGCGAATACGTGCGGATTACGCCGGATCATCTTGTCGACCAGGCCACCGGCCACGTCGTCGATGGTCCACCGCTCGTCCTCGGGCAACTCCTCGGCAAGTCGCGCGTGCAGCACCACCTGCAACAACACGTCGCCCAACTCCTCGCGCAGCGCGTCGGTGTCGTCGGCGCTGATCGCGTCGTACGCCTCGTAGCTCTCCTCCAGCAGGTAACCGGCGAGGCTGCGGTGCGTCTGCGCCCGCTTCCACGGGTCGCCGCCCGGAGAGGCCAGTCGATCCAACACGGCCACCGCGTCGAGCAGCCGGGCACCCGGCGGGTCCCACGAGCCGTACATCAACTCCATCTCGGCCAACCCCGGCTGCCGGGCCAGCCGCAGACCCAGCTCCCGGGCCAGCGCTTCGTCACCCGCCGGGCCGGCCAGCCACACCACCGTGCCGTGCGTCGCCACCGAGTCCAGCAACGGCTGCGTCGCCGGGCCGTCGACCACCGTGACCTCGGCGCCCGCCTGGCGCACGGCCGTGACCAACTCGCTGTCCGCGCCGGTCAGCACCGGGTGCTGGCGTACGACGTCCCAGGCCGCGGAGGTCAACAGGCCGGCGGGCAACCGGGGTGAGGTGACCAGGAGGACGATCCGTGCGGTCATGCTCAGCTGGCCGTGCCCTCGGCCTCCGTCGTCGCGGTCGGCCCCTCCGGGGTGGAGATGTCGGTGACCGCGTCGGAGGCCGGCTCACCCAACGGCACGCTCACCGCGGGGGCGTCGCCGGCGAAGCTGAGCAGCGGGAACTCGAGCGGGCGGTACCGCGGGCTGACGGTGACGTCGTAACGACCGACCGCCTCGGCCAGGATCCGCTTGGTCGCCAGCGCGCCACGCAGCTGCTCACCGTCGAGCTGCTGGGCGGCGGCCTCATCGGTCACCTCGGCCGGGATCTTGCCGGCAGACCGCCCGGCGGCGATCACGTCGGCGATCTCCTCCTTGGACGGCTCGACCGGCTCGGCCGGCAACCCGGACAGGCAGGTGAAGAGCTTCGCCACCTCCCGCACGTGCTCGGTCTCGGGGTCGAGGCCGAGCTGCTGGGCGGCCTGGTCGACCGCCACCTGGCCGCGCGGCTGGTAGTTCTTCTCGGCGGAGAGCTTCTCGCACACCCTGGTCAGCACCATCGCCCGGACCACGTCGGCCACCTCGGGCAGGGTCGGTTGCGGCGCCGCGGGCTGCCCGCTGGCGGAGGGTTCCGGGGCCGGGTTCTTGGTCCGCAGGTCCTTCATCGCGGCGCTGACCTGAAGGTCGGTGATGCGCTGGTCACCGATGTAAGCGGCGATACCAGGCTCAGCACGGCAACCGGAGAGGGCGACGAGGCCGAGCGCCACAGTGGCGACGGCGGCAAGACGGCGAGCACGCATAGCCGTCACTCTCTCACGCCGTCACCCGAGGTTGTGACGCCCCCCACCTTCGCCCCTCCCCCGACCAGGGACGGCGTAGACGCGCGACCGTCCCTGGTCGAGAGCACACCGCCGGCTCAGGCGCCCGCGGCGACGGCGAGTGGGGCCGGGGCACCGAGCACATCGGAGAGCAGTTGCGCGCACCACTGGAGCAGTGCCTGGTCACGCAGCGGCTCGCCACCGATCCGACGGGTGGTCGGTCGGGGCACGCTGACCTGGTCGGTGGCCTGCTTGTAGACGGCATCCGGGTGGTAGCGCTTGAGCCGCATCTGCTTCGAGTCCGGTAGGGGCAGCGGACCGAACCGTACGTGCTTGCCCTGCATGGTCACGTCGGTGAGGCCGTAGCGGCGGGCCAGCAGGCGGAACCGGGCCACCTCCACCAGGTTCTGCACCGGGGCCGGTGGCTCGCCGTACCGGTCGGTCATCTCGGCGATCACCTCGCCCAGCCGCTCCTCGTCACGCGCCTCGGCGAGCTTGCGGTACATCTCCAGGCGCAGCCGCTCCACGCTCACGTAGTCGTGTGGCAGGTGCGCGTCGACCGGCAGGTCGATCTTGACGTCGGCCTCCTCCTCCGGCCGCTCACCCTTGAACGCGGAGACCGCCTCGCCGACCATCCGCACGTACAGGTCGAAGCCGACGCCCTCGATGTGCCCGGACTGCTCGCCACCGAGCAGGTTGCCGGCGCCCCGGATCTCCAGGTCCTTCATCGCCACGTACATGCCGGCGCCCAACTCGGTGTGCTGGGCGATGGTCGCCAACCGCTCGTGGGCGTGCTCGGTGAGCGGCTTCTCCGGCGGGTAGAGGAAGTACGCGTACGCCCGCTCCCGGCCCCGGCCGACCCGGCCCCGGATCTGGTGCAGCTGGGCCAGGCCGAGCAGGTCGGCCCGCTCCACGATCAACGTGTTGGCGTTCGGGATGTCGATGCCCGACTCGACGATCGTGGTGCAGACCAGGACGTCGAACTCCTTCTCCCAGAAGCCGACCATGACCTTCTCCAGGGCGTCCTCGCCCATCTGGCCGTGCGCCACCGCGACCCGCGCCTCGGGCACCAGCTCCCGCAGCCGCCGCGCCGCCCGGTCGATCGACTCCACCCGGTTGTGCAGGTAGAAGACCTGCCCGTCGCGGAGCAGCTCACGGTGGATGGACGCGGCCACCTGCCGGTCGTCCTGCGCCCCGACGAAGGTGAGCACCGGGTGCCGCTCCTCCGGCGGGGTGGCGATGGTGGACATCTCCCGGATGCCGGTGATCGCCATCTCCAGGGTGCGCGGAATCGGGGTGGCCGACATGCTGAGCACGTCGACCGACGCGCGCAGCGTCTTCAGGTGCTCCTTGTGCTCGACACCGAAGCGCTGCTCCTCGTCGACGATCACCAGACCCAACTGCTTGAACCGGGTCGCCGTCTGCAACAGCCGGTGCGTACCGATGACGATGTCGACGGTGCCGTCGGCGACCATCTCCAGCGTCCGCTCGGTCTCCTTCGGCGTCTGGAACCGGGACAGCTGCCGGATCTGCACCGGGAACTGGCTCATCCGCTCGGCGAACGTGTTGTAGTGCTGCTGCACCAGCAGGGTGGTCGGCACCAGCACCGCCACCTGCTTACCGTCCTGCACGGCCTTGAACGCCGCCCGGACCGCGATCTCGGTCTTGCCGTAGCCGACATCACCGCAGATCAGCCGGTCCATCGGGACGGTCTGCTCCATGTCCCGCTTGACCTCGTCGATCGCGGCGAGCTGGTCCGGTGTCTCCTGCCAGGGGAAGGCGTCCTCCAGCTCGCGCTGCCACGGGGTGTCCGGGCCGAACGAGTGCCCCTTGGACGCCTTGCGGGCGGCGTAGAGCTGGATGAGCTGCGCGGCGATCTCCCGGACCGCCTTGCGGGCCCGGGCCTTGGACTTCTGCCAGTCCGAGCCGCCCATCTTGTGCAGGGTCGGCTGCTCGCCGCCCACGTAGCGGGAGAGCTGGTCGAGCTGGTCGGTCGGGACGAACAACCGGTCGCCGGGCTGGCCCCGCTTGCTGGCCGCGTACTCGATGACGAGGTATTCCCGGCTGGCGCCGTTGACGGTGCGTTGCACCAGCTCGACGTAGCGGCCGATGCCGTGCTGCTCGTGCACCACGTGGTCGCCGGCCTTCAGCTCCAGCGGGTCGATGGTGTTGCGCCGCCGGCTCGGCATCTTGCGCATGTCCCGTGTCGAGGTGCCCCGACCACCTGTCACGTCGTTGCCGGTGAGCAGCACGAAGCGGGACGCCTCGTCGACGAAGCCGCTGCTCAGCGCGCCACAGGTGACCACCAGCTCGCCGGGGGCGGGCGCGGTCGGCACCTCCTCGGTCAACCGGGCACCCAGGCCGGCGTCGCGCAGCACCTCCACCGCCCGCTGGGCGGGGCCGTGCCCCTCGAAGACCAGCGCGATCGACCAACCCTCGCCGGCCCAGCGTTTGAGGTCCTCGACGACCCGCGAGGTCTCGCCGTGATAGAGCGGCGCCGGCTGGGCGGACAGGGTCACCGCGATGGCGTCGTCCGGCGTGACGGCGGCCTGCTCGGGCGCGTCCTCCCAGGGCTGCCGCGTCTCGGCGGTCTCCCCCTCGACCAGACCGAACGGCGACAGCGTCCACCACGGCTGGCCGAGCGTGCCCGCGGTGGCGCGTACCTCACCGAGGGTGCGGAAGGCGGCGGCGCCGACGTCCACCGGGGCCTGGCCGCCGACCGCGGCGGCGGCCCAGCTGGCCTGCAAGAACTCCTCCGAGGTACGCACCAGGTCGTGCGCCCGCGTGCGGATCCGCTCCGGGTCGCAGAGCAGCACGTGGGTGCCGGCCGGCATGGCGTCCAGCAGCAACTCCAGCGAGTCGGGGCCGACCAGCACCGGGGCCAGCGACTCCATCCCCTCCACCGGGATGCCCTCGGCCAGCTTGTCGAGGATCTCGGCCAGCTCGGGGTGCTGCTCGGCGAGCGCGGCGGCCCGGTCGCGGACCGCCGGGGTGAGCAGCAGCTCCCGACAGGGCGGTGCCCAGAGCAGCGGAACCTGCTCGATGGTCCGCTGGTCGGCGACGGCGAAGGTGCGGATCTCCTCCACCTCGTCGCCCCAGAACTCGACCCGGGACGGGTGCTCGTCGGTGGGCGGGAAGACGTCCAGGATGCCGCCGCGCACCGCGAACTCGCCACGCTTGGTGACGAGGTCGACCCGGGCGTACGCCATGTCGATCAGCCGGCGGGCGACCTCCTCCAGGTCCGCCTCCTCGCCGGCGGCGAGCTGCACCGGCTCCAGATCGCCGAGGCCCTTGAGCTGCGGCTGGAGCAGCGAACGGACCGGGGCCACGACCACTCGCAGTGGCCCGGTGCCGCCGTGCGCGTCGGTCGCCTCCGGGTGCGCCAGCCGGCGCAGCACGGCCAGCCGCCGGCCGACCGTGTCCGAGCGTGGGGACAGCCGCTCGTGCGGCAGTGTCTCCCATGAGGGGAAGACCACTACCTGCTCGGCCGGCAGCAACCCACCCAGCGCGGCGGCCAGGTCGTCGGCCTCCCGGGTGGTGGCGGTCACCGCCAGCACGGGTCGCCCGGCCCCGTCGTTGTCCGCGGCGACCGCCGCGACGGCGAACGGGCGCAGCGCCGCCGGGGCGGTGATGTCAAGGCCATCGACCTGGGCGGCACCCGAGCGCGCCAGGTCACGCGCCCGGGTCAGCCCGGGGTCGGCCAGTGCGGCGGTGAACAGACCGGTGAGCAAGGGAAACCTTTCGGGGAAGTCGACGCACACGACGGCGGCCCCTCGTCCAGTCGGACGGGGGGTGCACGACCCCAAGCCTAGCCCCGTCGACCGACAGCCACCCCCTTCCGCCCAGGTCCGTGCCGCCCCGGCGCGTCACCCCGCGCCGCGCCGACGGGCACCCCACGGCACGATCGCGCTCTATCCAGGATGTAGTGGTCTCATCGACGCACCGATGCCACTACTTCCAGGATGTTGCGCGATCTTGGGACCGAGCCGGGCCGGCTCCCCAGGGGATCTTGACCGCCGCCGGCGGGCATGGTCGGGTTTTCGGTATGGCTGAGCAGTGGCGGGCACAGTTCGACGCGGAGGTGAGCTTCGCCAACGGCGGCGGGCTGCGTACCGACGGGTTCCGGCTGGACATTCCGGGTCGGGAGATCACCGACGACGACTTGGCGGCGTTGTTCGTCCGCCACCTCGGGCTGCTGATGGTCGCCGACGTCCGGATCAGCGCCAAGACGATCATCCAGGAGCCGCACAAGGGCGGCCGGGGTGTCACGGTCGACGGCTCCGGCCACGATCGTCGGCTGGTCGAGCTGAGCCACGTGATCAGCGACGGGATGACCACCCTGCCGGGTTGGCCGGGGCCCCGGATCACCGACTGGCTGACCTTCGCGGCGTCCCGCGAGCGGTACGCCCCGGGCACCGAGTTCCACGTGGCCCGAATCGACCTGATCGCCAACACCGGTACGTACCTGGACACGCCCGCCCACCGCTGGGCCGGCCGGGGCGACCTGACCGGGGTGTCGCTGGACCGTCTCGCCGACCTACCGGGGGTGGTGGTCCGGGTGCCGGCCGGCACCCGCGCGGTGGACCGGCTGATGCTGGCCGCGTACGAGGTGGCCGGCCGAGCGGTGTTGCTGCACACCGGGTGGGACGCGCACTTCGGCACCGAGCGGTACGGCGCGCCGGAGGCGCCCTACCTGACCGGGGACGCCGCCCAGGCGCTTGCCGACGCGGGGGCGGCCCTGGTCGGCATCGACTCGATCAACATCGACGACATGAGCCCGGCGGCCGCCGGCGTACGCCCCGCCCACAGCACGTTGCTCGCCGCCGGCATCCCGATCGTGGAGCACCTGACCGGTCTGGACGCGTTGCCGCCGACCGGGTTCCGATTCACCGCGGCCCCGCCGATGGTGGCCGGCATGGGCACCTTCCCGGTTCGCGCCTTCGCCGTCGTCAACCCCTGACGCCACCCGCGACTGCTGCGACACTCGTCGGCCGCCCGGCCACCTCGTTCCGCCCTTCGGTCTACAAAGCGGACCATAGGCTACGAACGTGGACGAAGAATCGCACGGCAGAGCTCGTGACTGGGCGCCGCGCAGCATCGGACTGCTTCTCGGCACCTTCGTGCTGGCCACGGCGTTCATCGCGGCCTACGTCGGCGCGTTGCACCAGCCCACACCCCGCGACCTGCCGATCGGCGTCGTCTCGGGCGACCAACGCGCCCGGGCGACGCTGGACGCCGTGCGCGCCCAGACCACCATCCTCAAACCCGTCGGGTACGACGACCCGGGCGCCGCCGAGCACGGACTGCTCAGCCGCGCGGTGTACGCCGTGCTCAGCACCGGACCGGACAACGGCCTGCTCCTCACCGTGGCAAGCGCTTCCGGCCCCTCCGCCACCAGCGCGATCAAGGAGGTCCTCGGCACCGCCACCGGCCGCACCGGCACCCCGCTGCAGATCGTCGACAGGGTGCCGGTCACCTCGGCCGACCCGCGCGGGGTGGTGCCCTTCTACCTGAACGTCGGGTACGTGCTCGGCGGCTACCTCGCCTCGACCGTGCTCGGAATATCCGCCGGCACCACCCCCCGTACGGCGCGTCGGGCCGGACTGCGCATCGCCGCCCTGGCGGTCTACAGCGTGCTGCTCGGCATCGCCGGCGCGGTGGTGGTCGGACCGGTCCTGGACATCTGGCACCACGACGTACCGACGATCGCCGCCATCGGCGCGCTTGCCGTCTTCGCCGCCGCGATGTTCGCCAGCGCCATCCAGGGCTGGCTCGGCGTCGCTGGCACCGCGCTGGTCATCCTGCTTCTGGTGGTGCTCGGCAACCCGGGTTCCGGCGGCATCTACGCGCCCGAGTTCCTGCCCGGGGTGCTGCGCGGCATGCACCGCTGGAACATCCCCGGGCTCGCCAACGACCTGACCAAGGCGGCCGTGTACTTCGACTGGCGATCGGCCGGCTGGCCGGCTGCCGCCCTCGGGATCTGGGCGGGGCTCGGAGCGCTCGGGTTGGTCAGCGCGAGCCTGATCCGGGGTCGCCGGGCCGCCCCTTCCCGCCCCGGGACGACCCGCTCCGACCCCGCGCCGGACCGCGACGGTGGTTGAGATCACCCCGGAAAACACCCTCCCGGAGGCAGTGGATCACCAGGGGGCCCTCCAGACATCCCCGGCGCGCGGATACCATCCAGTAAGTCGGACAGCGCTGTCCTTCGTACCCACGTAAGGGAGCGCATCGTGACCGACCAGCACGACCACGACGGCCCGGACGCCGCACTGCGCGCCGACATTCGCCGACTCGGCACCCTGCTCGGGCAGACCCTGGCCCGCCAGGAGGGCCGCCCGCTGCTCGACCTCGTCGAGGAGATCCGCGCCCAGGTCCGCTCCGACGCCCCGGCGGCTGCCCAGCGCCTCGGTGGGCTCGACGTGACCACCGGCACCAAGCTGGCCCGCGCCTTCTCCACCTACTTCCACCTGGCCAACATCACCGAGCAGGTGCACCGGGCGCGGGATCTGCGTCGCCGCCGCGCGGTGCAGGGCGGCTGGTTGGACCAGGCCGCCAAGATGATCGCCGAGCGGGGGGTCCCGGCCGAGGAGATCGCCAACGCGGCTCGCCGGCTGGCGGTACGACCGGTCTTCACCGCGCACCCGACCGAGGCGGCCCGTCGCTCGATCCTGTCCAAGCTGCGGGCGATCGCCGACGAGTTGGACACCGAGACCGCCAACGCGATCCTCTACGGCGCGAGCGACGAGGGCCCGGCCAACCGCCGGCTGGCCGAGTTGCTGGACCTGATGTGGCAGACCGACGAGCTGCGGCTGGACCGGCCGGACCCGACCGACGAGGCCCGCAACGCGATCTACTACCTGCGCGACCTGTACGCCGAGGCCGCCCCCCAGGTGCTCGACGACCTGGCCGACACGTTGCGCACGCTCGGCGTGGAGACCTCACCGACGGCCCGGCCGTTGAGCTTCGGCACCTGGATCGGCGGCGACCGCGACGGCAACCCGTTCGTCACCCCGGCGGTCACCCGCGAGGTGCTGACCATCCAGCACGAGCACGGCATCGCGGCCACCGAGAAGGCGATGGACCACCTGATCAACGAGGTGTCGGTGTCCCGGCGACTGCGCGGGGTGTCCCTGGACCTCTCCGCCAGCCTCGCCGCCGACCTGGACGCGCTGCCCGAGGTGGCGCAGCGCTTCCGCCGGGTCAACGCGGAGGAGCCGTACCGGCTCAAGGCGCGCTGCGTGAAGGCGAAGCTCGCCAACACCCGGCTGAGGTTGCGCCAGGGCACCGCGCACGTGCCCGGCCGGGACTACCGGGGCTCCGCCGAGCTGATCGCCGACCTGGACCTGCTGCGCGCCTCGCTGGCCCGCAACTCCGGGCAGCTCACCGCGGTCGGCCGGTTGGCCTCCACCATCCGTACGGTCTCCGCGTTCGGCCTGCACCTGGCCACCATGGACGTCCGGGAGCACGCCGAGGCGCACCACGCGGTGCTCGCGCAGCTCTACGAGGCGGTCGGCGAGGTTTCCGACTACCCGGCGCTGACCCGGCTGGAACGCACCAAGCTGCTCGCCGACGAGCTGACCGGCCGACGCCCCCTGTCGACAGTGGACACGTCGCTGTCCGAGCCGGCCCGCAAGACGTTCGACGTGTTCAGCACCATCCGGGAGGCACAGGACCGGTTCGGCGCCGAGGTGATCGAGTCGTACATCATCTCGATGACCCTGGGTGTCGACGACGTGCTGGCCGCCGTGGTGCTGGCCCGCGAGGCCGGCCTGGTGGACGTGCACAGCGGGCGGGCCCGGGTCGGCTTCGTACCGCTGCTGGAGACCCCGGCCGAGCTGAACGCCGGCGGTGAACTCCTCGACGAGTTGCTGTCGCTGCCCGCGTACCGGGCGCTGGTGACCGCCCGGGGCGACGTGCAGGAGGTCATGCTCGGCTACTCCGACTCGAACAAGGAGGCCGGGATCACCACCAGCCAGTGGTCGATCCACCGGGCGCAACGCGCGCTGCGGGACGTGGCCGCCCGGCACGGCGTACACCTGCGGTTGTTCCACGGCCGGGGCGGCACGGTCGGGCGCGGCGGCGGGCCGACGCACGAGGCGATCCTGGCGCAGCCGTACGGCACGATGGACGGCGCGATCAAGGTGACCGAGCAGGGTGAGGTGATCTCCGACAAGTACACCCTGCCGTCGCTGGCCCGGGAGAACCTGGAGCTCACCCTCGCCGCGGTGCTCCAGGCGACCCTGCTGCACACCGCACCCCGGCAGCCGGCCGAGATGTTGGAGCGCTGGGACGCGACGATGGACGTGGTCTCCGAGTCGGCGTTCCGGTCCTACCGGTCCCTCGTCGAGGACCCGGACCTGCCGGCGTACTTCTGGGCGTCCACCCCCACCGAGCTGCTCGGCGCGCTGAACATCGGCTCTCGGCCGGCGAAGCGCCCGAACACCGGCGCCGGCCTGTCCGGGCTGCGGGCCATTCCGTGGGTGTTCGGCTGGACGCAGACCCGGCAGATCGTGCCGGGTTGGTTCGGCGTCGGCTCCGGGTTGGCCGCCGCCCGCGAGGCCGGGCTGGCGGACGTGCTGGCCGAGATGCACCGCAACTGGCACTTCTTCCGCACGTTCCTGTCGAACGTCGAGATGATGCTGACCAAGACCGACCTGAGCATCGCCCGCCGGTACGTCGAGACGCTGGTGCCGAAGAAGCTGCACCCGATCTTCGAGCAGATCGAGCAGGAGTACGAGCTGACCAAGCGGGAGGTGTTGGCGGTCACCGCCTCACCAGCGCTGCTGGAGAACTCGCCGGTGCTCCAGCGCACCCTGGCCGTCCGCGACACCTACCTGGAGCCGCTGCACCACCTCCAGGTGGCGCTGCTGCGGCAGTACCGGGAGTCGGGCGCCGCCGGGCGGGCGATCGCCACCGCCCCGGGCGGCCGACGCGCACCGAGCGACGGCACCGCCCTGGAACGCGCGCTGCTCACCACGGTGAACGGCATCGCCGCCGGGATGCGCAACACCGGCTGACCGACAGGTACGAGAACGGGCCCCGGTCACTGCGACCGGGGCCCGTTCTCGTAGGTCTGCGAACGACGGTCAGAAGTCGCCGCCGCCGAAATCCCCGCCCCCGAAGTCCCCGCCGCCGAAGCCGCCACCACCGAAGTCGCCGCCGCCGAAGTCCCCACCGGCGTAGTCGCCGCCGCCGAAGTCCCCACCCTGGTCGCCGCCGCCGAAGTCGCCGCCCTGGTCGCCACCGTCACCGCCCTGGTCACCGCCCTGGTCGACACCGTCACCGAAGCCCTCCTGGTAGCCGGCGTCGTAGCCGTACCCGGGGTCGGCGAAGGCGGGCGAGAAGAGCGCGTCGGCGATCAGGATGCCGCCGAGCACACCGGCGCCGGCACCCAGCGCCGTCTTCCACCACGGCGTCGAATACCAGCCGGCGGGCACCGGTCGACCCTGATACCGCCCACCGGGGTAGTAGTAGGGCGTTTCCCGGCCGGGTTGCGGCCCGGCCCGGAAGGTCTGCCCCTGCACGTCGACCTCGCGCTCCTTGGTGAGCTGCCCCACCCCGCGGGCGGCGGCCAGGGTCGGCACCTCGGGGCCCGGATCGATGCCCAGCGCCGTGCGCGCCGCCCGGATGTACGCCAACCCCTCCAGCGCGGTCTCCCGGGCCAGCCCGAACTGGTGCGGCGTGGACGCCTGCTCCAGCTGGGAGCCGGCCGCGTTGTACCGCTCACCGGCGTCGGCCAGCGCCTGGCGTACCGCTGGCTCGTCGCCGTGCAGGTTCATCAACTGGCCGCCGAGACGCTCGTACCAACGCTGCGCCTCCGCGCGGGCGTCGCCGAGCTCGGTGCGCCGACGGGCACCGGCCTGGGCGCGGATGAGCGCCGCGGCGCCCAGCGCGCCGACCAGCACAACGGCGAGGCAGAGCACAAGTTCCATGTCATCGAACGTACCCCCGGGGCGCACGTCGTATCCGTCTGGCAAGCTCCGGTGATGGACGTCTCGACGCTGCTCCTGGTGATCGTGTGCCTCGGTGCCGGCGGGGCGGTGGGCTGGCTCGCGGCCCGGTCCCGGTCGGCGGCCGACATCGCCCGCCTGGATGCCACCCTGGCCGCCACCCGGGAGGGCGAGGGTCGGCTGGAGCAGTCCATGCGGGCTCTGAGCTACGAGGCCACCGCGCAGTCCCAGGAGGCGGTGGCTCGGGCGGTCGCGCCGCTGCACGACACCCTGCGCCGCTACGAGCAGCGGGTGGCCGAGCTGGAGCACGACCGCGTCGACGCGTACGCCGAGCTGCGTGAGCAGGTCCGCTCGATGAACGCGGTCTCCGGTGAGCTGCGCACCGAGACCAAGCAGTTGGTGGCGGCGCTGCGCGCACCGCAGGTGCGGGGCCGCTGGGGCGAGCACCAGTTGCGCCGGATCGTCGAGGCCGCCGGCATGCTGGAGCACTGCGACTTCTCCGAGCAGGTCACCGCCGCCACCGACCAGCAGGTCGTCCGACCGGATCTGGTGGTCCGACTGCACGGTGGTCGCTCGGTGGTGGTCGACGCCAAGGCCCCGTTCGACGCGTACCTGACCGCAATGGAGGCCCGCGACGAGCGCGGGCGGGACACCCACCTCGACGCGCACGCGCGGCACCTGCGGGGGCACGTCGACGCCCTGGCCGCCAAGTCGTACTGGTCGGCGTTCGACAACTCACCCGAGTTCGTGGTGCTGTTCGTTCCCGCCGACCCGTTCCTCGACGTCGCCCT
Organism: Micromonospora sp. NPDC007208; assembly: GCF_042869175.1. Classification (NCBI taxonomy): domain Bacteria; kingdom Bacillati; phylum Actinomycetota; class Actinomycetes; order Micromonosporales; family Micromonosporaceae; genus Micromonospora; species Micromonospora sp. NPDC007208. The sequence goes on along the minus strand of NZ_JBIAFG010000002.1, from coordinate 29,377 downwards.
CCAGCGAGACCCGACGCTGCTGGAGCACGCCTTCACCCGCAACGTGGTGCTCGCCACGCCGGCCACGCTTGTCGCCCTGCTCCGCACGGTCGCCTACTCCTGGCGGCAGGAGGCCCTGGCCCGCAACGCGCTCGCGGTGCACACCCTCGCCCGGGAGCTGTACGGCCGGCTGTCCACCCTGGGCGACCACGTCGGCAAGCTCGGGTCCTCGTTGGCCGGTGCGGTGACCGCCTACAACCGGGCGGTCGGTTCGCTGGAGGCCCGGGTGCTGGTCAGCGCCCGCAAGCTCGCCGAGTTGGGCGTCTCGGACGACGAGTTGGCCACGCCGGCCCAGGTCGAGTTGGCTCCCCGGCAGCCGCAGGCACCCGAGCTGGCCGATCCGGTCGGCGACGAGGTCCCGACCCGCTCACCAATCATGTGACAGTGCGTATACCCGCATGTCACGAAGTGGTCACAAGGGACTGACCGGTAGTGACAGTGCTCGTCGATACCACGAAAGATTCTGCTCACCCGAGCGCCCTTCTCTGAGGGGCCCTGTTCTCTGGAGGAAAAGAGAACGTGAGCAGACTCCAAAACCTGAGCCGGCGTACCTCAGCCGCGCTCTTCGCGTCGGTCCTGGCGGCGAGCGCCATGACGACAATGGGTGGTGCCGCCACCGCGGCCGCCGCTCCCGCGACCACACCGGACGCTTCCCCGGCCACCGCCGCCGAGACGCTGGGCGCCCACGACGCCAAACTGCTCGGCGAAGCCCGCGCCAAGAAGGCCCCGACCGTCACTCTGATCGTCGCCACCGAGAAGGGTGAGGCGGGGGACGTCGCCGACAGCCTCACCAAGCTCGGCGGCACGGTCAGCCAGCGGCAGGACCGGGTCGGCTTCGTGCTGGCCAAGGTTCCGACCGACCGGGTGCTCAAGGCGGCGCGGCTGCCCGGCGTCTCGGCCGTCGACCTGGACGAGGTCATCCAACTGCCGGACCCGGCCCCGGAGCGCACCCCCACCGGCACCGCTGGCGCGCGGCAGGCCACCGTCGCGGCGCCGGGAGAGACCACCCCGGCCGACAACCCCTACATGCCGACGAACGAGACCGGCGCGGTGGCGTTCACCGCCGCCCACCCGGAGTGGGACGGCCGGGGCGTCACGATCGGCATCATGGACTCCGGTGTGGACCTGGCCCACCCGGCGTTGCAGCAGACCACCACCGGCGAGCGCAAGATCGTCGACTGGGTCACCGCGACCGACCCGCTGGAGGACGGCACGTGGCGGCGGATGCAGGCCGAGGTCGCCGGCCCGTCGTTCACCATCGCGGGCGGCACCTGGACGGCGCCGGCCGGCACGTACCGGTTCAACCTGTTCAGCGAGTCGGTCACCGCCGCGAGCGACGCCCGGGGTGACGTCAACCGCGACGGCGACACGACCGACGCCTGGGGGGTGCTCTACGACCCGGCCACCAACAACATCCGGGTGGACGCCAACCAGAACCTCAACTTCACCGACGACCCGATCATGCGGCCGTACAAGGAGAAGTACGACATCGGTTACTTCGGCACCGACAACCCGGCGACGCCGGTGGCCGAGCGGCAGCCGTTCGTCGTCGAGTTCCGCAAGAACGTGAACACCACGCCGATCGGGCTGCCGGGCACCTACGACTACGTCAACATCGGCATCGTCGAGAGCACCCACGGCACCCACGTCGCCGGCATCACCGCCGCCAACGACATGCTCGGCAACGGCGCCTTCGACGGTGCCGCGCCCGGTGCCAAGCTGGTCTCCGCCCGCGCCTGCTCCTGGGGTGGCGGGTGCACCGCGGCGGCCCTCACCACCGGCATGATCGACCTGGTGGCCAACCGTGGCGTCGACATCGTCAACATGTCGATCGGTGGCCTCCCGGGCCTGAACGACGGCAACAACGCGCGGACCAACCTCTACAACGAACTGATCGAGACGTACGGCGTGCAGTTGGTCATCTCGGCCGGCAACTCCGGCCCGGGTCTCAACACCGTCGGCGACCCGTCGGTGGCCAGCAACGTGATCAGCGTTGCCGCCAACATCAGCAAGGACACCTGGCTGGCCAACTACGGCTCGGTCGTCAAGAAGAAGAACGCCCTGTTCAACTTCTCCTCCCGTGGCCCGCGTGAGGACGGCGGCTTCAAGCCCAACATCGCCGCCCCCGGCTCGGCCATCTCCACCGCACCGACCTGGCAGCTCGGCGCCCCGGTCCCCGAGGCCGGATACGCGCTGCCCCCGGGCTACGCGATGCTGAACGGCACCTCGATGGCGTCTCCGCAGACTGCCGGCGCCGGCGCGTTGCTGCTGTCCGCCGCCAAGGCCACCGACCGGGGCGTCAGCCCCGCGGCACTGCGGCGGGCGCTGTTCACCTCGGCCAAGCCGATCGCGGACGTGCCGACGTACGCGCAGGGCTACGGCATGGTCAACGTTCCGGGCGCCTGGCAGCTGCTGCGCCAGGGCGTGGAAACCCGCTCGTACGTCTCCGACGCGCCGGTCTGCAGCCCTCTGGCGGACCAGCTCACCATCTGGAACGGTGTGAAGTTCGTGCCGAACCCGGGTCGGGGCACCGGCGTCTACAACCGCTGCACCTCGTCCGAGGGTGGCCACAAGGTCGGCCAGAGCAAGACCTACCCGGTCAAGCTGACCCGCACCAGCGGGCCGGCCGGCACCATCAAGCACGACGTCACGCTCCAGGGCAACGACGGCACCTTCAAGGCACCGAAGACCGTCGCGTTGCCGCTCAACAAGGCCGTCACCATCAGCGTCACCGCCAAGCCGGCCACCGAGGGCGCGCACGGCGCGATCGTGCGGATCGACGATCCGGCCACCAACGTGGTCGACTTCGAGGTGTCCACGGTGGTGGTGGCCTCGAACGACGTGAAGAAGCCCACCTTCTCGTACGCCAACGAGGGCTCGGTCGACCGGAACGGCTTCACGTCGTACTTCGTCACGGTGCCGGAGGGCGCCAAGGCGCTCCAGGTCAACCTCTCCGGGATCGCCACCGGCTCGCAGACCCGCTTCATCGCGATCAACCCGCTGGGTGTGCCGGTGGAGGCCACCACGAGCACCGTCTGCTACACCAACTTCTCCGACGTCAACGTCTGCAAGCCGCAGGAACGTGACTATCAGAACCCGCTTCCCGGGGTCTGGGAGATCGAGGTGGAGTCGCGGCGTACGTCGCCGGCGCTGAACAACCCGTTCAAGCTCCAGGCACGGGTGCAGGGCCTGACGGTCGAGCCGGCGCTGGTCGAGCTGCCCAGTGTCAAGGCCGGCGAGCCGACCCCGGTGAGCTGGGACGTCACCAACACCTTCGGCCCGGTCTCGGTCAGCGGCCGCAGTGGCGCGCTGACCGGTGTGCGGACCGAGCGTCCGACCATCACCGAGGGCGGCCCCAACCAGGAGTGGACCGTCGAGATCCCGGCGGGCACGTCGACGTTCACCGCCCGGATCGGCAACCCCGCCAACGCGGGCGCCGACCTGGACCTGTTCGTCTACCGGGGTGCCACCGAGGTCGGCCGGGCCGCCGACGGCGACTCGGAGGAGGCGGTCACGCTGACCAACCCGCCCGCCGGCACCTACCGCGTCGTGGTGGAGCCGTACGGGGTCGACGGGCCGGGGACCAGCACCGCCTACGACTACTACGACGCGTTCGCGTCCGCGTCGCTGGGCACGATCACCGCTCCGGCCGTCGCGGTGCCGCTGATGCACGGCGAGTCGGCCACCATCACCGGCACGGTGACCGCGGTGGCCGTTCCGGCCGACGGGCGTCAGCTCTCCGGTGAGCTGGCGATCGTCACCACCGAGGGTGCGATCGTGGGTCGCGGCAACGTGTCCATCGGGGCTGTGAACTGATCCGCTCGTAATACCGGCAGGAGCCCGTCCCCACGTTCGGGGGCGGGCTCCCGCGTGTCAGCAGCGAGCGGTCAGGACCGGTTAGCGGCCGTCACGACGAACGGGGTGCCCTGCTGGCAGGTGGTCATCATGCCGGGCTCCACCCGACCGGTGACCTCGACCCGCGCGCCCGGCGTCAGCACGTCACGCGGGCCGCCGAGCAGCAGGTAACCGTCGAGCAGTACGCAGCCGGGCTCCACGCCACCCTGCACGGTGCCGCTGAGGGTGGTGGCCCCGACGCCCGGCGGCGTGCTCGGGCCACCCGGTTTCGGAGTCTTCACCCCGGGCGGCACGGTGGGGGCGACGGTCTCTGGCGAGGCGGTCGGGTCGGGCGTGGGCTGGCTGGTCACCGGCTGCGCTCCCGTGGGTGTCGGGGTGGGTGTGCCGCCCCCGCCACCCTGACCGCCGCAGGCGCTCAGCGCCACGCAGACGGCCAGCGCGGGGACGGCAAGCCGAAGAGTCCTCATGCCGGATCTGACGTACGCCGACCCGAGTTCGTTCCCGTGCTCAACCGCGCGCCGCGGCGGCCTTCATGTCCCGCTTCAGCTCCTGCGGAAGCGAGAACGTGAGCCGCTCGTTGGCGGTGGTGATCTCCTCGACGTCGGCGAAGCCGCGCGCGGCGAGGTGGACCAGCACCTCCTGGACCAGGTCGTCCGGGACGCTCGCGCCCGAGGTCAGGCCGACCGTGGTGGCCCCCTCCAGCCAGGCGTCGTCGATCTCGTGCGCGAAGTCGACGAGGTGACCGGCACGGGCGCCGGCGTCCAGGGCGACCTCGACCAGGCGGACCGAGTTGGAGGAGTTCGTCGAGCCGACCACGATCACCACGTCACAGTCGGCGGCGATCTCCTTGACCACGTGCTGCCGGTTGGAGGTGGCGTAGCAGATGTCGTCACTGGGCGGGGACTGCAACAGCGGCAGCCGCTGCTTGAGCCGGGCCACCGTCTCCAGCGTCTCGTCGACCGAGAGCGTGGTCTGGGAGAGCCAGACCACCTTCTCCGGATCACGTACGGTGATCTTGTCGGCGCCGTCCGGGCCGTCCACCAGTTGGATGTGCGCGGGGGCCTCACCGGCGGTGCCGATGACCTCTTCGTGCCCCTCGTGACCGATGAGCAGGATGTCGTAGTCCTCGGCCGCGAAGCGCCGCGCCTCGTGGTGCACCTTGGTGACCAGCGGACAGGTCGCGTCGATCGCCTTCAGCGAACGCGCCTTGGCCTGCTCGTAGACCTCCGGTGCCACGCCGTGCGCGGAGAAGATGACGGTGGCGCCCTCCGGCACCTCCTCGTTCTCCTCCACGAAGATCGCGCCCTGGGCCTCGAGGGTCTGCACCACGTGCTTGTTGTGCACGATCTGCTTACGCACGTAGATCGGGGCGCCGTAGAGCTTCAGCGCCTCCTCCACGGTCTGCACCGCGCGGTCGACACCCGCGCAGTAGCCGCGGGGCTTGGCCAGGAGCACGCGCTTGCCGGTCCGGTGAGTCGCCTGAGCCTCAGTCACCACCCCATCGTACGTGCCACCCCACCACCCGCCACCGCCCCGCGCCCCCACCCCGAAGGCCCCCGGTGATCAAGAGGTTTGCGTCAGAAACGCGCCGAGCGCTGACGCAAACCTCTTGATCACCGGGAGGGTCCGTAGGGTGGGCGGGTGAGCGAGGGTGGGCGGGTGGGAAGCGGCGGAAGCAGCGGCGGGGGCGGCGGGGCCAGCAGCGCTGAGGAGCCTTGGCCGGTACGGGTGGTCAGCCAGAAGGTGGGGGCCTGGATCGCCAAGCTGGGCTGGGTGTGGGTGGACGGGCAGGTGGCCCAGATCAGCCGACGTCCCGGGGCCAGTACGGTCTTCCTCACTCTGCGTGACCCGTCGGCCGACCTGAGCCTGACCGTCACCACCAACCGGGACGTCCTGGACGCCGGTGCGCCGGAGCTGCGCGAGGGCGCCCGCGTGGTGCTGCACGCCAAGCCGGAGTTCTACGCCGCCCGGGGCACGCTGAGCCTGCGGGCCGACGAGATTCGCCAGGTGGGGCTCGGGGAGCTGCTGGCCCGGCTGGAGAAGCTCAAGAAGCTGCTCGCCGCCGAAGGGCTCTTCGACCGCGCCCGCAAGCGTCGACTGCCGTTCCTGCCCGGCCGGATCGGGCTCATCACCGGCCGCGCGTCGGCCGCGGAGCGGGACGTGCTGACCAATGCCCGACGGCGCTGGCCGGCGGTGGAGTTCCGGACGGTCAACGTGGCCGTGCAGGGCCCGTCCGCGGTGCCGCAGATCGTCGACGCGCTCAAGGTGCTGGACGCCGACCCCAGCATCGACGTGATCATCATTGCCCGGGGTGGCGGCGGCATCGAGGACCTGCTGCCCTTCTCCGACGAGGCGCTCTGCCGCGCGGTGTTCGGCTGCCGTACGCCGGTGGTCAGCGCGATCGGCCACGAGACGGACGCGCCACTGATCGACTACGTGGCCGACGTCCGGGCCTCCACCCCGACCGACGCGGCCAAACGGGTCGTCCCCGACCTCACCGAGGAGGTACGCCTCATCGGTCAGGCACGACACCGCCTCGAACGGGCGGTGCGCAACCTCGTCGACCGGGAATCGCACCGGCTCGACGGGTTGCGTTCCCGGCCGGTTCTGGCCCGGCCCCAGGTGATGGTGGAGCACCGGGCGACCGAGCTGACCGCGCTGCGTCAGCGGGCCGGCCGCTGCCTGGAGCATCGGCTCGCCGCCGCCGAGGATGACCTGCGGCACACGCTCGCGCGGCTGCGCGCCCTCTCCCCCGCCGCCACCCTCGACCGGGGGTACGCGATCGTGCAGCGCGCGGACGGCCACGTGGTCCGCGCGGCGGCGCAGGTCGGCAAGGGCGACCCGCTGCGGGTACGACTGGCCGACGGCGAGCTGGCCGCCACGGTCGATGGCTGAGTGGCGACGCGGCGCGGCGGGGAGCGGTGTGCTGAGATGAACGCGATGACTGACGACACGAAGGCCGGGCCGGACGAGCGGCTCAGTTACGAGCAGGCCCGCGCCGAGCTGGCCTCGGTGGTGGAGCGGCTGGAGGCCGGCGGCACGTCCCTGGAGGAGTCGCTGGCCCTCTGGGAGCGCGGCGAGGCGCTGGCGGTGATCTGTCAACGCTGGCTGGACGGTGCGCGGGCGCGGATCGACGCCGCCCGGCAGGACCCGGCTTCCTGACCGCAGCCGCGACGACTCGAACCGCAGCCGCGACGACTGGAACCGTAGCCGCGACGACTGGAACCGTAGCCGCGACGACTGGAACCGCCGGGTGGGGCGGCCGGAGCCGCCCCACCCGGGTACGTCAGTTGAACAGGCTGTACAGCTCGGCCGGCGCCTCGACGACCTGGGCCGCCGGCGGCTTCTGCGCGGCGGTGGCGGCACCGTAGTCGGAGTACGTCATCTTGATCTCCTGGGCGGCGGTCTGCCCGGCGGCCGGCAACTGCAGCACCAGCTCGCTGAGCCGGCCCTGCGGGTCCACCTTCGCGGTGAACGGGACGGTCTTCGCCTGGGTGCCCAGCGCGGCGATCGTGGCGGCGTTCAACGAGCCCGCCTCGGCGGCCTTGGTGACGTCGATGGTGCCGGCGTACGCGCCGGTGCCGGTGCTGCGGACCTCGGTGATGCCCTGGGTGAGCACCGCGCTGCCGGCCGGGTCGACCTTTTCGAAGTCGAAGCCGAGGTTGCGGTTGCCCTTGATCCGGTTCTGGTCCAGGTGCTGGTACTTGCCGAGGTTGAGCTGCTTGATGGCGGGCAGGCTGTCGGCGGTGGGGCCGGACAGCTCCAGCTTGACCCAGCTGTCCGGCTTGAAGTGGATCACGTCGAGCTTCATCGCCAGGTCGGACGAGGGGCCACCGATCGAGATCTTCATCGCCGCGCTCTGGCTCGGCTGGTGCACCAGCCCCTCCGCCGTCGAGCCGGCGCCGGCCAGGGTGAACCGGAAGTTCCCGTTGCTGATCTCCTTGGTGGAGTCGAGCAGGGCCTGCTTGGCGTCACCCGCCACCGGGGCACCGGACGGGCTCGCCGTGCCGGACGCAGTCACCGTCGGGGACGGCGTCGATCCGGCGGTGCCGGTTCCGCTGGCGCAGGCGGCCAGTGCGGGCGTGATCAGAGCGGCGGCTACCAGGCCGGCGCCGAGTCGTCGAACAGTCATACGTGTCTCCCAAGGGGGTCACCCGACGACCTGGGCGGCGCCGGAAACCGGGCGACGCAGCAGCACCGTCGGCTGCGTCGCGCGATCCGGGCCGAGCAGCGCGCCCGGATCACTCCCTCCTTGTTCCCTGTCGACCCGTCGGACAATCACCCTTCGGCCTGGTTGCCCAGATTTGGTGCCGACGGGGACACCGACCACCGGGTCTGGTCAGCGCAGCGAGCCGGCCAGTTCGCGCAGTTCGTTGTCCCGGGCGTCGCCGACGACGATCACCGTGCGGGTCGGTTCCAGCAGGACCAGCGCCTGCTGGTTTCCCCGGGCCGTGTAGAGCTGCCAGGTACGCCCGGCCAGCTCGGTGGGGCCCTGCGGCTGGCCCTGACTGGTCAGCTCGGCGGGGAGCAGACGGTCCGCCGGGACGTTGCTCTGCAGCAGTTGGACGCCCCGCCCCTCCGGCGTGAGGTAGCCGAGTCGCAGGTTCGCACCGCCCTCGACGGTCTGGTAGCGGGCGCTGACCGTCGTCCAGTCGGAGCCGAGCCCCTGCGGCTGGCTCACCGGAAAGACGTTCGCCGAACGGGCCTGCTCGATGGCGGGCGCCGGATCGACGGTGGTGGCCTGGTCGCCACCGAGGAATCCCCGGTAGAACGCCAGCAGCAGCGCGATCGGGACGAGCAACACCAGCAGCGAGATCGCCATGTCCTTCGGCGACCGCTCGGACTTGCCGGACGCCGCCGGCGGCGGTGGGGTCGGATCGGTCGCGGCGGGCTCACCGCCGCGGCCGGCGGGGACGTCGGCCGGCGGCTGACCGTCGGGCGGCGTGCGGTCGGCGGGTACGCGGTCGGCTGGCTGTGCGGGTTCCACCCCGTTATCTTCGCAGCCGCCCGACCGGCGGTATCCGGGCCATCACCGCCCCGCGCCGACGCCCGGTCGGCCATCGTGTGAGGATCAGCGACAAAGCCGGCAGTGGGGGCCTCTCCGCCGCCGGTCGTCCCCGCACCGTCGCGAGGAGGAGTAGCCGTCATGACGAACACCAGGACGCGGATCCCACAGGATCTCGACCGAAACCTTGCCCTCGACCTGGTCCGGGTCACCGAGGCCGCGGCGATGGCCGCCGGCCGGTGGGTCGGTCGGGGCGACAAGGAGGGCGGCGACGGGGCCGCGGTCGACGCGATGCGCAAGCTGATCAACTCGATCCAGATGCGCGGTGTGGTGGTGATCGGCGAGGGCGAGAAGGACAACGCCCCGATGCTCTTCAACGGCGAACACGTCGGTGACGGCACCGGCCCGGAGGTGGACGTCGCCGTCGACCCGGTGGACGGCACCACCCTGATGAGCAAGGGCATGCCGAACGCCGTGGCGGTGCTCGCCGTCTCCGAGCGGGGTGCGATGTTCGACCCCAGCGCCGTGTTCTACATGGAGAAGCTCGCCGTCGGGCCGGCGTACGCCGACGTGATCGACATCAACGCCGGTGTGGCGGAGAACCTGCGCCGGATCGCCAAGGTCAAGGGCACCGACGTGTCCGAGGTGACCGTCTGTGTGCTGGACCGGAGCCGCCACGACGACCTGGTCACGCAGATCCGCCGGACCGGGGCGGGTATCCGGTTCATCTCCGACGGCGACATCGCGGGCTCCATCGCGGCGGCCCGGGGCGAGTCGGACGTCGACGTGCTGATGGGCATCGGCGGCACCCCGGAGGGCATCATCTCCGCGTGCGCGCTGAAGTGCATGGGTGGTGCGATGCAGGCCAAGCTCTGGCCGCGCGACGAGCAGGAGCGGGAGAAGGCAATCGACGCCGGGCACGACCTGGACCGGGTGCTGGGCACCGATGATCTCGTCACCGGCGACAACTGCTTCTTCGTGGCGACCGGGGTCACCTCGGGCGACCTGCTGCGCGGGGTGCGCTACCGGGCGGGCGGCGCGTACACCCAGTCCATCGTGATGCGCTCGAAGAGCGGCACCATCCGGGTGATCGACTCGTACCACCGGCTGGAGAAGCTGGCGCTCTACTCCGCGGTCGACTTCGACGGTCGTCCGCTGGCCGAGCAGGAGTGACAACCGCCGACACGGCGACCCCGCAGACCCTGTCTGCCGCCCGCCGGATCACCGGTGTCGCGCTGGCGTCGGTCTCCGGCGTCGCGGTGGCGGTGCAGTCGCGCATCAACGGCGAGCTGGGGGTACGCCTCGACGACGGCTTCGCCGCCGCGGTGGTCTCGTTCGGCGTCGGCTTGCTGGTGCTGCTGGTGCTGGTGCCCGCGACCCCCGGTGGTCGACGGGGGCTGGCCGCGACGCGGCGGGCCCTGCGCACGGGCACGCTGCGGCCGTGGCAGTGTCTCGGTGGGATGTGCGGGGCGTTCCTGGTGGCCACCCAGGGGCTCACCATCGGCACGTTGGGCGTGGCGGTCTTCACCGTGGCGGTGGTCGCCGGCCAGACGGGCAGCAGCCTCGCCGTGGACCGGGCCGGGATCGGGCCGACCGGCCGGCAGCCGGTCACCCGGCAGCGGCTGGCCGGCGCGGTGCTCACCGTGCTGGCGGTCGGCCTGGCGGTCGGCGACCGACTGGGCGACCTGGGCGCGCTGGCGCTGGCCCTGCTGCCGCTTCTCGCCGGTGTGGGCATCGCCTGGCAGCAGGCCGTCAACGGCCGGGTCCGGGCGGCGGCCGACAGCGCGTTGACCGCCACGTTGGTCAACTTCGCCGTCGGCACGGTCACCCTGCTGGTCGCGTTCGCGATCGACATCGCCGTACGCGGCTGGCCCGGCGGTCACCTGCCGACCGAGCCGTGGCTCTACCTGGGCGGCCCGATCGGCATCGTGTTCATCGCGATCGCCGCCGCGATCGTGCGCTTCACCGGTGTGCTGCTGCTCGGCCTGGCCACCATCGCCGGGCAGATCGTGGGCGCCGTCCTGCTGGACCTGATCCTCCCCACGGCGGCCTCGCACCCCGGGGTGAACACCCTGCTCGGGGCGGCGCTGACCATGGTTGCCGTGCTGATCGCCGCCCTGGCGCCACCTGCCCGCCGCTGACCGGTCGACCCGTCTCGGTCCGGACTCAGATCGGTCTGAGTCCGATACCGACGGTCAGCCGGCGTCGGAGGAGTGCCCGGGGAAGAGGTGTGCGCTCGGGTCGATGGCGACGGCCGCGTTGTTGACCGCCGTCGCCGCCTCACCGAAGCCGGTGGCGATGAGCCGGACCTTGCCCGGGTACTCGGTGATGTCGCCCGCCGCGAAGACCCTCGGCAGGTTGGTGGCCATCGCGCTGTCCACCAGGATGTGGCGGCGGTCCAGCCGTAGCCCCCACTCGGCGAGCGGGCCCAGGTCGGCGGTGAAGCCGAGGGCGGCCACCACGATGTCCACCGGCAACGTCTCGGTCGCGCCGCCGCGCACGGTCACCTCGGCGCCGGTCACCGTGCCGTCACCGAGCAGCCTGGTGACCTCGGCGTTGACCACGACCCGCACCGGCAGGGAGAGCACCCGGGCGACCGTCGAGGCGTGCGCCCGGAACTTCTCCCGTCGGTGCACGAGGGTCACCGACCGGGCCAACGGTTGCAGGGCCAGCGCCCAGTCGAAGGCGGAGTCGCCGCCACCGACGATCAGCACGTCCCGGTCGGCCAACTCGGTCGGCTCGGTCACGAAGTAGACGATCCCCGAGCCGGGGGCGCCGTCGGCGCACGGCAACGGCCGGGGGCTGAAGCTGCCGAGCCCGCCGGTGACCACGACCGCGCCGCACGCGAGCTGCTCTCCACCGGCGAGGCCGAGCATCGGGCTGCCGTCGGCGTACGAGAGCTTCTCGGCCCGGGTCCCGAGCAGGTACAGCGGGTTGAACGGGGCGGCCTGGGCCACCAGGTTGGCCACCAGGTCACGACCCTTGACCGCGGGAAAGCCGGCGACATCGAGGATCAGCTTCTCCGGGTACATGGCGGTGACCTGGCCGCCCGGCTCGGGCAACGCGTCGATCACCGCCACCGACAGCCCTCGGAACCCGGCGTAGTACGCGGCGAAGAGGCCGGCCGGACCGGCCCCGATCACGGCGACATCGACTTCGCGCATGGCGTACCGTCGCTTTCCGCTCACGGATCAACGCGTGCTGATCTCGACCGTAGGCGGGCGGCGACAGTCGGGCAAGCACGTCCCGAAGGCGCGCCGGAGAATCACCTCAGGGCAGGCTGAGCGGGGAACCCGAGTAGTCCGGGCCGTCCACGGACGGTCGCCGGCGACGGAACAGGATCGCCGCCACCACCCCGCCGAGCAGGCCGAACAGGTGCCCCTGCCAGGAGATCCGCTCGTCGGTGGGGAGGATGCCGACCAGTTGCCAGCCGTAGAGGAGACCCACCAGGAGGAAGACCGCGAAGTTCCACCAACTGCGCTCGATGATGCCCCGGGTGAGCAGGATGCCCAGGTAGCCGAAGATGACGCCGCTGGCACCGACCACCACCGAGTTGGGTGAACCGGTGAACCACACGCCGAGCCCGCTGACCAGGATGATGACCAGGGTCGACCAGAGGAATCGGCGGGTGCCGGCGGCGAGGACGAACGTGCCCAGCAGGATCAGCGGGATGCTGTTGCTGTAGAGGTGGTCGAAGCCGTGGTGCAGGAACGGGGAGAAGAAGACACCGTCCAGCCCGTCGATGCGTTGCGGGATGATGCCGGCGGTGGCGTCCAGGCCGAACGCGAGCCCCTGGTCGACGGCCTCGATGAGAAAGAGGAACGGGACCACCGCACACATGGCGACGAAGGCCCGGCCGAGCGCGGCGTAGAACGCCTCGGTGCCGAACCGGTACGGGTCGCCGCTTGACGGGTGCAGGGTCACTCCACAACTGCTATCAGCAAAAGCGGCCGACCGCCACTCACGTCCCGGCCGGGCAGACCGGTGTACGCGCGACAGCGGGGCGGGTGGTCGCCCACCCACCCCGCGTCGACAGCGTCAGTAGTGCCCGTTGTTCTGGAAGTACGACCAGGCGCCGCAGGGCGTCTTGTACCTGCCCTTGATGTAGCCCAGCCCCCACTTGATCTGCGTGGCCGGGTTGGTCCGCCAGTCGGACGCGACGGAACCCATCTTGCTGCCCGGCAGCGACTGCGGAATGCCGTAGGCACCGGACGAGGAGTTGCTGGCCTTGTGGTTCCAGCCGCTCTCCTTGGTCCAGAGCTTCTCCAGGCAGGGGAACTCGGCGATGCCGAACCCCGCGCTGATCATCAGCGCGCAGCCGGTCTTGCGGTTCCCGCTGTACTCCGCGCAGGACGCCGGGATCGGCCCGTCGTACGGCTTGGCGACAGCGTTGGCGGCGGCCTCGCGCTCCCGCTTGCGGGACGCCGCGGCGGCTTCGGCCCGGCGGGCCCGCTCGGCGGCCTCCTTGGCGGCCTGCGCCGCCCGCAGCTTGGCCTGGTACTCGGCGGCCCGCTGCTTGGAGAACTGCACCTGGTGGGCGGCCTGCCGCTCGCGCTGGTACGCGAAGTCGGCTTGGTCGACCTCGCGGCTGACCTGCTCGGTCAGGCCCTGTTGCTGGGTTTCCCGGTCTTCGCCCAGGTAGAAGCCACCGGCAACGCCCACGGAGAGCAGCGCGACGGCAGCCGTACGGGCGCCCAACCGGCTCCACAGCCGACTCACGAAGTGGTCCCTTCGTCGGGAGCAAGGACGCGGCGCGGCGCAGGCCACAGGTGGGCCGTCAGCCGTGCCACGAGCGCCCCGACCGGTTGCCGGCCGCACCGACGCACCTACCGTCGCCGATGCCGTCCGTCTCGGGACGAACGATCACCGACGATTCCCGTGGCGCGTGGACGCTCGTGGGACACGATTGCGCACAGTGAGGCTGATGGGAAACCAACCAGCCCCTTTGTGATCTGTGCCACACGAAAAATGCGGACAAAAGCCCACATAAGCACCGTCAGATCGGGATGTCCTCCAGGAGGTCCGTGACCATCGCGGCGATCGGCGACCGCTCCGAACGGCTGAGGGTGACGTGCGCGAACAGCGGATGACCCTTGAGCGCTTCGATGACTGCCGTCACCCCGTCGTGCCGGCCGACCCGCAGATTGTCCCGCTGAGCCACGTCGTGGGTGAGCACCACCCGGGAACCCTGCCCGATCCGGGACAGCACGGTCAACAGCACCCCGCGCTCCAACGACTGGGCCTCGTCCACGATCACATAGGCGTCGTGCAGGCTGCGCCCCCGGATGTGGGTCAGCGGCAGCACCTCCAGGATGCCCCGCGAGGTGACCTCCTCCAGCACGTTCTCGTGCACCACCGCGCCGAGCGTGTCGAAGACCGCCTGGGCCCACGGCGACATCTTCTCCGACTCCGAGCCCGGCAGGTAGCCCAACTCCTGGCCACCGACGGCGTACAGCGGGCGGAACACGATCACCTTCTTGTGCCGACGGCGCTCCATCACCGCCTCCAGCCCGGCGCAGAGCGCCAGCGCGGACTTTCCGGTGCCGGCCCGGCCGCCCAGCGAGACGATCCCGATCGACTCGTCCAGCAACAGGTCGAGAGCGATCCGCTGCTCGGCGGAGCGGCCGTGCAGCCCGAACGCCTCCCGGTCGCCCCGGACCAGACGCACCGACTTGTCCGGCAACACCCGACCGAGCGCGGAGCCACGCCCCGAGTGCAGCACCAGACCGGTGTGGCAGGGCAGCCCGGCCGCCTCGTCGAGGTCGAGCGTCTCGCCCGCGTACAGCTGGCCGATCTGCTCCTCGCTCAACTCCATCTCCGACATGCCGGTCCAGGTCGGGTCGCTGGCCTGGCCGTGCCGGTACTCGTCGGCGCGCAGACCCACCGAGGCCGCCTTGACCCGCAGCGGCATGTCCTTGCTGACCAGGGTCACCTCCCGCCCCTCGGCGGCGAGGTTGAGCGCGACGGAGAGGATCCGGGCGTCGTTGCTCTCGGTGCGGAACCCGGGCGGCAGGACGCCGTCGTCGGTGTGGTTGAGCTCCACCCGCAGGGTGCCGCCGACGTCGTTGGCAGGCACCGGGCGGTCGAGTCGGCCGTGCCGGACCCGCAGGTCGTCGAGCATCCGCAGCGACTGCCGGGCGAACCAGCCCAGCTCCGGATGGTGCCGCTTGCCTTCCAGCTCGGTGATGACCACCAGAGGCAGCACCACCTCGTGCTCCGCGAACCGGTGGAACGCCGCCGGATCGGAGAGCAGCACCGACGTGTCCAGGACAAAGGCCTGGCCGGCTGGTCGTGGCTCCTTGGGGTCGGCCGGCGCGGCGGCCGCCGAACGGCGGCTCCTGGTGGCGCGGCGGGTCGTGGCAGTCGCGGCCGGGGTCTGGTCGGCACCGGCGGTGGTACGGCGAGTCGTCACAGGCCTGCTCCGACGGATGGGCACCCGCCACCCGTGTTCCGCCTCCTCCGGTGCCCGGGGACACGGGGTCGGATGCGGAACCCCATGCGCGAGGTCGCAGATCCGGGCGGACCGGCTGGCTCGGGAGAACCCCGTGCCATGCCTAGACGCTAGCCCCGCCGGACCTTCCCGGCTAGAGGCCGAACGTGGATCTCCCAAGACGCGCCCGTGAACAGCGCCTCACCGACGCCCTGACCAGGCGTCGGGCCGGTGGCGAACGCGGCGGAACCGGCCGGGATGCATGCCCCCTGCGCGCATCCCGGCCGGTGGGGCCACCGTCACCGGTCTGACGTGACCCCGACGGTGCGTGTCCGCCGCGGACGACGCACCGCGTTCGTGGCGCCGGTCGGCGGGCGTTACCCCGCCGACCGACCTCAACCGGTACGTCGGACGAGCGTGCCGGTCGGGTGCCGCCCGCTGATCGGGGCGGCCGGCGCGCTGAACGACGAGCCGGTGTACGTGGTGCCGGGGCGGGGAGCGACCGCACCGGCGGAGCGGACCACCCCCGCGGGCGAGACCGACAGGGCCGAGGCGATCGCTGCCTGGGCGTCCCGACGACGCCGGTTCCAGGCGCCCCGGTCACCGTCGAAGTAGCCCTGCCGGTAACCGAAGCGGTAGCCGATGCGGTAGCTGAGCTGCCCGTGCAACCGCCCGGCCGCGTAGCTGGTGGCACCGAGCACCAGGACGAGGAACACCGCGAGGAACGGGCTCATCGGGCAGCTCCGGCCCAGCCGGGACGCCAGGTCATCGCTCCTCCGGCTCGATCGTGGTGGGGTCGGCGACGAGCAGCCGGTCCAGGTCGTCGGTGCTGACCTCCTCGACCAGCTCGACGCTGATCCGGCAGCCGTCCAGCACGACTTCGGCCACCGAGGACCGGCGGATCTCGCCGCCGGCGTCGTAGACCCGGACGCTCAGCTCCGGGCAACCGAGATGGGTACGCCAGGCGTTCCACTCGGCCCGATCGCCGACGCTCAGCGACAGGTAGCGGCAGCCTCGGGCGAGGTAGAGGCGCCAGGGGGCGGTCAACCCCGCGGCGACCCCCTCGGCGATCAGCCCGAAGGCCTGGGCGCGGGTGGCGAGCTCGGTCACCACGACCCCCTGGCACCGGGGGCGTGACGCATGTGAGCACCAATCGTCTCATGCACGTGACACACCGTAGATTGTCCCATGGGCGTGACAGTATCAGCTTTTCGTCCGGTTACGTTTGCCACTACGTTCATCTATTCTGCCCGCGTGACACCCCTCAACAGTGGCACTGACTCGTTTACCGGAAATCCGAACCCTTTGTCACGTCCGCGTGACAGTGGCGAGCCGGGGCACGCGGCCACCACCGGCTGGCCGTACCGTCACGGAGTGACCGAGACGGCCAATGCGCGGAAGATCGCCTTCGCCACCTTCGTCCGGCGGGCCCTGGACGAGGCACGGGCGACCCGAGCCTGGAGCGGCACCGAGGTGTCCCGGCGCACCGGCGTCTCCCGGCAGACCATCAACCGTTGGGTCCGGGGCGACTGGGCCAGCGACCCGGAGGCCGAGCGGGTGGTCGCCTTCTGCGAGGGGCTGGGGCTCAACCCGGCCGCCGCCTTCGCGGCGCTCGGCTGGGACCGCACCGCGGCCGGCCCCCGCCCCGGCCAGGCGGCCCCTCCGATGGACCCCGACGTGGAGGCCCTGCTGCGCCGTCTGGTCGATCCGCAGGTGTCGGACGCGGAGAAGTTCCACATCCGGGAAACCATCAGATACCTCGCATACCGCCCAACGTTGCCGGTCGATGTCCGAAAAAGGGGCAATCAGGCAGGCTAGTTCCTCAGATAGCGAAAGAACGCCTGGTCAGGTTCATTCGTTTGCCTCCGGGGCTGGAACGGGCACGCTAGCGTCCCTATTCGTACTGCTTGGGCTCGTCATCGGCGGGGGGACGGGACAAGGCCGAACCTAGCCCTGCGGGACAGAAGGAGGGGTCTGTCCATGACCCTGAAGTGGTTGGCAGTCGTGGTCGCAACCGTGTCGATGACACTGTGGGCGACCGGCAACACAGTGACCCTCGCGGTCGACGGCGGGCAGCTTCCGCTGCTCGTCAACCTCTTTGCGCTCATCACCGCCGGCACCGCGGTCGTCCTGGCCGTCGTCGCCGAGCTGCACGAGCGTCTGAACAACCGCATCAGCGCGCTCACCGAGTTCCTGGTGGCACGGCTCAACGAGATCGAGAACCACACCGGCGATCGCAACACCGGGTTCGTGGAGGGCTACCTGTTGAGCCACGGCCAGGAGGCGGCGGTGGTGCCGTTCGGCCGGCGCGGACGAGGAGCCGCCGAACGCTGATCGCCCACCGCTCAACGGGTCCGCTCGGCCAGGAATGAGCCTGGATCGCCGGGGTACGCTGACGCGCGTGCCGCCGTTGAATCTGGGCAATCAGCAGCCGAAAACCCCGTTGAACGCCGACCAGGCCTGGCGGATAACCGCCAGCCGGGCGGCCGGGACCGTGCTCTTCTTCGACTTCGACGGCACGCTCGCGCCCGTCGACGACGATCCGACCGCGGTACGCCCGGCTCCCAAGGCGTTGGCCGCGATCGAGGCGCTCGCCCCGGTCGTGCAGCGGGTGGCGATCGTGTCCGCCCGACCCGTCGAGTTCCTTCGGGACCAACTCGGCGGGCTCGTCGGCGTGGACCTCTACGGCCTTTACGGCCTGGAGCACAGCCACTCCGGCGGGGAGACCGTCACCGAACCGGCCGCGCTGCCCTGGGTGCCGACCATGGCGGAGCTGGCCGACCTGGCCCGGGCGGAGCTGCCGCCCGGCACCCTGGTGGAGTACAAGCGGCTCTCGGTCGCGCTGCACTGGCGTACCGCCCCGCAACTCGGCCCGACCGTGCAGCAGTGGGGGCAGGCGCAGGCCGACCGTCTGGGGTTGCGTTCGCAGGCCGGGCGGATGGTGCTGGAGCTCAAGCCGCCAGTCGACCGGGACAAGGGCATGGTGATCGGCGAGGCGATCAAGGGTGCCACCGGCGCGTGGTACTTCGGCGACGACGTCTCCGACATCAAGGCCTTCGCCGCGCTGCGCGCCCGCGCCGCGACCGACCCGGACTTCCTCGGCGTCTGCGTGGCCGTGGCGAACGCGGAGACCGGACACGAGGTGGCCAACGCCGCCGACCTGACGATCGAGTCGCCGGCCGCCCTGGGCGACTTCCTCACCCGGGCGCTGACCCACCTGCCCTGAACTGACCTGGCCCAACCGGGCCTGACCGGGCGGCGGCCGAGGGCGTCGCCGCCTGGTCAGGCGCCGTAGCGGCGTTGTCTGGTGGCGTACGAGCGCAGGGCCCGCAGGAAGTCGATGTGGCGGAAGTCCGGCCAGTTGAGCTCGCAGAAGTAGAACTCCGAGTGCGCGGACTGCCAGAGCATGAAACCGGACAGCCGCTGTTCGCCACTGGTGCGGATGACCAGGTCCGGGTCGGGTTGGCCCCGGGTGTAGAGGTGCTCGGCGATGTGCTCGACGTCCAGCACCTCGGCCAACTCCTCGATCGTGCCGCCGGTGGCGGCGTGCTCCAGCAGCAGCGAACGGACCGCGTCGGTGATCTCCCGGCGACCGCCGTAGCCCACCGCGATGTTGACCTCCGCGCCGCCGGTGCGCTCGCGGGTGCGCTCCTCGGCGCCCTTGAGCGCCGCCGCGGTCTGCGCCGGCAGCAGGTCGAGCGCCCCGACGATGCGCAGCCGCCAGGGGTTGCCCTCCTCGGCCAACTCCACCACCAGGTCCTCAATGATCTTGAGGAGCGGGTCCAGCTCACTGGCCGGGCGTTGCAGGTTGTCGGTGGCCAGCAGGTAGAGGGTCACGTGCCCGACGCCGGCCTGGTCACACCAGCCGAGGACATGCTTGATCTTCGCCGCGCCGACCCGGTGACCGTCGTTCGGGTCGACGAAGCCCATCTCCCTCGCCCATCGGCGGTTGCCGTCGCACATCACCCCGACGTGCCGGGGCACCGGCTTACCCGCGAGCTTCGCCGTGAGCCGGCGCTCGTACACGGAGTAGATAAGGTCCCGCAGCGTCATCACCTAGCAGCGTAGCGACCCTTGAGCCAGTTCACTGCCTCGGAGCCCCATCCCCGCCGCCCAGACCGATGCCGATCATCGCGAGCGTACGAGCGGTGAGGCGTCCGTCACCCAGTCCCAGCTCGACCACGTCGTAGAACACCCGGTCGTCCCGACGGGCGGCTCGGACCGCCGCGTCCACCACCCGGCGTCGCCGGGCCAGCCAGGCCGCGACCGAACTGTGCCGCAGGTGCGTGCCGAGGCGACGACGCAGCCCGTGGGCATACCGGCCAGCCGCGTCCCCGGGCGACCGGGCCGCCGCCGACCCGGCGAGCGCACCGGAGAGCAGCGCGTAGAAGATCCCCTCCCCGGTGAACGGATTGATCAGTGACAGCGCGTCCCCGGCCAACAGGGTGCGCTCCCGCCCCGGCGTCGGCCGGTGGGTGGAGAGCGGCAGGTGATGGGCGCGCAACGCGGTCACGGTCGCCAGGTCGGTGCCGGGCAGCAGCGCGGCCAGCCGGTCCAGCAGGTACGCGCGGCTCAACGGCTCACCGCGCAGGACCTCCCCGTACCCGACGTTCGCCCGTCCGTCGCCGATCGGGAACGACCAGGCGTACGCCGGCCAGCGCGCCTTCGAGGTGACGATGAGCTGCTCGGACGGGCCGGGCAGGGCCGGCGCGTACCCCCGGATGGCCAGCGCGAGGTGCCGGTCGGGGTTCTGCGGGTAGCCGAGCGCCCGACGCACCACCGAGCCCGCGCCGTCCGCGCCGATCACCACCCGGCCGGACACCTGCCCGTCGAGCACCACCCGGTCGGCGCGCGGCTCGACCTGGCGCACGGTGTGCCGGCGCAGCTGCGCGCCGACGGCCACGGCGGCCGCCACCAGCCGCGCGTCGAAGACCTCCCGGGGCACGGTGTACGCGGGTCGGGGCAGCGCCCGAGCCACCGCGCCGCCGCCCGGCGAGATCATGCGTAACGCCGGCAGCGGCGCGTAGCCCGCCACCGCCTCGGTCACCCCCAGCTCGGCGAGCACGTCCACCGAGTGCGCGGCGATCCCGTCACCGCACGCCTTGTCCCGGGGAAAGTCGGCCCGGTCCAGCAGCAGGACGCTGGCACCCGCCCGGCGCGCCGTCAGCGCGGCAGCCGCACCGGCCGGCCCCGCCCCCACCACCACCACGTCGAACTCGTCGTCGCCCACCGCGCGCCTCCCTCCGGCCGGCGCGACCGCTCCCGCACCGCCTCGACGATCCACCTGCGCCGCCGACGCCGACCGTGGTGACCGACGCCACCCGTCATCCTGCCCCCTGCCCGCCCGCGCAGACCGCTCCGCGCAGCGCGCCGCCCGGCCCCACCCCGTCGATCATGGAGTTGTGGTGGGTCACAGAAGCGGCAAACCGGAGTGCACCGGGCACCACAACTCCATGATCGACGCGGCTGGGGGTGGCGCGGGGCGCGGTCAGGCCGGGACGTGGTCTTCGGCGCGGGCGGCGCGGCGCAGGCCGTAGAGGGTCAGCCCGGCGGCGGCTAGTAGTGGGGCGCCGTCGCGGACCAGGCCGTCCACGCCCAGCAACCACCAGCACAGCGGCAGGTCCACGGCGAGTACGGCAACCGTGACGACGACCAGCAGGCCCCGCGCCCAGTCCTTGCCCCGCATCAGGAACGCGGTGCAGAACAGCACCGCGTAGCTGGCCGTGATGCCCGCGCCGAACCAGAACAGCACGGCCGGTACCGCGGTCAGGCGACCATCCAGGATGGAACCCCCGGCCACCAGGGCCGGCACCAGCATCAGCGGGCTGTAGGTGAAGGCCGCCACCCGGCTGGTCAACAACCAGGCGCTGGCCTGCGGTCGGCGTGGAGGGGTTTCCCGCCAGGAGATGCCGTCCCGGTCGATGACGAGGCGCGGACGGTGCCGGACCAGGTGCCCGGCCAACGCCGACGAGCGGTAGAGCAACCAGACCACCGCGACACAGAGCGCCGTGAGGATCGCGAAGCCGAGCAGGCCGGGCAGCGGTGGCACCCCCTGCCGGGGCACGATGAGCCGGCCGACCGCGAAGATCGTGGTGACCGCCAGGATCAGCCCGAACGGGCGGGCCACCGTACGGCCCCGTCGCACGTGCCCGATCAGCAGCAGGAAGCCGAACGAGCGCAGCATGGCCCAGCCGGTCCGTACGGCCAGCCCGAAACCCTGCTCCGGGGCGTACCACCAGTTGAGCAGCTCGACCACGACGGTGGCCGCCGCCGTCGTGGCCAGCAGGGTGGTGAGCACCCGGACGGCGGACGGCCGCCGGACCTGGGTCTCGGCGGCCGTCCTCATGAAATCCGATGTTGCCCGCGCGGGGCGACTTTCACACCTAGCGCTGCGGCTGTGCGGCGTCGAGGCGCGCGCGCAGCGCGTCCAACTCCGCCCAGAGCACGCCGGGCAGCTTGTCACCGAACTTCTCGAACCACTCGGTGATCATCGGCAGCTCGTTGCGCCACTCGTCCGGGTCGACCTTCAGGGCGATCCGGACGTCCTCCGGGGTCATGTCCAGGCCCTCGACGTCCAGGGCGTCCGGCGCGGGGACCATGCCGACCGGCGTCTCGACCGCTCCGGCCGTGCCCTCGATCCGCTCGACGACCCACTTGAGCACCCGGGAGTTCTCCCCGAAGCCCGGCCAGAGGAACGAGCCGTCCGGGTCCTTGCGGAACCAGTTGACGTAGTAGATCTTCGGCAGCTTCGCCTCGTCGCCGTCGGCGCCCTTGCCCATCTCGATCCAGTGCCGGAAGTAGTCCCCGGCGTGGTAGCCGATGAACGGCAGCATCGCCATCGGGTCCCGCCGGACCACGCCCACGGCGCCGGACGCGGCGGCCGTGGTCTCCGACGAGAGCGTGGCGCCCATGTAGACGCCGTGCACCCAGTCGCGGGCCTCGGTCACCAGCGGGACGGTGTCCTTGCGGCGTCCGCCGAAGAGGATCGCGTCGATCGGCACGCCGTTCGGGTCGAAGTACTCGTCGGCGAGGATCGGGCACTGTGTGATCGGGGTGCAGAACCGGCTGTTCGCGTGGGAGGACAGGCTGTCGCTCTCCGGCGTCCAGTCGTTGCCCTTCCAGTCGATCAGGTGTGCCGGCGGCTCACCCATGCCCTCCCACCAGACGTCGCCGTCGTCGGTGAGGCCGACGTTGGTGAAGATGGAGTTGCCCCGGTCCAGGGTGCGCATGGCGTTGGCGTTGGTCTTCCAGTCGGTGCCGGGCGCGACGCCGAACAGGCCGTACTCGGGGTTGACCGCGTAGAGGCGGCCGTCCGGGCCGAACCGCATCCAGGCGATGTCGTCGCCGATGGTCTCGACCTTCCAGCCGGGAATCGTCGGCTCCACCATGGCGAGGTTGGTCTTGCCGCAGGCAGACGGGAACGCGCCGGCGATGTGGTAGACCCGACCCTCCGGTGAGGTGATCTTGAGGATCAGCATGTGCTCGGCGAGCCAGCCCTCGTCCCGGCCCATCACGCTGGCGATCCGCAGCGAGTAGCACTTCTTGCCCAGCAGCGAGTTGCCGCCGTAACCCGAGCCGTACGACCAGATCTCCCGGCTCTCCGGGAAGTGCGAGATGTACTTGGTGTCGTTGCACGGCCAGGCGACGTCCTGCTGGCCGGGGGCGAGCGGGGCGCCGATCGAGTGCAGCGCGTGCACGAAGTCCGCGTCCTCGCCCATGGCCTCGAGGACCCGGGTGCCCATCCGCGTCATGATGCGCATCGAGGCGACCACGTACGGGCTGTCGGTGATCTCGACGCCGAACATCGGGGACTCGGCCTCGACCGGGCCCATGACGAACGGGATGACGTACATGGTGCGACCGCGCATGGAGCCCCGGTACAAATCCGTCATCGTCCGCTTCATCTCGGCCGGCGCCATCCAGTTGTTGGTGGGGCCGGCGTCCGCCTCGTCGACGGAACAGATGTAGGTGCGCTCCTCGACCCGGGCGACGTCCGTCGGGTCGGTGCGCGCGTAGAACGAGTTGGGCTTCTTCTCCGGGTTGAGCCGGATCAGGGTGCCGGCCTCGACCAGCTCATCGGTGAGGCGGCGCCACTCCTCGTCGGACCCGTCCACCCAGACGACACGGTCGGGGGTGGTCAGTTCCGCGACCTCACGGACCCAGGCGAGCAGTTTCGGATGGGACGTCGGGGCCTGATCAATACCCCGCACAACAGCCGGAGCAACCATGACACATCTCCTTGTGGTCGACGCTGACCGATCTATGGGATGCACGAGACTCGGCGGCGCGATGCGTCGCCTTCGTGGAAACCTGGGATTGGCCTCAGCGTAAACCGGGCAGCCTTCCGAGTCAGTGGGACAGGTTGTGAAGAACTGCACAAGCTACGGCCTCGCTGCGGCATCACGAGCTGATACCCGCTTTCCCGCGCAGTTTCACGCAAATCTTGTTGTGCACCCCGGCGGACGCTTGTTGCGGTCGGGCCGTGGACCTGCCCCGCCGACCGGTGCAGGGATTCCCGTTCCGGGGCGGCTCAGTCCTCCCAATTGGCTACGCTCTGTGCAGGGTTTACGCACGCGGCGCTGGGCCCCTCCGGGAGACCACGCCCGCTTCCCGGTGCTACCCCTGTGACTGGCCGGCAGCCGGTAGGCTCCCTCCGTGGCCGCCACGATGACCGGGGAACAACCGGGTCCCCGGCAGACCCGACGGGGTCTCGTCGGCAAACTCCTCGACCGCTTCGGTCACCTCATCCGCGAGATGAGCAAGTTCGCCACCGTGGGTGGTTTCGCCTTCCTCGTCGACTTCGCGCTCTTCAACTACCTGACGAGCAAACACGGCGTCGAAGAGCTCACGGCGAAGACGATCTCCACCGTGATCGCGGCCTCCGTCGCCTTCGTGGGCAACCGGTTCTGGACCTGGCGGCACCGCCAGCGCAACAACGCGGCCCGCGAGTACGCGCTCTTCTTCTTCTTCAACGCGGTCGGTCTCGGCATCACGGTGGCCTGCCTCGCGCTCAGCCGCTACGGGCTCGGCGCCATCTGGCCGGCCGTGTTCCAGACGCGCCTGGCGGACAACCTCGCCAGCTACATCGTCGGCACCGGGTTCGCCACGCTGTTCCGATTCTGGTCGTACCGGCGGTTCGTCTTCGTCGAAGCGGGAACCCCGACCCTTCCGCAGGTGAACCCCGACCGTGACCACGAGGCGTGACCTGCCGCCCATCCCGTTCGGCCGGTGATCGCCGGCCACACCGACTGCCCTAAGGTGTTTCGCATGCGTCTTGTCCGCCTGCTGCCTGAGCGCTGGCAGAAGTTCATCCACGAGGCGCTCAAGTTCGGCATCGTCGGCGGCATCAACACCGTCATCAATTACGCGGTGTTCAATGCCCTTGCACTGACCGTTTTCGTCAATGGTCAGTTGAAGGCGACCGTGATCGCGACCATCGTCGCCACCATCACGTCGTACCTCATGAATCGGCACTGGACGTACCGCGATCGCCCGAAGTCGGCGCTTCGCCGGGAATACCTCCTTTTCTTCCTGTTCAACGGCGCCGGTCTGCTGATTGAGCTGGGTGCCGTGGCGGCGGCGAAGTACGGCCTCGGCGTACACGGTCTACTGGCACTGAATCTGGCCAAGACCGTCGGCGTCCTGCTGGCCACGCTGTTCCGGTTCTGGTCATACCGCACCTTCGTCTTCCAGCCCGTCGCACCTGCCGAGGAGGAAACGGCGAAGCCCGACTCCACCTGGCACGACATTCCCCGCGACGAGTGGGACACCATGGCGGAGATGGACCCGGTCGCCGAGTTGGCGGAATCCGTGTCCGAGCTGGAGGAGGCGGAGTCCGGGCAACGCGTCGACTCCTCATCCGGCGCACCCACCCAGGGCCGGCCCACGCGACTGAGCGTCAGCCCCGCCGTCGACCTGGACGCGGAACTCGCCGCGGAGCTGCACGTCAGCACCCGCCGCGCGCCCCGCCGGTGACGACACCCGACGCCCGCTCCGGCACGGGGCGACCGGCCGAGCTGTTCTTCGAGGACCTCGTCCCGGGGCTCACCGTCGACCTCGGCGTGGTCACCGTGGACGCCGACGAGATGGTCGCCTTCGCCCGCCGCTTCGACCCGCAGTGGTACCACGTCGACCCCGAGCTGGCCGCGGCGAGCCGACACGGCGGCCTGATCGCCAGCGGCTTCTACACGGTCAGCCTGTTCATGCGCGCGTACGTCGACCACCTGCTGTCCCGGGCCGCCGCGGACGCGTCCCCCGGCCTGGAGGAGCTGCGCTGGCTCGCCCCGGTGCGGGCCGGCGACCGACTCGCGGTCCGCGTCGACGTGATGGGCGCCCGGCCGTCGACCGCCCGCCCCGGGCTCGGCACCGTCAGCCTCACCGGCACCATGCTGCGCCTCGGCCCGGACGACCGGCCCGAGCAGGAGGTGCTGCGGACCCGCTTCCGTGGCTGGTTCGCCGTGCGACCGGTCGAGGCCGACCCCGCCGAGGCCGAGGCTGCCGATTCCACCCCGACCGACGCTGACCGGCCCGGACCTGACCGGCCCGGAGCTGACCGGCCCGGACCTGACCGGCCCGACGACGGCCCGATCGCGGCGGACCCGTCCACCGCCGGCGCCGCCGACGGCGACCCGACGGCGAGCAGCGGCTCAGCCGAGGCCCCACCACACGACTGACCCGCCCCGACACGGCGGCAGGGGCGGGTCACAACCGGTCCGGTTCAGGTCGTGGTGTCGCGCAGCGGCTTGCCGTCCTGCATGTCGGCGAGCATGTCGCGCATCTCGCCATCGCCCAGCGAGTGCTTGTCGTGCTGGGCCTCGACCAGCTCGTACAGGGTGGTCTGCACCTTTCCGACGTCCGGCACGTCGGAAAGCACCGACTGGCCGCGCTCACCTGCCGACTCGATGGTGAGCGTCCCACAGCCGAGCAGGCGCTCGACGAAACGCTGGTTCATCGAGTGGTCGTTGACCCGGGCGAGCGGGAGGTCCCGCCGGTCGCGGGAGAACACACCCTGCTGGAGCAGGACTCGCTCGTTCGTGAACAGGTAGTGGGTGGTGCGCCAGACCAGGAACGGCCACAGACCGAGCCAGAGGACCGCGACCAGGGCGATCCCCCCGATCACCGCCAGCGCGATCGAACCGCCGCCACTCTCGGGCAACAGGAGCACGCCGACCACCACCGCGGCGATGGCCAGCACCAGCACCGCGATCGGCCGGATCAACGCCTTCCAGTGCGGGTGCAGGTGCAGCACGACATGCTCGTCCTCGGTGAGCACGTCTTGGGGAAACGCCACGGGAACCTCCAACGCGATTTTCTGGACGCGCAGACGGTAAACCCCCCAGGTCCTCCCACAACATCCGCCACGCGGCCCCCTCAGCGAAGGTGCAGGACGTCTCCCGCGGCCAGCGTCCGCTCGCCGGTCGAGGTGGTGACGATCAGCTGGCCGTCCGGGTCCACTCCGGTGGCGGTGCCGGTCAGGGAGTCGCCGTTGGGGAGCAGGACGCGTACCTCGCGGCCGACCGTCGCGCAGGCCGCCAGGTAGGCGTCGCGCAGGCCGCTGGCCACCGCGTCGCCGCCCGCCGAGCGCCACCGGTCGTACCAGTCGGCGACCGCCCGCAGCAGCGCCCGCAGCAGCGGGTCCCGATCGGTGGCCACCGCGCCGGCCAACTGCAGCGAGGTGGCCGGCAACCCGGTCGGATTCACCGGCAGCTCGTCGGCGCGCAGCGTCACGTTGAGCCCGATCCCCAGCACGATGGCCGGCGGTTGGTCCGGCGCGCGTCCGGGCACCGCCTCGGCCAGCACGCCCGCACACTTCGCGTCGCCGATCAGCAGGTCGTTCGGCCACTTCAGGGTGGCCTCCAGCTCGGCCAGCCGGGCCACCGCCTCGACCAGCGCGACGCCGGCCAGCAACGGCAGCCACCCGTACCCCGTGGGGGTGGCCGGCAGCCAGCCGCGGTCCGGCACGGCCTCGCCGGGCCGCAGCAGCACGCTCGTCGCGATGCCGGCCCGGGCCGGCGACTGCCAGACCCGACCGCGCCGGCCCCGCCCCGCGGTCTGCCGTTCGGCGACCACGACCAGGCCCTCGGGCTCGTCGGCGCGGGCGGCCTCGGCCACGTCGGCGTTTGTGGAGCCGGTCTCGGCACGCAGCTCCAGCCGGGTCCACGGCCCGTTCGGCGCGATCAACGCGCGGCGCAGCCGGGCCGCCGACAGCGGCGGCCGGTCCAGATCGGTGTACGGGGAGCCCGACATTCCGCCAGCCTACGGCGGTGCTCCGGTCGACACTGAGGCGTACTGCACAGCGGCACCCACCTGAACCATCGTTATATTCCCTGGGTGACTACCGAGACCGGGACCAACATCCACAGCACCGCGGGCAAGCTGGCGGACCTGGAGCGCCGGGTCGACGAGGCGGTGCACGCCGGGTCGGCCCGTGCCGTGGAGAAGCAGCACGCGCGCGGCAAGAAGACCGCCCGCGAGCGGATCGAGATGCTGCTCGACGAGGGCTCCTTCGTCGAACTCGACGAGCTGGCCCGGCACCGGTCCACGGCCTTCGGGCTGGAGCGGAACCGCCCGTACGGCGACGGTGTGGTCACCGGCTACGGCACGGTGGACGGCCGGCAGGTGTGTGTCTTCGCGCAGGACTTCACGGTCTTCGGTGGCTCGCTCGGCGAGGTCTTCGGCGAGAAGATCGTCAAGGTGATGGACCTGGCCATGAAGATCGGCTGCCCGGTGGTCGGCATCAACGACTCCGGCGGCGCGCGCATCCAGGAGGGCGTCGTCTCGCTCGGCCTCTACGGCGAGATCTTCTTCCGCAACGTGCGGGCCTCCGGTGTCATCCCGCAGATCTCACTGGTGATGGGGCCCTGCGCCGGCGGCGCGGTCTACTCCCCGGCGGTCACCGACTTCACCGTGATGGTCGACCAGACCTCGCACATGTTCATCACCGGCCCGGACGTGATCAAGACGGTGACCGGCGAGGACGTCGGCATGGAGGAGCTGGGCGGCGCACGTACGCACAACTCCCGCAGCGGCAACGCGCACTACCTCGCCAGCGACGAGGAGGACGCGGTCGACTACGTGAAGGCGCTGCTGTCGTACCTGCCGTCGAACAACCTCGACGAACCGGTCGTCGTCGACGCCCCCGCCGAGCTGGCGATCAGCGACGAGGACCGGGAGTTGGACACCCTGATCCCGGACTCGGCCAACCAGCCGTACGACATGCACACCGTCCTGGAGCACGTCCTCGACGACGGGGAGTTCCTGGAGGTCCAGCCGCTCTACGCGCAGAACATCGTGGTCGGCTACGGCCGGGTCGAGGGGCGACCGGTCGGTGTGGTTGCCAACCAGCCGATGCACTTCGCCGGCACCCTGGACATCGCCGCCTCGGAGAAGGCCGCCCGGTTCGTTCGCACCTGCGACGCGTTCAACATCCCGGTGCTGACCTTCGTGGACGTGCCCGGCTTCCTGCCCGGCACCGGTCAGGAGTGGGACGGCATCATCCGCCGGGGCGCGAAGCTCATCTACGCGTACGCCGAGGCGACCGTCCCCAAGGTCACCGTGATCACCCGCAAGGCGTACGGCGGGGCGTACGACGTGATGGGCTCCAAGCACCTCGGCGCGGACCTGAACTTCGCCTGGCCGACCGCGCAGATCGCGGTGATGGGCGCGCAGGGCGCGGTGAACATCCTCTACCGCTCCGAGCTGGCCGGCGCCGAGGACCCGGCGGCGGTCCGTGCCGAGAAGATCGCCGAGTACGAGGACACCCTGGCCAACCCGTACGTGGCCGCCGAGCGCGGGTACATCGACTCGGTGATCCCGCCGCACGAGACGCGTACCCAGATCGTCCGGGCGCTGCGCGTCCTGCGCACCAAGCGGGAGACCCTGCCGCCCAAGAAGCACGGCAACATCCCGCTCTGATCTCGGTCCCTTGATCCGCACAACTTCCGGGAAAGTGCTCCCGTGCTCAGCTGGTCGTAGCAATCGATCTTGTCGTTCGTTGTCCTCTTGGCGGGGCGAATCGCTGAGAGGTCGGTGGCACGTGGCGGGTCGTA
>NZ_JBIAFG010000001.1:497308-783299 GCF_042869175.1 Micromonospora sp. NPDC007208 | reverse complement strand
GGTCAAGGATCGTCTGGCGCAGCGGCACTCGCCGTGGCAGATCGCCCGGTCGCTGCGGCGGGAGTTTCCTGAGCGACCGGAGATGTGGGTGTCACGCGAGACGATCTACCAGGCGATCTACTTCCAGGCCCGGGGTGGGATGCGTCAGGAGCTGGCGCGGCAGGTCGCGTTGCGCTCTGGTCGGGCGTTACGGCGGCCGCAGTCGCGTCAGGCCAGCGCGGGGCGGGGAAGCCGCCCGTGGGTGCGTGACTTTCACATCTCGACTCGCCCGGCCGAGGTCGAAGACCGGGCCGTGCCCGGGCACTGGGAAGGTGACCTTGTCATCGGCGCCCGAGGCGCCAGCGCGATCATCACCCTGGTCGAGCGCGCCACCCGATACGTGATGCTCGGCGCTCTGCCCGAATCGCGGGTCAGCGAACGGGTCATCGACACCCTCACCGGTCTCATGCGCCGCCTACCAACCGAACTGCGCAAGTCCCTGACCTGGGACCAGGGCATCGAAATGATCCAGCACCCCGTCTTCACCCTGGCCACCGACTGCAAGGTCTACTTCTGCGACCCCCACAGCCCTTGGCAACGCGGCAGCAACGAAAACACCAACGGCCTC
The DNA here is from genome assembly GCF_042869175.1 of Micromonospora sp. NPDC007208. Lineage (NCBI taxonomy): Bacteria > Bacillati > Actinomycetota > Actinomycetes > Micromonosporales > Micromonosporaceae > Micromonospora > Micromonospora sp. NPDC007208. Next base: position 782,692 of record NZ_JBIAFG010000001.1, on the reverse strand, counting down.
CTACGCCAGTACTTCCCCCGTTCCAGCACCGACTTCCGCACCTGGACCCAGGACGACCTCGACGCGGTCGCCCGCGAACTCAACGAACGACCACGCCAAACCCTCGACTGGCAGAATCCAGCCGAGGTACTCCACAAACACCTGGTCGCAACAGCCGCTTGAAACCGCCAGTCCGGGATGCCCCGACTTCCGTGAACCCGAGTGGATCACGCGGGTGAGGCGGGTTCGGCGCTGTCGGTCCCGGCGGGCGTAGGCGGTTTGTCGGTTGGTGGGTGTTTGTGGGGTGTGGCCGGGTGCACTCGTGGGCCGGAATCATGGCCGGGCCGGGGTCGTTACATACCCTGACGATCGCAGCACCACCGACCCACGACCCCGCCCGTCGGGGCGGGTCGCGCAGGTTGGAATGCCAGCCTCCGCCCGGTCGTTACAGTCCCCACGAACGACCGACGGGCACCGCCTCGATGAGGGTGCCGATGGATGGGCCAACCCCGGAATGACCCTGGCCCCCCGGTCGTTACACCGGGACCCGGCGCCACGAGCCCCCGCTCGCTAGGTCGCCGGCAGACGCCGAGTCACCGTAGGCGTCAACCCCCCCAGACTTTTTCCCTTGTTTGTGCAGCGCCGGACGAGGTGCTCACACCCTTGCCGCCGTTCCCCCTCTGGCGGTTGGGGTGTCCTACCCCCGAAGGAGCTACCCCTCATGAACACGATCTTCCGTAAGAGCATGCTGTCTGTTGCTGGTCTCGCGTTCGCCGGTGGTGTGTTCGCCGGTCCGATCGCCGCTCACGCCAACCCGGTGGATGCCAAGCCGGTCGCGGTGGCGGTGCAGACCAACGCGCCGAAGCCGCAGGGCGACCAGTCGCACATCACCCTGAACGATGAGCAGAGCGCCAACGTCAAGGCGATCATCGCCGCGACGAAGAAGGCCGGTCTCCCGGAGCGGGCTGCGGTGATCTCGATCGCGACGAGCCTGCAGGAGTCGAAGCTGGAGAACCTGGGTCACCTCGGTGACATGAACGACCACGACTCGCTGGGCCTGTTCCAGCAGCGCCCGAGCTCGGGTTGGGGTACGCCGGAGCAGATCACCGACCCCGAGTACTCGACCACCGCGTTCCTGAAGGGTCTGAAGCAGGTCGACGGGTGGCAGGACATGCCGTTGACCGACGCCGCGCAGACGGTGCAGGTGTCGGCCTACCCGGACGCCTACGCCCAGTGGGAGCAGCAGGCCACCGACCTGGTTGGCCAGCACTGGAACAGCTGACCCGCACTGACCCGCACCACCGCATGGCAAGACAACGCACAACAGCACCACCGCACGGCAAGACCACAGCACGCAGCACCACCGCACGCAGCACCACCGCACCACCCAGCACGACACCGACCGCTGGCCGGCACCCGCAACCCGGGGTGCCGGCCAGCGGCACTTCCGTTTCCGTGTGCGGCAGGCACGTTGGTCGCGGACCGTCGCGACGCCGGGCACCCGCCGGCAGTGGATGCCGCGGTCCGGTTGATGGCTGCCAGCAGATCTTGGACAGTTTCCGTTCCGCGCGAACGGAAACTGTCCAAGATCTCGTGGGGCATGGCCGAAGCACGGCGCGATGGCGGGTGTCGTGATCGTGCGGCGAGCGGCAGTGCAGCGATGGAACCCACCGGCGGAACGGCCGGGCGAGCGGCGGGACGTTGAGGCCGGCTGGCCGCCGCCACCGGTGGTGCGGCGGGGCGTTGATGCCACCGACCGACGGACCGACCGACCGACCGACCGACCGACCGACGCCAGCCACCGACGCCAGCCGGCGGTGCGGCGGGAGTGGAGCGGCCGTGGCCATCGGTGCGGCACCACGCCACCACGGCCACCACGGCGGGGCGTCGGTGTGGAGCCGTCCCGCCACATAGCGGGCCGGCCGGGCGGCGACCGGCTGGGTGGGAAGGCGGGGACGGGGAACAACGTGGGGGGCGGGCTGGTTGTGGACAGTGTCGGTGTGACTCAGTGTCCCCGGGCCTCACTTAATATTGCCTTCGCGGAATACCGTTCGGCTGGAGCCGCTCGTGCCACTCGCCGAGAGGCGACCTGCACACCGACACCAGCGCCGCCCCCGGCCCATCGGCCGGGGGCGGCGCTGTCTGCGCCCCCGGTTCGCGAACCTGTCTCGCTTGACCTATGTTCAGTAGGTCGCTCGCGTGGGAGGGGGTGTCGGGGTTGGGTCTACGGACCTTTATCGAGGGTTGGCCGGTCTACCGTCAGCTCACCGGCACGGACCCGCTGGGCCGGGGTGCCGCGGCGAAGTCCGACGGTTCTCGCGCGCTCACCGCCCGCACCGACACCGCCGATTCGGTGGCCCGGTCCGTTTGCCCGTACTGCGCCGTGGGTTGTGGTCAGCGGGTGTTCGTGAAGGACGGGCAGGTCAGTCAGATCGAGGGTGATCCGGACAGCCCGATCTCGCGGGGTCGGCTCTGCCCGAAGGGTTCGGCGAGTAAGAGCCTGGTCACCAGCCCGTTGCGGCAGACCACGGTCCGCTACCGCCGGCCGTACTCGACGCAGTGGGAGGATCTGGAGCTCGACACCGCGGTCGACATGATCGCCGACCGGATCCTCGCCGCCCGCGAGCAGACCTGGGAGGACGTCGATTCGCAGGGCCGGCCGCTCAACCGGACGATGGGTATCTCCAGTCTGGGTGGGGCGACGCTGGACAACGAGGAGAACTACCTCATCAAGAAGTTGTTCACCGCGATGGGGGCGTTGCAGATCGAGAACCAGGCGCGTATTTGACACTCCGCCACCGTCCCCGGTCTGGGGGCCAGCTTCGGTCGTGGCGGTGCGACGGATTTCCAGCAGGACATCGCCAACGCTGACGTGATCGTCATCCAGGGTTCGAACATGGCTGAGGCGCACCCGGTGGGTTTCCAGTGGGTGATGGAGGCCAAGCGTCGGGGGGCGAAGGTCTTCCATGTCGACCCGCGGTTCACCAGGACCAGTGCGGTCGCGGATGAGTACCTGCCGATCCGGGCGGGCACGGACATCGCGTTGCTCGGTGGGGTGGTGCGCTACATCCTCGACAACGAGCTGGACTTCCGGGAGTACGTGCTCGCGTACACCAACGCGGCGACGATCGTCAGCGAACAGTTCAGCGACACCGAGGACGGCGACGGGTTCTTCTCCGGCTTCGACCCGGAGACCGGCACGTACGTGCAGGACAGCTGGCAGTACGAGGGGCATGAGGGTTCGTCGGGCAGTGGGCACACCGCCCAGGAGCGGGACAGCGCCGCGGGGTTGACCCACGAGTCGCACGGCGCGCCGGTGGGCGGGCAGACCCGGCGCGACGAGACGTTGCAGCACCCGCGCTGCGTCTACCAGATCCTTAAGCGACACTTCGCCCGCTACACCCCGGAAATGGTGGAGCGGGTCTGCGGCATTTCGCAGGCGCAGTTCCTGGAGTTGGCGCGGGCGTGGACGGCGAACTCCGGCCGGGACCGGACCGGCATGCTGATCTACTCGGTCGGGTGGACGCAGCACAGCGTGGGTGTGCAGTACATCCGCACCGGCGCGATCATCCAGCTGTTGCTGGGCAACATGGGTCGACCGGGTGGTGGGGTGATGGCGCTTCGTGGCCACGCCAGCATCCAGGGGTCGACCGACATCCCGACGTTGTTCAACCTGTTGCCCGGCTATCTGCCGATGCCGCACCACGCCGAGCACCCGAGCTTCGACGAGTGGGTGGACAGCATCCGCCACCCGGGGCAGAAGGGGTTCTGGGGTAACGCACGGTCGTTCGGCGCCAGCCTGCTCAAGGCGTACTGGGGTGACGCGGCGACGCCGGAGAACGACTTCTGCTACGGCTACCTGCCCCGGCTGACCGGCGACCACGGCACGTACCAGCAGGTGCTCAACATGATCGACGGGAAGATCAAGGGGTACTTCCTGCTCGGGCAGAACCCGGCGGTCGGCTCGGCGCACGGTCGGGCGCAGCGGCTCGGGATGGCCAACCTCGACTGGTTGGTGGTCCGGGACCTGTTCATGATCGAGAGTGCGACGTTCTGGCAGAACGGCCCCGAGGTCGCCACCGGGGAGATCGTGCCCGAGGAGTGCCGCACGGAGGTGTTCTTCCTGCCCGCCGCGTCGCATGTGGAGAAGGAGGGCACGTTCACCCAGACGCAGCGGTTGTTGCAGTGGCGGGAGAAGGCGGTCGAACCGCCGGGCGACGCCCGCTCCGAGCTGTGGTTCTTCTATCACCTGGGCCGCAAACTGCGGGAGAAGCTGGCCGACTCGCCGCTGCCGCGCGACCGGGCGCTGCTCGACCTCACCTGGGACTACCCCACGCACGGCCCGAACGTCGAGCCGAGCGCCGAGGCGGTCCTGCGGGAGATCAACGGGTACGACGTGGCGACCGGCCGCCCGCTGTCCGGTTTCGCCGACGCCCGCGCGGACGGCTCCACAGCGATCGGTTGTTGGATCTACAGCGGGGTGTACGCGGACGGGGTGAACCAGGCGGCCCGGCGCAAGTCGCGGCACGAGCAGGACTGGGTGGCCGCCGAGTGGGGTTGGGCGTGGCCGGCGAACCGGCGCATCCTCTACAACCGTGCCTCCGCGGACCCGGACGGCAACCCGTGGAGTGAGCGCAAGCGTTACGTGTGGTGGGACGCGGAACAGGCCGAGTGGACCGGGTACGACGTGCCGGACTTCGAGAAGACCAAGCCGCCGTCGTACCGGCCGCCACCCGGCGCGTCGGGGACGGAGGGCATCGCGGGCGACGACCCGTTCGTCATGCAGGGCGACGGCAAGGGCTGGCTGTACGCGCCCAGTGGTGTCCTGGACGGCCCGCTGCCGACGCACTACGAGCCGGTGGAGTCTCCGGTGCGTAACCCGCTCTACGGTCAGCAGGCCAACCCGACCCGCAAGATGTACGCGCACCCGGTGAACTCGGTGAACCCGAGCCCGCCGCAGGAGCACGCCCAGGTGTTCCCGTACGTGTTCACGGTCAGCCGGCTCACCGAGCACCACACCGCCGGCGGGATGAGCCGGACGGTGTCACCGCTGGCCGAGTTGCAACCGGAGATGTTCGTCGAGGTGTCCCCGGACCTGGCCGGTGAGGTCGGGCTGACGCATCTGGGTTGGGCGCACATGGTCAGTGGTCGCGCGGTGATCGAGGCGAAGGTGCTGGTGACCGACCGGCTCACTCCGCTGCGGGTGGACGGTCGGATCATCCACCAGGTGTGGTTGCCGTACCACTTCGGTTTTGAGGGGCTGGTGACCGGTGACTCGGCCAACGACCTGTTCGGCATCAGCCTGGACCCGAACGTGCTGATCCAGGAGAGCAAGGTCGGCACCTGCGACGTGCGGCCGGGCCGCCGTCCCACCGGGCCGGCGTTGCTCGACCTGGTGGCCGACTACCAGCGGCGCGCCGGCATCACCCCGGGCCAGAATGCCCCGGCCGTGACCACCGACGACACGGGGAAGGAGCACGGTGATTCCTAACCCGAACAGCCTGTACGGGCCGTTGGACCCAGCGCCCGACGCCGGTTACGAGGACGCCCCGCCGCGGATGGGGTTCTTCACCGACACCAGCGTCTGCATCGGCTGCAAGGCCTGTGAGGTGGCCTGCAAGGAGTGGAACGGCGTGCCGGAGAGCGGCCTGGACCTGCTCGGCATGTCGTACGACAACACCGGCGCGTTGACCGCGAACTCGTGGCGGCACGTGGCGTTTATCGAGCAGCCGCGTTCGGCCGGGCACGGCGCCTCGCCGGCGGACGTCCTCGGCGCGCCTGTCGACGCCGGCCCGCATCGGCCGGTCGACGCCAGGGCTGACCGGCCAGTGGACGCGGGGCCGCAGTTCCTCGGGATGCCGGGGGCGCAGCCGCCGGGCCGGGGCACCGGCGTCGAGGAGCGTACGGATTTCCGCTGGTTGATGATGTCGGACGTGTGTAAGCACTGCACGCATGCCGCGTGTCTGGACGTGTGTCCGACGGGTTCGTTGTTCCGCACGGAGTTCGGCACGGTGGTGGTGCAGGAGGACATCTGCAACGGGTGTGGGTACTGCATCTCGGCGTGTCCGTACGGGGTGATCGACCAACGTAAGGACGACGGGCGGGCGTGGAAGTGCACGCTCTGCTACGACCGTTTGGGTGCGGGCATGACGCCGGCGTGTGCGCAGGCGTGTCCGACGGAGTCGATCCAGTACGGGCCCCTGGAGGAGTTGCGCGAACGCGCGGCCGCCCGGGTGGCGACGCTGCACGACCGGGGTGTTCCCGAGGCGCGCCTGTACGGGCACGACCCGAACGACGGCGTCGGCGGTGACGGGGCGTTCTTCCTGCTCCTGGACGAGCCCGAGGTGTACGGGCTGCCACCCGACCCGGTGGTGACCACCCGGGACCTGCCGAAGATGTGGAAGCGTGCCGGCCTCGCCGCGCTCGCCATGGCGGCGGCGACCGTCGCCGCGTTCGTCGGAGGTTCCTCATGACCCCACCGGGCCCCGTGGGCGACCGGTTCCGCCGCTTTCGGGACCGGCTCGCCGCCGAGGGCAGCCACCGACCACAGGTGAGCGAAGAGCGACCGAGCGCCGCGAGCGGTGCAGCGGCCGCGAGCGATACAGAGGCCGCCGGCGGCGACGAGGCCGCCAGCGGTCGCCGGGGCGACCTGACGACGCGGCGGAGCGCCGAAACCTCCGGCCGCCGGCGCAGGCGGCGCGGCGGCGGTGGCGAGGAACTGCGGGTGCCGGAGGCCGAGTTCACGTCCTACTACGGTCGGCCGGTCCTGAAGGGGCCGGTCTGGAAGTGGGACATCGCCGCGTACCTGTTCACCGGCGGGCTGGCCGCCGGCTCGTCGCTGCTCGCCGCGGGCGGGCAGCTCACCGGGCGGCCGGCGCTGCGGCGCGCCGGTCGGGTCACCGCGTTGGCCGCCATCAGCGCCAGCGCCGTCTTCCTGGTGAAGGACCTGGGCCGGCCGGCGCGGTTCCACCACATGCTCCGGGTGGCCAAGCCGACCTCGCCGATGTCGATGGGCACCTGGATCCTCACCGCGTACGGGCCGGCGGCGGGCGTCGCCGCGATCGCCGAGGTGGCCGGTGTGTTGCCCCGGCACGGTCTGCTCGGGCTGGCCGGCCGGGCGTTGCCGCCGATCGGGCACGCCGCCGGGCTGCTCGCGGCCGGCACCGCGCCGGCGCTGGCCACGTACACCGGGGTGTTGCTGGCGGACACGGCCGTGCCGTCGTGGCATGAGGCGTACCCCGAGTTGCCGGTGATCTTCGCGGGCAGCGCGCTGGCCAGCGGCGCCGGCGTGGGTCTGCTCGCCGCGCCGCCGGCCCAGGCCGGGCCGGCCCGCCGGATGGCGGTGGCCGGCGCGGCCCTGGAGCTGTACGGCACGCACCGGGTGGAGACCCGACTCGGCCTGCTCGGCGAGCCCTACCGGTTGGGCCGGCCGGGTCGGTTGCTGCGCGCCGCGCGGCTGCTGACCGTCGGCGGGGTCGCGGGCGCTCTGTTGGGCCGGCGCAGCCGGGTGGTCGGGGTGCTCTCCGGGACCGCGCTGCTGGCCTCGTCGGTGCTGACCCGGTTCGGCATCTTCTACGGCGGCGTCGCCTCGGCCCGCGACCCCCGGTACACGGTGGTGCCCCAGCGCGAACGGGTCGAAGCCCGGCGAACAGGCATGGATCTTCCAGCTGATCGGGCGGCCCCGCCCGCGGTGTGATCGAATGTCCGGTGGAGGCGTTCAGGCGGCTGGTGCCCCTCCCGGTCTTCAAAACCGGAGTGGTCCGGGACCCGGGCCAGGCGGGTTCGATTCCCGTCCGTCTCCGCCACACCGCTTGCAGGAGATGACGTGATGGGCGACGGCCCGGTGGACCCGCGACGCCGGGTGCCCCGTACGGACACGCTGCTCGCCGACCCGGTGCTGGTCGCCGCCGCCGCGACCCTCGGCCGGGAGCAGGTCAAGGCGGTCGTCTCCCACGCGCAGGACCGCGCCCGCCGCGGTGAGCTCGACCCCGACGAGGTACGCGACGCGGCTGTCGCCGCGCTGCCCACCCCGGGCCCCCGGGTGGTACTCAACGCCACCGGTGTCGTGCTGCACACCAACCTGGGGCGGGCGCCGTTGTCGTCCGCGGCGGTCGCCGCGGTGGTGGCCGCCGCCGGGCACACCGACGTCGAGTTGGACCTGGCCACCGGCCGGCGGGCCCGCCGCGGCCGGGGCGCGCTCGACGCGCTGGCTGCCGCCGTGCCCGACGCGGGCGCGGTGCACGTGGTCAACAACGGCGCTGCCGCGTTGGTGCTGGCCGCCACCGCGTTGGCCGCCGGTCGGGAGATCGTGGTCAGCCGGGGCGAGCTGGTCGAGATCGGCGACGGTTTCCGCCTACCCGACCTGCTGGAGAGCACCGGCGCGCGGTTGCGCGAGGTGGGCACCACCAACCGCACCACCCTCGCGGACTACGCCGCCGCGCTCGGCCCGCAGACCGGCTTCGTGCTCAAGGTCCACCCGTCGAACTTCCGGGTCACCGGCTTCACCTCCGCCGTCGGGGTACGGCAACTGGCCACGCTCGGGGTGCCGGTGGTCGCGGACATCGGCTCCGGGCTGCTCGGCGCGGACCCGCTGCTGCCCGACGAACCGGACGCGGCCAGCACCCTGCGCGCCGGTGCCACCCTCGTCACGGCCAGCGGCGACAAGCTGCTCGGTGGGCCGCAGGCCGGGCTGCTGCTGGGCGACGTCGACATGATCGACCGGTTGCGCCGTCACCCGTTGGCCCGGGCGCTGCGGGTGGACAAGCTCACCCTGGCCGCGCTGGCCGCGACGCTGCGCCAACCGGACACCCCGACCCGGGTGGCGCTGCACGCCGACCCGGGTGCCCTGCGGGAACGGGTGGAGCGGCTACGGGACCGGCTCGGCGCGGACGGCCGCAAGGCGGAGGTGGTGCCGGCCGTCGCGGTGGTCGGCGGGGGCGGCGCCCCCGGGGTGGAGTTGGACTCGTGGGCGTTGAGCCTGCCCGAGCGGTACGCGGCGCCGCTGCGCGTCGGAGACCCGCCGGTTCTCGGTCGGGTGGTGCGCGGTCGGCTCCTGCTCGACCTGCGCTGTGTGCCCGCCGACGCCGACGAGGCCGTCCGCGCGGCCGTGCTGCGCGTACCCGGGGACGACTGAGCGTGTTCGTCGTCGCGACCGCCGGGCACGTCGACCACGGCAAGTCGACACTGGTCCGGGCGTTGACCGGGATGGAACCCGACCGGTGGGCCGAGGAACGCCGCCGGGGGATGACCATCGACCTGGGTTTCGCCTGGACGACGCTGCCGTCCGGTGGCACCGTCGCGTTCGTCGACGTACCCGGGCACGAGCGGTTCGTGCCGAACATGCTCGCCGGGGTCGGTCCGGTCCCGGCGGCGCTGATCGTGGTGGCCGCCGACGAGGGCTGGATGCCGCAGTCCGCCGAGCACCTGGCCGCGCTCGACGCGCTCGGTGTCGCGTACGGCCTGCTGGCGGTGACCCGCTCGGACCTGGCCGACCCGGGACCGGCGACGGCCCAGGCCCGCGCCGAGATCGCCGCGACCAGCCTCGGTGCGGTGCCGGCGGTGGCGGTCAGTGGCCTGACCGGCGCCGGCCTGCCGGAGTTGCGTGCCGCCCTGGACCGGCTCGCCGCCCACCTGCCCGCGCCGGTGGTGGACGACCCGGTCCGGCTGTGGGTGGACCGCAGCTTCACCGTGCGGGGCAGCGGCACGGTCGTCACCGGCACCCTCGGCGCCGGCCGGCTGCGGGTGGGCGACGAGTTGGAGCTGGCCGGCGCCGACGAACCGGTCAAGGTCCGTGGCCTGCACTCCCTGGGCGAGGCCCGTCCGGAGGCGGCGGCGGTCGCCCGGGTGGCGGTCAACCTGCGCGGTACGCCCCGCGACCGGCTCGGCCGGGGCGACGCGTTGTTGACCCCGGGCCGGTTCCACCACACCGACCTCGTCGACGTCCGGCTCGCCGGCGACCCGGCCGGCGACCTGCCGGCCACCCTCACCCTGCACGTCGGGTCGGCGGCGGTGCCGGTACGGGTGCGCCCGCTCGGCCCGGACACGGTCCGGCTGCGGTTGGCCCGCCCGCTGCCGTTGCTGGTGGGTGACCGGGCGCTGCTGCGCGACCCGGGCCGCCACCACGTCAGCGGCGGGGTGCGGGTGCTGGACGTGGCGCCGCCACCGCTGGCCCGACGGGGTGCGGCCGCCGCCCGCGCGCAGGTTCTCGCCGAGCTGGACGGTCGACCCGACCTGGCGGGGGAGCTGCGTCGTCGCCGGCTGGTCCGGGCGGGCGCGTTGGTCCGGATGGGTGTGCCGGTGCACGCCGAGCCGGTGGCCGGTGACTGGCTGGCCGACCCCGCGCACTGGCGGTGGCTCGGCGAGCGGCTGACCGATGAGGTCGCCCGGCACGCGCGGGAGCACCCGTTGGAGCCCGGGATGCCGGTGGACGCCCTGCGTCAGCGCCTCGCCCTGCCCGACCGGGCGCTGGTCGAGGCGCTGGTCCGGCCACCGCTGCGGATCCACGCCGGTCGGGTCGGGGCGGCGAGCGCCGACGCGCTGCCCGAACCGGTGGCCCGGGCCGTGCAGCGGGTCCGCGCGGAGTACGGCGACCGGCCGTTCCGGGCCCCCGAGGCGGACCGCCTCGTCGACCTCGGTCTGGGTCCCCGGGAGATCGGCGCCGCGGTGCGCGCCGGCGCGCTGCTGCGGCTGGCCGACAACGTGGTGCTGCTGCCGGACGCGCTCGACGACGCGGTCCGGGTGTTGGCCGGGCTGCCGCAGCCGTTCACCCTCTCCGCTGCCCGGCAGGCGTTGGACACCACCCGCCGGGTGGCGGTGCCCCTGCTGGAGCTGCTGGACCGGCGGGGCGCGACCCGCCGGCTGCCCGACGACGCCCGGATCGTCGTCACCTGAGCGCCACTGCCGTTGCGGGGAACGACGGTGGTGCCGGGCCAACCGGCCCCCGGGTCGGCGGCGGTCACCTACGGTGACGCCATGGACCCTTCGGCGGTCTGGCGGGACCGGCAGCACCGGTGGCGGATCGAGGCGTACCGCGCGCCGGACCTGCGCTTCGCCATCTACGCCACGAACGGACCCACCGAGTCGGTGCCGCTGTGGCTGTTCGGGATGTCGGCGCTGGCCCGGTGGTTGATGACCCACGCCATCTCGCTGGACGACCTGGAGGTCGACTGAGCGGGGCGCGGTCGCAAACCGGGCCCGGAGCAGGCCTCGCTGCGGTTGAGTGACCTCAGGCGGCGGACGGGGGTACGCGATGGGCGGTCAGCTCGGGCAGTTGGCGTTGGTGGCCGTACTGGTGCTGGTCAACGCCGCGCTCTCCGGCAGCGAGATGGCGCTGGTGACCCTGCGCGAGGGGCAGTTGCGGCGGCTGGGCCGGCGCAGCCGTGCCGGCGACCGGTTGGTGCAGCTGTCCCGCGACCCGAACCGCTACCTGGCCACGATCCAGCTCGGCATCACCCTGGCGGGGTTCCTCGCCTCGGCGGCGGCGGCGGTGTCGTTGGCCGGTCCGCTGGTCGGTCCGTTGGGTTTCCTCGGCGGGGCGGCGCGTCCCGCCGCGGTGGTGCTGGTGACGGTGCTGCTGACGTTCGTCACGCTGGTGCTGGGGGAGTTGGCCCCGAAACGGCTGGCCATGCAGCGTGCCGAGCGTTGGGCGTTGCTGAGCGCCGGCCCGCTGGACCTGCTGGCCCGGGTGTCCCGGCCGGCGGTGTGGCTGCTCAGCCGGGCCACCGACGCGGTCGTGCGGCTCGCCGGTGGTGACCCGCGGGCCAACCGGGAGGAGATGACCGAGGAGGAGCTGCGGGAGATGCTGACCAGCCAGCGCGGCCTGTCGGCCCAGCAGCGGGAGATCCTGACCGGCGCGTTCGACATCGCCGGCCGGACGCTGCGGGAGATCCTGGTGGCCCGACGAGAGGTGACCACGCTGCCGGCCGGCCTGGCCGCCGACGAGGCGGTCCGACAGTTGGCCGCCGCCGGGCGGTCCCGCGCTCCGGTCACCGGTCCCGGCGGCCTGGACGAGGTGCTCGGTGTGGTGCACATCCGCGACCTGGTGCGGGCCGGCACCGCCTCGGTAGGCGAGCGGGTCCGGGCGCCGCTGCTGCTGCCGGTGACCCTGCCGGTCGCCGACGCGATGCGTCAGCTGCGGCAGGAGCACCAGCAACTGGCCCTGGTCGTCGACGAGCACGGGGGCATAGACGGCATGGTCACCATGGAGGATCTGCTGGCCGAGGTGGTCGGCGAGTTGTACGACGAGACCGACCGGGACGTGCGCGGGGTGGTGCGGGAGCCGGACGGGTCCCTGCTGGTGCCCGGTGACTTCCCGCTGCACGACCTGCCCGACCTGGGGGTGCGGCTGAGCTTCCCGTTGTCCCGGGACTACACCACGGTGGCTGGTCTGGTGCTGGCCCGGTTGCGGCACCTGCCGGACTCCCCGGGTGAGACGGTGCGTCTGCCGGGGCTGACCCTGCAGGTGGTGGAGGTCGCCGACCGGGCGGTGCGCCGGGTGCGGCTCTGCGGCTTCGTCACCGAGCGCTGAGGGTTCACCCAGAAGGCTGACAAAAGGGCCAAATCGACAAGACGGGGAACGCGGCCTGCCTACGGTGCCAGACGTGAAGGACCGAGGGTTGCGTACGTTCGTCACGGTGCTGGCCGGCCTCGCGGTGATCTACTTCGGCAGCGCCGGCCGCAGCCCCGAGGAGGGCCGTGGCATCTCCGGCGGGGTGGTGGTCCTGGCGCTGCTCGCCGCACTGCTGGTGTGGCACCTGACCCGCCCGGGAGACAAGACGGTCAAGTGAGCGCCTCAGCGGGCGGCGACGCGGGTGACCTCGCCGGCGGACTCCTCACCCAGCGCCACCCGTACCAGCGCTGAGGCGAGCCGACCGAAGTCCGGTTCGTCGACGAGACCGGCGAGCCGGTCCGGAGAGCCCGGCAGACCCAGCCGCTTCGCCCCGGCCAGGGCCCGACGGTCGGCGTACGGGCGCACGTCCGACCAGACCGTCTGCGCCTCGCGCAGGTAGATGTCCGCGCCGGTGGGGCCGATGCCGGGGAACTCGGTGAGCCGTCGCCGTAGCCCGGCGGGGTCGCCCTGGGCCTCCCGGTGCAGGCGTCGCAGGTCACCGTGCCAGCGGTCCAGGCACAGGCGGGCGCCGGTGCCGAGCATGGTGGCGGTCCTTTCGTCGTAGCGGCGGTAGTGGCCCCGGCCCAACGCGTCGACGCGCTCCTGCCAACTGGCCGCCTCCATGGCCTGTGGGGTGCGGTAGCCGGCCGCGAACAGCTCCCGCGCGGCGTCCACCGCCACGCACGCCCGGATCCGGGTGCTCAGCAGCGTGGTCAGCACGAGCAGCTGGTACAGCGGCCCGGGCCGGTCGGCGAGCCGGATGCCGGCCTCCTCGGCGTACGTGCGGCCACGCCGGTCGAGCAGGACCCGCACCACACTTCGATCATTACCCACATGGCCGGGTTACCCACTTGGGGACCCGCTAGCCGTCGCACCGGTGGCCGGGGCCGGAATGCCACCGGGGCGGGCGGGTATGCCGACGGTGGAGGCGGTCGATGCCGCCCCCGTACCGGGAAGGGAGACACCCGTGGTCAACCCGCAGCAGGAAGAGTTCCGGCGCAACGCCAAGGGCGCCACCAGCCAGGACAGCAAGGGACCCAAGCCGACCGGACACCCGCTCAACCGTGGATCGTCGCGGGGCGACGAGGGAAGACCGGTGCCCAAGGGGCAGGTGTCGCCGTACGGCCCGGCCGGTGAGCCGGTGGCCGAGGACGACAGCGACACCCGCTGATCAGCGACCGTGGCCCGGCGGCCGCCGCAACCTGTTCCAGGTTGCGGCGGCCGCCAACCCGTACGCGAGGTGCGGGATGATGTCGGAGATCCAGTCGGAGCGCCGCCAGGTACGCGGGTCGCTGATGCCGAGCACGGTGACCGACCCGTCGGTCATGGTCATGACGCCCGCGCCGAGCAGGCCGGTGGCCATCGGCAACGGCTGACGCCGACCACCGGCGTACAGGGCGAACCCGACGCCCGCGGCGACGCCGAGCGCGTAACCGATCAGCGGGCCGAGGCCCGAGCGGCGGTTGGCCGCCCGGGCCCCGTTCCCCAGGTCCACGTGCGCGATCCCGGCCAGCCGGTCGACGGTCTCCTGGGGGACGTCGCTCTCCGGCCGTCCCCGTAGGGCCATGTCGAGGTAACTGACCACGTTCAGCGCGGTGCTGCCGACGGCGCCCGCGATGGCGCCGTCGGCCACGTCGACAGTCCTCACTTCGGGTCGCCCGGTTCGCGCTCGCTCTTCGGGCCGTACGTCCGGTCACCGCGCACCACGCCTCGCTGGCCGCGATCCTCCTGGAGGATCCGGTTCGCGACCTGGTTGGCCTTGCCGTCGGGTACCCGACGTCCGGAGTCGTCGATCGCGTTGCGCATCCGCGCCCGCTGCTTGTCGTACGCGTTACTGCCCGGCCGTGGTCCTGGCATGTGTGCCTCCTTCGTCGGTCTGGGCACCTGGTGCTGCCCACCGTCCGCTGGGCGTACCGCGGCCGTCTACCCGTCTGGGGGCGGACCAACCCCGGCGGGTTACCGGGGGGCGCGGACCACGACGACCGGGCACTGCGCGTGGTGCAGCATCGACTGGCTCACCGACCCCAGCAGCAACCCGGTCACCTCGCCGCGCCCGCGCCCACCGACCACCGCGAGTTGGGCGGAGCGGGACGCCTCGGCGAGCACACTGCCGGGTCGTCCGTGGACCGCCCGGCAGGTCAGCCGCAGACCCGGGTGGTCCTCGGTGAGCCCGGTCAGCCACCCGGCGAGCATCCGCTCCTGCTCGCCGCGCAGTTTCGCCTCGTCGTACACGAGGGGTTGCATGTCGCCCGGGCCGCTGCTGTCCGGGTGTCGGTAGGCGTGCACCGCCACCAGCGGCACGCCGAGCGACACGGCGGTCTCGGCGGCGACGTCCGCCGCCCGCCGGGAGGCGTCCGAGCCGTCCACCGCGACCAGCACCGGCTGGTCGGGTCGTTGCGTGCCGCGGGCGACCAGCACCGGGCAGTCGGCGTACGCGGCGACCTGCACCGCGACCGAGCCGACCACCAGCGCGGAGAACCCACCCAGCCCGCGGTCGCCGAGCACGATGAGCGCGGCGGTGGGGGACTCGCCCACCAGCACCGCGGCCGCCTCACCGTCGATGATCTCGCCGGAGATCGACAACCCGGGCACGGTCGCCTCGGCCTCGCGCACCGCGGCCTCGACCAGTTCCTCGGCCCGGTGGCGCAGCCCACCGCCGGGCGGCGCGTCCGGGGCGGGGGAGACCGGTACGTGCAGCAGCGGCCAGATGAAGCCGTGCACGACCCGCAGTGGTCGGTGCCGGCGCGCCGCCTCGGTGGCGGCGAGGCGTACGGCGCGCAGCGCCGACTCCGAACCGTCGACGCCGACCACCACCGCCGCGTTGTTCGCCGAGTTCACCGCCCACCTCCGCTCGCGGCCAGTATCGCGGGCCCGGACGCCCTCGCGCCGCGATACCGCTGAGCGCGTCCCGGTCGGTACGCTGGCGACGACCGGGGAGGGAGCGCCGCCGATGGGTGAACCGGACCAGCCGAGCACCGCTCGCATGATCGACTTTTGGCTCGGCGGGCAGCACCACTTCCCCGTGGACGTGGCCGCCGCGCACGCGTTCGAGCAGGCGTACGGGCCGTGCGCGCCGGTGTTCCGGGAGCTGCGGGCGTTTCTGGGCCGGGCGGTGCGGGCCATGGCCGCCCAGGGCGTGGACGGGTTCCTGGTGTTCGGCGCCGGGGTGCCGACGATGGGCAACGTGCACGAGGTCGCCACCGACGCGACGGTGCTCTACACCGACGTCGACCCGGTCACCATCCGACTGGGACAGAGCATCCTCGCCGGCAGCGACCGGGCCGGCTACGGCTTCGGCGACGCGACCGACATCGGCACCATCGACCCGGCGCAGCTGCACCGTTTCGTGCCGGGGTGGGGTCGTCGGCCGGTCGGGGTGGTCTTCCTCGGCCTGGCCGCGTTCCTCGACGACGCCACCCTGACCCGTACCCTCGACGAGCTGTACGCTGCCGCGGCGCCGGGCAGCCTGCTCGCGGTGGACTTCGACACCGAGGAGTTGGCCGGTCATCCGCAGGCGCTGGCCATGATGGGGCCGCAGTTCCGAATGCGTCCACCGGCGGCGTTCGCGCCCCTGCTGGGTCGGTGGGCGCCGACGGCGGACGGGATCGTCCCGGTCGTCGAGTGGCGGCCGGACGGCCCGCCGGCGCGGGTGCCCGACGCGTTCCACGGTGTGCTCGCGACCCGCCCGGCGGACTGACCGCGCCGATCAGTCGTCCGGGGGCGTCCGTATGATGCTTGCCCTATAGCAAGCTTCTGGGGAGGGCGACGATGGTAGACGCGCCGGACGTGGTGTCGCGCGCGCTGCGCGAGGCTCCGCCCGACCAGTTGGCGGAGGCCGCTGACCGGGCGATCCGGTCGGCGATGGGCGCGCTGCGCACCGACGTCTTCGTCGCCGACTACCGGATCAGCGGCCTCTGGCCGGTGCTGGACCCGGACCTGCCGGCCGCCGGGTTCCTGGCCTGCCACACCATGGCCCAGCGCTGCTTCAGCAGCCAGCAACCCGTACGCGACGGCGAGGGCCCCTGCCGGCTCTACCTGCCGTTGACGGTGTGGGGGGAGCGGTTGGGCGTTCTGCTGATCGAGCTTCCGACCGTACCGAACCCGGCGGTCACCGGTCGTGCGACGGACATCGCCGGCACCCTGGCGGTGGCGATGCGCGCGGCGGACCGGGAGACCGACCGTTACCGGCGGGCCCGTCGGCGGGAGCGACTGACGATGGCCGCCGAGATGCAGTGGGACCTGCTTCCCGGTCGCGGTGTGTCGCACCACGCGTTCGATCTGGCCGGTCAGCTGGAACCGGCGTACACGGTCGGTGGCGACCACTTCGACTGGTCGTTGGACGGCGACCGTCTCACCGTGACGGTGCTCAACGGCGAGGGCAGTGGGCTGTCCGCGTCCCTGTTGACCGCCGTCACGGTCAACGCGATGCGCAACGCGCGTCGCTCCGGTGGCGGCCTGGTGGAACAGGCCGAGCTGGCCTCGGACACGGTCTTCTACCAACACCGGGGCGCCCGGTACGTGGCCACCCTGCTGCTCGAGGTGGACACTCGCCTCGGCCGGGTGCGGGCGGTCGACGCGGGCTCCCCGCACCTGTTGCGGATGCGCGGGTCCACGGTCGAGCCGATGAAGCTGGATCAGCAGCTGCCGCTGGGCATGTTCGCCGAGACCCGCTACGAGCTTCAGGAGGTGCAACTGGCCCCCGGTGACCGCCTCTTCGTGGTCAGCGACGGGGTGTGGGCCGCCGAGCCGCCGGGCCAGGAGCCGTACGGGCAGCGGATGATGGCGCGTTCCCTGCGCGCCACGCGGCTGCAGCCGCCGGCCGAGGCGGTTGGTACGGTGATGCGCGAACTGCACGCCTATCACGCGGATTCCGATTTGCGCGACGACGCCGTGGTGGTCTGTCTGGACTGGCACGGTCCGCGCGAACGGGGCACGGGGTGAGATTCGCCGCCGCGTTGCCGGGCGGGCACCAGCGCGACGACGGCAGGGGACATCAGGTGGAGCGACCTGCGGATCTCGCCGCGGCGATCGACGCGGCCGCCGGGACGTTGATCGCTGTGCTCGACTCGGCCGCGTCGCGGCACCAGGTGCCGCCCACCCAGCTGAGGGTGCTCACGCTGATCAGCGGTCGACCGGAGACCAACGTCAACGGGTTGGCGGAACTGCTGGACGTGGTGCCGTCGTCGGCGAGCCGCCTGTGTGACCGGCTGGAGGCGACCGGGCTGTTGCGCCGGGTGGCCGATCCGCGCGACCGGCGGGAGGTGCGGTTGGTGCCGACCGCCGCGGCGCTGACCCTGTTGGCGGAGTTGGCCGAGCGGCGTCAGCGCGCGGTGCAGGCGGTGCTGGACCGGATGCCGGCGCGGATGCAGCACGAGTTGCTGCTGGCGCTGGTCGGGTTCGCGCGGGCGGCGACCTCGGTGCCCGAGCAGCAGACCGACCCCGCCGCCCAGACGGCCTGACCGGTCGCCCCCTTACCCCAGTATCCTAGGACGCTCTACGCGTGGTGATCCACGCCACAGTGCGGCACAGCCGCACCGACAGCCCGCGGCGGGACCCGGCCCGCGAGAGGAAGCCCGATATAGTGGCAGCGCACCTACCCGGCCCGCGATCATCGAGATCGCGGGCCGCATCAGGGGAAGGGGCCCCGCCCGGGGCCGCAGGGGAGAGCCGGCGCTGGTCGGCCCGACAGCGCGTACGACCCTCAGCCGCGCCCGGCGTCGGCCGGGGGCCCGCGTGCCGTGGAGGAGGATCGGTGTCGCGTCGGCCGGCTCGGGCAGAGCAACCGCCGGACACCGGTGACGACACTCCCGGCAACCAGGTGCTCACCCTGCCCAACCTGATCAGCTTCGGGCGACTGCTGGGCGTGCCGCTCTTCCTCTACCTGTTCCTGGTGGCGCGGGCCGACGTGGCGGCGGTCGTCGTGCTGGCCATCGGCGGCACCACCGACTGGGTCGACGGTTGGATCGCCCGCCGCCTGCGTCAGGTGAGCCGCCTGGGCGAGCTGCTCGACCCGCTGGCCGACCGGCTCTATATCCTCGCCACCCTGGTCGCCTTCACCGCGCGGGAGGTGGTGCCGTGGCAGTTCACCGCGGCGCTGTTGGCCCGTGAGGTGCTCCTGCTCGCCTCGCTGGCGGTGCTGCGCCGCTACGGGTACGGGCCGCCGCCGGTGCACTACGTGGGCAAGACCGCCACGTTCCTGCTGCTCGCGGCGTTCCCGGTGCTGTTGTTGGCCACCGCGGCGACCGACGTGGCGACGGCGGCGAGCGCCATCGGTTGGGCGTTGGCGTGGTGGGGCCTGGTGCTCTACTGGGTGGCCGGCGGGATGTACGTCGTGCAGGCGGCCCGGCTGGTGCGCGCCGCGCGCGGCCCGGGGGCGGCGGCGTGAGCGCGCCGCGGCTGGGAAAACCCGGCCAGGACCGGGTGTACGCGCCGGACTTCCTCACCGAGCTGTTCCGCAACCCGCTGGATCCGGGGTACGCGGACGCGGCTGCGGCCCGTCGGCGTTCGGCGCAGTCCGCTCCGGCGCGCGGGTGGCGGGCCTTGCCGGCGCGGTCGGTGAGCCTGGTCGTGGTGGTGATGCTCGGTTTCCTGTTCGCGGTCGCGTACCGGCAGACGATGGCGGACGAGCCGGGCCGGAGCCAGGCCCGCTCGGGCCTGGTGGCGCAGATCAAGGAGCGGGAGAGCCAGACCGACCGGTTGTCCACCCGGGCCGACCAACTGCGCGAAGAGGTCAGTCGGCAGCGGGACGCGGCGTTGAGCGGGTCGGCCGCCGCCCGGTTGCGCAACCTGGAGGCGAGTACCGGGCTGGGTCGGGTGCGGGGTGACGGTGTGGTGGTGCGGTTGGCGGACGCGCCGGACAACGCGGACGCGGTGACCGGTGCCGGCGCTGGGCCGCCGCGGGTGCTCTACAGCGACCTGCAAGGGGTGGCGAACGCGTTGTGGAGTGCGGGCGCGGAGGCGATCGCGATCAACGGGCAGCGGTTGACGTCGACGTCGACGATCCGGTCGGCGGGTGAGGCGATGCTCGTGGATTTCCGGCCGGTGACCGGGCCGTACGAGGTGTCGGCGATCGGGCCGGGTTCGATGCGGCGCAAGTTCGAGGACAGCCGCAACGCGGCGCTGATGCGGGAGGTCGCGCAGAAGACCGGGTTGTCGTTCGGTGTGCGGGAGTCGGATGACCTCACGTTGCCGGCGGCGCCGGAGCCGCAGCTACGCTACGCCAAGCCGTCGGTCAGTCCGAGCCCTTCCGCGTCGGGTGTCCGGTCCGGCAGTCCCGGGTCGTCCGGTCCGGCGACGACTGTTAGCCCCTCCGGAGGTGGCCGATGATCGCGGTGCTGGCGTTGCTCGCCGGTGTGGTGCTGGGCGTGTGGCTTGATCCCACGGTGCCGGCGGCGTTGCAGCCGTACCTGCCGATCGCGGTGGTGGCCGCGTTGGATGCGGTGTTCGGTGGGGTGCGGGCCCGGTTGGACCGCATCTTCGACGACAAGCAGTTCGTTGTGTCGTTCATTTCGAACGTGCTGGTCGCTGGTCTGATCGTGTATCTGGGTGACCAGTTGGGGGTGGGTGGGCAGTTGTCCACCGGTGTGGTCGTTGTGTTGGGTGTGCGTATCTTCGGCAACGTGGCGGCGATCCGTCGGCACCTGTTCCGGGCATAGGTTGGGTTGCGATGAGTGACGAGCAGACCGACACGGGGACCGGGTGGCCGCAGCCGGCGGGTCCGGTGCGGCCGGGTGGGCCGGCGGGTGAGCCGGATCCGCGGCCGGACGCGCCGGATCCGGACGAATTGAGCCCGTTGGCGCCGCAGCCATCGGTGGAGCCGCAGCCGCCGGTGGAGCCGGTGCCGGCGTCGGAGCCGGAGGGTTCGGACGACGAGGCCACTGTCCGGGTGGGTGTCGAGTCGGTCGATGACGGTGCGACGGTGGACCTGAGCGCGGCGCGGTCGGGGGAGCCGGTGGCGCGTTCCGACGGGTTGGCGGAGCCGGTGGGGGAGTCGACCGGGCCGGTGGCTCCTCGGTCCCGGTGGAGTACGGCCGGTGTGATGATCGTGGCGTTGTTGGCGTTGCTGGGGTTCACGTTGGTCGTGCAGTTGAAGACGACGTCGACGGACCCGACGTTGGGGGCGACGCGGCAGGAGGACCTGGTTCGGATCCTGTCGGATCTGGATGCGCGGGAGAATCGTCTGCAGCAGGACATTCGCGCTCTGGAGGACAGTCAGCGGCAGTTGCGCTCGGGTGAGCAGGGTCGTCAGGCGGCGTTGGATGAGGCGACGCGGCGGGCGGACGAGTTGGGCATCCTGGCGGGGACGTTGCCGGCGGTGGGGCCGGGGTTGACGGTGCAGTTCGACGCCGGGGTGAAGCCGATCTCGGCGAACCGGGTGTTGGACGCGGTGCAGGAGTTGCGTGGTGCGGGCGCGGAGGCGATGCAGATCTCCGGTGGGGATCGGGCGACCGTGCGGATCATCGCGTCGACGTACTTCCTGGATGGGGACAACGGGTCGTTGGTGGTGGAGGGGCGTCGGTTGACGGGGCCGTTCACGATCACGGTGATCGGTGATCCGGCGACGATGCGTACGGCGTTGAACATTCCTGGTGGGGTGGTGGCGTCGGTCCGGGGTGGCGGCGGTAACGTGACGTTTGGGGAGCGTGAGGTTGCCGAGGTTTCGGCGCTGCACGTGCCGATCAAGTTGGAACACGCCCGTCCGGTCTCCTGACCGGCGCGGCCGCGCCGGACCCGGGTGGTCCGGGGCACCGATGGATGAAGGACGCGTCTGGTGATTCCCGAGGATCTGCGATACACCGCCGAGCATGAGTGGGTGGCGGGTGACGGCACGGCTTCGGTCCGGGTCGGCATCACCCACTTCGCGCAGGACGCGCTCGGTGACATCGTGTACGTGCAGTTGCCCGAGGAGGGCGCGGTGGTCGCGGCCGGTGACTCGTTGGGTGAGATCGAGTCGACCAAGAGTGTGTCGGAGATCTACGCGCCGGTGGCCGGTACGGTGGCGGCGCGTAACGACGCGTTGGGTGACACGCCTGAGCTGATCAACACTGATCCGTACGGTGAGGGTTGGTTGGTGGAGATCACGCCGAATGATCCGACTGCCACGGATGGGTTGCTGACGGCGGCCGCGTATCAGAAGATCACCGAAGGCTGAGTGTGCTTGATCCGGTGCGTGGGATGTCTGCGCGCGTCCGGTTGCCCTGCATTTCGGCGCTGGCTAGGCTCGCCCAGTCGACCGAGAACCCAATAGTTGAGCGTTGCGGAATTGCCTTCCCGGGCACGGGGAGCCAGCCGCCGGGTGTTCACATGCCCGGCGGCCAGACCCGCCATTACCCGACGCCGACCGAACAGATCCGTGAGGTGGTCCCATGACGCGGCCAGACGACGAGTTCCCCCCACTCGACGTCACTTCGACGCTCAATCTCGGTTCGCTCGACGAAGTGCTGGAGGGGCCGGATACCGATGTGGTGCCGAGCCGGATGTCCGGTTCGTTGCCGCCGGGTATGGCGCTGCTGGTGGTTCGTCGAGGCCCGAATGCGGGTGCCCGGTTCTTGTTGGACCACGATGTGACGACCAGTGGCCGGCACCCGGACAGTGACATCTTCCTGGACGACGTGACGGTGTCGCGTCGGCATGCGGAGTTCCACCGGGATGGTGGGACGTTCACGGTGCGCGACGTGGGCAGCCTGAATGGCACGTACGTCAATCGTGAGCGGGTTGAGGCGGCCACGTTGAGCAATGGTGACGAGGTCCAGATCGGTAAGTTCCGGGTGGTGTTCATCGCCGGTCCGCGCCCGGAGGAGGAGGCCGGCCGGGGGTGAACGAGCCTGCGGCCTCCATGTCACCCGGGGCGGCTCGGTCTGAGCCGCTGATGAGCATCGGTGAGGTGCTTGGGCAGTTGCGGGTGGATTTTCCGGACACCACGATTTCGAAGCTGCGGTTTCTTGAGGCCGAGGGTTTGGTCGAGCCGCAGCGGACGGCGGCGGGTTACCGGAAGTACAGCTGGGACGATGTGGCGCGGTTGCGGTTCGTGTTGACCGCGCAGCGGGACAAGTACCTGCCGTTGCGGGTGATCCGGGAGCAGTTGGCCCAGTGGGATTCGTCTGGTGAGCAGCCGGGGCGGTCGCGGCCGGCGTTGGTGGCGGTTGGTCCCGATGGTGCGGTGCCGGGTCGTGAGTTGGCGGAGCCGGCCGAGTCGTCGCAGGTGCGGCTCGGCCGGGCGGATCTGGTGGCGCGCAGTGGGATCGACGAGTCGACGTTGGTGGAGTTGGAGCGGCTCGGTGTGCTGGTGTCGGATCCGCCGGGGTGGTATGACGCGGATGCGCTGATCATCGCGTCGGCGGTGGCGGGGTTGGCGTCGTACGGGTTGGAGCCGCGGCACCTGCGGGGTTATCGGACGGCGGCGGACCGGGAGGTCGGTTTGTTCGCGCAGTTGGTGGCGCCGTTGGCGCGGCAGAGTGATCCGGCGGCGCGGGCGCGGGCGGCGGAGACGGCGCGTGAGTTGGTGGCGTTGTCGGAGCAGTTGCACGCGGCGTTGGTGCGGGTGGGGCTGCGGTCGACGTTGGGTCGGTGAGGGTGCCCGGTGGGTGGTGGCTGAGCGGAAAGATCTCTTCCGGGAAGCGTGCCGTAGGCTTGCCGGGGTAACCCCTTTTCGGCGCGGGCGTGGTGCTGTGCGGTCCGTGTACCGTGCAGGGAAGGGCGCGGTGCGGCGTAGGTGACAACGACACGGAGGCGGCGGTGCGCGAGCTGAGCGTGGTCGGAGTTCGGGTGGAGCTGCCCAGCAACCAGCCGATCGTCCTGCTCAGGGAGGTCGAGGGGGACCGCTATCTGCCGATCTGGATCGGCGCGGTCGAGGCGACGGCTATCGCTTATGAGCAGCAGGGGGTCAAGCCGGCCCGGCCGTTGACGCATGATCTTCTGCGGGATGTGTTGGCGGCGTTGAAGGCGCCCTTGCAGGCGGTGGAGATCACCGAGCTGAAGGAGAACGTCTTCTACGCGGATCTGTTGATCGGCGATGGGGTGCGGGTGTCGGCGCGGCCGAGCGACTCGATCGCGTTGGCGTTGCGGGTCGGTGCGCCGATTCGTTGTGCCGAGCAGGTCCTCAGCGAGGCGGGGATCGTTATCCCTGATGAGCAGGAGGACGAGGTGGAGAAGTTCCGCGAGTTCCTGGAGCAGGTGCGTCCGGAGGACTTCGCGGGCTGAGGTGTGCCCGGGCTCGGTTGGTGATCTTTCTCGGTGGCTGCGCGGCGTGTCGCGTCGGTTCCTCCGTGGTAACCCCTGACGGTGGCGATAGGGTTTCCATGTCGAGGGGTGCGCGTCCCGGAAACGATGCGTCGCCACACTGACGGGGAGGTTGTCCGGATGCACGAGCCGCGGGATTCCGATCCGGGTGCAGGGTTCGACGAGCCGGGTGCCTCGTCGCCAGGTGTGGCGGCTGAGGGTGACGGTTCGGTTGGCTACCGGGGTGTGACGGCCTGCCATGCGGTGGGCATCAGTTACCGGCAGTTGGATTACTGGGCGCGGACGACGCTTGTGGTGCCGAGCGTTCGTGATGCCTCGGGTTCGGGGACGCAGCGGTTGTATTCGTTCCGGGACCTGGTGGTGTTGAAGGTCGTGAAGCGGTTGTTGGATGCGGGGGTGTCCCTGCAGAACATCCGTAAGGCGATCGAGGCGTTGCGGTCGCGTGGTGTGGAGGATCTGGCGGGTATCACGCTGATCTCTGATGGGACGACGGTGTACGAGTGCCGGTCTCCGGAGGAGGTGGTCGACCTGTTGCAGGGTGGCCAGGGGGTCTTCGGCATCGCGATTGGTGGGGCGTTCAAGGAGATCCAGGGGTCGTTGTCGCATCTGCCGGCGGAGCCGGCGACGAGTGGCCCGGTGGAGCCGGCGGTGGCGGCGGATCCGGTGGGTGACGAGTTGGCGGCGCGGAGAGCGCGGCGGCGCGCCGGCTGACCGTTCGGCTTTCGGTTTTTTTTGTGTGGTTCTCTCGCGACCGTCGGTGACGGTGGCGGGGTTCTGTCGGCCTTGATGGTCCACTGTGAATACGGTGGGTGTCGTTTCGGTGGCCGGTTGTGGAAGTACCCATCGGTAGTGGTGACCTAGCGTGGTGGCGTGTTGTCGGGAATCCGATAAGGGGGCGCTGACCGGAAGCGGTTGACACGCTATGGTCCCTCACGGTTCTGGACCCTTCATTCCCGGAAGGAACGACCGTGACGGTTACGGAAGAGACTGCTCCCGCCTCGCACTACGACCGCATTGGCGGTGCCAGTTCGGTCAAGGCGGCGGTTGAGCTGTTCTACGACAAGGTGCTCGCGGACCCGGAGTTGGCGGGTTACTTCGCTGACGTGGACATGGCGGGTCAGCGGCGCCATCTGGCGTTGATGTTGACCGTCGTGCTGGGTGGCCCGAACGAGTACACGGGTCGCGAGTTGGCCGAGGCGCACCAGCCGCTGAACATCACCGTGGAGCACTACGCGAAGGTGGGCGAGCACCTGACGGTGACGCTGACCGAGTTGGGGGTGCCGGCGGACATCCTCGCTCACGTGCAGACAGTGCTGGGGCAGGTGCAGGGCCAGGTGGTGGCTGCCGGGAACAGGTCGGGCGTCTGAGCGTGGACGCGGCTCGCCTCAAGCAGAGCTGGTCGGTGGTCGCCGGGCACGGTGACCAGGTGCCGCTCTACTTCTACTCGACGTTGTTCCTCGCTCATCCCGAGACGCGGCAGATGTTCCCCACGAACATGGCCGGTCAGCGGGACCGCCTCGTGACCGCGTTGGGTCACATCGTGTCCAACGTGGACCAGGTGGATCGGCTGGTGGGTTTCCTGCAGGATCTCGGCGCGGATCACCGCAAGTTCGCGGTCCGCGCGGAGCACTACCCGGCGGTCGGTGAGGCGCTGGTGGCGACGTTGCAGCATTTCCTCGCCGAGCAGTGGACCGACGAGTTGGCGGCGGACTGGACGGCCGCGTACGGGTTGGTCGCCCAGGTGATGATGGAGGCCGCGCAGGCCGCTGAGGCGGTCAACCCGCCGTGGTGGGTGGCGGAGATCGTGGCGCACGAGCGGCGGGCGTTCGACGTGGCGGTGTTGACGGTGCGTCCGCAGTACCTGTTGCCGTTCACGCCGGGTCAGTCGATCGGGGTGTCGCACCCGTCGGTGCGGTCGTGGCGGTACTACTCGCCGGCGAACGCGCCGCGGGCGGACGGCACGTTGGAGTTGCACGTGCGGGCCGCGCCGGGCGGCGCGGTGTCGTCGCGGCTGGTGT
Organism: Micromonospora sp. NPDC007208; assembly: GCF_042869175.1. NCBI lineage: Bacteria > Bacillati > Actinomycetota > Actinomycetes > Micromonosporales > Micromonosporaceae > Micromonospora > Micromonospora sp. NPDC007208. The sequence goes on along the minus strand of NZ_JBIAFG010000001.1, from coordinate 756,850 downwards.
ACGGGTCGGCGGTGGGCGATCGGGTCCACCTGGCGGCGCCGGTGGGGGACCGGCTGGGGTTGTGGTCGGCGGGCTCCAGTGACCTGTTGCTGTTGGTCGCGGGTACCGGCTGGGCGCCGGTGAAGGCGTTGGTGGAGCAGGTGGCCGCGGAGGGTTCCCGCCGGCGGGTGGACCTGTACGTGGGGGCCCGTTCCCGTAGCGAGTTCTACGACAGCGACGCGATCGACAAGTTGGCGTCGTCGTACCCGTGGTTGACGGTGACGTACGTGGTGGGTGCCGACGTGCACCGGCCGGGGGAGTTCGTGCAGCCGGTGGACCGGGCGTTGGCCGACGGTGACTGGCGGTCCCGGCACGTGTTCGTGTGTGGTTCGGACGAGATGGTGTCGCACGCGGTGCGGACGTTGGTGCAGGCGGGTTACCACGCGGGTCAGGTGCACCACGAGGGCCTGGGTGCGCAGTGGTACGGCCCGGCGTGGCGGACGGCGGTGCAGCAGTCGGCTGCGGGTGACACTTCGGGAGGTGGGCACAGGTGAGCGCGAGGAGTGAGCTGGCGAGCCCCGCGGTCGCGAACGGAAGGCGGGTCAGGTGAGCGCGAAGAGTGAGCTTGCGGGCCCGGCGGTCGCGAACGGAGGTCTGCACAGGTGAGCGCGACGCCGATCAGTCGGTATGACGGGGTGCAGGTTTCCGGCGGTGTGCAGGTGCGGATGACCGCCGACCGGGTTCGGCGGTGGGAGTTCGGTGCCGCGTCGTTCGCCCGGCGTGGTTACGACAACGCTGACGTGGACCGGTTCCGGGTGCAGGTCGCCGACGAGTTGGACCTGTTGGCGACGCAGATCGCGACGTTGCGGGCGGAGAACGAGCGGCTGACCGACCGGGTGGAGCTGCACCGGCACGGGGTGATTCCGAGTACGGGGGCGGCGGCGAAGGTTCCGGCGGCGCGGGAGGTGAATCTGCTGTCGGCGGCGCAACGGGAGGCCGAGCAGATCATCGCGCAGGCGCACGACTACGCGCGTCGGGTCGCCGAGTACGCCCGGGTGCAGTACGAGAGTTACCTGCACGCGGCGGAGGCGGAGGCGAAGCAGGAGGCGGAGCGGGCGGTGGCGGAGTACCGCAGCGCGGCCGGGCCGAGCTTCGACGACACGGTGGCGACCCGGGAGGCGTTGCGGATCTTCGGGGAGATGATGGTGTCGCACATGCAGGCGGCGGCGCGGCATCTCGATGACGGCAGTGAGCAGTTGGCGCGCACGATGGATCGGATCGCGGCGGAGACGCCGGGGGCGCCGTTCGTCGGTGGTGTGGTGGGGCAGTCGGCGTTGCCGCGGCACCAGCAGCGCTGAGTCGTCGCCGGGTGGGGTCCGCGGACGTGGACCCCACCCGTTGGCGGCGGTGGCATAGTCGGAGGGGCCAGGTGGGCTGACCGGCGGCCCGCCCCTGGGAGAGGCGCCGTCGTGTCGGTATCTCCGTCCCCACCCGGCGGGTCTGCGGACCCGTTGGCCGCGTTGGAGGCGTCGGCGTGGGCTCTGGCGGCCGCGGTGGGCACCATGAGTGACGCCCTGTCGGCCCCGCTCGCCGAGGTCCTCGCCGGGTCGCCGCACCGCAGCGCGGTGCTGGAGGCCGCTGGTCTGCTCTCCTGGGACGGTGGGGCGCCGGTGGCGCACCCGTCGCTGGTGGCTGCCGATGGGCCGACCGGGCGCAGCGCCGTGCAGGCGCGGTTGAGTTCGTTGCGGCAGGCGGTCGCCGCGGCGGCGCAGGAGCCTTCCGGGCCGGGCGGGGCCGGTTGGGCGCAGTTGGACGACGAGGTGTTGCTGCATCAGGGTCGGGCGTCCGCGGCGACCGGCCGGGCGTTGGCGTCGCGGGTGGTGCCCGAGTTGCCGGGGATGGCGGAGCGCTTGGATTCCGCCGACGCCCGGGTGCTGGACGTGGGCACCGGTGTGGGGGCGTTGGCTGTCGCCGTGGCCCGCGCGTTGCCCCGGGCGTCGGTGGTCGGCATCGACGTGCTGCAACGGGCGTTGGACCTGGCCCGCGGGGAGCTGACCGAGGCGGGTGATGTCGCGGATCGGATCACGTTGCGCCGGCAGGACGTCGCCGAGGTGGACGAGCCGGGCGGGTACGACCTGGTCTGGTTGCCGGCGCCGTTTCTTCCCCAGCAGACGTTGGCGCTCGCGTTGCCCCGGCTGGTGCGGGCGCTGCGACCCGGTGGCTGGCTGGTGGCGGGCACCAACCCTCCGGCCGAGGATCCGTTGCGGGCGGCCGTCGACAGGTGGAACGCCGTCCGCAACGGCGGCAACGCCTTCGACGCGGACCGGATGGCGCAGGTGTTGGCGGGGGCCGGGTTGGGTGATGTCCGCCGTTTCCCGACCGTTCCCGGTGGGCCGGTGCTGGTCGCCGCGCACCGTCCAGGCGGCTGAGGCCCGCCGTCGGCGGGGCGGGTGGTCAGGTGGTGGCGGCGCGGACGGCGTCGGCGATCGGGGTGGGCCCGTCGACGAGTTCCAGGGTCGCGCCGGTCGTGCGCGGTTCGTCGAGCAGGGCGGCGAGGACGTGGGCGACGTCGGTGCGGCTGATCGCGCCGCGGCCGGCGTGCGGGGTGAGGGTGACCCGCCCGGTGGGTGGGTCGTCGGTGAGCCGGCCGGGTCGCAGCACCGTCCAGGCCAGGTCGCGGCCGCGCAGGTCGTCCTCGGCGGCGCGTTTGGCGCGCAGGTACGCCGCCCACACGTCGTCGCTGCCGGGGGCGGGTGGTGTGTCCACGCCCATGGAGGAGACGAGCAGGTAGCGGTGGACGCCGGCGCGGGTGGCGGCGTCGGCGAGCAGCGCGGCGGCGGCCCGGTCGACGGTGTCCTTGCGGGCGGCGCCGCTGCCGGGGCCGGCGCCCGCGGCGAAGACCACCGCGTCGGCGCCGTGAAGGTGCTCGGCCAGCTGCGGAACCTCGGTGTGTTCCAGGTCGCAGACGACGGGGGTGGCGCCGGCGGCGCGCAGCGTCGCGGTCTGCTCGGGGTTGCGGATGAGGCCGACGGCGGTGTCGCCGCGCCCGGTGAGGTGGCGTTGCAGCAGTAGGGCGATCTTGCCGTGGCCTCCGGCGATGACGACGCGCATGCGCCCAACCTACCGGCGGCACCGGCTTGACCTTGACCTTCGGGCAACCCTGAGCCTGGTGGGCGCCGGTCGCCGTGACCGGCACGAGGAGGATGTCGACGTGGGGCTGATGACCATCGGGGCGTTCGCCCGGGCGGCCAGGCTGACGCCGAAGGCGTTGCGCCTGTACGACCAGTGTGGGCTGCTGGTGCCGGCCGCTGTCGATCCGGAGTCCGGGTACCGGCTGTACGACCCGGCTCAGTTGCCGGTGGCCCGGCTGGTCGCCCAGTTGCGTCGGATCGGTATGCCGCTGGCGACGATCCGGGTCGTGTGTGGCCTGGAGCCCGCCGCGGCGGCTGAGGCGATCACCGCGTACTGGCGGCAGGTCAGCGCCGACACCGCGGCCCGCGCCCGACTCGCCACCCTCCTCGTGGACCACCTGTCTGAAGGGGGCGCCACCATGTCTGACCCGAATCCCACCGTTGCCGTGCGCTGCGCCGCCGGTTGTGACACCGGGCTGGTGCGTGACAGCAACGAGGACACCGCGTACGCCAGCGGGCGGTTGCTGGCCGTGGCCGACGGTATGCGGGGACCCGGGGGTGCGGCCGCCAGCGCCGCTGCCGTCGACGCCCTGAAGCCGTTGGCGCTCACCGACGTGCCGGCCGCCGACCTGCTGACGATGCTGGCCGGTGCGGTGAGCGACGCCGACCGCGCCGTGCGCGGGTTGGCCACCGACGCCGACCAGCCGGTCACGACGCTGACCGCGCTGCTGCTCAGCGGTTCCCGGCTGGGGCTGGTGCACGTCGGTGACACCCGGGTCTACCTGCTGCGCGACGGTGAGTTGTCCCTGCTCACGCAGGATCACACCTGGGTGCAGACGCAGGTGGACCAGGGCCGGCTGGACCGGGACCAGGCGGCGACGCACCCGCAGCGGGCGGTGCTGGTGCGCGCCCTCGGTGGCGGTCGGCAGGTCGAGGCGGACCTGGGGTTGCGCACCGCCCAGCCCGGTGACCGGTACCTGCTGTGCTCCGACGGGTTGTCCGCGGTCGTCGACCGGGTCGACCTGCGTTCGGCGCTGGCTGCGGCCGCCGAACCCGAGGCCACGGTGGGGGAGCTGATCGGTTTGGCGCGGGCCGAGGGGGCGCCGGACAACATCGCCTGCGTCGTCGCCGACGTCGTCGCGGCGTAGCCCGCCGCCCCGCGTCGGGTGGTGGCATTGCCCACCCGGCGCGGGGCTCGGCGTTAGCGGACGGGTTGAGGCAGCATGGAGAGGTGATGGAGAGCCTCGACGTGTTGACCTCGCTGGTGTCTGGTGGTGGGGTGGTGGTGCTCAGCGGCGCCGGCCTGTCCACCGAGTCGGGGATTCCGGACTACCGGGGGCCCAGCGGGGTGGCGCGGCGGCACACGCCGATGACCTTCCAGGCGTTCACCCGGGATCCCCTGGCCCGGCGGCGCTACTGGGCGCGGAGTCACCTGGGGTGGCGGTTGATCGCGGGCGCGGCGCCGAACGCCGGGCACCGGGCGGTGGCCGGGCTGCAACACGCCGGCCTGGTCGACACGGTGATCACCCAGAACGTCGACGGGCTGCACGGTGTGGCCGGCAGCACCTCGGTGATCGAGTTGCACGGTCGCCTCGACGAGGTGACCTGCCTGGACTGCGGCAATCTGACCTCCCGGGAGGAGCTGCACCGGCGGCTGCGCGAGGCCAACCCGGACTTCGTGGCCCGCGTCGCCGCGGTCAACCCGGACGGTGATGTTGATCTCCCCGATGAGCAGGTGGCGGCGTTCCGGCCGGTGGACTGCGGGATCTGCGGCACCGGGATGCTGAAACCGGACGTGGTGTTCTTCGGTGAGACGGTGCCACCGCAGCGGGTGGCGCGGTGTTTCGCGGCCGTCGAGCGGGCCCGGTCGTTGCTGGTGCTCGGGTCGTCGTTGACGGTGATGTCGGGGCGCCGGTTCGTGATCCGGGCCGCGAAACGGGGCATCCCGGTCGCCATCGTCAACCAGGGGCCGACGCGTGGTGACGGCCACGCCACCGTGTGCGTCGACGCCCCGTTGGGTGCGGTGTTGCCGCAGCTGGCCGCGCGGGTCGGCGCCGGGGCGCCGGCCAGGGTGTGACGGCGCGGGTGAGGTGCCCGGCCCGCGGCTAGGACACCCCGGGTGGGGTGCCCGGCCCCCCGGGGGTAGGACATCCGCCGGAAACACCGACGCTGGTAGCGTTGAGCACGCCGGTAACACCCACGTGGGAGAGACCGCCCGACAGCACGCAGGGCGGCGCCGAAGGGGCAAATCCTCCCCGGAACCTCTCAGGCAAAAGGACCTCGTGGGCAGGCACTGTGGAGTGCCCCTGTGGGTGCGACAGAGGGGGAGGCCGACACGTCGACCTCGCCCCGGGAGTGCCCCCATGACCGTAGAGCAGTTCGCCACCCGTCACATCGGTCCCGGCCCCGACGATGAGCGTCGGATGCTGGAGGTCGTCGGGCACGACTCGATCGACGAGCTGATGGACGCCGCGATCCCCGAGGTGATCCGCTGGCACGGCACCCTCGACCTGCCCGATCCGGCCACCGAGGCCGAGACGATCGCCGAGCTGCGGGCCCTCGCGGCCCGGAACACCGTCGCCGTCTCCATGATCGGGTTGGGGTACCACGGCACGCACACCCCGGCGGTGATCCGCCGCAACGTGCTGGAGGACCCGGCCTGGTACACGGCGTACACGCCGTACCAGCCGGAGATCAGCCAGGGCCGGCTGGAGGCGCTGCTGAACTTCCAGACCATGGTCACCGACCTGACCGGCCTGGCCACCGCGAACGCCTCGATGCTCGACGAGGGCACCGCGGCGGCGGAGGCGATGACCCTCGCGCGGCGGGCCTCCAAGAGCAAGAGCCGGGTGTACGTCGTCGACGCCGACGCCCTGCCGCAGACCATCGCGGTGATCACCAGCCGGGCCGAACCGCTCGGCATCGACGTGCGGGTCCTCGACGTCGAGCGTGACGAGTTGCCGGCGGAGTTCTTCGGCCTGCACCTGCAGTACCCGGGGGCGTCCGGGGCGGTCCGTGACCACGCGCGCCTGGTCGAGGCGGCGCACGCCGTCGGGGCCCTGGTGACCGTCGCGGCGGACCTGTTGGCGTTGACGCTGCTGCGCGCTCCGGGAGAGATCGGCGCGGACATCGCCGCCGGCACCACGCAGCGTTTCGGCGTACCGATGGGCTTCGGTGGGCCGCACGCCGGTTACCTGGCGGTGCGCTCGGGCCTTGAGCGGATGCTGCCCGGGCGCCTGGTCGGGGTGTCGCGCGACGCGGACGGCAACCCGGCCTACCGGTTGGCGTTGCAGACCCGCGAGCAGCACATCCGGCGGGAGAAGGCGACCAGCAACATCTGCACCGCGCAGGTGCTGCTCGCCGTGATGGCCGGCATGTACGCCGTCTACCACGGCCCGGACGGGCTGCGGGACATCGCGACGCGTACCCACCGGATGGCGGCGCGGCTCGCGGCCGGGTTGCGCGCCGGTGGGGTGGACGTCGCGGACGTCGCGTTCTTCGACACCGTCACCGCGACCGTGCCCGGCGCGGCGGCGCAGGTCGTCGCGGCCGCCGCGCAGCGGGGGGTGAACCTGCGGCTGGTCGACGCCGACCGGGTGGGGGTGTCCTGCGACGAGACCACTACCGACGCGCATCTGGCGCAGGTGTGGGAGGCGTTCGGAGTGCCCGCGTTCGACGGTGACGGGGACGTGGCCCTGCCGGTCGACCTGACACGCGGCAGCGACTTCCTCACCCACCCGGTGTTCCGCAGCCACCACTCGGAGACGGCGATGCTGCGCTACCTGCGGCGGCTGTCGGACTTCGACTACGCCCTGGACCGGGGCATGATCCCGCTCGGGTCGTGCACGATGAAGCTGAACGCGACCACCGAGATGGAGCCGGTCAGCTGGGCGGAGTTCGCGAACATCCACCCGTTCGCGCCGGACACCCAGACCGCCGGGTACCGGGAGCTGATCGGTCAGCTGGAGTCGTGGCTGGCCGAGGTGACCGGCTACGACGCGGTGAGCGTGCAACCCAACGCGGGTTCGCAGGGTGAGCTGGCCGGGTTGCTGGCGATCCGCTCGTACCACGCGTCGCGCGGTGAGACGCACCGCGACGTGTGCCTGATCCCGTCGTCGGCGCACGGCACGAACGCGGCGTCGGCGGTGATGGCCGGCATGCGGGTCGTGGTGGTGGCCTGCGACGACGACGGCAACGTCGACCTCGTCGACCTGGACGCGAAGATCGACAAGCACCGCGACGCGCTCGCCGCGATCATGGTGACGTACCCGTCGACGCACGGCGTGTACGAGACGGGCATCGCGTCGCTGTGCGCGAAGGTCCACGACGCCGGCGGGCAGGTGTACGTCGACGGGGCGAACCTCAACGCCCTGGTCGGGTTCGCCAAGCCCGGCAAGTTCGGTGCGGACGTGTCGCACCTGAACCTGCACAAGACGTTCTGCATCCCGCACGGCGGCGGCGGCCCCGGGGTGGGCCCGGTGGCGGTGCGCGCGCACCTGGCGCCGTTCCTGCCCGGTGACCCGCTGGGCGCGCACGCCGACGCGACGCCGGCGATCTCGGCGGCGAAGTACGGGTCGGCGGGCATCCTGCCGATCCCGTGGGCGTACCTGCGGATGATGGGCGCCGAGGGGCTGACCCGGGCCACCGGTGTGGCGGTGCTCGCGGCGAACTACGTGGCGGCGCGGCTGCGGGGGCACTTCCCGGTGCTGTACGCCGGCAACAAGGGCCTGGTGGCGCACGAGTGCATCCTCGACCTGCGGCCGTTGACGAAGGCGACCGGGGTGAGCGTCGACGACGTGGCGAAGCGGCTGATCGACTACGGCTTCCACGCGCCGACGATGTCGTTCCCGGTGGCGGGGACGCTGATGGTGGAGCCGACCGAGAGCGAGGACCTGGCCGAACTGGACAGGTTCTGCGACGCGATGATCGCGATTCGCGCGGAGATCGAGCAGGTGGGGTCCGGGGCGTGGCCGGCGGGGGACAACCCCCTGGCCAACGCGCCGCACACCGCGGCGATGGTCAGCGGTGACGAGTGGTCGCACGCGTACCCGCGGTCGGTGGGCGCGTACCCGGCCGGGGTGGACCGGGCCGGGAAGTACTGGCCGCCGGTGCGGCGCATCGACGGCGCGTACGGCGACCGGAACCTGGTCTGCTCGTGCCCGTCGCCGGAGGCGTTCGAGGACTGACAACGCCGCAGCCGGTCGGGGACCGACGACGGCGCGCCGGGGCGGGCGGTACGGCCTGCCCCGGCAGCCGCTGCGACCTGGGCGGGGACGTCCCTTACCGGGGGACTAGCCTGGGTCGACGGCGGCTAAACGGTGACGCTGAGTGGTCGGTCAGGCCACGAGGGCGTGGCGGGCGGGGCCGCGGTGCGGTGCGATGCTGCTGCCGTCGGGAAGCAGCTCGCCGGTGTCCTCGAAGACGATGACACCGTTGCAGAGCAGGCTCCAGCCCTGCTCACGGAAGCAGGCGAGGACCCGCGCGGCTTCCCGGTCGGTGGCTTCAGCGGAGGGGCAGGTCGGTTGGTGCTGGCACATCGGGTTCTCCGGACTGTGGGGGCACTGTGTCATGGTTCACATGACCAGTGACGCACAGTACCAAGCGAAAGTGTCCAACATCGAGCAGGTGCCCGCCTGGCACCCGGGAAATCCACTGAACGGATGAGGAAGGTTGGACCGTACGGCGTGGAAACGCTCCCACAGGTGTGCCCCACGAGCAGCGGCTCGGTTGCTCTGGTCGATGTACCCGCCGCGCCGGCCGCGTGCCGGGGCGCGCTCACCGAACGCGCCCGCCTGCACTGGTCCCGCGGCGACGGCGGCGACCCCGCGGCCCTCGCCGAGGAGTTCCTCGCCGCGCACGGCCTGCCCCTGCACGACCTGACCCGACCCGCCGCCGCCCAGCACGGCACCGGGGTCTGCGGCGCGGCCCTGTACCTGTCCGCCGCGGCCGGGGCGCTGCTGGCCGGCGCCCCCACCGGGGCACCCGAACCCGCGCCGAACCTGCCCGACCTCGCCGTCGTCGTCTACGCGCACGGCCCCACCCGGGGCACCCGGCCCGGCCCACCGACGCCGTGGTGGCTCGGCGAGTGGACCGAGAGCTGGACCCCCGGGCAGCACGCCGCCGCCGTCGACGCGGTCCGCGCCGCCATCGGCCGCGGCGACGTCTACCAGAGCAACCTCGTCGGCCACGCCGCCGCCCCCTACACCGGCGACCCGCTGCCCGCCCTGAGCCGCCTCGGCGCGCTCCCCGGCGCCCGCTACGGCGGTGTCCTCACCGGCGACGGCTGGGCCATCGGCTGCGCCTCCCCGGAAACCCTCGTCGAGGTCACCGACGGGCAGGTGATCACCCGACCGATCAAAGGCACCCGCCCGGCCACCGCCACCGGCCGCGCCGAACTGCTCGCCAGCGCGAAGGAACGCGCCGAACACATCATGATCGTCGACCTGGAACGCAACGACCTCGCCCGCATCGCCCGCACCGGCACCGTCACCGTCGACGACCTGTTCGCCGTCCGCCGCTGGTGCGACCTGTGGCAGGCCGAGTCGACCGTCCGCGCCGCCGCCGCCGACGGCCTCGGCCTCGCCGACCTGCTGCGCGCCACCTGCCCCGGCGGCTCCGTCACCGGCGCCCCGAAACTCGCCGCCCTGACCCAGATCAGCGCCCTCGAACCCGTCGGGCGGGGCGCCAGCATGGGCGCCCTGGGCTGGGTCGCCCCGGGCCACGTCGACCTCGGCCTGACCATCCGCACCGCCGCCGCCGACGGCCAGCGGCTGCACACCTGGGCCGGCGGCGGCATCACCTGGGACAGCGACGCCTACGCCGAGGTCGCCGAGGCCGCCGCGAAGACCACGCCGATCCGCGCCACCCTGGCCGGGCGCTGAGCGCCGCACCGGACGGCGATACGCTGAACCCCATGACCATGCGGCCCATCCGGATCATCGGCGACCCTGTCCTGCGCACCGGATGCGAACCGGTCACCACCTTCGACGCCGAGCTGCGCGCCCTCGTCACCGACCTGATGGACACCCTGCTCGGCGCCCCCGGCCGCGCCGGTGTCGCCGCACCGCAGATCGGCGTCAGCGCCCAGGTGTTCGTCTACGACGCCGACGGGCACCGCGGCCACCTCATCAACCCCACCCTCGAGCTGTCCGAGGAGCTGCAGGACGACGAGGAGGGCTGCCTGTCCATCCCCGGGCTGTACTTCCCGACCGTGCGGGCCCTGCACGCCACCGCCCACGGCGTCGACCAGCACGGCGAGCCGCTGACCATCGCCGGCAGCGGGTTCCTGGCCCGCGCCCTGCAACACGAGACCGACCACCTGGGCGGGAAGCTCTACGTCGACACCCTGCGCGGCGACACCCGCCGCCGGGCCCTGCGCGAGATCCGCGCCGGACGCTTCGACTCACCCAGCCGCCGCAGCTAGCGGGCCACCCACTGGTCGTGGCCGAGCTTCACGACCAACGCCACCACCACCACGAGCAGCACCACCCGCACGAACCCGGAGCCGCGACGCAACGCCATCCGCGCCCCCAACACCGCGCCGGCGATGTTGCACACCGCCATGCCCGCGCCCAGCAGCCACCACACGTGCCCGGTCACCCCGAACACCACCAGCGCGCCCAGGTTCGTCCCCGCGTTGACGACCTTCGCCATCGCCGAGCCGTGCACGAAGTCCGCGCCGACGAGGGCGGTGAACGCCAACACCAGGAACGTGCCGGTGCCCGGGCCGATCAACCCGTCGTACAGGGCGATCCCCACCCCGGCCACCGCGATCACCGCCGCCACCCGCACCGGGGTGCGCTTCGCCGGCGCCGCCACCACCCCCATGCGGGGACGCAGCAGCACGAACACCGCCACCGCCACCAGCACCACCAGCACGACCGGCCGGTACGCCGACGCCGGCACCGCCCCGGCGAGAGCCGCGCCCACACCCGCGCTGAACACCGCCAACCCCGCCGCAGGCCCCGCGACCCGCCAGTCGACAGTCGTCCTGCGGGCGTACGTCGCCGCCGCCGTGGCCGTACCGAAGATCGCGGCCAACTTGTTCGTGCCCAACGCGGTGGCCACCGGCAACCCCGGGGCGGCCACCAGCAACGCCGGCAGCAGCAACAACCCGCCACCACCGACCACGGCATCGACCCACCCGGCCATCGCCGCGGCGGCCAGCAGGGTACTCAGCGTCACGGCGTCCACGGGCGGCAATTCTCCCCACCCGACGCGCCTCACCGGCCCTCAAGTGGCAAGCCTCACCCGGTCACCGGCCCCGCGTACGCCGCAACCACACCCCCAACGCCCCGACCGCCACGAACACCAGCACCGAGCACAGCAACACCTTCGCCACCCGGCAACCATGCCACGGGCACGTAAGGTGCAGGAGTGCGCCTGGCCACGTTCAACCTGCTGCACGGACGGTCCCTCACCGACGGGCTCGTCGACCCCGCCCGACTCGCCGCCGCCATCGCCGCCCTCGACGCCGACGTGCTCGCCCTGCAGGAGGTCGACCGCGACCAACACCGCAGCGGCAACCTCGACCTCACCGCCATCGCCGCCCGCGCCCTCAACGCACCCCACCACCGCTTCGCCGCCGCCGTCGTCGGCACCCCCGGCGAACAGTTCCGCCCCCTGCGCCACGACGACGACGGCCACGGCGAACCCTGCTACGGCATCGGCCTGATCAGCCGACACCCCGTCCGCAGCTGGCAGGTCACCCGACTCAAACCCGCGCCCGTGCGCTCACCGGTCTACGTGCCCGGCCCCCGCGGCGGCCTCGTCCTGCTGCACGACGAACCCCGCGTGGTCCTCGCCGCCGTCCTGGACACCCCCCACGGCCCCCTCACCGTCGCCGCGACCCACCTGTCCTTCGTGCCCGGCTGGAACGCCCGCCAACTACGCCAGACCGTCCGCGCCCTGCGCGCCCTCCCGGGCCCCCGCGTCCTGCTCGGCGACCTCAACCTGCCCGCCGGCGCGGCCCGGCTCATCTCCGGCTGGCACCCCCTGGGCCGCCTCCCCACCTACCCCTCCGGGCAGCCCCGCGTCCAACTCGACCACATCCTCGCCGACCGGCACGCCCTCGCCGACCTCCCACCGGTACGCGCCGTCACCGCGCCACCGTCCACCATCTCCGACCACCGCCCCCTGCTGGTCGACCTCGGCTGACACCGTTCATGCCGCCCAGCGTGCAACGCCCGAACGCCGCGCTCTACAAGGGCGACACCATCACCGAGGTCGAGCTCTTCGACGGGTACGCGCACCTGCTGCCCGCGCAGCAGGGCTGGCAGCGCATCGCCGACGTCGCCCTCGACCGGGCCCTGCGCCACGCCCGCTGAGCACCACGCCCCGCCGGCCGGCGGGGGAGCGGACCGCAAGATTCCCTCAAGATCTTTGCATCGGCGACCTCCGACGATCATGCTGGTCGATACGCGCCACGATCAACTCGTCGGAGGCCACATGAGACGCCAGCGACCCACCCTCATCGCCGTGTCCACCCTGATCGCCGTCACCCTCACCACCGCGCCCACCCCCGCCAACGCCCACCGCGCCGCACCACCCGACCAGGTAACCGCCCTCACCGCCCACCAGGCCGACGGATACACCACCCTCGCCTGGCAACCCGTCGATGGCGCCACCGACTACCAGATCGAACGCACCCCCGTCGACGCCGACAACACCCCCACCGGCGCACCCACCATCGTCGGCATCTGGCGACCCAACCGCCAGATCAACCAACAGGCGCCCACCTTCGCCGACTCCGGCTACAACCCCGGCGACACCTTCCAATGGCGCGTACGCGCCCGCACCGGCACCACCGAACAGCCCTACTCCGACCCGGTCACCGCCACCACCACCGCACCCTGGGGCAACCCCGACACCCCCGGCGAAAACCTGCGCACCCAATGGGAAACCACCCACGCCGCGCAGTACACCAGCGACACCGACGAGTACGCCTACACCGCCGCCATCGACGCCCTCAGCGACCGCGTCCGCGTCGTCGAACTCGGCCGCACCGTGCAGAACCGACCCATCAACATGATGGTCATCGGCCACCCCACCCCTGCGGCCACTCCGGAAGCCGTCGCCGCCACCGCACCGGTGGCCATCAACTGCAACGTGCACGGCAACGAACCCGGCGACCGCGAAGCCTGCCTCATCATGGCCCGCCAACTCGCCTTCAGCACCGACTCCCGCATCACCGACCTGCTCAGCCACACCACCGTCCTGATCGTCCCCACCATCAACGGAGACGGCCGCGCCAACAACACCCGCGGCAACTCCACCGGCCAGGACCTCAACCGCGACTACTCCCTGATCCGCCAGCCGGAGACCGCCGCGTACATCAGGATGGTCCGCGACTACCGACCCGTCGCCGGCTACGACGGCCACGAGTTCGGCAACTCCCGCGCCGGTGACCTGCCGATGCTGCCCCCACGGCACCAGAACGTCGCCCAACCCATCTTCGACCAGTCCCAGGACATGATCGAAGGCCACATGTACGCCAAGGGCGCCGAAGCCGGCTGGTGGGCCTGCCCCTACGGCTGCGAAGGCGGCGGCAACGTCGGCCTCAGCGAGGAAACCATCCTGCGCAACACCCTCGGGCTCAAGAACGTCACCAACTCCCTACTGGAACTGCGCAGCTCGGGCGGCCAGACCCGCCCCGACGAGGGCAACACCGCCAACAACCGGCGCCGCAAGACCTACTCGGCCCTCTGGACGTTCCACCAGTTCCTCGACTACCACCGCGCCGACCGCGCCGACATCCTCAAGGCCCGCACCGAAGCCATCGAATCCCAGGCCGCCAACACCGGCCGGCTGGTCTTCCGCGGCTCCCGCCCCATCCCCGCCCACCCGGCACCGCACCCCGGCGACAGCCCACCACCACTCGACGCGCCCCCCGCCGACCTGATCCTCGACACCCCGCCCTGCGCCTACAAACTCACCGACGCGCAGTACAACGGCGCCCGCACCGACGGACCCGGCGGCGTCGGCACCACGGTCGCCCAGCGCATCGCCGCCCACGGTTGGAAAGTCATCACGATCGGTGACGACCACTACGTTCCGCTCAACCAACCCGAACGCGGCCTCATCCCCCTGCTCCTCGACGCCAAGGGCGTGGAGAAGCTGACCGACGGCGAACGCGTCTATCCCACCCTCACCGGCCGCCGTAACGGACCCCTGGTTGTCACCGGCTTCACCTGCGCCGACGACGCCACCATCAACGGCCCGGTCACCGTCCGCGCCGGCGCGGCACTCGTCACGACCGCGACGACCATCAGCGGCCCGCTCACCGCCACCGGCGCCGCCGGCATCCTCCTCGCCGACAGCACCATCAACGGCCCGGTCCGCATCGCCACCAGCGACACGATCTCCATCATCGACGCCACCATCGCCGGCCCCGTCGACCTGACCGGCAACACCGGTACCGACGCACCGGTGCTGGCCGGCACCACCATCCGCGGCCCCCTCAGCTGCACCGGCAACAACCCCACCCCGAACAACCTCGGCATCGCCAACACCGTCCACGGCCCCCGCACCACCCAGTGCGCGGCACTGTGACCGACAACTAGCGAAACCGTCACGCCGGCGGCGGCGGGCCGACGCCCCCGCCGCCGGCACCTCACCAGTTACCCCGCACCCGTGGAGGCCGCCGTGTCGCACCCCGCCACCCCACCGCGACACCCCCGACGACCGCACGGCGCCCGGCGGGCGCTCGGCCCGCTCCTGCCAGCACTACTACTGCTCGCCGCCTGCACCGGCAGCCCCGCAGCTCCCCGCACGGCCGCCGCACCCCAGGTCACCGGGGAACTCTGCGCCGCCCTGCCCACCGGCACCGAACCCGGCAACCCGAGCTTCCTCGCCGGTCAACCCGTCGACCAGGCGCTGCGTTGGATCCCCACCCTCACCACGTTCGAAGCGGCCCTGCGCACCAGCGGCGTCCTCACCGACCTGCCCGCAGGCACCGGCGTCACCGTCCTGGCGCCCTCCGACGACGCCTTCGCCGCCACGTTCTCCGAGGACAACTGGGACGACCTCATGACCCGCCACACCGACCAGCTCCGCACCCTGCTGAAAGCCCACCTCATCACCGGAACCCACCCGATCGCCGACCTCACCACCGCCGGCACCGCCACCACCCTCGACGGCGTCACCGTCACCGTCACCCGCACCGGGGCCACCGCCCGCCTCGGCGACCGCGCCGACACGGTCTGCGCCGACTACCAGGCCACCAACGCCCGCATCCACATCATCAACGCCGTCCTCGGCCCCCTGCCCGTCACCGCCGACGGCACCGGCGACCGCGCACACTGACCACGCTCACCCCGGCGGCACCAGACCCGCCAGCGCCCGGTTGGTCCGGTTGGCGCGCACCGCGTCGCGCTGCTGCCCGGCCGTCACCTCGATGTACGTCTGCGACGACGCCAACGACGCGTGCCCCAACAACCGCATGATCTCCGCCGCGCTCGCACCGTCCTCCGCCAGCCGGGTTGCGAAGGTGTGCCGCAGCGCGTGCAGCCGCGCACCACGCGGCACCCGGTCACCGATACCGGCCCGCCGGTAACACGACTCGACGAGATACTGCAGGCCACCACGGCGCAACGGCTCACCACGCCGATCCACCAGCAACGGCGAGTCGGGGCGTACCGACCGCGAACCGAAGCGCCGCACCCGACTGTCCAGGTAGTCGCGCAGCACCCGGTCCAGATCCGCCTCGATCGGCACCACCCGAGGCCGCCCGCCCTTGCCCGCCACCTCGACCCGCCGCTCACCGGGCCGACCACCGAGCGAGTCGACCCGCAACGCCAGCAGCTCCGACAGGCGCAGCCCGGCGCAGAGCGCCACCGCCAACACCGCCACGTCCCGCTCCGGCCACGGGTCGCGTTGCCGACCGTCGTCGCGCGCGGCGGACGCGAGCAGCACCTCGGGGGTGTCCGCGCCGCGCAGCGGCTTGGGCTGGGGGAGTAGCGCCCGAGGACGCCCGACCGCCGGCATCGGGTTGCCCGCCACGAACCCGTCAGCGACCAGGAACGTGAAGAAGCTGTTCCAGGTGGACCAGGCCCGATGCACCGACGCGGGTGCCCGGGGGGCGGCGAACCGTGCGAAGGCCGCGCGCATCACCCGGGGGGAGAGGTCGGTGATCGACAACGCGTCCAGGGGGAGTGGAGGGGTGGCATCTTCCGCGACCAGAGCGGCGACCGTGTGTAGATCCCTGCGGTACGCGGCCAGGGTGTGCGGGGAGGGCTTGCGGGTGGCCCGCGCGGTCAGGAACTCCTCGATCAGCACCGCGAGCGATTCGTCCTGTTTGTCATGCATAAGGGATATTATGCAGCATTTTCGGGTTTCCGGGTAGGGGACCGAGAGAGGGGGAGAAGATGCCAGAACCCCGGCGGTACGTCCTCACCGGAGCCCCCGGCGCCGGCAAGACAACCCTGATCGAGGCGCTCCACCACAGGGGACACGTCACCGTCCGAGAGGCCGCCACCGACCTCATCGCCGAAAGGCAGGCACAGGGGTACGCCGAGCCGTGGCACGACACCGACTTCGTCGACGCCGTCGCCGCGCTGCAACACCACCGGCAGGTCGAAGCCGACGCGCGGCAGCCGGTCCAGTTCTACGACCGGTCGCCGCTGTGCACCCTGGCACTGGCCCGCCACCTGGGCAGACCGATCGGCCCGGCGCTGACCGCCGAGGTGGACCGGATCATGCGGAAGCGCACCTACCAACACCCGGTGTTCCTGATCAGCCCGCTGGGCTTCATCCGACACACCGCAGCGCGCCAGATCAGCTACGCCGACGCGCTGGCCTTCGCCCGCCTGTACCAGGAGGTGTACGAGGAGCACGGGCACCAGCTGGTCGAGGTGCCAGCCGGATCGGTGCGGACACGGGTGGCCCTGATCGAGAAACACGTATCGTGCGCGACATGACGTCGCCCGTTGCCACCTGCCCCGAGTGTGGTCAACCCGGCACACCCACCGTGTACCGAGATCCGGACGATCCCATGGCCTGGGTCTGTCCCGAGGGGCATCGGTGGCGGGTGACCGACCGGCCCGGGTGGTCGCCGTGGGCATCGCCCACCGCCGTCGCCGCGCCCCACCACGCCGGTGACACCACAACCCGGACCGGCCCCGCCCAGGTCGACAAGGACGGGCGGAGTTGGCGGATCGGCACGGCCAGCGACGTCGCCTGGCTCGCCGGGCACACCACGCCGGGTTTCTCGGTCACCGCCGCGATCCCGCCGGTGTTCGACGCGTACGGCACCTTTTACCCGCCAGAAGGGGTTGGTTTCGACGCCCACGAACGCGCGGTGATCGACGAGCTGGTGTCGTGCACGCCGGATCAGCCGTGGTGGCTGGGCTTCCTCGACACCGGCGCCCACAACGTCGTCTTCCCGGATGCCCCGAGGGTGTCCCTCTACTGGGGTTGGTCGTACGTACTGGTCGAGGCCGGGTCGGAACAGGCCATCACCTGGCGGACCGGTCACATGCGCGGCGACGGGGCGCTGCCCGACCTGTTCTTTCCGGCGGATCGCTCCTGGCTCGTCTCCGCCCTGTGGGACGACACCTGGACCGACATCGGCGCCAGTGTTGCCATACTGGCGGCCCTGCGACGCAACCCGCTGGTCAACGCGCGCCTCGTCGGTCCGGACGAGGACGCGTGCCCGCCCGGCCTGACGCGCGAGTGACCCCGCCCGGATGACGGCGAGGGGACCACCAGAACGCCTTACTTTACATAATGTGAATTATCGAATCCCGCTCCAGTGAGCCGTAGGTGGCCGAGAGGGGGTCATGTCGCGTCCTGACGAGCGTGTTCGAGGTCAACCTTTGCGCAGGTTTCCCCGATCTGCCGCGCCACCTTGGGAGCGACGACCGTTACTGCGATGCAGCAGCTCATTGCCCTGGTGCACACCATGTCCGGATTCGAGGTCGATCGCTTCGACGCTGTCCTCGTGCTCCACGCGCCGATCCCACTGACACCGATTCCACAGCAGATGAGTGGACAGGGTGCTCCGGCTCCTCGCGAGGCAGAGTGTGAGCAGAACCGTTGGCTATCCCTACAACCCGGATCGACCAAGGGCGATGCCCTCCCCTGCCGGCCCGTCGTCAGTCCGGTGAGATGTCACGAGTACGGCGCAGCCAGTCCTGGGTGAGTGAGCGCAGCAGGGTGGGTTGTTCGTACGGCAGGTAGTGTCCGGCTGCGTCGACCACGGTGTAGGTGCCGCGCGGATAGTGGCGCATGGCGCGGAACTGGTCGGCGTAGCCGACGATCCGGTCCTGTCGGCCGGTGATCACGCTGACCGGGCCGTTGAAGACGACCTCGGCGTTCTCGTCGGGTAGCGCGTAGTCGGGGCCGGTCTGCAGTTGCTGTTGGAAGGTCGCGTCGCCGGGGCCACCGGAGTTCATTGCGGCGAGCACCGTCGCGACGACGGTTGGGGTGCGGTGACCCAGGGCGGCGTCGAGGTGTGCGTGTAGTTCGGTGGGAGCGGCGTCGAGCCAGCCGGTGGGCGCGTCGAGTGGTGGGTCGTCGGGCAGGTTCCGGCTGTCGCGGGCGATGGTGACGCCGGGGCAGACGAGGAGCAGGCCGCGGACGAGGTCGGGTCGTTGGCGGGCGATGCCGGCGGCCAGGTACGCGCCGTAGGAGCCACCGGCGAGCAGGACTGGTGCGTCGACGTGGTGGTCGAGCCAGGCGCAGACGGTGTCCAGCACGGCCTGGGAGGTGGGTGGGCAGTTGGCGGGGGTGTCGCCGTGGCCGGGCAGGTCCAGGTAGATCTCTCGCAGGCCGGTGCCGGCGAAGGCGGGCCGGAAGGCGGCGGCCGTGGCGGCGCGGCTCATGCTGAACATGGGTAGGCACACCACAGGTGGTCCGGTTTCCGCTGATTGATCGACCGCCAGGTTCATGGTCGAGATGCTACTGAGGGTGTTGGCTTGGCGTGTACGGCGTAGGTGGACGGTGATGGCACGGCACCAGAGGGGGTGGTTGCGTCGTGGGTGACGGCAGTGCGGTGGTGGCCGCTTCCGACGACTCGGTTGTGGTCACCATCGTCAACGCCTGCCTTCGGGGCGGGCGTGGGGGCAGTCCAACGTCTGTCCTCGATGAGTCCCGCTCCCCCACACCGGCTGCGAATCATGTGTTGAGCGACGCCGAGCGCAGCCGGGTGCCGGTCCGGATGGGCACGTCGCATGCCGTGTTCGTGGGGCGGGTCGTGGGCGACGAGCCTGTGGATCTGAGGTTCTTCGCCGCCGAGGGGGAACTGCCCGCGTGTGGGCATGGGACGGTGGCGGCAGTGGCGTACCTCGCCGGGCGTCGTGGCGGTGGCGAGCACGAGTTCAGGTTGCGTGTGTCGGGGCGTACGTTCGTCGGTCGCGCGGTCCGCGACGGTGACCAGATTCGTGCCTCGTTCGATCCGGGTCCGGTGGCCGTACGGGACGCGACCTCGTTCGAGGTTGGCCTCGTCGTCGACGCCCTCGGTGTCGCTGCGGGCGACCTTCTTTCCGGGGCGTGTGTGGCCTCGTTGGGGCGGGCGCGGATGTTGGTGCCGGTCACCACACCTGGTGCGGTCGTGGCCTTGGGCCCTCGCCTGGACCGGCTCCGGGCGGCGTGCGACCAGTTGGGGTTGCTGGGCTGCTACGTCTATTCGCCCCCCACCCGTGTGGGTGGTGTGGTGGCCCGGATGTTCGCGCCGTCGATTGGGGTTCCTGAGGACATCGCCAATGTGAACAGCACCGCTTGCCTGGCCGCCCGGATGGCGGGTAGTGGCTTCCCGGAGTTGACCGTCGACATGGGTGACGTCCTTGGTGAACCGGCGACCATCATCGCCTCTGCCCGTCCGAGTTCCACCGGGGTGCGGGTCCTGGTGGGGGCCGACGCGATGATTGTCCGTGCGGTGCCGTACCTGGCCGGTGCGAAGGCCACCGAGGTCGAGGCGCCGGACCTAGACCCGCCGCTGACGGCGTTGGACACCATCTGCGGTCGCTGACCGTCGTGGGCACCGGCCGACCCGGCCGGTGCCCACGAACAGCGTGCGAGGTGGGTACGGCTCAGAGCCAGGGCACCTGTGGGGACGGGTAGAAGTTGACCTGTTGCAGCCGCCAGCGGGGTCCCTGCTCCCCCAGCCGGGTCCGGAACGACTCCCAGTCGTGGCTGGCGGTGGTGGACCAGCCGAGTTCGGCGATGGCGGGCAGGCGGGGGAAGGCCATGTACTCGATGTCGTCGAGGGTGCGCAGCGTCTCGGACCACAGCGGGGCCTCGACGCCGAGGATGGCGTTCTCGCCGACGCCGGTGACCCGGGTGGCGGGGTCCCAGCCGTAGGCGTCGGACACCTCGATGAGGCCGGCCCAGCGCAGGCCGAGGCGGGTGTTGGCGTCGTACTTCATGTCCAGGTAGGACTTGTTCGCCGGGGACATGATGATTTTGTTACCGCGGGCGGCGGCCGCGGCGAGGCTGGCGTTGGTGGTGCCGGTGCCCCAGAACTGGGCGACGACGTCGGTGGACAGGTCGGCCTGGGTGATCTCGTTCCATCCGGAGGCGCGTTTGCCGTACTTCGCGACCAGGGGCAGGACCCGGTTCATGAAGGTGCGGTAGTCCTCGTCGGTGGTGGCGTGGGCTTCGTCGCCGCCGATGTGCAGGAATGGTCCGGGTGTGATGGCGGCGAGTTCGCGGATGACGTCCTCGACGAAGCGGTAGGTGAGTTCGTCGTTGATGCAGAGGGAGCTGTAGCCGACGGCGATGTCGGTGCGCGGGGGCGGTGCGACGCCGTCGCAGTTGAGTTCGGGGTACGTCGACTGGGCGGCGTTGGTGTGCCCGGGCATGTCGATCTCGGGGATGATCGTGATGTGTCGGGCGGCGGCGTAGGCGACGACGGCCTGGTAGTCGGCCTTGGTGAGGTATCCGGGGCCGACGCCGTCGACTCCGGTGCCGGGTCCGCCGCCGACGGTGGTGAGGCGGGGCCAGGAGTCGATCTGGATGCGCCAGCCCTGGTCGTCGGTCAGGTGCAGGTGCAGGTAGTTGATTTTGTACTGGGCGAGTAGGTCCACGTAGGCGGTGATGTCGTCGACGGTGTGGAAGTGCCGGGCGAGGTCGAGCATCGCGCCGCGGTAGGCGAAGCGTGGGTAGTCGACGATTCGTCCGCCGGGGACGGTCCAGGTGCTCCGCTGTCGGTCGGGTGCCTCGATCTCGGCGGGGAGCAGTTGGCGCAGTGTCTGGGTGCCGGCGAACAGCCCGGCGGGGGTGTTGGCGCGGATCGTCACGCCGCGGCGGGTGACGTCGAGTTGGTAGCCCTGCTGGCCGATGCGGTCGTCGGCGCCGCCGATGAGCAGGGCGATCTCGGGTAGCGGGGTGGAGCGGACGGGCAGGACGGGCAGGGGGTGGCCGGTGGCGGGGCGCAGTGTCGTGGCGAGTTGGTCGCCGATGCGCCGGGCGGCGGCTGAGCCGGGGGTGGTGCGGATGACGGTGAGGGGGGTGATCCGGAACGTGTTGTGCGCGTCGGGGCGGGTTTCGACAGGTGCGGGGATGACGTCGTCGAGCTGTCGGGCTGGTGTGGTGGGTGCCGCTGCGGAGGCGGGGGTGGCGGGCAGGATGAGTGGGAGTGCGAGTGCGGCTAGGGCCAGCAGCCGTGTGGTGGTGTGTCGGCGACGCACGGTACCTCCAGGCCTCGTCGTGATCGACCTTCGTCGATTAGAGTCGCAGGCTACCGGCGTTCCGCCTGTACTGTAAACCTTCCTTAACATAAGGGCTCGTCGAGACAGTGTTGTCGCCGACCTCACGTACGCCACACGCTGGGGAATTCTCGGAGTGGGTCGTGCCGTTGTCCGTTCGGAAGATCAGGTTCGGATGATCGAATGGGAAGTGCCATGCACGTGCGCTCAGACGCGGTAGTGCTGTTCGGCGTCACCGGAGACCTTGTCTCGAAGAAGCTGTTCCCGGCGCTGTACGAGTTGACCCGGCGCGACCGCCTCGACGTTCCGGTGATCGGCGTGGCCCGCTCCGCCTGGGATGATCAGCAGCTGGTCACCATGGCCCGCAAGTCGGTCACCGAGGCCGATGACGAGATCGACGACGAGACGTTCGACCGGCTGGCCGACAACCTTTCGATGATCTCCGGCAACTACGCCGACCCGACGACCTACCAACGGTTGGCTGAGCGGTTGCGCGACGCCGAGCGGCCGGTCTTCTACCTGGCGATCCCTCCGGCGGTGTTCGGCTCCGTCGTCGAGGGCCTGGCGGCCGTGGGTCTGGCCGACCGGGGTCGGGTGATCGTGGAGAAGCCGTTCGGGCGTGACCTGGAGTCCTCCCGCGAGCTGGAGCGCACGCTGGGCGCGGCCTTCGCGCCGGAGCGGGTGTTCCGCATCGACCACTACCTCGGCAAGGAAGCCGTCGAGGGCCTCTACGCCTTCCGGTTCGCCAACCGGCTGTTCGAGCCGCTGTGGAACAACGAGCACATCGACAACATCCAGGTGACCCTCGCCGAGGGTTTCGGCACGCAGGGCCGGGCCGGCTTCTACGACACGGTGGGCGCGACCCGGGACGTGCTGCAGAACCACATCCTGCAGGTCGTCGCGCTCATCGCGATGGAGGCGCCCGCCAGCGAGGACACCGCGGCGTTTCGGGAGGCGGAGGCCGCGGTGCTGCGGCAGATCGCCCCGCTGTCGCCGGAGTCCACCGTCCGTGGGCAGTACGCCGGTTACCGCGAGGAGCCGGGCGTGGCGGCGGACTCGAACACGGAGACGTTCGTGGCGACCCGGTTGACTGTCGACTCCCCCCGCTGGGCGGGCGTGCCCTTCTACCTGCGCACCGGCAAGTCGCTGCCGGGCACGGCGACGGAGGTAGTGGTCGAGTTCAAGCAGCCGCAGCGCTCGCTGATCCCCGCCGAGCGGGGCACGGCGACCGCGGCGAACCTCTTGCGCTTCCGCCTCGGCCGTGGTGACGGCATCACGATGTCGATCCAGGCGAAGAGCCCGGGTGCTGAGGTGGCGAGCCGTCCGGTGGATCTGTCCGTCGACTTCGGTTCGGCTCTCGGTCGTCGGCAGGAGGCGTACGAGCGGCTGCTCGACGACGCAATGGACGGGCAGCACCTGCGCTTCGCGCGGGCCGAGACGATCGAGCAGGAGTGGCGCATCGTCGAGCCGATCCTGGACCTGGCGGCGGCGGTGCAGTCGTACGAGAAGGGCAGTTGGGGTCCGGCGGACGCCGACGCGCTGGCCGGCGGCTGGCACCTGCCGGACCTGCGGTAGCGGCGGGCCGCACCGCTCGCGGGCGGTGGGGTCAGCCGGTGGTACGGGTCGCCGGGCGGATGCCGCGGATGCCGGCGACCGCGAACTCGATGCCCAGGTCGTAGTAGCCGTCTCGGTCCCCGCAGAGGGTGAGCGCGTCGGCGGCGGCGAGGACGTGCGGGAAACGCTGCGGCGCCAACGCCTGCAGCGCCGCCCGCTTGGCGCGGATGGCGTCGTCGCGGGTGTCCGGGTCGGTGCTGCCCATGGCGCCCGGTTCGGTGGCGACGAGCGTCACCAGGGAGCAGAGGGCCTGGCTGCCGATCTCGGTGGCCTGCTCCGGGGGGTAGCCCGCCCCGTCGAGCAGGGCGAGGATGCGCTCCACCAGGATCAGGCCCGGCTCGGACAGCAGGATGCGGGTGGGCACGAGCCCGGCGACCGTGGGGTGTGGGCGCAGCACGGCGAGGCAGGCGGCCAGGATGGCACGGACCTGCTCGTCCCAGGGTGCGGTGCTCGGCTCGGGCAAGCGGATGTCGGCGAGCAGGCGTGCGGCGAGCGCGTCGAGCAGGTCGCCCTTGTCCCGGAAGTGCCGGTAGAGCGCCATCGGGGTGACGCCGTGTTCCTGGGCCAGCCGCCGGATGGTGATCGCGGCCAGGCCCTCGGCGTCGGCGATGCGCAGCGCGCTCGTGACGATCGCGGTGGGGTCGAGACGCTGCGGGGTGTCCTTGCTCATACTGGCCACGAGGCCAGTGTACTACGTACACATCGACGTATACGTTGTAGATGTACGGCGTATACCGCGCTGTGCGTGACGTCTTCTCTCCCGATGGGGTAGGCATGCGACGTAGTCCCTGGGCAACTCTGGCGGTGCTGTCGGTGGCGCAGTTCATCGTCATCCTCGACGTGACGATCGTGAACGTGGCACTGCCCAACATCCAGACCGACCTGAGCTTCACCGCTGACGACCTGCAATGGGTGATCAGCGCGTACACCCTGCTCTTCGGTGGTTTCCTGCTGCTCGGCGGTCGCGCCGCCGACCTGCTCGGCGCCCGCCGGGTCTTCATCGCCGGCCTGGTGCTGTTCGGGGCGATGTCCCTGCTCGCCGGGCTCGCCACCTCGCCCGGCCTGCTGATCGCCGCGCGCGCCGTGCAGGGCCTGGGCGGCGCGTTGCTCTCCCCCGCGGCGTTGGCCATCCTCACCGTCACCTTCGCGCACGGACGGGAGCGCAACATCGCCATGGGCATCTGGGGTGCCCTCGCCGGGCTCGGCGGCACCCTGGGCGTGGTCGCCGGCGGCCTGCTCGTCGACGCGCTGAGCTGGCGGTGGGTGTTCTTCGTCAACGTACCCATCGTCATCGCGCTCGTGGCGATCGTGCCGACCTTCGTGGCGGCCGTGCGGCACTCCCAGCCCGGCCCCCGGACCTTCGACGCGCTCGGCGCGGTCCTCGGCACCACCGGCCTGCTCGCCGTCGTGTTCGGCGTGGTCCGGGCCGAGTCCGCCGGCTGGGGCTCGGCGCAGGTGCTCGCCACCCTCATCGGCGGGGTCGCGCTGCTGGCGGTCTTCGTCGGCGTCGAGGCGCGTTCGGCCGCGCCGCTGGTGCCGCTGCGACTGTTCCGCTCCCGGGCGCTGAGTGTCTCCAGTGGGGCGCTGGCGCTCAACGGCGCCGCGTTCCTGTCGATGTTCTTCCTCACCGCGATCTACCTGCAGCAGGTACGCGGCGCCTCGCCGCTGACCGCCGGCCTGCAGTTCCTGCCGATGGGCGCGACGGCCATCGCCGGCGCCGCCCTCGCCACCCAACTGGTGCACCGACTCGGCACCCGCACCCTGCAGATCGTCGGCGCGCTGCTCAGCGTGATCGGCCTGCTGCTGCTCAGCGGGGCGAGCGCCACCGGCTCCTACACCGGCGAGCTGCTGCCCGGCCTGCTGCTGTTCGGCCTGGGCATCACCACGCTGGGCGTACCCGCCCAGATCTCCGCGATCTCCGACGTCGAACACCATGAGGCCGGCGCCGCGTCAGGTGTGGTCACCGCCGTGTACCAGGTCGGCGGTGCCCTGGGGTTGGCCATCGTCACCACGTTGTCGGTCACCCACGTCACCGAGGCGCTCAGTCGCGGCGCCGGTCAGCAGCAGGCGCTTGTCGACGGGTTCCACCGTGGGCTGCTGATCGCCGCCGTCTTCGCGATCGTCAACCTGGTCATCTCGCTGGCCACCCCGCAACTGCGCCCCGACGCCGAGCGGGTCGCCGAGGCGGCGGTCGCCGCCTGAGCCGGCGCGCCGGAGGCCGGGACGCCACGCGCCGGCCTGCGGCGGCGGCATGATCGACCCGGTTTCCCGGCACGCCGGGGCGTACGGCCCGCCGTGACACCCCGGGTTTCAGGAAGCCGAGTCGATCACGCGCGCACCGGGCGGGCGCTGACTGACCGCTCAGCTCAGCGGAGCGACCGTCCGGCGACGGTGAGGTTTGCCGTTCACGACTGGTGTGGGCACGTTGTCTGCGACGTTTCTCGTCCTCATCGGAGAGGAAGCAGCGCATGCTTTCCGCACTCGATCGTCGGCACACCGTCGCGCCGCCCGGCTACAGCCGCTGGCTCATCCCCCCGGCGGCGTTGGCCATCCACCTCTGCATCGGTCAGGTCTACGCCACAAGCGTCTACAAGAACTCCCTGATCGCGCACTTCGACACCAGTCAGACGGCGATCGGGGTGATCTTCAGCATCGCGATCGTGATGCTCGGGTTGTCCGCCGCGGTCGCCGGGACGTGGGTGGAGGCGAACGGGCCGCGTAAGGCCATGTTCGTCTCCGCCTGTTTCTGGGCGGCGGGTTTCCTGGTGGGCTCGCTGGGCATCGCCACGAAGCAGCTGTGGCTGCTGTACCTGGGCTACGGGCTGCTCGGCGGCATCGGGCTGGGCATCGGCTACATCTCCCCCGTCTCCACCCTGATCAAGTGGTTCCCGGACCGGCCGGGGCTGGCCACCGGGTTGGCGATCATGGGGTTCGGTGGTGGGGCGATGGTCGCCTCTCCCCTGTCACGGCAACTGCTGTCGTTCTACGACGCCGGCTACGACCCGGCCAACGCGGGGTCGACGGCGTCGGGCAGCGCCCTGGTGTGGCTGTTCGTGACGCTCGGCCTGGGCTACTTCGTGATCATGATGTTCGGGGTGGCGAACGTGCGGGTGCCGGCGCAGGGCTGGCGGCCGGCCGGCTTCGACCCGGCCAGCGTGGCGGCGAAGCCGCTGGTCACCACGGCGAACGTGTCGGCGGCGAACGCGGTGAAGACCCGCTCGTTCTGGCTGCTGTGGGTGGTGCTGTTCTGCAACGTGACCGCCGGCATCGGCATCCTGGAGCAGGCCAGCCCGATGATCCAGGACTTCTTCCGCGACAACGGCACCTCGGCGGTGACCGTCGCGGCGGCCGGCGGGTTCGTGGGTCTGCTGTCGCTGTTCAACATGGCCGGCCGGTTCGCGTGGTCGTCCACCTCTGACGTCATCGGCCGCAAACCGATCTACCTGGTGTACCTGGGTGTCGGCATGGTGCTCTACGCGCTGCTGGCGCTGGTCGGGCAGACCTCGACGGCCCTGTTCGTGCTGTTGGCCTGCGTGATCCTGTCGTTCTACGGCGGTGGGTTCGCGACCGTGCCGGCGTACCTGCGGGACCTGTTCGGCACCTTCCAGGTCGGCGCGATCCACGGTCGGCTGCTGACCGCCTGGTCGGCGGCGGGGATCGCCGGTCCGCTGATCGTCAACGGGTTCCTCGACGCGCAGGGCGAGCCGGGCTCACTGACGGCCGCGGCGTACCGGCCGGCGCTGTTCACGATGGTGGGGGTGCTGGCCGTGGGCTTCGTGGCGAACCTGCTGGTGCGGCCAGTGCCGCAGCGCTACCACGAACCAGCGGCGGAACAGAACGCGGACGAGAACCGGGATCGGGACGTGGACGAGGACACGACGGCGCAGAGGAGTGGTACGCGATGAGCGAGGACAGCCGACCCGGGCAGCAGGCCCGGTTGTGGATCTCCTGGTTGGTGGTGGCGGCGCTGCTCGGCTACGGGGTCGCGCAGACCGTGATGACCGCGGCGAAGCTGTTCACCCACTGAGCCGGATCCGGCGGTCTCCGACCGCGTGAAACGCCCGGCGGTCTCCGACCGCGTGAGTGGACGCGTGGTCAGAGGCCGCCGGCGACCCGCAGCACGGTCCCGGTGGCGTACGAGGCGTCCGGGCCGAGCAGCCAGGCGATGGCGGCGGCGATCTCGTCGGGTTCGCCGGCACGGCCCAGCGGGATCCGACCGACGGCGGATTCGGCGCGGTCGGGCACCCCGGAGTCGGCGTGGATGTCGGTGCGCACGATGCCGGGAGCCACTGCGTTGACCCGGATGCCCTTCGGGGCGAGTTCCTTGGCCAGGCCGACGGTGAGGGTGTCGGTGGCGGCCTTTACGGCGGCGTAGTGCACGTACTCCCCCGGGCTGCCGAGGGTCGCGGCGGCCGACGAGACGTTGACGATCGCCCCGCCGTCGGTGAGCCGCCGGGCGGCCTGCTGGGCGCAGAGGACGTAGCCGACGAGGTTGACGTCGACGACCCGGCGCAGGTCCTCGACGCGCAGCTCGGTGAAGGGCCCGATCAGGCTGGTGACGCCGGCGTTGTTGACCAGGCCGGTGAGCGGGCCGAGTTGAGCGGCAGCGTCGAACAGGGCGTGCACCTGCTCGGGGTCGGTGGTGTCGGCGCGTACCGCGATGGCCTGGGCGCCGGCGGCCCGCAGGTCGGCCAGGACGGCGGTGGCGGCGGCCTCGTCGCGGCGGTAGCACAGGGCGACGTGGTGACCGGCGGCGGCGAGCCGGCGGGCGGTGGCCGCGCCGATGCCCCGGCCGCCGCCGGTGATGACGGTGACGGGTGCCACGGTGCCTCCCGGCGGTCTGACGGCTGCGCGATCCTCGTGCCGACGCTACCGTGACCGGCGCGGGGCGGTCGTCGAGAGGAGAGTCACATGCAGCGGGCGTTGGTGCTCGGCGGTGGCGGGGTGACCGGGGTGGCCTGGGAGTTGGGGCTGCTGGCCGGGCTGGTCGAGCGGGGCGTGCCGGTCACCGAGGCGGACCTGGTGGTGGGCACGTCGGCGGGTTCGGTGGTCGGCGCGCAGGTGTGCTCCGGGTTGCCCGTCGAGCGTTTCTACGCCGAGCAGTTGGCGCCGCCGTCGAGTGAGCTGGCGGCACGGTTGGGCTTCGCGACACTGGCGCGGCTGATCTGGGCCGGTGGCCGGACCCGTGACGCGGTGCGCTCGCGGGCGCGGATCGGGGCGATGGCGGTGGCGGCGCGTACCCCGTCGGAGGCGTCGCGACGTGCGGTGATCGAGGCCCGGCTGCCCGACCGGGAGTGGCCGCGGCGGCGGCTGCTGGTCACGGCGGTGGACGCGTCGTCCGGTGAGTTCGTGGTGTTCGACCGCGACAGCGGGGTGTCCCTGGTGGACGCGGTGGGCGCGAGTTGCGCGGTGCCCGGGGTGTGGCCGCCGGTGACGATCGGCGCGCGCCGCTTCGTCGACGGTGGGATGCGCTCGACGGTGAACGCGGACCTGGCGGCGGACGCGCGCAGCGTGCTGGTGCTCGCGCCGACGTCGGCGGCGTTCGGGCCGATGCGACGGCTGGCGGCGCAGGTGGACGCGTTGCGGGCGGCCGGGTCGCGGGTGGTGGTGCTGACTCCGGACGCGGCGGCGCGCACGGCGATCGGCCGTAACGTGCTGGACCCGGCGCGGCGGGCGGGCGCGGCGCGGGCCGGGCGGAGCCAGGCCGACGTGGTGGCCGACGAGGTGGCGGCGCTCTGGGCGTGATCGCTTACGCTCACCGCGCGGTCGATCAGACGACGGAGGTGCGCGGTGGCGGGTGTGGGTGTCGGTGACGTGGTGCAGGATTTCGAGCTGCCGGATGAGACGGGCACGCCGCGGCGGCTGTCGGAGCTCCTGGCGGCCGGGCCGGTGGTGCTGTTCTTCTACCCGGCGGCGATGACCCGGGGGTGCACGGCGGAGAGTTGCCACTTCCGCGACCTCGCGGCGGAGTTCACGGCGCTGGGCGCGACGCGGGTGGGCATCAGCCGCGACCCGGTGGCGAAGCAGGCCGAGTTTTCCAAACTGCACGGCTTCGACTATCCGCTGCTGTCGGACACCGACGGCGCGGTGGCGCAGCAGTTCGGGGTCAAGCGGCGGGTGCCGTTGGGGCCGTTGAGCATGAAGCGGATGACCTTCGTGATCGGCACTGACCAGCGTGTCATCGAGGTGATCCACAGCGAGGTCAGC
This sequence comes from Micromonospora sp. NPDC007208, assembly GCF_042869175.1. Classification (NCBI taxonomy): domain Bacteria; kingdom Bacillati; phylum Actinomycetota; class Actinomycetes; order Micromonosporales; family Micromonosporaceae; genus Micromonospora; species Micromonospora sp. NPDC007208. The sequence continues at coordinate 727,275 of NZ_JBIAFG010000001.1, read as the reverse complement.
ATGAACGAGCACGCGGACCGGGCGCTGCGGGCACTGGGCGGCTGAGCGGGCGTGAACCCCGTGCGGCGGGTGTCGCAGCCGGCTGGTATCAAGACAGCAATCAAACAGGTGTACGGAAGAGGGTTGTGATGGATGCCGGCCAGGGTTTGTCCACTAGCGAGGTGCAGAGCATCCGGGAGGCGTTGGCGGCCGGGCGCAAGCCGCGGGTGGTGTTCACCGCGGCGGCGGGGCAGATCGCCGGTCAGGTCGGTCAGGTGATCGAGCTGACCGACCCCGAGGTGTCCGACGAGTTCGTGGTGGTGCGCTTCGGCCGCGACGAGCTGCCGTTCTCCCCCGCCGACCTGGCCGTGGCGCCCAAGGGCGTCACTCGTCGGGTGGTGGAGCCGAAGCCGGAGCCCGAGCCCGAGCCGCCCGCGGTGGCCGCGCCGGAGTTCGTGTTGGACACGCCGCGGGTGCCCGCGCAGCGACAGGAGGAGCCGAAGGTGGAGCAGACGGAGAAGCCGCCGGCGCGGCGGGCGGTCAAGGCCGTCAAGCCCAAGGGCCCCGCCGGTCTCACCGTCACCCTGGCGTACGCCGACGGTGAGTGGACCGTCGCGGCGCAGCAGGGCAGCAAGGCCCTGGCGAAGCCGTACGTGGTGAAGCCTGCGGAGGCGTTGAAGATGGTGGCCCTGGTCGACGTGCCGGGGGTGCAGGAGGCGGTGGAGCAGATCCTTGGCACCGAGCGGGCCGAGGCGGAGCAGCAGGCCGAGAAGCTGCGCGCCGAGTTGGCCGAGATCGAGGCCCGGTTGGCGGAGTTGCGCGAGGCCCGCTGAGGCGGGTCAGTGCCGGCTGTGGTGCTGCACCAGTCGGGTGAGCAGTCGCGTCAGCTGCTCGCGTTCGCTGGCGGACAGCGGGGCGAGCAGGTCGGCTTGGACGCGTTCGAGGGTCGCGCCCATCCGGCGGGCCTCGTCGGCGCCGGCGTCGGTGGCGCTGATGACGTTGCGGCGGCGATCGGCCGGGTCGGGGGCACGTACCACGAGCCCTCGGCCGGCCAGGTCGTTGATGGCGGCCACCACGTCGCTGCGGTCGATGCCGCAGCGCCGGCCGAGGTCGGCCTGGCTCGCTGGCCCGTCCTCGGCCAGGGTGGCGAGCAGCCGGTAGTGGTAGCCGCGCAGGTCGTGCGCGGCGAAGCCCTCGCTGAGCAGACGGGCGGCGTGACTGGCGCTCTGGTTGAGCAGCCAGCTCGCTGTGGTGCTGAGCCCGGCGGGTGACTGCGGGGCCGCGTGGTCCATGGGCGCAGCCTACCAGGAATCGTTGGCGCGACCCACGATCGGGTGTTACGTTGGTGCGACCAACGTTGGTTGAGCCAACGTATTGAAGGAGGCGTCATGTCCACCGTCCCCACCCTCAACGGCCAGGTCATCGGCCAGGCCCACTACGCCACCCGGGCTCTGCTGGAACAGGCCACCGCTCCCCTCGGCGTCGATTTCACGCAGGTGGTCGCCCTCAACGTCCTCGCCAACGGCCCGGTCGAACCCGCGCCACTCACCCAGCGGATCACCAGCACGCTCAAGGTCGACGAACCGGAGGTGCAACGGGTGCTCGCCACCCTCGTCGAGGCGAACCTCGCCCAGGTCGACCACGACGCCGACGCGCCACGGCTGCGGCTCACCGACGCCGGCCACACCGTGCAGGCCCGCATCGCCGACGCCGTCGCGGACATCAGCGCCCGCCTCTACGCGGGCATCCCCACCGACGAGGCGAGCGCCGCGGCCCGGGCGCTCACCCTGGTCACCCAGCGCGCGAACGCCGAACTGGCCGCGACCCGCGTGCGGGGTCCGGTCGGTCAGAAGTAGTCGAGCAGCTGCGCCGGGCCGCCCACGCCCAGCAGGTCGAGAGCGGCCGGGTCGGCACCCGGGCTGTGGTGCAGCAGGCCGGCCTGTGCGACCGACCGGGCCCGCGCCGCCCCTGCGTACAGCAGCGCGAAACCGCGGACGTCCAACCGCAGGTCCGCCTCGCCGTCGATGCGGGTCAACTCGGCGGCGCCATCGGCGACGGTCAACCGCCAGGTGCCGCTGTTCCACTCGGCGAGCGGGTCGGTCAGGTGGAAGTCGACGGCGCCCCGGGCGTGGGCGGGCCACCCCCGCGCGCTCACCGCGCGGGCGACGTCGACCGGTCGGTGCATCCACAGGTCCCGCTCGTGGTCACGCGCCGCCTCCAACGGCAGGACGGTGCTGACGGCGTCGCCGTTGAGCGGGCACAGCCGCAGCGTCGGCGCGACGCTGGCCCAACTGGCGAGCACCCCGACGAGCTCCCGGGCGGCCTCGGCGGTGACGGCCAAGGCCTCGTCAACGGTGAGCACCGAGTCGGCGCCGTAGCCCCGGCCCCGCTGCCAGGTGGCGTAGCCGACGAGCTCACCGTCGGCCTCGACGAGGGTGACCCCGTCGCCGGGCAGGCCCCGGTCGGCGGTGTCGAACAGCTCACCCCGGCGGGTCAGCATGCCGTTGCGGTGGCGGGCGACCCGCTCGTACAGGTCGGCGACGGCCGGCAGGTCGGCGGGCGTACCGGCCCGGACGGTGAGGTGCGACGCGGGCCGGTGCCGAGGCAGCGCGGCGGTGGCGAGGTCGACGGTGCGCAGCACCCCGGCGGCCTCCCACCCACAGGCCCGGTAGGGGGCGGCGACTGTCGGGTAGAGCGCGCTGATCGCCGCCCCACGATCGCGGGCGCCCCGCAGCAGCGCGGTGAGCAGGGCGCGCGCCACACCCCGACCACGGGCCTCGGGTGCCACGGCCACCCCGGCCACGTCGGCGGCCGGCACCGCCCGCCCGGACCACCACTGGTCGTGGTGCAGGTCGACGGCCTTGCCGACGAGCCGACCGGCGTCGTCGAACGCGCCGTAGCGGGTCCGGCCGGGCGCCGCCGCGGACGCGGGCGTGGCCGGGGGCTGCGGGTCGGAGCCGAACGCGAACCGGCCCAGCTCCCAGGCGGCGTCGAGGTCGTCGGCGGTGAGTTCGCGTACGTGCACGGTGGCGGGCATCGGCACACCGTAGCGAGACGTGTCCCCACCGACAGCCGATTTACCCCGGCATGATCAACTCGGCCCCCGATCTTGCAGTTTCTGTCGCGGCATAGGGGGCATTCCACGCATCACGGCGACCGAAACTGCAAGATCGGCGGGGGCGCCGACCCCGCACCTCGGCGGTCAGTGCTGCGGGATGTTGGCGACGCCGATGCGCTTGCGGAACACCCAGTACGTCCACCCCTGGTAGGCCAGCACCACCGGAGTGAAGATCACCGCCACCCAGGTCATGATCTTCAGGGTGTACGGGGTGGACGCGGCGTTGGTGGCCGTCAGCGTGCCGGCCGCGTCCAGGGTGGAGGGCAGCACGTTCGGGAACAGCGCCGCGAACAGGGTCGCCACGGCCAGGCCGATCGCCACGGCGGTGCCGGTGAACGCCCAGCCCTCCCGGCGTACCCGGGCGGCGGCCAGAGCGCCGAGCAGGGCCAGGGCCGCGCCGACGGCGAGCACGACGGCGGCCGCGCTGGAGCGGATGGTCAGCGTCCAGGTCAGGAACGCGACCGCGAGCACGGCGGCGCCGACGCCCAGGCGCACCGCGAGGGCGCCCGCGCGTTCGCGGATGTCGCCGGTGGTCTTCAGGGCGAGGAACACGGCGCCGTGGGTGAGGAACAGCGCGAGGGTGGTCGCGCCGCCCAGCAGGGCGTACGGGTTGAGCAGGTCCAGCAGGCCGCCGACGTACTCGTGGTCGGCGTCCAGTGGCACGCCGCGCAGGATGTTGGCGAAGGCGACGCCCCACAGGATCGCCGGCAGCAGCGAGCCGACGAAGATGGCGGCGTCCCAGCGGCGTTTCCAGGACGCCTCGGGGCGCTTGTGGCGGTACTCGAAGGCGACCCCCCGGGCGATCAGGGCCAGCAGGATCAGCAGCAGCGGCAGGTAGAAGCCGGAGAAGAGGGTGGCGTACCACTCGGGGAACGCGGCGAACATGGCGCCACCGGCGGTGATCAGCCACACCTCGTTGCCGTCCCAGACCGGGCCGATCGTGTTGATCAGGACGCGGCGTTCCCGGTCGTCGCGGCCGAGCACGGGCAGCAGCATGCCGACGCCGAAGTCGAAGCCCTCCAGGATGAAGTACCCGGTGAACAGCACGGCGACGAGGAGAAACCAGATGGTGGTCAGTTCCACGATGGGCTCCGGGGTCAGTAGGCGAAGGCGAGCGGGCGCTCGGCGTCGTCTTGGGTGTCGTCGATGGGAGGCTCTTCGCTGACGTCGGGCACGCCGGCCTTGGCGTACCGCAGCAGCAGCTTGACCTCGATCACCGCGAGGGTGGCGTAGATCAGCGTGAAGGCGGTGAAGGAGGTGAGCACCTCGGCGAGCGAGACGCTGCGGGACACCCCGTTGCGGGTGAGCATCTCGCCGAAGACGATCCACGGCTGGCGGCCCATCTCGGTGAAGATCCAGCCGAACGAGTTGGCCAGCAACGGCAGCACCGGCATGGCCAGCCCGGCGCGCAGCAGCCACTTGCTGCTCGGGGTGCGGCCCTTGCGCTGGGTCCAGAGCACCAGCAGGGCGATCGCGCCGGCCGCCATCCCGAAGGCGATCATGAAGCGGAAGCTCCAGTAGGTGACCGGGATGATCGGGGTGTAGCTGCCCGCCCCGTACTGGGTGGCGTACTGGGCCTGCAGGTCGTTGATGCCGTGCACGGTGCCGTTCGGGTCGCCGGTGCCCAGGTACGACAGCAGGTACGGGATCTTGAGGGCGAACACCTCGCGGGTGCCGTCCAGGCTGCCGATGGTGAGCACGGAGAACGAGGCGGGGCTCTCGGTGGTGTAGAGGCCCTCGGCGGCGGCCATCTTCATCGGCTGCACGTCCGTCATGATCTTGCCCTGGATGTCGCCGGTGAACAGCACGGCGGCGGACGCGACCAGGACCACCCAGGAGCCGAACTTGGTGGCGAAGCGGTACGCGCCGGTGTCGGCGGAGTCGCGGTTGCGGATGACGTGCCACAGGCCGACCGCGACGATCAGCGACCCGGCGACCAGGAACGAGCCGGCCAGGGTGTGCGGGAAGGTGATCAGGGCGACCTTGTTGGTCAGCACGGCCGGGAAGTCGGTCAGCTCGGCGCGTCCGCTGTCCGGGTTGATCCGGTAGCCGACCGGGTTCTGCATGAACGAGTTCGCCGCGAGGATGAAGTACGCGCTGAGGTTGGTGCCGATCGCGGCGGCCCAGATGCTGGCCAGGTGCGCCCGCTCGGGTAGCCGGTCCCAGCCGAAGATCCACAGGCCGATGAAGGTGGATTCGAGGAAGAACGCGACAAGCGCCTCGATGGCCAGGGGTGCGCCGAAGACGTCGCCGACGAAGCGGGAGTAGTCGCTCCAGTTCATGCCGAACTGGAACTCCTGCACGATGCCGGTGACCACACCCATGGCAAAGTTGATCAGGAACAGCTTGCCGTAGAACTTGGTGAGCTTGAGATAGCGCTCGTTGCCGGTGCGGTGCCACATCGTCTGCAGGATGGCCACCAGCACGGAGAGGCCGATGGTCAGCGGCACGAAGAGGAAGTGGTAGACGGTGGTGACACCGAACTGCCAGCGGGCAACGTCCAACGCGTCCACCTGAAAACCCCCAGCCATTCGTACTACGAGACGTAGTAAATACTACTGCTCGTCGTAGAAGGTTGGCCGTCCCGCACTCTCCCGGGACCAATGACCCTGATCACCCGACCCGCCCTCGCGGCACCGCTGGCGCGTGCGACGATGGCGCGCTGATGAACACCTCCACCTGGCAGCCGCCGCTGCTCTGGCGCGCGGCCCTCCTGCTGGCCCGGGGCCTGGTCGGCTTGCTCGCCCGCCTCGTGGTCACCGGCGACGTCCCGGCGCACCTGCGTCGCGGCCCGCTGGTGCTGGCCGCCAACCACATCAGCCCGTTCGACCCGGTGGTCATGGCCGCCGCCTGCCAGACCCGCGGCATCGCCCCGCGGATCATGGCGACCGCCGGACTGTTCCGCGTCCCGGTGTTCGGCGCCGCCATGCGCCACGCCGGGCACATCCGGGTCGACCGGGGCACCAGCGCCGTGCACCGGGCCCTCGACGACGCCGCCACGGCCGTCGCCCTCGGCTCGGTGATCCTCATCTACCCCGAGGGCCGCATCGGCCTGGACCCCGGCCTGTGGCCCGAACGCGGCAAGACCGGGGCCGCCCGACTCGCCCTGGCCTGTGGCGCCCCGGTCGTCCCGGTCGCCCAGTGGGGCTCGCACGAGGTGCTGCCCTACCAGGCGCCCCGCGGAATGCTGCGCGGCATCGCGCGCTCACTGTGGCGCCGGCCGGTGATCCGGGTGCACTTCGGCACGCCCGTCGACCTGGGTGAGACGACCGCCGCCAGCCCCGGCGCCCCCCGCCGGGCCACCGACCGGATCATCGACGCGCTCACCGACAACCTGGCCCCGCTGCGCCCCGACGAGCCGGACCTGCCCCGCCACGTCGACCCCGGCCGCCCCACCGACCCCAGCCGAACTCACCGCCGCCGGTCGAACTGAGCCACCGCGGCGCGTCCGGTCCGCTGATTCCAGTGTGATCATGTGATGGTGAGCAGTTGCCAGGGCCCTATCTGACCTGCTGGCCGTCATGTGATCACTCACCGTCTTTGCTGCTGTGTCTGAGGGGCGGCTGGGGGCGAGGGACGGCCGGGTTGTCCTTTGCTCTGCACCCGCGGGTGCGACGGCTACGGTCTGCGACCGGGGCGTATTGGGGTGCAGAGCAAAGGGGGCAGCCTGTGGCCTGTGCACCCCTTCACGCCGGCAGGCCACCGCACGGGCAGCCGGTGATCAAGGGAATCTCCCCGCCGGCCACCCGCCGGCCACCAACCGCGGGCATACTGCGTCGCGTGTTGACCCGATTCGGCTACCTCGACGCACCCGCGCCGCTGGCGTTCGCCCACCGTGGCGGCGCCGCCGAGGGCGACGAGAACACCACCGAGGCGTTCGCCCGGGCCATCGGGCTGGGTTACCGGTACGTGGAGACCGACGTGCACGCCACCGCGGACGGCGTGGCAGTGATCTTCCACGACCCGACGCTGCACCGGGTTACCGGTGAGGCGGGGCGCATCGCCGAGATGAGCTGGGCCGACCTCGCCTCGGTACGCGTCGGCGGCGCTGCGGTCGTACCCCGGCTCGACGAGGTGTTGGGGGCGTGGCCGCAGGTCCGCTTCAACATCGACGTGAAGGCCGACGGCGGCGTGGAGCCGACGGTCGCGACCGTGACCCGGGTCGGCGCCGCCGACCGGGTGCTGCTCGCCTCGTTCAGCGATGCCCGGCTGACCCGGCTGCGGGCGCTCACCGAGGGACGGGTCGCCACCAGCCTGGGTATGCGCGGCGTCGCCCGGCTGCGGCTGGCGTCCCTGCACGGGCGTCCGCTGCGGCTGCCGCCGTCGGTGGTCGCCGCGCAGGTGCCGCCGCGCTACGGGCGGGTACCGGTGGTGGACCGTCGGTTCCTCGACTACTGCCACCGCATCGGCCTGCAGGTGCACGTCTGGACGATCGACGAACCAGCCCAGATGCACGAGTTACTGGATCGTGGGGTGGATGGCATCATGACCGATCACGTCGGCGTGCTGCGCGACGTCTACCGCAGCCGCGGCCACTGGGCCGCCTGAGCGTCGAAGGACCCCCGATGGCCGAGACCGTGACCCCCACGGTGGACGACACCCCGCCTCCGGCGAGCACTCGCCGGGAGCGGCGCGGCTGGTACATCTACGACTGGGCCAACTCGGCGTTCCAGACCACGGTCATCACGGTGTTCCTGGGCCCGTTCATCACCACCGTCGCCGAGCTGGCCGCCGGTTGTGAGTTGGGCGCGGACACCTGCGACGGGTACGTGCACCCGCTGGGCATCCGGGTGGCGGCCGGTTCCTACTACCCGTACCTGATCTCGCTGTCGGTGTTCCTCACCGTGTTCGTGCTGCCGGTGATCGGGGCGATCGCCGACCGGTCGGCGCACAAGAAGCGTCTGCTCGGCGGTGCCGCGTTCACCGGCGCCGGCGCGACCATCGCGATGATCTTCGTCACCGGCGACCGTTACCTGCTCGGTGGGGCGCTCTTCCTGGTCGCCAACATCTCCTTCGGCGCGGCCGTCGTGGTCTACAACTCGTTCCTGCCGCAGCTCGGCGGCCCGGACGAACGCGACGGCATCTCCAGCCGCGGCTGGGCGCTGGGCTACCTGGGCGGCGGTCTCCTGCTGGCGTTCAACCTGGTCGCGGTCACCCTGTTCAGCGAGGACGACAACCCGCAGCGCACCCTGGACCTGGCCCGCTGGTCGATCGTCTCCGCCGGGGTGTGGTGGGCGGTGTTCACCCTGGTGCCACTGCGTTGGCTGCGGGAACGCCCCAGCGCGGCGGTGGCGCTGGCCCGGCGGGGCAACGTGCTCACCGACGGGTTCCGGCAGCTGGGCCGCACCCTGCGGGAGATCAAGGCGTACCCGTTGACGCTGTTCTTCCTGCTGGCGTTCCTGGTCTACAACGACGGCATCCAGACCGTCATCACCCTGGCCAGCCAGTACGGCACCGAGGAACTGCGTCTGGAACAGAGCACCCTGATCATCACCATCCTGCTGGTGCAGTTCCTCGCCTTCGGGGGCGCGTTGAGCCTCGGCGCGTTGGCCCGGCGCATCGGCGCCTGGAAGACCGTGCTGCTGAGCCTGGTGCTCTGGACCGGTGTGATCATCGGCGCGTTCCGGCTGCCGGCCGAGGCACCGGTGCCGTTCATGGTCCTCGGCGCGGCCATCGGCCTGGTCCTCGGCGGCAGCCAGGCGCTGAGCCGGTCGCTGTTCAGCCAGCTCATCCCGGCCGGCAAAGAGGGCGAGTACTACGGCTTCTACGAGATCAGCGACAAGGGCACCAGCTGGCTCGGCCCGCTCGCCTTCGGCCTGGTGTTCCAACTCACCGCCTCGTACCGGGTGGGCCTGGTCTCACTGCTGATCTTCTTCGTGGTCGGGTTCCTGCTCCTGGCCGCCGTACCGATCCGCCGTGCCATCGTGGCCGCGGGTAACACGCCACCCCGGGTGCTCTGAGCACGCGTCCCGCGCCCGACCGATCCGCGCCGGTCAATGGGCTAGGCTGCCCGACCGTGACCGACGACGCCGCCACCGCCCCGACCTGCCTGGCCCACCCGTTCCCCGGCCAGCCACACGCCCCGGCCGGGTGCGCGGCCGCGCGCGGGCTCGACGGGCGTCCGGTGCACGCGGCGGCGTTGAAGTTCTTCTGGGGGCCGATGGACTGCGGCAAGTCCACGATGGCGTTGCAGATGAACTACAACCACGCCCGGCAGGGCCGGCGCGGGCTGGTCACCACCCGTATCGACCGGTCGCTGGGACCGCAGGTCACCACCCGTATCGGCCTGGCCCACGAGGCCATCGAGGTCACCGACGACCTGGACCTGCGGGCCCTGGTGCGCGGCCGGTGGGCCGACGGGGTACGCGTCGACTACCTGATCTGCGACGAGGCGTGCTTCTACACCGTCGAGCACGTCGAGCAGATGGCCGAGTTGGTGGACAGCTACGACGTCGACGTGTTCGCGTTCGGCCTGGCCACCGACTTCCGGTCGCGGCTGTTCCCCGCCGCGCAACGCCTGTTCGAGCTGGCCGACGAGGTGGCCCGCATCCAGGTCGAGGTGCTCTGCTGGTGCGGCCGCGAAGGGCTGCTCAACGCCCGGGTCGTCGACGGGCGGGTCGTCCGTGAGGGCGCCCAGGTCGTCATCGGCGACACCGTCGACACCGCCGAGGTGCGCTACCAGGTGCTCTGCCGCCGGCACTACCGCAGCGGCGACCTCGGCCCCCGCGACTGAGACGCCCGTTCCCGGGTCACCCGGTCGGCCAGGATCACGGCGACCGTCACCGCCACCGCCACCGTGGCGCACGCCGCGACCGGCACTCCCAGCCCGACACACAACGGGATCAAGGCCAGCAACAGCAGCACCGCCGCGATCCGGCTGGTCGGCAGGGTCCGCCACAGCACCGCCTTGTAGCCGGCGTGCCCGGCCAGGAACAGCGCCGGGCCGCCCAGGGTGAACAGCGCGGCGACTGTGCTGGCGGGGGCACCGGGTTGGCGCAGGAGCAGCTCATCGCCCGCCGAGGTGACGATGATCCCGGCCACCATCACGGGGTGCAGGTAGTTGAACGCCAGCCGACCCAACGCGCCGGTGCGCTCACCGGCGCGCGCGATGACCTCCGCTGCCGCCGGGGCCGACCGGGCGAAGTACACCCACCACAGCGCCACCGAACCGGCGAACGCCAGTACGAACGCACCGACCATCCTCGGGTCCAGGTGCTGCGCGAGTGTGCTCCCGGTGACGAGGATCGACTCGCCCAGGGCGATGAGGATGAACGCCTGGCACCGCTCCGCCAGGTGCCCGCCCTCCACCATCCACCGCTCGGCGGGGCTACGGCCCAGACCGGGCACCGGGAACCCGGCCGACAGGCCGACCACCTCGATCACGATCGCCGCCGCCCACAGCGTCTCCTGGAAGGCGCCACCGACCACGGCGCCGAGCACCACGAGCAGCGACGTTCCGACGAACCACGGCAGCGTCTTCTGGAACCCGTCGACCAGCCACGGCTGGCCCTGCACCGCCCAGATCGCGAACCCGGTGCGGCCCACCTGCAACGTCGCGTAGACCAGCGCGAAGACCAGCCCGGCGCCGGCGAACGCCTCGGGGATCGCCGCCGAGAGCAGCAGACTGCCCAGCATCAGCGCTATCAGCAGGGCCCGCACCGGTGCCTGGTCGGGTCGCAGCCAGTTCGTCCCCCAGGCGGTGTAGATCCACACGAACCAGACCAGGGCCAGCAGGAGCGCGGTGCGTGCAGCGCCACGCCAGTCCGGGTGCGCGATCAGATAGTGCGCCAACTGGGTGGTGGTGAAGATGAAGACCAGGTCGAAGAAGAGCTCCATCGACGTGGTGGGCTCCACCCCCCGACGCTCGCGCAGCAACCAGGGCCGCTTCGGGCGGACGGCCGGGGCCTCAGAAGGGGTCACCGCACACCCGCCAGTTCCCGTCCTCGCGGACCACCGGCAGGCGACGTTCCTCGCTGAGCCCGCCGTCGCGGGTCACCTTCACGGTCACCGTGCCGTGCGGTCGTCCGCTGCGGGTGGCAACCGACACGTCGGTGATCTCGTAGTCGGTGACCATCGGCGGCGTCCGCACCCAACTGGTGAAGCCGATCGCGCTCCACCGGCTGCGCGCGTCCTCGCAGAGCCGCTCGTACGCCCGGTCGCTGTCGCCCAGGGTCACCTCGTTGAGGAAACCGTCGGCGGTCTCCCGGATCGGGCCGGCGGCCTGCCGAACGGTCTGCAGGTTCCAGGCGCCCAACCCGGCCACCCCCACGCAGCACAGCGCCACGCCGAACCCGGCGAACGCCAACCCGGTGCGCATCGGGCGGTGCCGTCGGGCCGGTCGGCTCCACGGCTGGCCCGCACCCACGACTACCGACCGTAGAGAACACGCTCGCTCCGACGGGCGACAAGCCGGAAACTCGGTGCGCCCGATGGGCGGGTGTGCCCTGTTCGCGGTGGCCCCGCATCGTCTACCGTCGGCGCACACCCCCCGAGCAGTGCCAGGAGTCGATCGATGAGCCGCTTCGTGCAGCCGGTACCACCCCCCGTCGACCCGTACGCCGGCGATGGCCTGCTGCGGTCCTGGCTGGAGCGTCACCTCGGCCCGGGCGGGCACGCCGCCGCGAAGGGCCGCCTCGCCGACCTGGCCGCCGATGTCACCGGGCCGCTGCGTGCGGCGCACGCCGACGCGGAGGCGCACCCGCCGACGCTGGTCCGCTACGACCCGTGGGGTGCCCGGATCGACCGCATCGACACCTCCGCCGGCTGGCAGGCCCAGCGCGCCGCCGCCGCCCGACACGCCGTGGTAGCGCTGCCCTACCTGCCGGACGCCCGGGGCACCTGGGGCGCCGCCGCGCGGGTCGTGCAACACGCCCTGCTGCACCTGTACGGGCCGGAGTCGGGGACGTTCTCCTGCCCGGTGGCGATGGCCGACGGGGCGGCGGCGCTGCTCAGCATGCCCGAGGTCGACGCAGCGGTCCGCGACGCGTGGTTGCCCCGGCTGATCTCCACGGACCCGGCCACGGCGATCACCAGCGGGCAGTGGATGACCGAGTCGCAGGGCGGTTCCGACCTGGGCCGCTCCAGCACGCTCGGCCGACCCGCGGCGGACGGTTCGTGGCGGCTGACCGGGGAGAAGTGGTTCTGCTCCGCCGCCGACGCGGCGATGGCGGTGGCGCTGGCCCGGCCGGAGGGCGCCGGGCGGGGCAGCCGGGTCCTCGCGCCGTTCCTCGTTCCCCGGTACGCGGTCGACTCACCGCTGGCCGACGGCGCGGCGCCGGGCGCACCCGCACCGGGTGTCACCGTGCACCGCCTCAAGGACAAGCTCGGCACCCGGGCGCTGCCCACCGCCGAGATCGGCCTGCGCGACGCGTACGCCCTTCCGCTGGGTGACCCGACGGTGCCCGGTCTGGTCCGGGCGATGACCCTGGTCGTGGTGACCCGGGTGCACAACGCGGCGGCGGCGGCCGGCGGGATGCGACGGGGCCTGGCCTACGCCCGCGCGTACGCCGAGGTGCGGCACGTCGCCGGCGGCCCGCTGGTGTCCTCGCCGCTGCACCGGGCCACCCTGGGCACCCTCGCGGTCGACGCGGCGGGCGCGTTCGCCCTTGCCGGGCACGCCTTCGCCCTGCTCGGTCGGGTGGAGGTCGGCGCCGACCCGGAGGCCGCGGCGGAGCTGCGCATCGTGGCGCCGTTGGCGAAGCTGGCCACCGGTCGGCTCGCCGTCAGCTCCGCCAGCGAGTACCTGGAGAGCTTCGGTGGGGCCGGCTACGTGGAGGACACCGGCGTGCCCCGGCTGTTGCGCGACGCCCAGGTGCTGCCGATCTGGGAGGGCACCACCAATGTGCTGGCCCTGGATGTGCTGCGCGCGCTGACCCGGGAGGACGCCGGGGCGCCGCTGCTGAGCCGGCTCGCCGCCGCCGTCGACCTGGCTCGGCCGCTGTCGCCGGTGCTGGCCGACACCCTGGCCACCGCCGCCGCGCAGTTGGCGGAGACCATCAGCGCGGTGACCCTCGACCCGGGTGCGTCGACGGTGCTCGCGGGCGCCCGTGGTCTGGCGTTGCGCCTGGCGTACGCGCTGACCACCGCGTTGCTCGTCGAGCACGCCGCGTGGGGTGACGAGCAGGCGGAGTTGGCCGCCCGGCTGTGGGCGCGCCGCTGGCTGCGGCACGAGGAGATCGCCGAGGACGCCCACCACCACCTCGACCTGCTCTGCTGACCGGCCGACGCGAGCGGACGGGTGGGCGCCCATGTCGGTGCTGATCGAGCTGGGTGACGACCGGGGCGCGCCCCTGGACGAGCGCCGGCCACCGCCGCAGGTGTCCCGCCGCTGGCGGGTGGCGGTGCTGGTGGCGGTCTGTGCGCTGCTCGGCGGTGCCGCCCCGGCCGCGCGCCTGACGCCCCAGGTCGGGCCGGCGGTACCCGCCCGGGCGACAGTGCTCGGCGCGGGGCCGCTGCTACTGGTCGTCGACCCCGACGCGAACCCGCCGACGCTGAGCGCGTACGACTCGGCCGCGCCGGCCGGGCCGCCAAGGTGGCGGGTGCCGGTGCCGCCCGCCTCCGGCTGGTCCGCCGAGGTAGCCGGCGACCTGTTGCTGTTGGTCGAACGCGACCAGGCGCGCGGGGCGCGGGTGACCACCGCGCGGTCGGTGCGTACCGGCCAGCCGGTGTGGCGGCGACCCGAGCGGGTGTACGCGGCCGGGAACGCGGCGGTCGCGGTGAGCGAGGTGCGCAGCGCCTCCGAACCGGGACGGCGGGTCGAGGGCACGGTGCACGGCGTCGACCCGGCCACCGGCGCGACCCGGTGGTCGGTTCCGCTGCCCTCCACGGCGGTGCTGCGGGCGCTGCCCGGGCGGGTGCTGCTGGTGCAGGACGACGGGCTGGCCCGGCTGCTCGACGCCCGCGACGGCACCGAGCGCGGGCGGGGACAGCTTCCGCCGGCGGACTACGGCCCGGACAACCCGCAGGTCGTCGGCGCGCACCTGGTGCTGCGTCACCCGAGCGGCGGCGCGGTGGCGCTGACCGGGTACGACCTGCCCGGGCTGGCACCGCGCTGGCGGGCGCCCGCGCCGCCGGGTGAGTTGACGCTGCGGCCCTGCCAGGGCCTGATCTGCGGCCAGGACGAGCAGGGACGCTGGGCGATCGACGCGGGCACCGGGGCACGGGTGTGGACGTGGCCGGCCGGAGCGCGCTGGCGCACCGTGGCTGGCCCTCGGGTCGCCACGGAACCCCTGGTGGTGCTGGGGATGGCGGCGGACGGCAAGCGCTCCCTGGTCGCGACGGTGGGACGTGACGGTCGTCGGGTGTCCGGGGTGCTTCCGGCGGGTCTGACCGACTGCCGACGGGTCGGCGCCGGGCTGATCTGCCGCGACGGCACGGCCCGCGTGACGTTCTGGCCCCTAGACGCTTCCTGACCTCCACTCGGGGCGAGTGTCACGGGCCGGAGTTGTCGGGCCTCGGCGGCATACTGCCGGCGTGACAGCTTCTGCCGACCTCGCGATGGTCAACCTCGACAGTTCCGATCCCGCCGGCCACGCCGCGTTCTACCACGAGGCGCTGGGCTGGGAGGTCACCCACAGCCAACCGGAGTACGCGATGATCAGCTCCGGTGGCGTCTCGATCGGCTTCGGCCTGGTCGAGGGTTATCGGCCGCCCTCCTGGCCGGACCAGAGCGGCGACAAGCGCTACCACCTGGATCTTTACGTCGACGACCTGGCGGCGGCGGAGGAGAAGTTCGTCGCCGCGGGCGCGTCGAAGCCGGCCTTCCAGCCCGGTGGTGAGCGGTGGGTGGTGCTTCTCGACCCGATCGGGCAGCCGTTCTGCATCTGCCCGCGTCCGCAGGGTTGACGCTGCCCACGCTGGTCAGCCACGACGACGCCGCCTGGGCTGCTCAGCCGCGACGACGCGACCGGGCCGCCCACACCGCGTAGGCCGGGTCGCGGTCGAGGTTGTGCCGGTCCCGGTCGTAGCGGCGGGTGGTGCGCGGGTCGGCATGCCCCATGGCGTCCTGCACGTCCTCCAACGGCACGCCCTCCGAGCGGGCCGTGGTGGCGAAGGCGTGCCGCAGCGAGTGCGGGGACAGCTTCGCCCAGGCCGGGATGCCGGCGGCGCGGGCGAGCCGACGGACCATCCGGAACACCGAGTGCCGGTCCAGTCGGGCGCCGCTGGCGGTGACCAGCAGCGGGCCGGTGAGCTGCGGCACCGGCACCCCGGTGGTGGCGGCCCGCTGGGCCAGGTAGGCGTCCAGGGCGTGCCCGGTGCCGGGGGTGAGGGCGCGGCGACGTTGTTTGCCGCCCTTGCCGACGAAGCGCACGCTGCGGTGGCCGCGTTCGGTGCCGAGGTCGGTCAGGTCCAGCGAGATCAGCTCCCCGACCCGCAGACCCAGGTCGGCGAGCAGCGCGAGCGCCGCCCGGTTGCGTACGGCTGTCGCGCCGGTGTCCGCGTCGGCGGCGCTGAGTAGGGCGTCCACCTCCTCGGGGGTGAGCCCGACGGTGGCGGAGTGGTCCCGGTCGACGCGGGGGCGGTCGGCGCCGGAGACCGGGTTGGCCGGCACAGCGCCCAGTTTGACCAGGAAGTCGTACCAACTGGACAGCGCCGAGAGCCGGCGCGCGACGGTCGCCGGGGTCAGTGGGCGGCCGCTGCGGGCGCCGACGCTGCTCTCCAACGCGCGGGCGTACTCGTTGACGTGCAGGAACGTGGCCTTCAGCGGGTCCAGGTCGCGGCCGGCGCACCAGCGGAGCCAGCCGGTGACGTCGCGTCGGTAGGCGTCGCGGGTGTGCTCGGACAGCCGCCGGTTGCGCAGCCACGCCTCGGTGACCTCGACCGGCCCGCTCGGCAACGCCGGTGGCGTGGACGGGCGGACGAGCACCGGAGCGTCGGAGAACACCATGTGAAAAAGGCTCTCAGCCTCGGGTGGGATCGGCGTGCAGGCGCGCCGGTCCCACCCGTCACCGTGTCGGATCAGGCGTTGATCTCTCGGCGGGAGGCGCCGTTGGACTGGATGGTCACCCGGCGGGGCTTGGCGCGCTCGGCGACCGGGATGCGCAGCGTCAGCACCCCGTTCTCGTAGCCGGCCTCCAGCTTGTCGGTGTCCAGCGTGTCGCCGAGGAACAGTCGCCGGGTGAAGGTGCCCATCGGGCGTTCGGCGGCGACCAGTTCGACGCCGTCGCCGGCGGGTCGGCGACGCTCGGCGCGGACGGTGAGCACGTTGCGCTCGACGGTGCAGTCGATGCTGTCCGGATCGACGCCGGGCAGGTCGAACGCGGCGTAGAAGTGGTCGCCGTCGCGGTAGGCGTCCAGGTGCATCGTCGCGGGACGGGCCGCCGTACCGAAGAACTGCTCGGCGAGCCGGTCGATCTCGCGGAACGGGTCGGTACGCATCAACATCGTCATGCCTCCTCGGTTCTCCTGGCCGAAGGTGATGAGTTGAGTCGGAGTGACTCAACTTCCTCTTCTTATTTAGCGCGTCCGCGTGCCGACGTCAACCGCTCAGGACAGCCGCTTCTCAAACCAGTGGTCGGCGTAGGGGCCGTGCGAGTACGCCGGGATCTCGGCGTAGCCGTGCCGGGCGTACAGGGCGCGGGCCTCGACCAGGTCGTGCCGGGTGTCGAGCCGGATCCGGTCCGCCCCGGCCGCGCGGGCCCGCTCCTCGACGGCGGCCAGCAGCACGGCACCCCCACCGGCACCGCGATGCTCGGTGCGGATGAACACCCTGGTCAGCTCGGCCCAGCCGGGTTGCCAGCGCAGTCCGGCGCAGCCGGCCAGGTCGGGGCCGTGGTGGCTGAGCAGGAGCAGCCCGGTGGGCGCGGCCAGGTCGTCGCTGGGCATCTCGGCCAGGGCCGCGTCGACCTCGCCGGGCAGGGCCGGGCGACGGTGATAGCGAACCACCATCTCGCTCATGTACTCGCGCAGCAGCAGCACCGCGTCGGGGTGGTCGGGCCGGCTGGTGCTGGTCGTCCAGGTGGGCCGGGCGGTAGTGGTCACCTGTTGATCATCGCCGTCCGGTCAACGGCTTTACCCGCTCGTCCGGGTTCGCGGACCCGGTGTCGACGACGACGGCGGCGGCACTCGTCGCGTGGATGGCGCAGCGGACGATCAGAGCCGCTGGTAGATGCCGTGCTCACGGGTGAGCAACTGCTCGTCGACCAGATACCGGCGCAGCGTCGCGTGATCCGAGCCTCCCCCGACGCACCACGGCTTGAGCGCGTCGTCGACGGCCCGCTCCGGGTAGCGCGTGCCCGGCTCGAACGACTGCTCGACGATGTGCGCGAGCAGGATTCTTCGCCGACCTCGCTGCGCCGGCAGACCCACCAGGACGCCGGCGCGCAGGAAGGTCCGCAGCACCGGGTCGACGCCGGGTTCGGCGTCGTCGGCCGGGCGACTGTCGCGCGCGGTGGCCCGCAGCGACGCCTCGTCGGCCGCGAGCGCGCCGTCCGCGTCGGTGACGAGGCCAGCGTCGGTGAGCCGACGGACCCCGGTGAGCACCACCCGCGCCGACAGGCCGGTCCGCTCGGCGACCTCGGTCGCGCCTGTCGCACCCAGCACGATCGCCGCGAAGATCCGTCGCCGTCCGTCGTCGGCCAGGGCCCCGGCCAGCACATGCGCAGTCACGCCGGTCACCCTCGCATCAGCGGTACGCGGGCCGCCAGGCGATTTTCGGCGCGCTCAGTCGATCCGCGGCCAGCTCAGTCGGTCGCCGGCGAGCTCTGCGGCTGCTCGGCGACGAGCAGCACCCGGCGCAGCAGGTCGGAGAGGTGTCGCCGCTCGGTCGCGGTGAGCGCGCCGAGCAGGCGGTGCTCCTCGGCGCCCTGGACCTCCATCGCCCCGCGCCACGCGGCCTGACCCGCCTCGGTGAGTTCCACGTCGACGCGGCGACGGTCGACTGTCGACGGAATCCGGCGTACGAAGTTCCGCCGCAGCAGCGCGTCCACCCGCGCGGTGATCGAGGCGGGGGCCATCGTGAGGTCCGCGGCGAGGTCCGAGGGGGCCGCCCGGCCACCGCGGCCGGCCAGGGCGTGCAGGGTGTCGTACTCGTGGGCCGGTAGGTCGAGGTCGACCAGGACCCGCTCCTTGACGGCCCGCAGATGCCGGGTCAGCCGGATCATCCTGGTCACCGCCCCCTCGACGTCCGCGTCGAGGTCGGGCAGCACGGGCAGCCAGCGCTCGATGTGCCGGTCGACGGCGTCCGGGGTGGTGGTCACCGCACCAGCTTATCTCAGCACCGAAATATTCGTTGCCGAAATATTCGACGTCTAAGTATGTTGTAGTCATGGCTCACCCGCTGCGCAACCACTCCTTCCGGCTGCTGTTCCTGGGTCGCACCATCTCCGCCCTCGGCGACGCGGTGGTCCCCGCCGCGCTGGCGCTGGCCGTGCTGCGGGCCACCGGCTCCACCGGCGCGCTGGCCGTGGTCCTCGCCGCGGCGGTCGTCCCCCGGCTGCTCCTGCTGCCGTTCGGTGGGGTGGTGGCCGACCGGTTCGACGCCCGCCGGGTCGCCCTCCTAGCCGACCTGGTCCGCTGTGCGACCCAGGTCGCGGTCGGCGTGGAGCTGCTCGGCGGTGACCCGTCACTGACCACAGTGGTGGTGGCGTCCGCGCTGGGCGGCATCGCGTCGGCGTTCGCCATTCCGACCGCGTCTCCGCTGGTCGCCGGCACCGTCGAACCGGCCGAGCGGCAGCGGGCCAACGCCCTGATGGGGGTCACCGCCAACACCAGCCGCCTCGCCGGGCCGGCGCTGGCCGGCGCGCTGATCTGGGCCGCCGGTCCCGGCTGGGCGTTCATCCTGGACGGTGCGTCGTTCGCACTCAGCGCCGCGCTGCTCGCGTTGGTGCGGGTCCGCCATGTGCCGGTGCCCCGCCGTTCCGTCCTCGCCGACCTGCGGCACGGCTTCGGCGAGGTACGCGCCCGCGACTGGTTCTGGACCAGCCTGCTCGGCCACGGCGTGTGGAACGGCGCCGCCGCCGTGCTGATGACCCTCGGGCCGGCCGTCGCCATCGACCGTCTGGGCGGCGAGACGACCTGGGTGCTGCTGTTGCAGGCCGGCGCGATCGGCATGCTCACCGGATCGCTGCTGGCCGGGCGGGTTCGGCTGCACCGGCCGGTGTTGCTGGCCAACCTCGGCCTGGCCTGCTACGCCGCGCCGCTGTTCCTGCTCGCCGTCGCCGCGCCCGCGCCAGCGGTGATCGCCGCGTACGCGGTGGCGCTGACCGCCCTCGGCTACCTCAACCCGGTGTGGGAGACCGTCGTGCAGCACCACTTCCCGCCGGAGGTTCTGGCCCGGGTCACCTCGTACGACTGGCTGGTGTCGCTGGGCGCCATGCCGCTGGGCTACGCGCTGGCGCCGTTGGCCGCCGACGCGTTCGGCGCGCCCGTCCCACTGGCCGTCGCGGGCCTGCTGGTCCTCGCCTCCTGCGCGGGCACCGCCCTCGTTCCCGGCGTACGCCGACTCACCTGGCCGGCGACCCCGCAACCGCAACCGGCCGAACCCGCCGCCATCCGTTGATCGGATCGATCGTCGGTGCGCGGCGGCCGGGCCCGCCCACGACAGAGGCCCCCGATCAGCGCCGGGAGCCTCTGTGCGATGTGGTCGGTCAGCCGGCGTCGCGGGTCATCGCGACGAAGTCACGCCACGACTGCGGGCTGAAGGTCAGCGTGCCGCCGTCACGGTCCTTCGTGTCACGGACCAGGACCACGCCCCGAAGGTTGTCGGCAACCTCGACACAGTCACCACCGTTGCCGCCGCTCTTCGTGCTCTTCCGCCACCGCGCACCGGTCATGTCCATGATGCTGCCGCTTCTCTGAGAAGGTCCAACGAACGCCCTCGGGGCAGGGCCTCGCCGCGAATACGCTCCCACCGCCGCTCCAGGCTAACAAGATCCGACGTTTGATCGAGGATCTGCGCTTGTGCCGCGCTGTCGACGTGCGCGACCCGCGACCCGTCCGGCATGTCGGCGATGGTGAACGGTCCGTCGAGCCCGGGGTAGCTGGGCGCGTCCGCCGGGACGATGTGCAGCTGCACGGTGCCCGCCTCGGCGTGCCCGAGCAGACGCGCGAGTTGCACCGCCATCAACGCGCGGTCGTCGCCGACGCGCCGCCTCAGCACCCCCTCGTCCAGCACGGCGATCAGCAGTGGTCCGCCACCCCGGCCGAGAATCGCCTGCCGATTGATCCGCGCCTCGGCGAACTCGGCGACCGCCTCCGGTGTCAGCACCCCACCGGCCAGGGTCGCCCGCGCGTACGCCTCGGTCTGCAGCAGCCCGGGCACCCACGCGAGTTGGAACGACCGCAGCGTCACGGCCTCGCGTTCGAGGTCGACCCACGGCCGGAACCACACCGGCTCGCGGCGACGAACCACGTCCGGCCACAGCGCGTCGGCGTCCTTCGCCAGCAGCCCTGCCACCGTCGCCCGGTGTCGACTCTGGGGAATGTGCCCCGGGTTTGCCCACCTGGCGACGGTCTTCGGGTGCACGCCGAGCTGACCTGCGAGGCTCTCGGCGGTGTGACCCGCCGCCGCCAGCGCCGCGACAAAGGCGTGGTTCATGCCGTCCCTCCCCTGGAACAAATCCACTGCCCTGAAGAGATTAGTTAACGCTGTGTGTTTGTCCAGCAACCCCCGGCAAAGTGCGGTGTAGACGCCACCGCAACGAGGAGGAAGCTGTGCAGAACGAGGTACCGGATGCTCTCCGGGCCGGGGACGTGGTCCTCCTAACCACCGCCGCGAGCGTGCAATTCCGCAAACCGATCGTCGCCCGGGTCATCCGTGAGTTGCCCGACCGGTACACCTACGACGGTTGGCTCTGGCTCGACGCGTACGAGCTGGGCAGGAAGGGCGTAGCGGTCGCCCGGCGCGAGTTGTTCGTGATGCGCGCCGGGGTGCAGGTCGAGGCCCGCCAGTCCCGTTGCGCAACCGTGGGGGTGGGCTGATGCCCGAGCGTCCGAAGCACTCCCCGTTGCGGCCGTCGTGGCGCTGCCCGGTCTGCGGCATCCTGTGGCCGTGCTCGGCCGCGAAGCTGCGCCTCCTCGCCGAGTACCGCGGGGACCGGCCGGGCCTGTTGATCCACCTGGCCAAGGTCCAGGAGGAAGCCAACGCCGATCTCGCCAAGCTCAACCCGGACGTCGCGCTGCCCGACCTGACCCCGCGTTTCGTCGGCTGGGCGGAAGCCCGCTGAGATGTCGTCGACCCGCTGCCACGGGGCTCCTACCGAGCAGCACGATGCGGGAGACTGACGGCGTGACGACCCGCCCCGGGCTGCGGCCGGCCCGATGAGCCGACCATTCAGGATCGTCGTCGCCGCGCTCGCGGCGGTGGGCGCCATCCTGGTGTACGCGGGCGTCACCGCCCAGGTGAACTCCATGTCGGAGCCGTTCACCGTCACCCGGACGGCCGTTGACTTCCGGACCCTCGTCGCGAAGGGCGTGGTCTTCTTCGCCCCCCTCGACCCCACGACCGCCCCCATGATGGACGCGGTGACGCCGCTGATCCGTTGGGTCGTGATCCTGCTGATCGGGGTGTCGACGTACCTGGCCTGCGGCCTGGTCACCCGGCGGACGCACCCGTTCACCGCGGCGGTGACCGGCGCGGTCGCCGCCCTCACCGCCACGGCGATCGGAGACCTGCTCTGGTGGGCGACCTTCGTGGTCCGCGTCCACACCGCCCCCACCGGCTGGTACGCCAACGAGGCACTGGACCACTCCACGCTCCTCGCCAGCGCTCACCTGACGCTGACGGCTTGGACGTCCGACGCACTCTTTCTCGGCTGCCTGCTGGCAGGCGTGAACGCATCCCTGGTCGGTGGCACCAGCCTGGCGATACTGCTGCTCGGCCGGCTCAGCAAAGGCACCGACGACGGTGACGACGAGGCCCCGGACGCGGCCGTCGAGATTGAGCCTCGCGTTGCGCTGGTCGGCGACGTGCGAGGACGCAGCGCGAACCTTGCCCTGGCCGGTGTCCTTCCGGTGCTGGTGCTCCTGCTGGTCAACGGCACCCAGGCGGTGTGGGAGAGCTACGCCGGGAGAGGTTTCCTGGGACTGCTCAGGGAGTTCCTGTACCGCCCCGCCCTGTCGCCGCCGCCACGCGTACGCGACGACGTGGGATACCGGCTGACTCACGAGATCGAGCCGAACCCCCTGTCGATGGACGTGTGGGTGCACAGGTCGGTGCTCGCCCTCGCCCTGCTGGTGGTGCTGTGGCTCCTGCTGTGGGCGCTGCTCGCCGGCCTGTCGAACTCCGGGCACCGCCTCGGGCTCGTCGTCGTCTGCTGGGGCGCCACGATCGCGGCGGCCGGGCTGACCGCGACGTCCGACGTCCTGGTCGACTGCGCCATCTCGGACTCCCCGACCGGCTGCGCGCCCTGGGAGTCCCTGGGCCTGCAATTGACCTCCGCGCTGCGCTTCGGCGCGGCCTGGGGTTGGCTCGTCGCGCTACCCGTGCTGCTGGCCCGTCGGATCCTCGACACCGACACGTCCACCGACACGCCTATCGATACGCAGGAGACGCCGGTCCATGAGTCCACGCAACAAACGCCCGCGTCGCCGTAAGGCGGCCCCCGCGCCGGCAACCGTCGCCTGGTGGAAACGGCCCGTCACCTGGCTGCTGACGATCGTGGTCGGTGCCGTCGCCGCCTGGCTCGGTGCCGTCGTTCTCGGCATGATCAACCAGTGGAAGCCGGCGAACGAGCTGGCCGAGCAGTTGGCCGGCCGGGGGCCAGTCGTCGTCCTGGACCTGAAGCACGTTCCTTACCCGCAGGAGGGTGCGCTGGACTACGTCTACCCCGCCGGCGCCGACCTGGCTCGCCTGGACGCCAAGCGGCCGAACGATCCGACCGTCGAGGCCAGCGCGGTCGACATCGAACGGAGCACCTGGGAGATCACCCTCGTCGGCACCCGGGACGAGGCCGCCGAGGCCGTCGACCTCCGGCCCGTCCTCGTCGAGCCCTGCCGCCCCCCGCTCACCGGGATCCAGGAGCCCAACGAATCCCAGGGCGACTCCGCGAAGGTCGTCCTCGTGACACACGTGGACCGGCCGAATCCCCGGATGCTCGTCGAGGACCCCGGTGGCGAGGATGCCGGCGCCCCGTTCTTCGCCACCCACAAGATCACCTTGCCCAAGGGCGAGAAGAACGTCATTCAGGTACGAGCGCTCAGCGCCAAGCAGCACTGCCGATGGCGACTGGAGTTGGACTACCTCGCCGACGGACGACGCCAGACGATGGTGATCTCGGCACCCGGCGACAAGCCGTTCGAGGTGACCGGACGCGCGGACGACTCGGCCTACACCTGGGTCTACCTCAGCTCGTTCAACGGCTGTCGAGCCAAGGACGGCACCAAGACCGACCGGCTCCGCATCACCGGCGCCGAGTACGCGCAGATGGTGCGCGACGGGCGCCCCTGCCCCTACTGACAGCCGGCCGTCCACCAGCCGCGCCACCCGGATCACCGGCCCACGCCCTCCACGGGTCCGACCCCGGGCCAAGTTTCCGGACCGGTAAACCTCGCGAGCCGACGCGGTGTCTTGCTGGTTGACGAGGCCGGGAGGTCAGATGAGGGATTCGCGCGGGGCGGAGTTCGACGACTTCGTTCGCACACGGTCGGCGGTGCTGTTGCGAGTTGCCTTCCTGCTGACCGGGGACCGGCACGCCGCCGAGGACCTGCTTCAGGAGGTGCTGGAGCAGATGTACGTGCGCTGGCGTCGGGTGCAGAGCAGCCCGGAGGCGTACGCGCGACGTGCGCTGGTCAATCGGTCGATCAACCGGTGGCGTTGGCGCGCCCGACGTCCGGAGCAGTCGCTGGGCGACCACGACGGGGTTGCCCGGGACCACGCCGACGCGGTGGCGGTTCGCGAGCTGGTCGTCGGGGCGCTGCGGGCGTTGCCGGCGCGGCAACGGGCCGCTGTCGTGCTCCGTTACCTGGAAGACCTGCCGGTCGTCGACGTCGCGGCGGCGATGGGCTGCTCCGAGGGTGCGGTGAAGAGTCACGCCTCGCGTGGGTTGGCTCGGCTGCGAGAGGTGCTGGCCGGATCGAGCCTCGTCATGCCCATCACTGGAACCGGGAGTTCGCGATGACCATGAACGACAGTGACGTGCGCGGCATCCTGCATCGCGTGACGGACGACCTGGTCAGCCCACCGGGCCTGCTCGCCGAGGTGCGTCGGGGTGGGCGGCGGCGGGTGATCCGTCGGCGGGCCCTGTTGGCGGCGGTCTGCGCGGCCGTGGTGGCCGTGCCCGTGGCTGGCGTCCTCGACCTGCCCGGCACCGCCGGAGATACACCTGTCGCGTCACCGCTGCTCGACCAGCCCACTCGCGGTGATCTGGCCGCCGACGAGGGATATCTGCGGCAGGTCCGCCAGGTGTGGCAGCGCCGGATCGAGGACGTCGGAGATCGGACGCGCGGCGAGCCGCACGTCGTGTGGGCAGGCGGTACGCCTGCTGGCCCGGCCGCCTACGTCGTCCAGGCCACCGCGCACGGCACGACCGTGGGGTTCGTCGAACCCACCGCCGGCGGCCCGCGCGTCCGCACCCTGACGCAGGCCACCGATACCGAAACAGACGGCCTCGAGCAGGCGGCACTACTCGGACCGCAGCGCGACGTGCTCCTCGTGCTGGACTTCGGGCAACCGGTGCAGTTCAGCGCGCAACTGCGGTCCATGCCCGATGGCAAGGTTAAGCGGACCTTCGAGCCGGTGGCATTCCAAGACGGTGCGGCGGTGCTGTCGGTGCCGCCACAGCGCACCAAGCTCACCGTCGCGCTCTCCAGGCTTCCCGTTGAACGGCAGAACATGATTCACATCGACGGCACGAGCGAGATCTACTTCCCCGACAACAAGGATCGGCCGGCACCACCGCTTCTTCGCCACACGTTGCCCGGCACGGAGCAGGTCTGGGACACCGATCCCGCCGCCAAAGAGGTGAACGCGCCAACCGAAGCCCTCGCCGAATACATCGACCCTGTCGGAGTGCACACGCACAACGGCTCTCCACTGTTGTGGGTCTACGGGGCAACCCCCGACGGGCGGCGGCTCCTCGTGGAAACCGTCCAGTACGACGACAACCCGTCCCGCGTCATCGCACTGCTCGCCCGCAAGTATCTTCCGTTCGAGGCGGTGGCCAGCACGACCGCGGACTGGTCGGCACCCCTGCCTGTGCGGCTACGGCTGCCCGACGACCAGGGCGTTCTCGTCGCCGCCGAGGGGTCGGCGTTGAGCTACCGAATTGGCGACGGCCAGTGGCAGGACGCCGGCCGCAACGCGGCACTCCTGCCCCCGACAGCGACCGACGTACGGGTCACCGACGCCAACGGAAGCACCACCACCGTCCCGGTCGGCTCCTGATGCCATCGAGGTCGCCAGCCGTGCGTGCCGGTGCATGTCGTGCCAGCCGTCGGCGTGACGCACCGACCCGCGGGCCACGCCCTCCTCGGTGAAACCGGCCCGCTCGGCCACCCGGCAGGACGCCGCGTTGCCGGTCGAGTGCTCCAGCGCCAGCCGGTGCAACCCGCCCAGGGTGAAGCTCCACCGGGTCAGGGCGAGCAGCGCCTCGGTGGCGATCCCCCGACCGCGCGCGCCGGGCACCACCCAGTACGACACCTGCGCCGACGCCTCGTCCAGCAGCACGTCGCGCAACCCCACCTGACCGACGGGCCGGTCGTCGGCGTCGACGACAGCCCAACTGGCGGCGCTCTCGTCGCGCCAACGGCCGGCCCACTGCGCTGTCCACGACCGTGCCTCGTCGTCGCCGTCGATGCGCCGGACGTGCCACCGCTGGATCACCGGACAGTCGAAGGCAGCCCGGACGGCCGGGGCGTCGTCGTCACGCCACGGCCGCAGCGCCAGCCCGGGGCGTACCGGAAGGTGGGGTTGCTCCTGGGCGGCGAGGCTACCGGCGGGCAGGGCGGGTGCGACGAGCAGCGGCATCAGCCCATTATCGAGCCGACGGTCTCATCAGTCTCCAGTCGCCTTCGGAGATGACCTCGACGGTGCCATCGACCACCTTGATCGCGGTGTTGTCGTCGATGGCGTACGTCGGGACCGGGATTCCGGACGCCCACTTCTGGATGTCGGACAGCGCGACGTCCTCCATGTCCGGATGATCGAGGTGGGGGTACAGCGTGAAGTCCACCAGCCCCAGCGCCCGGTCAGCGCCCTGCGCCATGTCGCTGCCGTCAGGGACGAACCCAAGGTCGAATTCGGCGTCGCAGTTGTACGGGGTGACCGCGATGCTTCCGACGCTGACCCCCACATAAACCGTGTCACTCAGTGACGGCAAAAGGTCAGCCAGGCCTGACTGGCGCAGCCAGTAGGTCAGGTACAGCACATCGCCGCCCCAGACGAGGAGGGCATCGGCCTCCCGGACCGCCGGCACCCAGTTCTCTTCTCGAATGCTCGGCAGCGCGGTGAGCTCCAATATCCCCAGGGATTTCCAACCCAGCTGGCACAGCGGGATGTGAGCCGGGCCGTGAACCGCCTTCCACGCCCTCTCGGCTCCGCCGGGGAAGGGATAGACACCGGTGGGGATGAACAGGGCCGTGGACTCGGCGATCGGCTTGCCCAGCAGGTCGACGAGCGCGTCGGAGATGCTCGGGTTACGGATGCCTGACGACGTGAGAAGGAACTTCATGGAATCCGCTCTCCTGAAGCCACCGCATGACGGCGATCATGTCGCGCGTTGACCGCTACAGCCTAAATCACCGTCCGGACCAATTGCGACTGGATCACCGCCGGCCCGGTCGCGCGTACCCACCGGGCCCCGCGCTGGACCCCACCCCACCAGTCGAGCCGACGGTCTCACTCTCCGGTCGGGCCGCCGGCGAGTTCGGTGACCACGTCGAGGTGACCCAGGTGGCGGGCGTACTCCTGGACCAGGTGGAACAACACCCGCTCCAGCGACGCCGGGTCCGCGCCTCTCCAGCGCGGGCCCGGCGCCCCGATCTCGGCCAGGTCGTGTGCCGTCACCACGGCGCTGGTGTGCGCGCCCTGCGCCCGCAGCGCCGCCACCAGATCCGCGCGGGTCTCGTCGGGGGCGACGTACCAGCGGTCGTCGCGGCGGTCACCCCACGGCTCGGCGACGTCCCGACCCTGGAAGCCCCACTCGATCCAGCGCAGCTCGACGTGGCGCAGGTGGGTGAGCAGTTCCAGTGGCGTCCAGCCGGACGGCAGCCGACTGCGCCGCAGCTCCGGCTCGGCCAGCGCCGACACCTTGGCCACCACCGACTCCCGGAAGTAGTCCAGGTAGCGCAGGAAGACCTCGGTGCGGCTGCCGGCCGGGGTGGTGGGCTCGGGAAACGACGTCATGACCCGGTCGGCAGGTCACGGGCGCGCTGGCGCACACCCGCGCCGCCGTACGGGTAGTCGCCCACCAGCGGGGCGCTCGCCTCGTCCAGCAGCCGCATCTGCTCGGCGTCGAGGACCAGGTCGGCGGCGGTCAGGTTGTCGTCGAGCTGCTCGGTGGTCCGCGCGCCCAGGATCACCGAGGTGACCGCCGGTCGAGCCGCCAGCCAGGCCAGCGACACCGCCGACATGGACACGCCCCGGTCCCCGGCGACCTTGCGGACCGCGTCGAGCACCCGCCAGGTCCGCTCCTCGGCGTTGCGACCCGCGTACGCCTCGACGCCGCGCTGCGGGTTCTCGCCGAGCCGCGTCGCACCGGTGGGCGTGCTGTCGCGCTGGTACTTGCCGGTCAGCCAACCGCCGCCCAGCGGCGACCACGGCAGGATGCCGATGCCCTCGTTCTCGCAGACCGGCACCAACTCGAACTCGATCTCCCGGGCCAGCAGGTTGTACTGCGGTTGTAGGGTCACGATCGGGGTGAGGTTGAGGTGCTGGGTGAGCAGGGCGGCCTTCTGCAACTGCCAGCCGGTGAAGTTGCTGACCCCCGCGTAGCGGATCTTGCCGGCGCTGACCGCGTCGTCGAAGAACCGCAGCGTCTCCGGCAGTGGGGTCAGCGGATCCCAGGCGTGCGCCTGGTACAGGTCGACGGCCTCGACGCCGAGCCGCCGCAGGCTGGCGTCCAGGGCGCGGGTGAGGTGCACCCGGGACAGGCCGGCGTCGTTCGCCCCCGGACCCATCGGGAACCGCCCCTTGGTGGCGATCACCAGGCGGTCACGCAGGTCGGGTCGGCTGCGCAGCCAACGCCCGACGATGTCCTCGGAGATGCCGGCGGAGTAGACGTCAGCGGTGTCGATGAACGTGCCGCCGGCCTCGACGAACCGGTCGAGTTGGGCGAAGCTGCCGGCCTCGTCGGTCTCCGCGCCGAAGGTCATCGTGCCCAGACACAGGGTCGACACCACGGTGCCGGTGTTGCCCAGAGTGCGATAGCGCATATCGTCCTTTCGGTCCGAGTGACAAAGCCGATCTTCGCACCCGGTTGGGCCACCTGCACATGGAGGCCGCCGGGCCCCGGCACGGGCACCCGCGAGGCGACCTCGCCGGTCATCATGAGCGGGTGAGCGAGCCCGCGATCGAGATCGACCGGCCTCACCGGCCGGACCAGTCGCCACCGCCGGGGCGTCCGCCGGAGCCGGGAGCCCGCACCCGTGGCCCGTGGCTGGTGGCCGCCGCCACCACCGTGACGCTGCTGCTGCTCGCCGGCCGCTACGGCTATCACCGTGACGAGTTGTACTTCCTGCTCGCCGGTCGGCACCTCGACTGGGGTTACGTCGATCAGGGTCCGCTGGTCCCGGCGCTGGCGCGGCTGCTCGACACGATCGCCCCGGGCAACCTGGTGGTGCTGCGTACCCCGTCGGCGGTGCTGGCCGGCGGCGCGGTGCTGTTGGTCGCCGCCATCGCCCGGGAGGTGGGCGCCGGCCGGGGCGCGCAGTTCGTCGCGGCGGTGCTCGCCGCGCTGTCCGGCATCGTGCTCGCCAGCGGTCACCTGCTCAGCACCACCACCGTCGACCTGCTGGTCTGGTTGGTCGCGGCGTGGTGTGCGGTGCGGTTGCTGCGCACCGGTGACAGCCGGTGGGCGCTGGGCATCGGGCTGGCGCTCGGTGTGGGCATGCTCAGCAAGCTGCTGCCGGCGCTGCTGGCCGTCGGCCTGGTCGCCGGGGTGCTCATCGCCGGGCCGCGTCGGCTGCTGCGCGACCGGTGGGTGCTCGCCGCCGCCGGGATCACCGTGCTGCTGGCCGCCCCGAATCTGATCTGGCAGGCGGCCAACGGCTTTCCGCAGCTCGGCGTGGCCGCGTCCATCTCCGACGGCGACAGCTCCTACAGTGGCCGGCTCGACGCGTTCACCCTCCAGTTCGTCATCATCAGCCCGTACGCCGTACCCATTTGGATCGCCGGCCTCGTCGCGTTGCTGCGCCGACCGGCGTGGCGGGCCTACCGGGCGGTGGGTTGGGCGTGGCTGGTGGTGGTCGGCATCGTGCTGGTCGCCGGAGGCAAGGGTTACTACGACGCGCCGCTGTTGCTGGTCCTCACCGCCGCCGGTGCGCTGGTCACCGTGGCGTGGGCGTCGCGCGGGTCGCTCTGGTGGCGTCGGGGGTTGCTCGCGCTGGGCGTGGTGCCGTTCCTGCTGCCCAACGTCGTGCTCCTGCTGCCGGTGCTGCCGGCCGACCGGTTGCCCGGTTTCGTGGTCGACGTCAACTACGACGCCGGCGAGACGATCGGTTGGCCGGAGTTCGCCGACTCGGTCGCGAGGGTCCATCGTGGCCTGCCGCCCGAGGAGCGGTCACGGGCGGTCGTCCTGACCGCCAACTACGGCGAGGCCGGCGCACTGGCGCGTTACGGTCCGGCCCGTGACCTCCCCCACGCGTACTCCGGGCACAACAGCATGGTCGACTTCGGTCGGCCGCCCGCCGACGCGGACGTGGTCATCGCCGTCGGCTGGGAGCGCCCCGACCAGCTGAACACCTGGTTCGAGCAGTGCACCCTCTCCGGGCGGGTGGACCAGCGGGTCGAGGTGGACAACGACGAGAACGGCGGCCCGATCTTCGTGTGCCGGGGGCTGCGGCGTCCGTGGGCGCAGATCTGGGACACCGAGGTACGCCACACCGGCTGACCGTGGTTCAGCCAGCTCCGCTGGTCAGCCAGGCCTGGATGCCGACCAGGGCCTCGGGGCCGGAGGTGGCGTCGACGTCCCGGGCGAGATCGGCGATCGTGACCGCGGCGAGCGCTTGGCGCCACGCGTCCTCGGCCGCCCACATGGCGCGGGCGACCGGGCATGGCGTGGTGCAGGCGTCGGCCGGCGTCGCGAACGGGCCGCGCTGGCGGATCTCGGTGCAGACGAAGCTCGGGCCGGGCCCGTCGACGGCGCGGACCACGTCGAGCAGGGTGATGCTCTCCGGTGCGCGGGTCAGCACGTAGCCGCCCGACTTGCCCTGCACGGAGTGGATCAGGCCGGCGCGGGCCAGCGACTGGAGCTGCTTGGCGAGGTAGCTGCTGGAGACGTCGTGCAGTTCCGCCAGCTTGGCCGCCGCAACGGGCGTGTGGCTGGCGGTGAGCACCACGCAGCAGTGCAGCGCCCACTCGACCCCGCCGGACATCTTCATGACGTCACCCTAGTCACCCCGTTACTCGGACTCATCATGTCCGAGTATAGTTCCCGGATAAGAGAGGTCCGAGTTTGGCGGGCGTTTCGCCAGCCGGACAAACGACCACATAGTCACGGGAAGGTGCATGGTTATGAAGATCGCCGTACTGGGCGGGACCGGGCTCATCGGGTCGCAGGTCGTCAAGATCTTGCAGGCCGCGGGTCACGAGGCGGTGCCGCTCTCGCCGTCCACCGGGGTGGACCTACTCACCGGGCAGGGCCTGGCCGACGGGCTCGCCGGCGCCGAGGTCGTCGTCAACCTGACCAACTCGCCGACCTTCGACGAGGCCTCGCCCGCCTTCTTCCAGACGACCATGGACAACCTGCTGGCCGCAGCCGCCCGCGCGGGCGTCGGCCACGCGGTGATCCTCTCCATCGTCGGCGTCGACCAGGTGCCCGACCTGGACTACTACCGCGCCAAGGTGCTCCAGGAGGACATCCTCACGGCCGGACCCGTTCCGTACTCGATCGTCCGCGCCACCCAGTTCTTCGAGTTCGTCGAGGCGATCCTGTCCTGGACGGCCGACGACACCACCGTCCGCCTGCCCAGCACGCCGGTGCAGCCGATGGCCGCCGCCGACGTGGCACAGGCCGTCGCCGAGGTCAGCATGGGCGCGCCCTTGCAGGGCATCCGCAACGTCGCCGGGCCCGACGTCTTCGCCCTCGACGAGCTGGGGCGGATCACCCTCGCCGCCCGCGGTGACCAGCGCACCGTCACCACCGACAACACCGCCGGCATGTTCGCCGCCGTGTCCGGCGATGTCCTCACCGGCCCCGACGACGCCGTCGTCGCGCCCACCGCCTACCGGGAGTGGCTCGGCCGTCAGGCCTGAGGTGTCGACGCCCGCACGTCGCCGTAGCAGACGATCACGACGGCGGCGTGCGGGTCCCGGCCCGCCACTCGTTCGCCAGGATCGCGAAGACGAGCTGGTCGGCCCACTCCCCCCTGAACAGGTAACTCTCGACATGGCGGGCCTCCTGGCGCATGCCGAGTCGCGTCATCAGCCGGGCCGACGCATCGTTGCGACAGTGACACCGGCCGTAGACCCGGTGCAGCCCGGCCTCGGTGAAGCCCCAGTCCAGCACGGCGGTGGCGGCCTCCGTGGCCAACCCGCGACCGCCGTGGTCGGGGTGGAAGACGAACCCGAGTTCGGCGGTACGGTCGGTCTGGCTGCGCCACACCAACTCCACGATCCCGATCAGCCCGGCGTCGGTGACCGCGGCCACCGTCAGGCAGTCACCCTCCGCGCGCCACGCGTCCTCGCCCGCCATGGCGAGCACCGACACCCGAGACTGCTCACGGGTACGCGGCTCCGCGCCGAGCATCCAGCGCACGACGTCGGGACGGCGCTGATACGCGTACACGTCGTCGAGGTCGTCGATCGTGACCGGGCGCAGGACGAGCCGCGCGGTCCGGATCGGGTAGGTCGGCTGGAGCATCACGCGATCGTAGAGACCCGCGCGGAGCGCTCCGGTGCCCGGTCGCGATCGACGACCGGACGTCGGGGCAGCAGCAGCGGGCTCGCGAGGATCACCAGCCCGGCGACCGTGACCGCCGTGCGAGGGCTGGTGGCCTGCGCGAGCAGCCCACCGAGCGCACTGAGGGTGGCGATGGTGGCGCTGCTGCCGATCGACCAGGCCGAGAGGGTACGGACGACGCGATCCTTCGGCGTCTGTTCGAGGCGGTAGGTGGCGAGCACCGGATTGTACAGGCTCATGCTGATGATGATCGCGAACTCCACGGCGATCACCGTGGCGAGACCGACGACGCCGGGATGGACGACGGCGAGGCCGATCAGCCAGATCGCCCGCAGCGTGCCCACCGTGCGGATGATGCGGTGTTGGCCGTAGCGCGCCACGACCCGACGGGCCAGACGTGACCCGATGAGGCCGCCGACGCAGGGCACAGCGAAGGCGAGGCCGTACTGCCAGGGCGGAAAACCCAGCTCACCGAGCAGGAGCACGGCCAGCAGCGGCTCGGTGGCCATGATCAGTCCGCCGACGAGCAACTGGTTGAGGTAGAGCGCCCGCAGGACGGGGTGGGTGAGCAGGTGCCGCCAGCCGTCCAGCAGCTCACCGGCCCGGACCCGACCTGCGCCGGTGCGCCGGGGGTGGTCTTCGTGCCCGCGGATGGCCGTGAGGCCCAGCGCGGAGAGCAGGTAGCTGAGCGCGTCGGCCACGATGGTGACGACCGGCCCGAACAGGCCGACCGCCGCGCCGCCCAGCGGCGGCCCGAGCGCGATCGCGCTCCAGGTCGTCGATTCGAACCGGGCGTTCGCCACCAGCAGGTCATCCGGCCGGACGAGAGATTTGACAAAGGCGCCGCTGGCCGCGTTGAAGGCGATCTTGGCGGTGGCGACCACGGCCGAGACGACAAGCAACTGCCCGAAGCTGAGCCGGCCCAACGCGTACGCGACGGGGATCGTCAGCAGGACCGCGAACCGGGCCAGGTCCATCGCGATCATCACCCGCCGCTTGCGGTGGAACTCCACCCACGGACCGAGCGGCAACGCGAGCAGCGCGCCCACCGCCGGCCCCAGCGCGGCCAACACGGACACCTGAGCGGGGCTGGCCCGCAACACCAGCACGGCGATCAACGGCAACGCCCCGAAACCCAGCCCCGAGCCGTAGGCGCTGACCGCGTACGACGCCCACAACCACCCGAACCGCCGACCCAGAGATCGCCTCCCGGACACGCCCGTACCTCCCGCTGCAACAACCCACCGTTGACCGCGAGGATCAAAGCAACGCCGATGACCCGGGATCAAACAACCGACTCCGGGGCGAGTCACAACCAGACGTTGTGTCCGTAGGGTGTGCCCGGTGAATCTCGACGCCGTCCGCACCTTCGTCGCCGCCGCCGACGCCGGCCAGTTCCAGGACGCCGCCGCCGCGCTGTCGATCACCCAGCAGGCTGTCTCCAAGCGCATCGCCGCACTGGAGAAGGACCTCGGGGTACGGCTGTTCACCCGGACCGCGCGCGGCACCCAGCTCACCGTCGACGGTCAGACCTTCCTGCCCCACGCCCGTGAGCTGCTCCGGGCCGAGGCGCGGGCCGACGCCTCCGTACGCCCCGGCCGACGGGCACTGCGCGTCGACGTGCACAGCCGACGGATCGCACCGGCGGTGCTGCTGCAGGACTTCCACCGCGCGCATCCCCGCATCGAGTTGGACGTCGTCACCCTCGACGCCGACATGCACGCCGCGATGGCCGCCGTCGAGGCGGGGACGGTCGACGCCACCTTCCACGCCGTCACCGTCGCCGCGCGCCACCTGCCCGCCGCGATCAGAACCATGCGCGTGATCGACGAGCACCACGAACTGCTCGTCGGCCCCCGCCACGCGCTCGCCAACGCCCGCACCGTCACGCCCGCGCAACTCGCCGAGCACCGCATCTGGATGCCCGGGATGGCCCCCGGCACCGAGTGGGCCGACTACTACGACGAACTCGCCGCCGCGTTCGGCCTCACCATCGACCTGGTCGGGCCGGTCTTCGGCAACGAGGCGCTGCTGGCCGAGATCGCCGACTCCGCCGAGCTGGCGACCCTCGCGGGCGAACGCACCCGGTACCTGTGGCCGGACAGCTACGACCTGCGGCGCGTCCCGGTACGCGACCCGGCGCCCATCTACCCCATGTCACTCATCTGGCGTGACGACAACCCGCACCCCGCGCTGCGCGCACTGCGCGACTACCTCGACTCTCGGCGGGCGCAGACGCCCGACATCGAAATCTGGCTACCGCCCTGGGGTTAGCGCGCGGTCTCCGGCGGCGCGGCGCGATGTCTCGGCGTGTTGACACGCGTTCATTCGGCACTACATTTAACGTGTTGGTTAAGTGATGGGAGGCCTCGGTGGCTGGCAGCGATCAACTCAGTGCGGTGTTCTCGGCGCTCGCCGACCCGACTCGACGGGCGATCCTCGCCGAGCTGGCCGACCGCGACGCCACGGTCACCGAGCTCACCGCGCCCCTGCCGATCTCGATGCCGGCGGTGTCGCGGCACCTGAAGGCGCTTGAGCGCGCCGGGCTCATCTCCCGCACCCGGTCGGGGAAGTTGCGGATGAGTCGCATCGAGGCCGCCCCGCTGCGCGAAGCGGCCGAGTGGATCGAGCGCTACCGGCGGTTCTGGGACACCTCCCTCACCCGCCTCGACGCCCACCTCGCGGCCGTGCAGGCAGCCGGGCGTGCAACGGACCGAACGACCCACGACCCGGCGATCCCCGACAGGGAATCCCCCAGCAGGACTCACGAGAAGGAGAATTGATGGACAGCGACAAGCCGCCAATCGTCATCTCACGCGTGGTGGACGCGCCACGGGAACTGGTCTACCGAGCTTTCACCGACCCGGACCACCTGGCGGCATGGTGGGGGCCGATCGGCAACTCACTGCCCCGCGAGGAGATGGAATTCGACGTCCGTCCTGGCGGCTACCAGCGGTGGACCGAGGTCTTCCCGACCCAACCCGGCCTTCGGGTCGAGGTCCACATCGACCTCACCGACGTCGTCGACGGCGAACTGCTCGACGGCGTCGCGCACGTCACCGGGCAGTTGCCGGAGGGAATTCAGCCGCACGAGACAAGGATGCGGGTCGAGTTCCACGACGAGACCGATGGACGGACGCGGCTCGAGATCCGTCAGTGGCTCCCCGAGCAGCTTGCCGCTCCCGCCGGCCAGGGTTGGAACGAGGCCTTCTCCAAACTGGACGCCACACTGAGGAATGCCCACCCCGTCGCAGTCGACGTCGAGGTGTAGCGCCATGGCCAAGCTGATCTACCTGACCAACGTGTCCCTCGACGGTTACATCGAGGACGAGGACGGCAGATTCGACTGGACCCCACCCGACGACGAGTACCTTGCGTTCATCACCGACCTGATCCGGCCCGTCGGCACCTACCTCTACGGGCGGCGCCTGTACGAGTCGATGGCCCTCTGGGAGACCGAACCCGCCCTGGCCGCACAGTCGAAACTCACGGCCGACTTCGCCGACGTCTGGCAGGCAGCCGACAAGGTCGTCTACTCCACCACGCTGGACGCGACCTCGACCGCCAGGACCCGGCTCGAAACGAGCTTCGACCCCGCCTCGGTACGCGACATGAAAGCCTCGGCCACCAGTGACCTCACCATCGGGGGTGCGCACCTCGCGGCGCAGGCATTCCGGGCCGGGCTGGTCGACGAGTGCCACCTGTTGATCCACCCCATCCTCGCCGGCGGAGGCAAGCCCGGGCTGCCCAGCGGCAACCGCCTCGGTCTGGAGCTACGGGGCAATCGCCGACTCAGCAACGGTGTGGTCTACGTGCACTACGGCATCCGTACCTGAGACGGTCGTCGGCGTCACCGACCCGCACGTGTGTCGGTGACGCCGACCGGCGACCAGGCACGCCCGCGTGTCCGGCGTCGTTCGACGACGCTGCGGGACGTGGGTACGGTGACATCGTGCTCTCGGCCGTGAAGGGTCTGTCCCGGTACCACACCGAGGAGTCGCTGCGCGCCTACCTGCTGGAGCGTTCACACCGCACCGAGAACGGCTGCCTGGTCATCGAAGGCTACGGGCGGCGACGCGGGGTGCACCAGAAGGTCGCCGGCCGCGCGTGGGCGCACATCGTCGCGTACGTCGTCCTTGTTGGCGGGTACGACCCCGCCCTCGACGTCGACCAGACCTGCGGCGCCGCCGACTGTATCGAGCCGACACATCTGCGCCAGCTCAGCCGGGCCGAGGCCTGCCGCAGCCGGAACCAGCCGGCACAGTGCCGCAACGGCCACGACCGTGAGCTCGACCCGGCGACCGGCCGGTACCGTCGGGCCTGTCGGACGTGCAACCGGGAGGCCCAGCGCCGCTGGCGTGAACGCGAGGCCGCCGAGGTGGCCCAGGCCCGCGCCGCGTACGGCCGTTCGTAGTGATCGTCCTGGGGTGACACTGAGCAACTTCTCCCATCGTGGTGGAACGGGTGCTCGATGCGTACACCGCGGGGGGTCGACCCGGCCGGACGTTGCCTAGCCTGCGGCGACGAGGACCACCGCCCGGCAATTGCCTGCCGGAACTGCGGCGTCCTACCCGACGGGCACGGCAACCCGGTCTGAAGCATCAAAAGCAGCGCGGTTGCCGCCACGTCGCAGATCACGTGGGGAAATCCGCTGCCGGTTGTCCGGAGTGGGGTGGTACAAAGCCGCGGTGGAAAAGACTCTGGAGTTCGCTGACCTGCTGCGGCTGATGGACGAACGATCGACCGCTTTCCGGGCGGCGGTCGCCGCGGCACCCAGCCTCGACGTCCAGGTGCCGACCTGCCCCGAGTGGACGTTGTTCGACCTGGTGCAGCACCTGGGCGAGGGGCGCCGCAGGTGGGCCGCCATCGTGGCCGCGGGGCCCGCCGACGCTCCTCCGACGATGTCCACCCCGACGGTGCCCCGGGAGCGCGAGGCCCTACTGGCCTGGTTCGCCGCGTCGACGGAGGAGCTGCTGGCCGCGTTGCGGGAGGCCGGCCCGGATCGTGGCTGCTGGACGTGGTGGGGCGATTCGCAGTCGCCACAGACGGCCGGTGCCGTTGCCCGGCACCAGCTTCAGCAGGTCGCCGTGCACACCTATGACGCCCAGGTCGCCGTGGGCGCCCCGCAGCCGTTGCCGGACGAGGTGGCCCTCGACGGTGTCGACGAGTTCGTGACCACCTGCGTCGCGACGACGAGCGCGTGGCCGCACCAGCCCGCGATCATCGACTACCACGCCACCGAGGGCCGTTCCTGGCGGCTCTGGTTCTCCGCCGACGGCGCACGGAGTGCCCGGCTCGCCGCGCCGGCCGACCGCGAGGGCCTGGAGGTGGCCTATGTCTCCGCTCGGGGCACGGCCAATGAGCTGGTCATGTTCTTCTACGGCCGCATCACCATGGACTCGCTGCAGCTCGCCGGCGACCGGCGCGTCTTCGACCAGCTGATCGCCTGGGATCCGTCGGAATAGGACCCGACGAGGGACCCACCGCCCTGCGCCGACCTCGGCCTCCACGCACGGCGGTGGGTCCGCATACTTACCGCATGACAGCTCTGACCGCCGAGCTCGTGGTCGACGGTCGTGACCCGCGGACCCCGGCGCTCGGCCCGAACGGGCGCCTGCTCTGCTACGTCCTCGCTCCCAGCAGCCGGACCGGCGACCACCTCGACACCGAACTCTGGCTCGTCGACACCGATGGCGCCGTCGCGCCGTGCCGGGCGACCGCCGACACCGCAACCGTTGAGCGTTACGCCGGCGGTCGGGAGAGTTTGGCGGCCACGGCGTCGAGAACCCAGTCCAGGCCGATCGCGAAGGATTTCTCGGCGTCCATCTCTGTGCCGCTGTGCACGGCCTTGGTCAGCGCCGGGAACCGGCCCGTGGCCAACATCTTCGTCACGTGCGGGCCGGAGGCGCGCTGCCAGTCACGCTTGGACAGGCCCGTGGCGCGCTCGGCGCGCAGGTTCGCGATCTCGCGCCTGATGGCGCCGGTGACGTAGGCGCTGACAGTTTCCACGGCACGGATGGCGGTTTCGATGTCGGCGAGGCCGTCGAGGGCTGCCAGCTTGGCCTCGGTCACGGCGAGGCCGTTCGGACCCAGAGTCGGGCGGCCGCCGAGCAGGTCGGCCAGCCATTCGTGACGCAGAGCGGCCTGCCTGGTGCGGTGGGCGAGGATGCGCAGCGCCTCCCGCCAGTCACCGGACTGCTCCCGGGGGAGAATCTCGGCGTCCACGGCGTCCACCATGAGGTCGAACAGCTCGTCCTTGGTGGAGATGTATCCGTACAGCCGCATCGGGCCGGCGTTCAGCCGGGCGGCGACCTTGCGCAACGACGCCGCTTCCAGCCCGCCCTCGTCGGCCAGCGCGATGGCGGCGGCGATGATCTGCTCCCGGTCGAGCGGCACGGGGGGATTCGGCGGCTCCGGCCGGTCCCACACGGTCATGGTCACCTCCTGACTGTTGCGACGCATTCTAAAGTAGCGATACGGTGTATCGCTATGAGACACCGTATCGCTGTGGTTGGGGGCGGCCCCGCCGGCCTTACCTTTGCCCGTGTCCTGCACCGCCACGGCTACCCCGTCACCGTCCTCGAACGCGATCCCGCGCGCGACTCCCGTCCTCCGGGCGGCACGCTGGACCTGCACGAAGGGCTGGGCCAGCTGGCACTGGACAAGGCGGGGCTCCGGGCGGAGTTCCAGGCGCTGTCTCGTCCCGAGGGGCAGGCCATGCGCATCCTGGACGCCGCCGGGACCGTTCTGCGGGACTGGCGACCCGGCCCGGATGAGCGGGCCAACCCGGAGATCGACCGCGGGCAACTCCGTGACCTGCTGCTCGGCTCTCTCGACGTGCAGTGGGGGCGAGAGGTGGCACAGGTGGTGCCGGGGACCGAGGAGGGCGTACTGGTTCGTTTCGCGGACGGGCGGCAGGAGACGTTCGATCTCGTGGTGGGCGCGGACGGCGCCTGGTCCCGGGTCCGCCCGGCAGTCTCGCCGGTGACGCCGCAGTACACCGGCGTCACCTCGGTCGAGACCTCCATCGACGACGTCGACACCCGCCACCCTGAGCTTGCCCAGTTGATCGGCGACGGTTCGGTGGCCGTGTACGGCGTGAACAGATCTCTCGTCGCCCAGCGCAACAGCGGCGGTCACGTCAAGGTGTACGCCAAGCTCCGCGCGCCGCTGGACTGGCACGCGGACCTGGACCTGACCGACGTCGAGGCCGCGCGATCGGGCATCTTGGCTCTGTTCGACGGCTGGGCCGCTGCGGTCCTCGACCTGCTCGGCCATGGCACCGCTTTCGTCCACCGTCCCTTCTATGTCCTGCCCGGATCCCACACCTGGGCCCACATCCGAGGGGTGACGCTCCTGGGCGACGCCGCCCACCTGATGCCACCCTTGGGGGCAGGCGCGAACCTCGCGATGCTGGACGGTGCCGAACTCGCGGAGTTCATCGCTGCCGACCCGGAAGATCTGGACTCGGCCGTCCGCGCCTTCGAGGAACAGATCTGGGCGCGGGCCGCCAGGTGGTCGGAGATCACGACGGCCGGTCTGGAACGCCTCGTGAGCCCGGACCCTGCCGAAGCCCTCGCCCTCTTCGACCAAGTCCAGCCATCCTGACGTAACCGAGCCGTTCTGCTGCCGCATACCGGTCCCACCGGTATGCGGCAACACCAGCGTCACCGACGAGCGCATGCGGTCCATGGCGCTGCACCTCCCCGGCCAAGAGTTCAGCCCGCTCCATAATGCGATTACCGGATTATCGTTATCGATAATCCGTTAATCGCCCGCCACAAAAGGTACGAAACGTACGTGCACCATAATGACAGTTCTTGTGCGTAAGTAATGAGGATGGTGTGAGCAGTCGAATGGTGAACATGGTCTTCACCGACCGGCGGCTCACCGGGGTCATCGATTGGGACACGGCCTCGCCCGGTCCCCGGTCGTGGGACCTGGCCTACCTTGCCTATCGGCTGGTGCCGCTGGCCCATCCCGACAACGGCGACGCTATCGGCAGTGACCTGAGCGAGCGGGCAGGTCGGCTGCGCATCCTCTGCAACGCCTACGGCTCGGAGCAACAACCGGCTCGCATCCTCCAGGTCGCAGTCCGTCGACTACACGACCTCGCCGCCTTCGCCAAGGCCCGGGCTGATCAGGGACAGGAGAACATTCGAAGTCACGTCGAGCTCTACCAACGCGACGCGGTGTGGATCACCGGGCATGCCGATCGGCTGAGCCGAGACGCCACCTGATCAACGACGCCGGACCGGACGGCCCGCCCCCTTGTGTTTCCAGTGGCGTGCGTGGGTGCGGGGCAACCACGAGCGTCACCCCGCACCCATCTCCGCGCCGAACTGCTGCACCTCGACGGTGCGACCGGCGGCCCGAGATCAGTGGGCGGGCTCGCCGAACCAGCGGGAGAGGTGGTCGTCCAGATCCTGCTGGTCGTCGCCGATCCAGGCGACGTGGCCGTCGGGGCGGAGCAGGACGCACGGAACGTCCAGTGCCGCCGTGGGGTCCGCGAGGTGGTCGACCCGGTCTGACCAGCCACCAACGGTGAGGCGTTCGGTGCGGTCCAGCAGTAGGCCGCGGCCGCGGTGCAGCAGTCCGTAGAGGTGGCCCGGTTTCACGTCGATGTCGGGCAGGCGGCGACCGAGCAGGTCGGGGCCCGCACCGAAGTCGTAGCGGATGCCGATGGCGGTGATCTTCTCGAGCAGGTGGAGGTTCACCTCGTCGAAGTCCATCAGCTCGGTGAGTAGCCTCCGTACGGCCTGCGGGCCCGGCTCGGTGGACAGCAGCTCCGTCTGGGCTCGGGTGTTGTCCAGCACCTCCTCGGCGACCGGACGGCGTTCGGCCTGGTAGGTGTCCAGCAGTGTCTCCGGCGCCCAGCCGCGGATCCGCGCGGCCAGTTTCCAGCCGAGGTTGAGTGCGTCCTGAACGCCCAGGTTGAGGCCCTGTCCGCCGATGGGGGGATGGATGTGCGCGGCGTCGCCGGCCAGCAGCACCCGCCCGACCCGATACCGTTCGGCCAGCCGGGTGGCATCTCCGAAGCGGGACAACCAGCGTGGGGAGTGCACGCCGAAGTCGGTGCCGGCGATGGCGCGCAAATGTTGCTTGAAGTCCTCGAGGGTGGGCGGTGCGGCGCGGTCGGTGACCCCGGCGGCGGGGACCAGGACGCTGTAGGCCCCGGCGCCCGCGGGCCGGAGCCAGAATCGCTGGTGGGTCTCGCGGATCTCGGCCACCCTGACGGCGATCTCCTCCTGCGGCACGCCCACTTCCATCTCGCCCATCAGGCTCTCGGTCCGTGCGGCCTCGCCGGGAAAGCCGACGCCGAGCAGTTTGCGCACGGTGCTGCGCCCACCGTCACAGCCGACGAGATAACGGGTACGCAACTGCTCCCCGTCGGTCAGCTCGACGGTCACACCGTGGTCGTCCTGTTCGAGACCGGCGACCGCGCAACCGCGTCGGACCTGCGCTCCCAGTTCGACGGCGTGTTCTTCGAGGAGACGTTCGATCACCGGTTGCGGGATGCCCAGCAGGTAGCCGTACCGGGAATCCAGGCCCTTGGG
This sequence comes from Micromonospora sp. NPDC007208, assembly GCF_042869175.1. NCBI lineage: Bacteria > Bacillati > Actinomycetota > Actinomycetes > Micromonosporales > Micromonosporaceae > Micromonospora > Micromonospora sp. NPDC007208. Next base: position 685,627 of record NZ_JBIAFG010000001.1, on the reverse strand, counting down.
CGCGGGCTTGGGGATGGCGGCGAAGAAGGCGCTGGCCGGACGCCGCCGCCCATGCGGGAGGATGCGATCCAGCAGTCCGCGCATCGCCATCAGCTCGAGACTGCGGATGTGCAGGCCGACGATGCGTACGGCAGACGTCGGCTCGGTCTCCTTCTCCAGGACGAGTACGCGTACCTCGTGGAGCCGCAGCTCGGCGGCGAGCATCGCGCCGGTCGGCCCGCACCCGGCGATGATCACGTCGAACGTGCGGGGCGCGAGGTCGGTGCTGGGCGCCGACGGTGTGGGGAGGCCGCGGACGTCGCCCGTAGTGGAGGCCGGCTCGGCGGTGAATTGCGGAGGGTGCATAGGTGTTGCCTCTCGGGAGTGCCGTGTTGGCAGGGCGCTCCCGGCGACACCTACGTCAATCGCCCGACCGTGACGGCAAGGGGGAGCACCCACATCGCTACAACGTTCATGGGTCTCACCTCCTCGGGTGGTGTCGCGGTCAACTGCAAGCTATATCCCCGAGCACGATCCCGTCGAGTTCTTTCCCGGGCACGTGATCATGGCTTCCGGCGAGTCAGCGAACGCTGGAGCCACTCGGCCATCAGCGCGCGCTCGGCGTCGGTGAGCCCCGGGAGGTCGGGCAGCACCGTCGCGAAGGTCACCGCGACCGCGTTCGTCGTCGTGTCGGGTGTCGCCGGAGTTGTCACCAGGATGCTGGCGAGCACGGCATCGAGCATGGCCTCGCCCAGACCGGGGTCGCGCTGGTCGGTGGGCATTCCCAAGAGGGTGAGGATGGTTCCGTTGCCCGCGGAGTGGATCATCATGAGCGCGCGTTCTTCGTCGACCCGGAGGAGGCCGGCTGCGGCGAGTCGCCGGACGCGGCGGCGGAGCACGTCGAGGCCCGCGACCGTTGCCGGCGAGGGTGCGCCGCTCCCCCGCGTGGCGATCAGCGCGTACAACTCGGGGTTTGTCAGGCCGAACTCCACGTGCGCGCGCCACCCGGAGCGCAGGTCCGCGACCGGGTCGCCCGTCGCGGTGTCCGCTGCGACCGATTTGCCGCTGACGTAGGTGGCCATGACGTGCTCGGCGACGGCGTCGATGAGGCCGTCCTTGTCGCCGAACAACCGATAGATGGTCGGCGCCTGTACGCCCGCGGCCTGGGCGACGGCGCGCGTCGTCACCGCGTTCGCGCCCTTCTCCCGCAGCAGTTGGGTCGCTGCCGTGACGATGCCCGCACGGACGTCGTCGCGGGATGTCGTGTCCTGCGTCGTCACCATGAATCGATGCTAACAGCGCCTTGTTAACCTCGGAATATCAGTGCTAACGTCGGCAGCGTAACGTCGATAACAAGGGAGCTCTCATCATGTTCGTCGTCACCGGTGCCACTGGTCACCTCGGGTCCCAGATCGTCGACCGGCTGCTCGACCGGCTCCCACCCGACGCCGTCGGCGTGAGCGTGCGCGACGTCGACAAGGCCGCGGGCCTCGCCGAGCGTGGCGTGCGGGTACGCGCCGGAGACTTCACCGACCCGACCACGCTGGAACACGCCTTCGAGGGTGCCGACAAGGTCCTCGTCGTGTCCGCCGCCATCCGCGGCGCCGACGCGGTCGTCGCGAACCGCGCCGCCATCGACGCCGCGCACGCAGCGGGAGCCAAGCGAATCCTGTACACCAGCCACCAGGCCGCCTCCCGGGACTCGCTGTTCGCCGCCCAACCCACGCACGCCGCGGCCGAGGAGCACCTGGCCGGGCTGGGGGTTCCCTTCACCGCCCTGCGCAACGGGTTCTACGCGAGCACGCTCAGCTTCTCCATCGGTACGGCGCTTCAGACCGGTCAACTCGTGGCGCCGGCGGACGGCCCGGTGTCCTGGACCGCGCACGCCGACCTTGCCGAGGCCGCGGCGATTGCCCTGACCGAGGAGGGCCTGCTCGACGGCATCACGCCGGCGCTGACCGCAGCAGAGGCGCTCGACCTCGAAGCGGTGGCCGGCATCCTGAGCGACATCACGGGCCGCGCCGTCACCCGCGTCGTCGTCACCGACGACCAGTGGCGGGCGGCAGCCATCGAGCGGGGTACGCCGGCGGCAGCGGCCGAATTCACCCTTGGCCTGTACCGCGCGGCGCGACGCGGAGAGTTCGCCGTCACCGACCCGACGTTGCAGACGCTGATCGGTCACCGCCCGACCTCCGTGCGCTCGGTGCTCGAGGCCATCGTCGCCCAGCGGTGACACGCTCGAACGCCGGTCAGCGCAGCATCGCCCGGGTCATTCGGCGGGTGGCGACGTACATCGCGATCGAGCCGAACGCGAGGAGGTAGGCCACCGGGATCAGCAGGTCCCAGCTGAGGCGGCCCAACGCGGGTTCCCGGACCAACTCGATGCTGTGGTAGAGCGGCAGCGCCTGGATCAGGGGCCGCACCGCCTCCGGATAGACCGACAGGGGATAGAAGGTCGTCGCGAACAGGTACATCGGCAGCATGAACAGCTGGATGTACTGGAAGTCGGGGAAGTCTCGCAGGTACGTCGTGACGGCCAGTCCGCCGGCGGCGAACGCGTACGAGATCAGCAGCGACGCCGGTAGGGCCAGCAGCACCCAGGCCGACGTGACCAGCCCACCGACGGCCATGAGGGTGAGAAATCCGATCGACGTCAGCAGCGCGTTGATCATCGCGCTGGTCACCTCCCCGACGGCGATGTCGGTGACGGAGAGCGGTGTCGGCAGGATCGCCTCGTAGGTCTTCTCGACCCTCATCCGGATGAACACACCGAAGCTCGTCTGGTTGAACGCCGTGTTCATCGCCGTGGTCGCCAGGATCGCCGGGGCCACGTAGGAGGCGTACGGCACATCGACGCCGGGGACCGTGCCGACGAGCATCCCGACGCCGACGCCGATCGACAGCAGGTACAGGATCGGTTCCACGAGCGCGTTGAGCAGCGGCGTGACCGACCGGCGGTAGATCATGAAGTTGCGCTCGATGAGCGCCAGGGCCCGGCGTCTGGTCCAGGCGGGTACGGCGACGGTGGTCATGGTGTCTCCACGAGGCTCTGGGCGTGGGCCGTCACGGGTGCAACCGTCGGCGGTAGGTGACTCGGGCGACCAGGAAGCCGCCGATGGCGAGCGCCAGCAGGTAGGCGATGTGGACGGAACTGCCGGTGATCGTCGCCGTGCCGAGGCTGAGCGTGCGGCACAACTCCACCCCGTGCCACAGCGGCAGCAGGTAGGACACCGGTCGGATCCACTCGGGTAGCTGCGAGACCGCGAAGAACGTACCGGAGAACATGTAGAGCGGCATGATGACGAAGCGGAAAACCGTGTCGATGTGGCGCAGCTTGCGGACGCCGACCGCCCACGCGGCGGCGGGTGCCGCGAACGCGACCCCGGTCAGCGTCGCGCCGAGCAGGGCGCCGAGGGCCCACCACCCCCCGATCAACCCGAACGCGGCCATCACCACGATGAAGGCGCCGCTGGCGATGAGTACCCGGAAGGTGATGAAGAGCAGGTGCCCGGCGGCGAGCTGCTCCGGCCTCAGCGGTGTCGGTGTGGCGCTGCGGTACGCCCCGAAGCCGGCGGCCCGGGCGACGCCCCCGGCTCCTTCCAGGAACGCGTTCTGCATCGCGGCGGCGGCCAGCATGCCGGGGGCGAAGAACGCCGCGTAGGAGACGCCGGCGATCTGGGCCGGCGCGTTGTCGTCGACGAGGGCGCCCAGCCCGGCGCCGATGCCGATGAGGAACAGCAACGGGTTCAGCACGTTGATCACGATCGAGCCGCGCCAGGTGCGCCGGTAGCGCGTCAACCAGTACCGGAATACACGAAACACCAGTGAGCTCCCCTGCTACTCGATCAGCGATCGGCCGGTGAGCTTGAGGAACACGTCCTCCAACGTCGCGCGGCGGACCAGCGCGGTGAGCGGCGTGAGCGACATGGCGTGCACCGTGGCGAGGGCGGACTCGCCGTCGGCGGTGTAGACGAGCACCCGGTCGGGGAGCAGTTCGACGCGGCCCTCGGTGTCGTTGCCGCCGGTGGCCAGCACCGACGTGCGCAGTTTCTCCGCCGCGGTGTCGCGTTCGTCGAGGCGGAAGCGGAGTTCGAGAACCTCGCGGGTGGCGTACCTGGTGATCAGTTCCCGGGGCGAGCCCTGCGCGACGATGCGGCCGTGGTCGACCACGATGAGCCGGTCGCAGAGCTGCTCGGCCTCGTCCATGTAGTGGGTGGTGAGGATGAGCGTGACGCCCTGCTGTTTGAGCTGGAAGAGCCGGTCCCACAGGATGTGTCGGGCCTGCGGGTCGAGGCCGGTGGTCGGCTCGTCGAGCAGCAGGATGTCCGGTTCGTTGATCAGTGAGCGGGCGATGGTCAGCCGCCGACGCATGCCGCCGGAGAGCGTCTCGACCTGGTCGCCGGCCTTCTCCTGAAGCTGGGCGAAGTCGAGCAGCCGGGTCGCGCGGTCCCGGATGACGGCCCGCGGCAGACCGAAGTACCGCCCGTAGATGTGCAGGTTCTCCCGCACGGTGAGCTCGTTGTCCAGGTGGTCGTCCTGCGTCACGACGCCCAGCCGGGCGCGGATCTCCGGCCCCTGCTTCATCGGGTCCATGCCCAGCACGCGCAGGCTGCCGCCGCTGATCGGTGACGTCGCGGCGATCATCCGCATGGTGGTGGACTTGCCGGCGCCGTTGGGGCCGAGCAGCCCGAAGGACTCCCCCCGATCGAGCGCGAAGTCGATGCCGTCGACCGCGCGGAACTCCGCTGTGGACCCGCGTGCTGGGTAGATCTTGGTCAGGTTGCTCGCCTGGACCAAAGGGTGCTCGCTCACCACGGCAGTTTACGAACACGAACAGTACTCTGCAAGATTCGAGCAAAGCTTTGTAATTTCCTGACTCTGCATCGGGTGTCCTTTCGCAACGGTTCGAGCACTCTCCCTAGGGGCCTCCCATTTCAACCGACGGCAATCTGTAGGTTGTCTTCTTGACGGGCGGCTGACGTGTAGCTAAGTTTCAGCCACCCGGACTGAGAGGCGTCTATGCAGACCCGACTCGTTACCGCGACCGCCCTGGCGGCCACACTGGCGGCCACCCTCGCTTCCCTGCCTGCCCAGGCCGCCACGCCGGTGCGCCCATCGACCGCCGAGCACGGCTGGGTCACGTCGACGCTGCGACACATGAGCCTGGAGCAGAAGGTCGGACAACTCTTCGCCACCTACGTCTACGGCGGTGACGCCACCGACCCCAGCGCCGCGGACCGGACCGCGAACCTCGCCGCCTTCGGTGTGGAGACACCCGCCGAGGTGATCGAGCGGTACCACCTGGGCGGCGTCTGCTACTTCTCCTGGTCGCACAACCTGGACAGCCCCCGGCAGATCGCGACCCTCTCCAACGGACTGCAGAGGGCTGCCCGTGGCGACGGGGCAAAGGGCAGGGTCCCACTGCTCATCTCCACCGACCAGGAGCAGGGCGCGGTGGTGCGAATGCCCTCCCCCGCCGCCCAGTTCCCCGGGTCGATGGCGCTGGGCGCGGGGCGGTCGCCCCAGGCCGCCCGGACGGCGGCGGAGGTCACCGGACGCGAGCTGCGCGCCGTCGGCATCCACCAGCCGTACGCGCCGATCGCCGACGTCAACGTCAACCCGGGCAACCCGGTGATCGGCGTGCGGTCCTTCGGTGCCGACCCCACCCTCGTGGCCGACCTCACCGCCGCCCAGGTCACCGGTTTCCAGGACCGGGCCGGGGTGACCGCCGTGGCGAAGCACTTCCCCGGGCACGGCGACACGGCCACCGACAGCCACACCGGTCTCCCGGTGATCAACCACAGCCGCGCCGAGTGGGATCGGATCGACGCGCCGCCGTTCAAGCGTGCCATCCGCGCCGGTGTCGACACGATCATGACGGCGCACATCGTGGTTCCGGCGCTCGACCCGTCCGGCGACCCCGCGACGTTGTCGCCGACGATCCTCACCGGCGTGCTGCGCGGTGAGCTCGGTTTCCGGGGCGTCATCGTCACCGACGCGCTGAACATGGCTGGCGTGCGGGCGAAGTACGGCGACGAGCGGGTGCCCGTACTGGCGCTCAAGGCCGGCGCCGACCAGCTCCTGATGCCGCCGAATCTCGCGCTGGCGCGGGACGCGGTGCTGCGGGCCGTCGCCACCGGCGAGCTCACCGAGCGTCGGATCGACGAGTCGGTCCGACGCATCCTCGGCGTGAAGTATCGCCAGGGACTCGCCCGCTCGCCGCTGGTCGACGTCGAGACGGCCGTCCGGACCGTCGGCGCCCCGGAGCACCTCGCCGCCGTCACCCAGGTCACCGACCCGACGCTCACCGCCGTCCGCAACGACGCCGGAGTGCTGCCCCTGCCCCACGCCGACCGGTCCGTCCTGATCACCGGCTGGGACAGCGCCGCCTTCGCCCCGGTCGCGACGGTCGCCGCCGGATTCACCACGCGTGGTGCCCGCGTCACCGCCCGACCGGCGACCCTGCCCTCCGACGCGACGATCACCGCCACGGCGAGCCAGGCAGCCGAGCACGACCTCACCGTCGTGCTCGTGAACAAGGCGTGGGACACCGCCGTCACCGACCCGCGAGCCACCCAGCAGCGCCTCGTCGCGGCGCTGCTCGGCGCCGGGAAACCCGTTGTCGTCGTGGCCGTCCGCGACCCGTACGACATCGCGTACCTGCCGGGTGTCACCACCTACCTGGCGACGTACTCGTACACCCGCGCGGCGATGGACGCCCTCGTCCGCGCGCTGCACGGCGAACTGTCCCCGAGCGGACGGCTGCCCGTCACGATCCCCACAGCCGAGGGGGCGGGCTCCGTGCTCTACCCCTACGGCCACGGCCTGAGCTGGTAGGAGGCAAGCATGCAGCGGAGGAATTTCCTGGTCGGCGCGGTCGGTGCGGGCGCGCTGGGGGCGGGGACGCTCGGTGGCGGACCGGCGGCGGCCAACTCCCGTGACCGTCGGGTCCGCACCGGCCTCGACGAGCTGGTGTCGTCCGGGTTCGCCGAAATCGCCGGTCAGCGCGTGGGCGTCATCTCCAACCCGACCGGCGTCGACGCGTCCTACCGGCATCTCGTCGACCTGATGCACGGCTCCGGTCGGGTGCACCTGGTCGCGGCGTTCGGCCCGGAGCACGGCTTCCGCGGCTCCGCCCAGGCCGGTGGCAGCGAGGGAACCGGCGTCGACGCACGCACCGGCATCCCGGTGTACGACGCGTACGGCGCCTCGCAGGCCCGATGGGAAGCGATGTTCACCGAGGCCGGGGTGGACACCGTGGTCTTCGACATCCAGGACGTCGGAGTCCGCTTCTACACCTACATCTGGACGATGTACACCTCGATGGTCGCCGCGGCCCGGGTCGGCAGACGCTACGTCGTGCTGGACCGGCCCAACCCGATCGGCGGGCGGGCCTACGGGCCGATGATGACCAACCCGTACACCTCGGGCGTGGGTCTCAAGGAGATCATTCAGCAGCACGGGATGACCGTCGGAGAGCTGGCCGGGTTCTTCAACGCCACGTTCCTGCCGGCCGAGGCGGGACGACCGGTCGACCTGCACGTGGTGCGGTGCCGGCACTGGAAGCGCGACGCCCTCGCCGCCGACACCGGCGTGCCCTGGGTGATGCCCAGCCCGAACATGCCCACCCCGGACACCGCTCTGGTCTACCCGGGCACCGGGCTGTTCGAGGGTGTCGCCTCGATCACCGAGGGGCGCGGCACGTGCCGCCCGTTCGAGCTGATCGGCGGGCTGGCGACGGACTTCGACCACCACTGGGGTGACCGGCTCAACGCCCGGAACCTGCCCGGGGTCGAGTTCCGCGAGGCGTACTTCTCACCGACCGCGGCGGGCAGAAGCCGGACCTGCTCAACAAGCTCTGCGCCGGCGTCGAGGTCAAGGTCGTCGACCCGGCGGTGTACGACCCGATCCGCACCGGCGTGGCCATGCTCGTGGAGGCGCACAGGTACCCGGCGTTCGCCTGGCGACGCGACTCGTGGGACACCGTGCGCCCGTACTGGATCGACAAGCTCACCGGGTCGCCGCGACTGCGGACCCAGATCGACGCCGGAGCTGACGTGGACGACGTCGTCGGCGCCTGGGCCGAGGAGTTGGCCACCTTCAACCGGCGTCGCCGGCCCTACCTGCTCTACTGAGGAGTGCGGTGATGACCAGGTCGACCCCTCGTCCGCTCCGCTCACTCGCGCTCGGCCTGGCTCTGGTGATCCTGGGCACGGTGCTGCCCAGCACCGGGGCGGTCGCCGCGACACCCACGTCCGGTCCGCCGACCGTCACCCCCGCGGACATCCAGTTCCGTCACGACACGTTGCGGCGCGGCAGCGCCCGCCAGGTCGGACTGCTCCCCGACCAGGTGGATCGCCTGCCCACCGACCTGGCGGCGTATCTCCAGCCGACCCCGGAGCACCCCGGCTACCCGGCGTACGCCGGCGCGGTGGTCCTGGCCGCCAAGGACGGTGTGATCGTTGAGCACGCCGCCGTGGGCAGCGCGGTGAAGTACTCCGCGGTTGGGCCACCGCCCGACCTGGTCGGCGTGGAACTCCCCGCCGACCAGCAGATCCCGACCCGGCGCGACACCATCTTCGACCTGGCGTCGGTGTCGAAACTGTTCACCACGATCGCCGCCATGCAGCAGGTGGAGCGGGGGCGGGTGGAACTGGACGCGCCGGTCGTCCGGTACGTCCCGGAGTTCGCCGCCGGCGGCAAGGCGGCGGTCACCGTGCGGATGCTGCTCACCCACACATCGGGCCTGCCCGCGTTCACACCGCTGTGGAGCAGGTACCCGACACCGGCCGAGCGATTCGCCGCCGCGCTCGCCACGCCGCTCACCACCGGGGCAACGCCCGGTAGCCAGTATGTCTACTCCGACCTGGGGCTGATCGCGCTGGGCGTCCTGCTGGAGCGGGTGACCGGTCGGCCGTTGGCCGACCTGGTCCGCGACGGCGTGACCGGGCCGCTGGGCATGACCGACACCGGCTACAACCCGGGCCCGGAGCGACGGTCGCGGATCGCCGCGACGGAATACCAGCCGTACGCCGGACGCGGCATGGTGTGGGGTGAGGTGCACGACGAGAACGCGTGGTCGCTCGGCGGGGTGGCCGGGCACGCCGGCGTCTTCTCCACGGCCGCGGACCTGGCCGTGCTCTGCCAGTCACTGCTCAACGGCGGCGAATACCGCGGCCGGCGGATCCTGCGCTCGGAAACGGTGCGCGCGATGCTGGTCAATCACAACGCGCCGCTCGAGCCGGCCTACCCGGAGAGCGACCGCGGGCTCGGCTTCGAGCTGAACAAGCACTGGTACATGATGGGGCTCTCCTCTCCGGTGGCCTTCGGGCACACCGGCTTCACCGGAACGTCCATCGTCATCGACCCGCTCTCCCACTCGTTCGTCGTCATGCTCAGCAACCGGGTGCACCCGGACCGGGGTTGGGGCAGCAACAACGTCGCCCGACGGGCCGTGGCGCGTGACCTCGCGGAGGCGATGCCGGTACGTCCGCGCTCGGCCAGCGCCTGGCGGGCCGACCCACGCGACTCCGCGACGAGCACGCTCACGGCGCCGCTGCGTCGGCCCGGCCGTGGCGGGGCGGCGAGCTTCCTGCTCTGGTACGACACCGAGCCCCGCTTCGACAGCGCGCGATTCGAGGTCTCCGCCGACGGTGGTCGGACCTGGGCGCCGGCGACGATGCAGCTTCGCGACGCCGCCCGCCGGTGGAGCGCCGACGGCACGGTCACCGGCTACGGGGGTCGGGTGTGGTGGCAGGTCACGGTGGCGCTGCCCGATCAGGCCACCCACCTGCGGTTCAGCAGCAGCACCGACGGCTCCGGCCAGGGGCGTGGCGTCTACGTCGACCGGGTCGTAGCGGCGGACCGGCACGGCATGCTGTTCGCCGGCGAGGGTGCCGACGCCTCCCGGTTCGTCGCCGACGGGTGGTCACCGGCGCGGAGCTGAGAGGAGTCGAGTTTGACCCTCGACCGGGTCGAGGCCCGACCATCGGCGACATGACCGACCAAGCGACCGCCGACCCGACAATGACCCGCATCATCGAGGCCGTACAGCTCGGCCACAGCGGCGCGCCTGCCCAGGCCCGTGAGCTGCTCACCGCGTTGTGGGACGAACTCGGCCCCACCGGCGACGCCCTGCACCGCTGCACCCTGGCGCACCACCTCGCCGACCTGCAGGACAGCACCGAGGCGGAGCTGGCCTGGGACGAACGGGCCCTGGCCGCCGTGTCCGACCTGACCGACGAACGTGCCCAGCGACACCTGCCCTCGCTCCAGGTCCAGGCGTTCCTGCCGTCGCTGCACCTCAACCTGGCCGACTGCCACCGGCGCCTGGGCAACGTCGGCCAGGCCCAGGAGCACCTCGCCCGGGTGCGCGAACACCTCGTGCGGCTGCCGGACGACCCGTACGGCGACAGCATCCGCGCCGCGGTCCGTGACTTCGTCGCGGACGATCCCACCGACCGCCGGAGGTAGCGCGGTCGGTCCGGCGGGTCACCGGTCCTGGTGCGCGACGGCCCTGCGGTACTCCTGCGGCGAACGTCCGTAGTGGGCACGGAAGAGGCGGCTGAAGTGGGCCTTGTCCGGGAATCCCCAACGGGCGGCGATGACCTGGACCGGCTGCCGCGACAGCGGGTTGCCGAGGTCACGCCGGCACTGCTCCAGGCGCTTGGCGCGGATGAGTTCGGCGACCGTCGTCGCCTCCGCCTCGAACAGGCGGTGCAGCGACCGCAGCGAGATGTGGTGGGCGGCGGCGACGCTACGAGGGGTGAGCTCGTCACTGTCGAGGTGGCGGTCGATGAAGTCGACGACGCGGGCGCGCAGCGCGGTGTGCCGGGCCTCCGGGGACAGCGCGTCCTCGACGTCGAGGTACTCGGCGAGAGCGGCGGTGAGCAGGTCCAGCGCCACACTGCCCAGGATCTCGGCCTGGGCCGGCTCGAACTGCTCCGGGTGCGCCGCGATGCTGCGCAGGTGGTGGGCCAACAGCCCGCCGACCCCGACGTGCGACGGCATCGGCGTGGCCAGCAGGCGGCGGAGCCGGTCCGGTGCCAGAGGCAGCGCCGCGTGGGGTATCTGCACGGTGATCGTCGTGGCGGGACCGGGGCCGCCGGCGCGGTGCCGGGCGACGTGCCGCCGCGCGGGGTCCAGGAGCGTGAAGTGCTTACCGGGTTCCAGCGTGGACTCGGTGCGGTCCTGGATCAGGGTGCTGTGACCCGTCAGTGGCAGCGTGAGCTGGTACACGTCCCCTTCGGCGCTGCGGACCAGTTTCCTGGGCCGGATCGCGTCCAGCGACGGGTACCGCAGCGAGGTCATCCGAATGCGGCCGAGATCGATGGCCTGCGCGTAGGCCACGAAGTTGTCCAGGTGGCCGCTGCTGATGTGCGCCGGCGCCGTCTCCTGAGCGACCAGGGCATACCAGAACGCGAACCGGTCCGCCGGGGGCAACGCCGTCGTGTCCACCACAAGGTTCGGCAACACTCTGCTCGCCTCCCCCCATGTGCAAGGATGGATTCTTGCATGCCTCAACTTTCTTTACCCATGACGGGATTTCCACGCCCGCTGCTGCCCGGCGGGTCGGCGAGTGTCGGCGGTGAGCGGCGCCGACCTGCGGGAGGCAGCCGAGGAGATGACCCGGGTGCTGCTGCCACACCGGGACCGCGACTGGTCGGTGCCGGCCGGCTCGCTGCGGTGGAGCTGCTGGACCACCGCGGCGCACGTCGCGCACGACCTCCTCGGGTACGCGGGCCAGGTCACCGGCCGCCCGGATGACGGCTATCTGCCGTACGACCTGCGGGTCTCCCCCGACGCGAGCCCGACGCAGGTGCTCACCGTGGTGCGGGCCTGCGCCGGGCTGCTCGCCGCCGCCGTCGACGCCGCCCCGCCGGACACGCGGGCCTGGCACTTCGGTCCGTGCGATCCGGCCGGCTTCGCCGCCATGGGCGTGGCCGAGACCCTGCTGCACACCCACGACATCACCCTCGGCCTCGCTGTGCCGTGGCAGCCGCCGCACCGGCTGAGCGCGCTGGTGCTGCGCCGACTCTTCCCGGACGCCCCGGCCGGGGCGGCACCCGAGGTGCTGCTCTGGATGACCGGCCGCGGTGAGCTGCCCGGCCGGGCGAGGCGCACGTCCTGGAGTTGGCGGGCCGCGGTCGACTGACGCGCAGCCGCGTCGAGGGGGTGGGTGGTCGCCTGTCGGGCGACCACCCCGGTTGGAGCGTCAGGGTCAGGTCCAGCTGATGCCACGGTTGCGAACGCTGCGCATGCCCTTCTCCTCTCACCTCGGTGACGGCCCCCGTACCCGCCAGGTGACCTCAGAGTCGGCCACGGCCCGCTTCGGCGGTAGGGATGTCGGCGTTCGGAGTCGTTCGAGCTTGTTCGACCGCAGACTCGAACGTCGCTGGTGTGGAGGCAGGTCGCCGCGGCCACAGCGGCACGACGGCCAGGACCGCCACCGCGCCCGACAATCCGCTGAACCCGATCACGGTGGTGGCCGGCCACCGGTCGGCGGCCAGACCCGCGAGGACCATCGCCGTCCCCTGCAGCACACTGAGACCGGTGATGGCCACCCCGAACGCGCGTCCCCGGTACTGCGTCGGCACCGCCCGGCCGAACAACGCGTTCAGGGGGATGGCGAAGGCGCTCGCGGCGCCGGCCAGCACCAACAGCAGGAGCATCATCCACAGCGGAGGGACGAGCCACGCCACCGTCAGCACCCCGGCCGACATCGCGGCCAGCGGCAGGATGAGCCGTGGCCGGGCCGCCGGTGGACAGAAGCGGGTCAGCGCGACCCCGCCGAGGGACATCCCCAACGGCGCCGCCGCCAGCAACAGTCCGACGGTGCCGGCGCCGCCGCCGTACTGTCGGGCCAGCGGTGCCATCAGCCCTTCGGCTGCGTAGGTGAAGGCGCTGGCGATCCACAGGACGAGAACGTAGGACCGCAGCCGGGAATCCGCGAAGATCACCCGCAGACCGGCAGCCCGGCCCTGACCGGTCGGGTTCGACCGCGGTCGAGGCGCGGGGCGGGACCGCACGCCGATCCTGATCAGAAGAGCCGACACCAGAAACGTGCCGGCATCCACCAGCAGGGCACCGCGCAGCGACAGCAGCGCCACCAGACTCCCCCCGACGGCGAAGCCGACCACCTGCACGACCTGGGCGCAGATGTTGTCCACGCCGTTGGCCAGCGCGTAGCGGTCGCCGTCGAGCACTTCAGGCATCAACGCCGCCCGCGCCGCCACGAACGGTGGCCGCATCAGGTTGACCACGAAGAGGAGCACCACCAGAGCCGGCGCGGGAAGGTCCGGCAGCGCCGCCAGCGGGATGAGCGCCGCCCGGCCAAGATCACACGCGATCATCACGCTTCGCCGGGGAAACCGGTCGGCGAGACCGGACAGCAGCGGTCCGCCGGTGAGCCAGGCCAGGTAGGAACTGGCGTAGGCGGCGGCGGCCAGCGCGGCCGAGCCGGTCTCGCTGAAGACGAGGTACGCCACGGTCACGGCCGTGAGCTGGTCGCCGGCCAGGGACAACAGGTACGCACCGAACAGGTGGCGGTATTCGCGCACCGCGAACACCTCGGCGTACGTCGCGGCGCGCTCGGTCACTTCGCCCCGTCCCTCCCGCGCCGCCGGACGTCTGCGGCGCTCGGGCCAGACCGTATCCGCGTTCGCGCCGTCGGGGCCGGGAGCAGGCGTTCGGACCTGTTCGGATCCGTTCGCACCAGGTTCGGGCGCGGAGGTGTGCCGCCCGGCTAGCCGGCGTCGAGCGAGTGCCGGTGACCGTCGAGCGGGAAGGGCGGCCGGGCCGGCACCACCTCCTGGAACACGAACCCGCACTTCTGCGCCACCCGGCAGGACGCCACGTTGTCCACCTGGTGCAGCAGGTCGAGACGGGCCAGCCCGGGAAACCGGTCGAACGCCCAGCGGCTCAGCGCGGTGACCGCGCGCGGGGCGACGCCGCGACCGCGTGCCCACGACGCCGTCCAGTAGCCCACCTCCGGCGCCGGGCGCTCCGGCGTGACCCCCTTGAGCACCGCGTTGCCCACCAGCCGAGCGCCGTCGGCCTGCTCTTCGAGGACGGCGAAGCTGTACCGCCGGCCCTCGGCCCAGTCCCGCAGGGCGCCGTCCAGCCACCGCCGGGCCTCGGCGGCGGTGGTCACCGGGAATCTGGTCCAGCGGCGCAGCACCGGATCCCGGTACGCCTGCACCAGCTCATCCAGGTCGTCGGCGCACCAGGGGCGCAGGGCGACACCCGGCGTCGAGGGCGTGCCGGGTGTCTGCGATTCGATGAGCATCGGCACAGTCTGCCGTGGCCGTGGCCCGGGGGTCAGCCCCGACGGCTACGCCACCGCCGCCACCAACTGCGGCGGGGCCGGCGCGCCGGCGTCACGACGGTCGCCGGTTCGGTGGCGGTCGTCGTGACCTCGGGCCGGGCCCGCTCGGCGCGCCAACGGCGGACCACGTCATCGGCGTTGACCGGCCGCACCACGACCCGGGGGCCGTCGGGGTTGCGCAGCCACGCCACGATCTGCGCGTTCAACTGCGCCACGAAGTCGCGGACGGACTCCTCGGTGGGCAGGTCACGGACCTCGTCGGGGACCTGCTCGATGCGCCGGCGTAGTTGCAGCGACGTGGGCAGGAGCAGGTCACTGGGGAGTGCCTCGCGCTCCAGGAAGCTCTTGATCCACCACGACTCGTCGTACGGCGCCCCACGGCCGGGGATCGGCTTGCCCATGCCGGGCAGGTTGTCGAACTCGCCGCGCTGAACGGCATCCTGGATCTTCGCCTCCACGGACGCTTCCCACGCCTCGGTCACCGTGCGGCACCTCCCTGGCCACCGTAACGCGCCCCCTCCGGCCGGCGACGCGCACTTGTCAGGGGTCAGCGCGCCCGCCACGGTGCGCATTCCCGCCGCGGCGCGGCCGGCGGCACCGAACGCGAGTGGATCACCCGGGATCGCAGGCCACGGCCTGCGAGGTGGCCCTGGGTTGGGACGTTCATCCCGATTACGGTCGGTGTGGGAACTACCGAACGGGGGGCACGTCATGGTGGGTACGGGTGCACTGCTGGGTATCGCGTTGGTGGCGTTGGGGCTGGTACTCACCCCCGGCCCGAACATGGTCTACCTGGTGTCCCGCTCGGTGGCGCAGGGCCGCAGGGCCGGGCTGATCTCGCTGCTCGGGGTGGCCGCCGGCTTCGGCGTCTACCTGGCGGCGGCGGTCGCCGGTTTGGCCACCGTCTTCGTCCTGGTGCCGACGCTGTACGCGGTGGTGAAGCTGGCCGGTGCCGGCTACCTGCTCTGGCTGGCCTGGCGGACGCTGCGACCGGGTGGGCACTCGCCGTTCACGCCGGCGCCGCTGCCGCCGGACCCGCCCCGGCGACTGTTCACCATGGGCCTGGTCACCAATTTGCTGAACCCGAAGATCGCGATCCTCTACGTGTCGCTGCTACCGCAGTTCATCGACCCGACGCGTGGGCACCTGGCCGCGCAGAGCCTGCTGCTCGGTCTGACCCAGATCGCCGTCGCGCTGATCGTGAACGCGCTGATCGTGCTCAGCGCCGGCTCGCTGGCCGGGTTCTTCGCCCGTCGGCCGGTGTGGCTGCGGGTGCAGCGGTGGGTGACCGGTACGGCGCTCGCGGCGCTGGCCGTCCGCATCGCCGCCGACCGCTCGCGCGCGGCCGTCGCCACGCCCTGACCTGGGCGGTCACCGCCCCCGGTAGCGGTTGACCATGCCGGCGGCCAGCGGCGCGGCGTGAAGGTCACCGGCGGCGAGCCGGGCGGCGAGGGTACGCCGTACCAGCCGGTCGGCGAGCGCGGGCGCGTGCCGGCCGACGGCCATCTCCAGCCGACCGCGTGCGGTGGTCGCCACGTCACGGGGCGCCCGCCGGGCGGTGGCGGTGCGCAGGATCGCCGCGACCACCCCTTCGACGGGCTCGGGGCGGGACACCCCCCGCAGGGACAGCCCGGCCGCGGCGGTGCTGTCGTGGATCGGTGAGGCGACCATGCTCGGGTAGACGACGCTCACCCCGACGTGGGTGCCCACCTCGTGGCGCAGCGCGTCGGCGTAGGCGACCAGGGCCCGCTTGCTCACCCCGTACGCGGCGGCGAGCGGCAGGGGCAACACGGCCATCCGGCTGGCCACGAAGATCACCCGCCCGCGGGCGGTGAGCAGCGGGGGCAGCGCGGCGGCGGTGGTGCGCCAGGCGGCGAGCAGGTTCACCTCCAGTTGCTGGCGGACCACCTCGTCGGGCGGCAACTCGGCCGGCGCGGGACCACCGACCCCGGCGTTGTTGATCAGCAGGTCGAGCCCGCCGAGCCGGTCGACGGCGGCCCGCACCGCCGGTGGCACGGCGTCCGGGTCGGTCAGGTCGCAGCCCAGCACCGGAACGTCGTCGTCGGGGCGGGCGTGCAGGTCGAGCCCCACCACCCGGGCGCCGGCCGCGCTCAGCGCCGCGCCGAGGTGGCGGCCGAAGGTCCCGCTCGCCCCGGTGACCAGCACCCGCCGACCGGTCAGGGATCGACCGCTCACCGGGGTGCCCCCGCCGGGGACGCCGCGCCGGAGCGGGCGCGGCGCGTCCCGGCGGTCAACTCCCGGGCCAGCTCGGCCAGGTAGACGTCGAAGTCCACCCGCATCGCCGGGCGGCGCTGACCCCAGCGGGCGGTCGCGGCCCGCAGTTCGGCCCGGCAGGCGGCGCGCTGCCGCTCCGCGTCCGGCAGCGCGTACCGGCCGGCGAGGTGCGCCGCGATCAGCTTGGCCTGCGCCTCGACCAGGGGGAACGCGGACCCGGTGGACTGCATCAACCCGACGAAGCTCAGCCCGGGGGCGTCGGGGTGGAACACGTGCCGGTACAGCGGAAGGGTGTCGGCGCCCCCGGCGAGCAGCGCCGGGTCGAGGAACGGGACGTCCACCCGGTAACCGGTGCACCAGATGATCAGGTCGACGCTGTCGCTGCGGCCGTCGGTGAACTCCACCCGGTCGCCGTCGAGGGCGGCGACGCCGGGCCGGGCCTCGACGTCGCCGTGGGTCAGCCGCGACAGCAACCCGTCGGAGAGCGTCGGATGGTCCTGCAGGAAGCCGTGCGTCGGCGCGGGCAGCCCGTAGCGGGCGGGGTTGCCGACGGTGGCGCTCAGCATCGTCTGGCTGATGCGTTGGCGCAGGCGCCACGGCAGTCGACGGGCCAACGCCCCGTTGAGGGTGTCCGAGGGGCACCCCAGCAGGTACTTCGGCACCACCCAGACGCCCCGGCGCAGCGACAGCAGGGTACGGGTGGCGGCGTACGACGCGTCCACGGCGATGTCCATCGCGGAGTTGCCTCCGCCGACGACCAGGACCCGTCTGCCGGCCAACTGCTCCGGGCCCCGGTAGTCGTGGCTGTGGATCTGCTCGGCGGTGCACTCGCCGGGGTACCCGGGATCGGGCAGCCGGGGCACCCGGTTGTGCCCGTTGGCGACGACCACGGCGTCGACGGTGACCTCGACCGGGCCGGTCGGGCCGCTGGCGGCCACCGTCCAGGTGCCGTCGGGATGCTGGGTGACCCGTTCGACGGTGTGGCGCAGCCGGATGGTGTCGGCCAGCCCGAAACGCGCGGCGTAGTCGGCGAGGTAACCGGCGACGCGACGGTGGTCGGGGTAGTCGGGCCAGTCCGTGGGCATCGGGTGGTCGGCGAACTGGGTGCGACCACGGCTGGTGTTGAGGTGCAGCGTGCGGTACGCGGGCGAGTCGGGCGCCCCGTACACCCAGAGGCCACCGACCTGCTCGGCGGCCTCGAAGCCGACCGTCGGCACGTCGGCGTCGCGGAGTGCCTTGACCGCGGCGAGCCCGGCGGCGCCGGCCCCGATCACCGCCACCCGAGGTGGTACGCCCATTGCCGCCCCCCATTAATCCAACGTCCGATGGATAATCGTCGCGCGGCGGCGGCCCGTCAAGGGGTCGGTGATCCGTACAGCCCGTCGAGCAGGCGGTGCACGAACGCCCGGAACTCGCGCCGCTCCCGAGCGCCGGGCGCGCCGGCGGCCAACGCCACCACGTGCCCGTGCGTCGCCCACACCAGACTCCGTACGGTGATGTGCGGGGTCGGCTCGGCCAGCGCGCCGGTCGCCGCGGCGGCGGTGAGCAGCTCCGCGACCAGCCGGTACAACGGGTCGGCGTAGCGCTGGTCGAGCTCGGCGTGCCGCTGCGGTTCCAGCCAGCGGCGCAGCCACAGCGCGGTGGTCTCGGGGCGATCCTCCAGGAAGTCCACGAAGACGTCGACCAGCTCGTGCAGGGCGCGCCGCGCCGCGTGCGGACCCGCGTCGAGAGCGGTACGGGCCTGCTCGGCGGCCTCGGTGAGCACCTCCCGCTCGGCGGCGAACACCCGGGCGAAGCACGCGTCGTAGAGGGCTGCCTTCGTACCCGTGTGGTGCGCGACAGTGGCGACGTCGACCCCGGCGGCGGCGGCGACCTCCCGCAGCCCGACGGCGTCGAAGCCCCGCTCGGCGAAGAGCGCGGTCGCCGCGGTGAGCACCACCTCGCGGGTCGGCCGGGTCTCGTCGCGGCGGGGCCGACCCGGGCGGCGGCGGGGCATGGTCATGGTCGCCATTCTGCCCCTAGAATCCAGCAACCGTTGGATTGCGGAGAGGATGCGGCGATGACCGGGCTGGACCGGCGGCCCGCGGCCGCCACCGACACGACGCTGCCGCGCGGCCCCCTGGCGGGCTTCGCGGCCGGCTCCCTCGGCATGGGTGTCTGGGTGACCGTGCCCGGCCTGTTGCTGCTCTACTTCCTCACCGACGTGCTGGCCGTCGGGCCGTGGCTGGCCGGCCTGGCGCTGCTGCTGCCGAAGGTCGCCGACGTGCTGCTGCACCCCTGGGTGGGGCACCGCGCCGACGTCGAGCAGACCCGCCGCGGCGACCGGCGTCGCCTGCTGCTGCTCGGCTGCGCCCTGCCGGTCGCGTTCGCCGCGCTCTTCGCGGTGCCCGGCGGCCTGACCGGCACGCCGGCCGCCGCGTGGGTGGCTGTGTTCTTCATCGCCGGCAACCTGCTCTTCGCCGCCTACCAGGTCCCCTACCTGGCCACCCCGGCCGACCTGCGCATCGGCTACCACGAACGCACCCGGCTGATGGCGTTCCGGATGGTCGTGCTGACCCTGGGCATCCTGGTCTCCGGGCTGCTGGCCCCACTGCTGACCGGCGGCGACGCCGCGACGCGGGGCGGCTACCAGCGCATGGGCGTGGTCCTCGCCGTGGGGATGCTGCTGGCCATGCTGGTCGGTGTCGCCGGCATCGCCCGGCTGCGCGGGTCCGCGCCGGCCAGCACCTCGTCCGGGCACGGCGGGTGGCGGGCCCTGCGCACCGCGCTGCGCGACAGGCAGTTCCGGTGGCTGGTCGCCGCGTATCTGGCGATGTCCACCACCACCCACCTGGTGCTCGCCGGGGTGCCCTACTACGCCGAGTACGAGCTGCGCGCCCCCGGCCTGACCACGGTGCTGGTGGCCGCGTTCGTGGCGCCGGCGCTGCTGGTCACCCCGGCCTGGCTGGTGGTGGCCCGACGCGTCGGCAAGCAGCGGGCGCTGCTCGGCGCGCAGGGCGCGTTCGCCCTCGGCTCGCTGGTGCTGGCGGTGGGCCGCCCGGCCGGCCTGCCGGTGCTGGTCGCCGCAGTGGCGGTGCTCGGGGTGGCGTTCGCCGGCATGCAGCTGCTGCCGTTCTCGATGCTGCCCGACGTGATCCGCGCCGCCAGCACCACCAGCGCCATCGGGGCCGGCACCTACACCGGGGTGTGGACGGCCACCGAGGCCACCGGCGCGGCCCTGGGCCCGTACGCGTACGCGCTGTGCCTGACCGTGGGTGGTTTCGTGGCCTCGACGGCCGGTGAGTCGCCGGTGCAACCGGACGCCGCGCTCGCGGCGGTCCGCTACGGCTTCGGGTTGCTGCCGGCCGTGGCGATGTTGGCGGCGCTGCTGCTGCAACGCCGTTACACCCTGGACGCGACGGCCCGGGCGACGAGCTGATCGGCCGGCACTAGACTTCGCCCTCGATGGACGCCCAGCCCAGCACCACCGAGACCCGCCCCTGCGCCCACTGTGGACGGCCGGTGCCGCAGCGTGTCGGCGCGGGTCGACCGTTTCGCTACTGCCGCGACAACGACGGCGCCTGCCAGCGCGCCTCCCGCAACAGCCGGATGCGGCACCGCAACGCCCCCGGCCTGCCCGGGCAGGTGGCCCGCACCTGGGAGGCGGTGGACCGCCTCGACCAGATCGTCGAGACGTTGACCGAGTCGCTGCACGCCGAGTTGTCCCCGGTGGGGGTGCAGCGGCAGCTCGCCCAGGCCCGCGCGGAGGCCGCCACCGAGATCGCGGCGGCGCAGACCGAACGCGACGAGGCCCGCGACGACGCCGAGGCCGCGGCGGCCGACGCGGCGCGGGCCCGCGAGCAGGCCCGTGACGCCCGCGCCGAGGCCGACGACGCCCGCCAGCGCGCCGAGCAGGCGCAGCGGCAGGCTGTCGCCGCCGACGAGCGGGCCCAGCACGCCGAGGCCGCCCGCGACCAGGCCCGCCACGAGGCCAGCGCCGCCGAGGCGCTGCGCGCCCAGGCCGAGCGCGACCGGGACCAGGCCCGCGCCGAGGTGCGGGACCTGCGCACCGAACGCGACGCCGAACGGCAGCGGGTGGCCGACCTGAGCGTGGAACGCGACGCGCTGCGCGCCGAGGCCGAACGGGCCACCCGGGCCGCCGCCGAGGCGACCGAGCGGGCCGGGCGGTGGCAGGCCGAGGTGCAGGACGTCCGGCGCCAGATCGAGCAGTCCCGCGCCGACGCCGCACGGACCCGCGCCGAGGCCGCCGACGCCGCCCGGGCGCGCGAGCAGGCCGACCGGGCCCGTGACCGCGCCGAGGTCGCCGCCCGGCAGGCCGACGACGCCCGGCAGGAGGCCGCCGAGGTGACCGCGCGGCTGCGCGCGGAGGTGGCCGCCCTGGCCGCCCAGCGCGACACGCTCACCGCGGAGTTGACCGCGGCCCGGCAGGCCACGGCGACCGCCGAGGGTCACCGCACCGCCCTGACGGTACGACTCGACGCCGCCGAGACCGACCGGGACCTGGCCCAGCGGCGGGTGGCGCAACTCGGCGACCAGGTCAGTGACCTGGCGTTGGCGCTGGCCCGCCTCGGCGCCGCCACTCCCGGCGACGCCACCTGATGATCGTGGCGCAACCTTCGGTAGGCTCGGGCGGTTAACCTCCCCGGTGGCAGCGGACACACACCGTTGTCCCGACCCGCCTGGGGATCACCTCACCGGGTGAGCGTCCCGGCCGGCTACCCTTGGTCCCGGCCCACCCGTCGACGCCTCACGCCCTCGGGCGGGAATGGCTCGACGGGGACGCACCGTTACACCCAGAAGACCAGCACCACGAACGAGGGGAAGTCGATCATGGGCGAGCGTATGCTGCGCGGAAGCCGCCTTGGCGCGGTGAGCTACGAATCCGACCGCAACACGGAGCTCGCGCCGCGTCAGACCCGCGAGTACCTCTGCGCCAAGGGCCACCAGTTCGAGGTGCCGTTCGCCGTCGACGCCGAGGTCCCGACGACCTGGGAATGCAAGTTCGACGGCAGCGTCGCCCGACTCGTCGACGGCAGCGAGCCGGAGCAGAAGAAGGCCAAGCCGCCGCGTACCCACTGGGACATGCTTCTGGAGCGGCGCTCGATCGCCGAGCTGGAGGACATCCTCGAGGAGCGGCTGCAGGAGGTTCGGACCCGCCGCGGCCGCGCCTGAGCCGCACGACGCACAACGACGACGCCCCCGGGGAATCCCCGGGGGCGTCGTCGTGTCTGTGCGCGGTCAGTGGCTGGTCTCAGTGCCGACCGGGCTCGACGATCTCGCCCTCGATGGCCCGGCCGCCGTCGACCACCACCGGCTGTTCCGGCTGCGGAGTCGGTTGCGGGGTCGGTTGTGGCGCACCCTGGCGCACCCGCACCGTGCGGGGCCCGAACAGGTCACCGGCGACCATCGACGACACCCGCCGCTCGGTGGCGCGTCGCACCCCGGCGCGGGCCAGTCGACGCACCGGCGGCACCAGCAGCAGCAACCCGACCAGCCCGCTGACCAGGCCGGGCACCGCCAGCAGCAGCGCGCCCGCCAACCCGACGAGCCCGTCGGTCACCTGCCCGCCCGGGGGCTGCCCGGCCGCCGCCGCGGCCCGGAACCCGCGCCAGGCGCGCATGCCCTCGCGGCGCAGCAGCACCAGCCCCAGCAAGGACGCGGCGAACACCAGCAACACCGCCGCCCCGAACCCCAGCGCCCGTCCCACGCCGACGAACACCGCCAGCTCTAGCACCACCGCCAGCAGCAGGGCCAACGGTACGAACCTCAGTCCTCGGCGCATCTCACCTCATCGCCATTCCTGCGGACACCACGGACGTGGTCCGCTCATCCAGCATGACACGGCCGCGCTCACGGCCACCGTGCCTGACCGCTCACGGCCACCGTGCCTGACCGCTCACGGCCACCGTGCCTGACCGGTGGCGGTGCCGTGCAGGCCCCGGCGTACCGCCTGGCGCCGGTCGCGCACACCCCAGGCGGTGATCCGCCACAGCGCCTCGGCCACGATCTTCGGGCTCATCTTGCTGTCGCCGCGTTCCCGCTCGGCGAAGGTGATCGGCACCTCCACGATCCGCACCCCGGCCCGGTGCGCCAGCCGCGACAGCTCCACCTGGAACGAGTAGCCCTGCGAGGTCACCGACCCCAGGTCGATGGCGTCCAACGCGCTGATCCGGTACACCCGGTAGCCGCCGGTGGCGTCGGATACGGGCATGCCCAGCGCCAGGCGCGCGTACAGGTTCCCACCACGTGACAGCAGCAGCCGCCGCAGCGGCCAGTTGAGCACCCGCGCGCCGCGGGTCCACCGGGAGCCGATCACCACGTCGGCGTCGCGGGCGGCGGCCAGCAGCGCCGGCAGGTCCTCCGGGGCGTGCGAGCCGTCGGCGTCCATCTCCACGACCGCCTGGTAGCCACGCTCGCGCGCCCACCCGAACCCCGCCAGGTACGCCGCGCCCAGGCCCTCCTTGCCGTGGCGGTGCAGCACCTGCACGTGCGCGTCGCCGTCGGCGAGGGCGTCGGCGATCGCGCCGGTGCCGTCGGGGCTGTTGTCGTCGGCGATGAGGATCTGCACCGCCGGGGCGGCGCGCCGGACCCGGCCCACGATCACGGCGATGTTGTCGGCCTCGTTGTAGGTGGGGATCACCACCAGCACCCGGCCCACCCCGGGCACCTCGTCCGCGCGTCGGATCGTATCGGTCGCCTGGATCACGGTTCCTCCGCTCCCGCCGGCGTACCGGCTGTTGCTATCCGGGCCTGACCCGCTGCCGTCGGCGCAGCACCGCCGCGCCGACCAGGGCCGCCGCGGCCAGCGCGGCGAGCGCCACCTCGGGCCACCAGCCGAGGCGGGTGGCGAGGGTGCGCCCGTCGTCGAGCCGCAACTGCCGCACCATGACCTCCCGGGTGTTGAACCCGGTGGCATCGCTTACCCGCCCGTCGGGTGCGACGAACCCGGACACTCCGACCGTGGAGGCCATCAACGCCGGCCGTCCGTGCTCCACCGCCCGCAGCCGCACCATGGCCATCTGCTGGCGGGCCTCCGCCACGTCGAAGGTGGCGTTGTTGGTCTGCACCACCAGCAGTTGCGCGCCGCCGGTGACGGTGTCGCGGACCACCTCGTCGTAGGCGACCTCGAAGCAGATCACGTCACCGAGCACGGCGGGGCCGGCGCGTACCACGCCCGGGGTGCTTCCCGGCACGAAGTCGTTGCGGATCAGGTCGACCTGCTTGCTGACCATCCGGGCCACGTCGCGCAGCGGCACGTACTCGGCGAACGGCACGGGGTGGCGTTTCGTGTACAGCTGGTCGAGGTCCGGGCCGGTGCCGGGACGCCACAGGATGCCCGCGTTGCGGACCTGCCCGGCGTCGGGGCCCAGCAGCACCGCGCCGACCAGGATCGGCGCGCCGATGGTGTCGGCGGCCTGGGAGATCCGCGCACCGGCGGTGGGGTTGCGCAGCGGGTCGATGTCGCTGGAGTTCTCCGGCCACACCACCAGGTCGGGTCGCCGCTGCTGCCCGGCGGCCACCCGCGCGGCCAGCTCGATGGTGGCGTCGACGTGGTTGTTGAGCACCGCCTGCCGTTGGGCGTTGAAGTCCAGGCCCAGCCGCGGCACGTTGCCCTGCACGATCGCCACGGTGACGCTGGTGCCGGACCCGGCGGTGGCCACCGGCACCAGCAGAGCCCCGGCGGTCAGCGCGACGGCCACGACGGCCGGTACGACCACCGGCGCCCACCGCCGTGCCGCCGTCGCCCCGGCGGGTGACCGGCCGTCCAGCGGGCCGTCAGCGCCCGGCACGGCGTCACTGGGCGGGGGTGCGGGGCGCCGGGCGGTGACCCAGGCCCCCCAGGCGGCGGTGACCAGCAACCCGCCGACGAGGGCCACGGCGAAGGTGACCAGTGGGGCGCCGCCCAGCGCGGCCAGGCGCAGCAGCGGTGAGGTGTCCTGGCTGAACGCCAACCGCCCCCACGGGAACCCGCCGAACGGGGTGCGGTCACGCAGCGCCTCCTGCCCGACCCAGAGCAGCCCGGTCAGCGCCGGCCACGCCCAGCGGGCGCGGTCGGCCAGCGGCGACACCCAGGCGGTGGCCGCGCCCAGCAGCGCCAGGTAGCCGGCCTGCAGCAGCGACAGCAGCACCCACGGCAGGTAGCCGGTGTGCAGGTTCGTCCAGGCCAGCAGCGGGGCGAAGAACGCCACCCCGGTCAGGAAGCCCAGGCCGGCGCCGGCGCGCAACCGCCGCCGGTGCGCGGCGGCGGCCAGCAACGCCACCCCGACGGGCGCGAGCGGCCACACCCCGTACGGGGGGAACGCCACCAGCAGGGCCAGCCCGGCGGCCACGGCCAGGGGTACGGCGACCCGCAGCGGCAGCGGCCGACCGGCAACGACCGGCTGGGGCAGCGCCGCCGGGGTGTGGGTCTCATCCCGGTCCAGGGTCGTCACCGCTTCACCTCGATCACGGGGCGAAGGTTACCTGGCTGGCGGGTGAACCGGCCGCGTCGGGCCGTCGGGCACGAACCGCCCGGGGGACATGAAATCGGGGCGCGGCTCGCGCCGCGCCCCGATGCTCCCAGGCCCTTCCCGGCCGGTGTGGCGAGGATGGGGCACGACGACCTTCGGACCGACCGGACGTGGACTGGCTGCCCCCGCCGGGCCGTTGTCTACTGGCCGTGCACCTCACCCTGCCCGTACACCGGTAACCGCGGCCGGTTCGCGCCGCCCCGCCGACCCCCGCCCGCTGGACCTGGCCGCCGCGACGATGACGCTGAAACATGTCGCTCGGCCAGCGGACGAAGGGACGAAGCGAACAACAGCCGCTTCCCGTGGTAGGACTCAAAGACGGTACGTGCCGACCCCCGTCGGTTGTCAACCCGCAGCCGGCCTGTCGTGTGTTGTAACACGGCGTGTCGGGTCGGCGAGTCTCAATGCGTACGCAGATGGTGACGCAGCAGCGCCTGCGCGGCCGCCCGGTGCTCCTCGGCGAGCAGCCCTCCGGCGGCCAACACGTAGTCGGCGTCGACCACCGCGGCGGCGGCACGCGGCAGCGCCCACCCGCCGGCGTGGTCGGCCAGGACCGCCGCCAGGACCTGCCCGGACGCGTCCGCCGGCGCGTGCCG
Source organism: Micromonospora sp. NPDC007208 (assembly GCF_042869175.1). Taxonomy (NCBI): domain Bacteria; kingdom Bacillati; phylum Actinomycetota; class Actinomycetes; order Micromonosporales; family Micromonosporaceae; genus Micromonospora; species Micromonospora sp. NPDC007208. Next base: position 659,981 of record NZ_JBIAFG010000001.1, on the reverse strand, counting down.
CAGCACCCCACCGGAGCCCACCAGCAGCCGCACGTCGCGCAAATCCCGCCCGGAGCGTTCACCGGTGGCGGCGCCCCGGGCGTGCCGGCGCAACGCCACCGTCGCGGCGAGGGTGGCGATACGCCGGTCCATCCCCCGCTCGACGTCGTCGACGGCCAGGAACGCCGGGTCGGCCGCCCGGCGCGCCGCGGCGGCCGCAAGGTCGTCGGACTCGTCCGCGCTCAGCAGCCGCTCCTCGACGGCGGCCCGGACGACCCCGGGGGCGCTCCACCGCATGCCCAGATCGCCCTCCACGGTGCGGGCCCGCCACAGACTGCCGGCGACCTCCCGGCCCGGCCCGGTGGCCCGCTCGTCCGGCGTGAGCACCGAGTACACGTCGGTGGTGGCCCCACCCACGTCGACCACGGCGAGGTCGCCGCCGAGGGTGTCGGCGAGCACCTCCACACCGGTGAGCACCGCGTCGGGGGTGGCCGCCCGCACCAGCCGCGCGAACCGGGCGCCCCTGGACAGTCGCTTACCGCCGATGACGTGGCGCAGGAACACCGCGCGGATCGCCGCGCGCGCCGACGCCGGGGCGAGCACCCCGATGCGCGGCAGGACGTTGTCGGCGTCGGTGACCGGCACCCCGGCGTCGCGCAGCAGCCCGGTCAGCTGCGCGCGCACGTCGGCGTTGCCCGCGTACACCACGGGTCGGCGCCACCGGACGCGGGCCAGGCGGGTGGCGTTGTGGCTGATGGTGTCGGCGTCGCCGCCGTCGGTGCCGCCCACGAGCAGCACCACGTCCGGGCGGGCCGCCCGCAACGCCGTCAGGTCGGCGGCGCCGAGCCGCCCGGCCGCGACGTGCACCACGTGCGCGCCGGCGGACAACCCGACCCGCCGCCCGGCCTGCGCGGTGACCAGCGGCTCGTAGCCGACCACGGCCAGCCGCAACCCACCGCCGGCCGACGAGCACACGTACCACGGCACGTCGCGGACCCCGAGCCCGGCGGTGGCCGCCGCGACCGCGGCGTCCAGGCCGTGCAACACGTCCGTGCCCACCGTGGTGGGCGCCGACGCCGCGCCGGCCAGGACACCGGCGGCCAGGTCCACCACCGCCACCTTCGTGTACGTGGAACCGACGTCCGCGCAGACCGCCAGGGTCACGAGTTTCCCTGTTCGCGACTGCGGGGCTCGCAAACCCGGCTCACTCCTCGCGACTCACGCTGGCGGCGGGGACGACCACGGTGCCGGTCGCGGTGACCGCCACGACCGGCGGGTCGAGGACCTCGGCGGCGGACGCGGAACGGTCCGGGCGGCCCCGGCACACCACCGCGCAGCTCAACTCCAAGGTGCGGCTACGGGTGCCCACCCGCGCCACCCGCGCGGTCACCTCCACCACGTCCCCGGCGTGCACGGGCGCGTGGAACCGCACGTCGGCGTACCCGGCGAACAGGCCCTCGTCGCCGTCGGTGCGGATGCACACCTCCGTGGCGACGTCGCCGAACAACCCGAGGGCGTACGCCCCGTCGACGAGGTTGCCGGCGTAGTGGGCGTGCGAGTACGGCACATACCGCCGGTGCGTCACCGTCAACCCGAGCCGTGCGTCGGTCATGCCATCGCCTTCCGTTGCGTGATCAGGGCGTGCACGAGGTAGCTGGCCACCTCGCCGGGCGTGGTGCCCCGACCGAAGATCCGGTCCACGCCCAACTCGTCGGTCATCGTCTCGTCGAAGCGGGGGCCACCGACGATCAGCAGCGGCCGCCGCCCCGCCGGCATCGCCTCCCGGAACGCCGCCGACATCTCCCGGGTGTTGTGCAGGTGCGCGTCGCGTTGGGTGACCACCTGAGACACGAGCACCGCGTCGGCCTTCTCCGCCCGGGCGGTCTCCACCAGCTCCGGCACGCTGACCTGCGCGCCCATGTTGGTGACCTTCAACTCCCGGTAGTACTCCAGGCCCTTCTCCCCCGCGATGCCCTTGACGTTGAGGATCGCGTCGATGCCGACGGTGTGCGCGTCGGTGCCGATGCACGCCCCGACCACCGACAGCTTGCGCCGCAACCGCTGCTTGATGACCGTGTTGACGTCCTTCGCCGACAGCAGCGCGAAGTCCCGTTCCACCACCTGCACGGCGTTGAGGTCGACCAGGTGGTTGACCCGCCCGTAGACGACGAAGAACGTGAACCCGTCGCCCATCGGTTTGGCGTGCACCACCATCGCCGGGTCGATGCCCATCTTGTTGGCCAACTGCACCGCCGCGCCCTCGGCGCGCTTGTCGTGGGTCACCGGCAGGGTGAACGACACCTGCACCATCCCGTCACCGGTGGTGTCCCCGTACGGGCGCACGATCTGCTTCTCCCCGCTCACGCGGCGGCCTCCAGGATGTCGGTGGCCGGGTTGCAGTAGTCGGCCTCGTGCGCGGCGACCCCGGACAGGCCCTTGCCGCGGTCCGCGGGCCGCTTCATGATCCCGAAGGTGCCCTCGGCGATCGCCGTGAGCAGCGTCTGCTCCCCGATGCGTTCCAGCAGGTCCAGCGCCTCACCGAGGACCTGGTTGGCGCGGCGGCGGATGAACCCGCCCGGCGCGGGCACGAAGTCCTCGTGCAGCCCACCGGCCGCGCCGAGGACGTAGCGCACGTTCTGCAGGGCGATGTCCCGGTCGGACAACCACGGCGTCACCACCGCCTCGGTCATCATCCCCACCAGCAGGATGCCCTGACCGGTCAGCGCCCCGGCCAGGTTGAAGAACCCGTCGAGCAGGTTGCCCCGGAACACGTCACCGGTCATGTGCTTCGTCGGCGGCATCCACTTCAACGGCGCGTCGGGGAACAACTCCCGGGCCAGCAACGCGTGCGCCAACTCCAACCGGAACGACTCCGGCACCTCCGGGTTGATCTCGAACGCGTGCCCCAACCCCAACTGCCAGTCCGCCAACCCCGCCTCGTGCGCGAAGAACTCGTTGAGCAGCTGCGACACCGTCACCGTGTGCGCCTCGTCGACCGCGTCCGCGGTGGTCAGGTAGTTGTCCTCACCGGTGTTGATGATGATCCCGGCGCGGGCGTGCACCTGCCGGGAGAACCGCTGGTCGACGAACGTGCGCACCGGGTTGATGTCGCGGAACAGGATCCCGTACATCGAGTCGTTCAACATCATGTCGAGGCGTTCCAGCCCGGCCAGCGTGGCCATCTCCGGCATGCACAGCCCCGACGCGTAGTTGGTCAACCGCACGTAGCGGCCCACCTCCTTCGACGACTCGTCCAACGCCGCGCGCATCAACCGGAAGTTCTCCTGCGTGGCGTACGTGCCGGCGAACCCCTCCCGGGTCGCGCCCTCGGGCACGTAGTCCAGCAACGACTGCCCGGTGGAGCGGATCACCGCGATCACGTCCGCACCGGCCCGCGCCGCCGCCTGCGCCTGCGGAATGTCCTCGTAGATGTCACCGGTGGCGACGATCAGGTAGATCCACGGCCGCTGCGCCGGGTCGCCGTGGCGTTTCACCAGACGGTCCCGCTCGGCGCGCCGCCGGTCGATGCGCCGGATGCCCGCGCCGACCGCCTTGCGCGCCGCCGACCGGGCGGCCGTCGCGGCCCGCCCGGTGGGCTGGGTGAACCGCACCGACCCGGCGGCGGCCTTCTGCGCCAGCAACGTCACGTCGGTGCTGCCGTCGCGGACCAGGGCGTCGAACACCGGCACCGCCACCCCGTGACCCAACCCCACGTCCGCGGCGACCGCGTCGACGAGCCGGTTCACCCACGGGATGCCGTCCGGGTCGGCGCCGCTCACCCCGGCCAACCGCAGCACCGCCCGCTCCACCGACACCGTGGTGTGGCTGCGGGCCAGGTCCACCACCGGCTGCCCGGCCCGACGCGCCAACTCCCGCGCCCGCGCCACCAGCACCGGATCAAGATCAAGCTTCCCGGTCACGCCGTCGCCCCCGCCACATCGATCAACCGCTCGCTCACGACGACCCTTCCTCGTAGATGACCTCACCGCGCAGCACCAGGCGCCGGCACACCGGCAGCGGCGTCGGGTCGCCCGGACCCCGCTGCTCCGGGTCCTCGGCCTGCAACACCGGCAGACCCCGCTCCACCCCCGCCGGCGTCGACCACACCGCGAACGTCGCCGGCGCACCCAGCGCCAGGACCCCCTCGACGTCCAGGTGCACCGCCCGCCACCCACCACGGGTGTGCGCCGCGAACGCCGAGCGCACACCCATCCGCTGCGCCGGGTTGTGGTGCGCCACCGCCGCCCGCACCGACCCCCACGGGTCCAGCGGCGTCACCGGCGAGTCCGACCCGAACGCCAACGCCACCCCCACCGAGTGCATCGCACCCATCGGGTTCGACTCCAACGACCGGTCCAACCCCAACCGCGCCTCGTACATCCGGCCCGCGCCACCCCACAACCGGTCGAACGCCGGCTGCATGCTCGCCACCACCCCGTACTCGACGAACCGCGCGATCAACTGCTTGTTCATGATCTCCGCGTGCTCGATGCGGTGCCGGGCCGCCCGCAACCGCTCCAGCCCCACCGTCCGGGCCGCCGCCGCGAACCCGTCCAGGACGGTGCCGATCGCCGCGTCACCGATGGCGTGGAACCCGCCCTGCATGCCGTGCGCCGCGCAGTCCAACAGGTGGTCACGCACCTGCTCGGCCGTCAGGTACCCGTGCCCGCAGCCGGCACCGTCGCCGTACGGCTGCGACACGTGCGCCGTGCGCGAGCCCAACGCCCCGTCGGCGAACAGGTCCCCACCGGCGCCGACCGCGCCCAACTCCCGGGCCCGCGCCGCGCCACCCAACTCACCCCAGTACCCGTACACCTCCGGCAACCCCGCGCCGGAGATGCCCAGCAGACCGGTGAAGTCCTCCTCGTCGGAGATCTCCGGGCCACCGCACTCGTGCACCGCCGCGATCCCCAACGACGCCGCGTGGGCCAGGGCCACCCGCTGCGCCGCGACCCGCTGCGCCCGACTCACCGACCCCTGCGCGGCCGCCCGCACCACGTGGTGCGCGTCGCGCCGCAACCACCCCGACGCGTCGTACCCGGCCGCCTGCGCCGCCTGCGGGCACGCCGCCAGCAACGCCGACGACACCAGCGCCGAGTGGATCGACGCCTGCGACAGGTACACCCGCCGACCAGCGGCGGCCCGGTCCAGCGCCGCCGCGTCCGGCAACGTCGGATCCGACCAGCCCGACTCGTCCCAGCCGTGACCCAGCACCACCGCGTCCGCCGGCAGGCCCGCCGCGAAGGCCGCCACCGCGTCGAGCAGCTGACCCGCCGAGCGCACCCCGGACAACTCCAGCCCGGACAACGCCAACCCGGTGTCGGTGGCGTGCACGTGCGCGTCAACGAACGCCGGCGTCACCAACGCCCCACCCAGGTCCACCACCCGGTCGGCCGGCGGCGCGTCACCGTCGGTCCCCAACCAGGCGATCCGCCCACCGGACACCAGCAGCGCGGTGGCGCTCGGGTCGGCGGGGCAGTGCAGCACGCCGCCGCGGTACAACGTCGAGGGGTTCGTCATGACCTCAGTCTGCCGCGACCCGCGCCGCGAAGAGCTGACGCACCCCCGGCTCGGCCCGCAGCAGCCCCAACGCCAACTCCGCGTGCCCCGGCACGTACCCGTTGCCCACCAGCATCGTCACGTCCGCCGCCAGCCCCTCCGCGCCCAACGCTGCCGCGGAGAAGCTCGTCGCCATCGAGAAGAAGATCACTGTGCCGCCGTCCGCGGTGGCCAGCACCGCCCCGTGCTCACACCCCGGCACGTCCACGCAGACCACCGTCACGTCCGCCGGCGCACCCAGCGCCGTGGTCACCGCCGTGGACAACCCCACCGGGTCACGCGCGTCGGCCAACGCCACCACCGACGCCAGGCCGGCGGCCGTCAGCGCGTCGCGCTCCGCCGCCACCGGCACCACCCCGACGGTACGCGCGGCGCCCGCCCGTCGCGCCGCGGCGAGGGACAGCGACCCACTCTTGCCGGCCCCGCCGATCACCGCGACCCGCACCGGCGTCGGATCACCGCTTCGCTGGCGCTCCTCGACGTAGCGCGACACCACCCGGGCGGTCAGCGCGGGCGCCCCGCACACGTCCAGCACGGCGAGGGACAACTGCGGGTCCTCGTCGTCGGGCAGCACCGCGGCGATGGACCGCGCGAACAGGATCGCCCACCCGTCACAGGGCACCTGCTCGCTGCGCCCGTCCCAGCGGGCCAACCCATCGGTGATCACCAGCGGCGTCAGCGTCAACGACACCAGGGTGGCGACCCGCTCCCCCGCCCTGAGCCCCAGCGGGGACCGCCGACCGGCCTCCTCGACCGTGCCGATCAGCATCCCACCGGACCCGGTCACCGGGTTCTGCATTTTCCCCCGGGTTGCGATGATCTCCAGCACCTCGGCGCGGACCGCGTCACCGTTCCCGCCGTGCTTCTCCGACAACTGCCGGAAGCTCGCCGCGTCCAGGTTGAGCCGCTGCACCCGGATCCGCACCTCGTTCGGCGCGATCGCCGCCGACGTGTCCAGGCGCCAGGCCGCCTGCGGCAGCACCCCTGTCGGCTGCACGACGCGGTGCAGTCCCACCGGTGACGTCACGCCAACCTCCCCCTGCCAGCCGTTCGAAGCCCCGGTCAAGGCTCGCGTAACGGGAAAACTTACGGCAGACTAGTTTCTGTACCGAATATTTTCCAGTAGCCTTCGGGCTTCGATGATCAGCCGTAACACCGAGGAGGGGCCGTGACCCAGACCATCCCGCACCCCCGTCACGTCCCGGCCGCCACACCGACCGCCGGGCAGCCGTACGAGTACCACCGCCGCCCCCTGGTCGAGCCCGACTGGACCCGCTTCCCCGGCTGGCGCCACGTCACCCGCGACCAGTGGGAATCCGCCCAGTGGCAGCGCGTCAACTGCGTCAAGAACACCAAGCAGCTCCGCGCCGTCTTCGGTGACCTGATCGACGACACCTTCTACGCCGACCTCGAGGCCGACCAGAAGGCCCTGGCCACCATGTCCATGCTGGTGCCACCACAAATGATCAACACGATGGTGCCGTTCGCGACCCTCACCACCGAGGCGCTGCTCGCCGACCCCATCCGCCGCTACATGATCCCGGTCGCCTCCGACCGACGCACCGACTGGCCCTCACACCCCTACGCCAGCCGCGACAGCCTCCACGAGCACGACATGTGGGTCGCCGAAGGGCTCACCCACCGCTACCCCACCAAGGTCCTCGCCGAACTGCTCTCCACCTGCCCCCAGTACTGCGGGCACTGCACCCGCATGGACCTCGTCGGCAACTCCACCCCCGCCGTCGACAAACTCAAACTCACCCTCAAGCCCGTCGACCGCTACGACGCCCACATCGCCTACCTCAAGGCCCACGCCGGCGTCCGCGACGTGGTCGTCTCCGGCGGCGACGTGGCCAACGTCCCCTGGCGCAACCTCGAGTCGTACCTCATGCGCCTGCTGGAACTGGAGACGGTCCGCGACATCCGGCTCGCCACCAAAGCCCTCATGGGCCTACCCCAACACTGGCTGCAACCCGACGTCGTCGAGGGCCTGGAGCGCGTCGCCCGCACCGCCGCCCGCCGCGGCGTCAACCTCGCCATCCACACCCACGTCAACCACGCCCAGTCGCTCACCCCACTGGTCGCCAAGGCCGCCCAGACCGCCCTCGACGTCGGCGTCCGCGACGTCCGCAACCAGGGCGTGCTCATGCGCGGCGTCAACGCCACCACCCCGGAACTGCTCGACCTCTGTTTCGCCCTCCAAGGCGAAGCCGGGATCCTGCCGTACTACTTCTACATGTGCGACATGATCCCCAACGCCGAACACTGGCGGGTCCCGGTCTGGCACGCCCAGCAACTCCAGCACGACATCATGGGCTACCTGCCCGGCTACGCCACCCCCCGCATCGTCTGCGACGTCCCGTTCGTCGGGAAGCGCTGGGTGCACATGCTCACCGACTACGACCGTGAGCGCGGCATCTCCTACTGGACGAAGAACTACCGCACCTCCATCGAATCGGCCGACCTGGAGGCGCTCAACAAGCGCTACGCCTACTACGACCCGATCGACACCCTGCCCGCCAACGGCCAGCAGTGGTGGAACGACCACCGCGACGACTGACCCCACCGACAGCGGCGCCCCCGGGAAGACCACGCCGGGGGCGCCGCTGTCTTCCGTCACTGGCAGCCCAAGCCCTGGACGTAGGAAGGCCGCAGGGTCCCGGCCGAAATCTCGTCGGCGTACTCCCAGAACACCTCCGGCCAGTCACCGACCCGGTCCAGGTCCCGCAGCACCCGCCACCCGTGACTGCCCCGCAACACGTCGACGGCCCGCCGCACCCCGGCCTCGTCCCCGCTCGCCCTCGCCCGCTGCCACTCCGCGATCCACCCGCAGCCGACCCGGGACGTCACACCCACACCGAAATGGTACGAGTCACTCACGCCAATGTCCTCCAGCGCCGCGACGTCGAACCCGGGCGGCAGCGGCACATCGACGAGCACCTTCGCCGCCCTCTCCCCCACCGGCATGACCATCTCCGCCGGAAGCGCGGCCAACCACGTCCGCGCGTCCACCCGGACGATGTCCGCGAGAACCCTGTCTAGGTCCTCGCGCGACCAGTTCCCGGAGGTGCTCATCTCCACCAACACGTTGTCGTGGGGACGCAACAGCACCGTGAAATCACCGTTGAGGTTCTGGAACAGATCACCCGGCCAACCAGCGACCCGCACCGACTTCGGAGGACCGTCGGCCAGCCGATCGGAATAGCGATACGTGTACACCCACGCCGAATACCAGTTCATCTCCAACTCCCGCTCACCCCGGCGAAAACGGATCATGCCCTGCTCCTCGGCGAACCCCGACAGATCAGTCACCTTCCAGCCAGACCGATCGATCAGCAGCCGCGGGTTCCGCTCCGCCGCCGCCAGCGCCAACGGCGAAAAGACCACACCCGGGTCGACAGTGGCTATCGGCGAGACCCCTCGGTCCTCGGACTGCCCACGCACCACGATGGACACCGGCACGACACTGACGAGGACGGCTGCCGCCGCGACGACGCCTGCGAAACCACGCACCCGCAACCGCCGCCGCGGCACCTCGACGACACGATCGAGCTTCGACTCGGACAGGATCTCCTCCAGCAGGTCCTGTTTCACCCCGCCGAGTTCTCCCAGCACACCGAGCCGACCCGGGTCGGCATCCCGAACCAGCCGGTCAAACTGCTCCTCGGCGCTCATCAGTCCTCCTTCCCGGTGGATGCGGTCAACACGTCGAGCACATGTCCGGGCGGCCCCGGATCGTCACCGACCAGCCCCCGCAACCTCGCCCGCGCCCGCGACAACCGGGTCCGAACCACGGCGGAACCCACCCCCAGCACGGCAGCCACCTCATGCGGCCGCAGACCCTCCCAGACGGTGAGCATCAGCACCTCCCGGTCCCCCTCAGCCAGACCCGCCAACGCCGCCCGAACCGCAAGCCGCTCCGGCACCTCACTCCCCGGATCGGCGACCGAACCGATGATCTGCTGGCGTAACCGCTCACCGAGGCGCTCCCGGCGAACGCCACCGCGGTGCTGGTTGGCCAACACCCGCCGGGCCACCCCGTACAGCCACAGCCGAGCCTCACCGCCGTCCGGAATGTCCCGCCGGCGACGCCACGCCACCAGGAAGGTCTCCGCGACGACGTCGGCCGCATCCTCCGGATGCGCGACACGGCGCAACGCGTACGCCAACAGCGCCTCGAAGTCCTCGGCGTAGACCCGCCGGAAGCGGTCCTCGTCCTGCTCTGTCCCTGAGCTCACATCCAGTCCATGTCCGGTGCGACGACAACCGTGACAGCCCGCACCGGTCAGGCGCGGATACCGGCGAGCACCAGATCGGCGACCCGACCGATCACCCGGGCGCTCGTCGCTGCAGGCAACCGCCGAAGCGACGCGATGGCCAACAGACCGGCCCGCACGTCGTTCACGTCGACGCCGTCGCGCAGCACACCCGCCGCCCGCGCCCGCCCGACCAGCACGGTCAACGCCTGCGCGTGCTCCCGCCGCTCCCGCTGAAACGCCGCACTCACCTCACCCGGCCCCAACAACGCCTCGTTGAGCGCCCGGTCATGGATCTGCCGCTCGGCGAACTCGCGCACCACGCCGGACAAAGCCCGCCACGGGTCCGGGTCATCGAGCGCCCGGCGCACCTGCACACCGCAATCGTCCACCCGCTCAGCCAGGACCGTCGCCACCAACTCCGTACGCGTCGGGAAGTGCCGGTACAGGGTCGCCACACCCACCCCCGCCCGTCGCGCCACCTCCCGCATGGGCACCTCAAGCCCTTCCGACGCGAACGCCTCCCGTGCCGCCGCCACCACCCGGTCACGGTTGAACCGGGCATCGGCACGCTGCATCTGAGACATCTCCGCCCGGCCTCCCTCTCACTTCACCCCACAGCGGAACAGCTGCTCCGTTTCCCGCCTACGGTACGACCATCACCACGTCACCCCAGGCAGAGGAGCCCCTGATGTTCGCCGTGCAGTACGACCGGTTCGGCGGCCCCGAGGTACTCCACCTCGGCACCACCGACGCGCCACAGCCCCGAGCCGGCCAGATCCGCATCCGCGTCCAGGCCGCCGGCGTCTCCCCCGTCGACGTCGGCCTCCGCTCCGGCCGTACCCCGATGAGCGCCCAACTACCGCTGCCCCACATTCCCGGGGTCGACGCGGCCGGCATCGTCGACGAGATCGGCGACGAGGTCGAGGGCGTGACCCTCGGCGACCACGTCTTCGGTATCGTCGAACTGGCCAGACTCGGCGGCGCGAGCGCACAGTTCGCGGTACTACAGCTCTGGACGCACAAGCCCACCACCATGCCGTGGGCCCAGGCGGGCGCGGCGGGCACCAGCATCGAGACCGCCACGCGGGCTCTCGACCTGTTGGAACTACGGCCCGGCATGACACTCCTCGTCGACGGCGCCGCTGGTGGCGTCGGCAGCACCGCCGTCCAACTCGCCGCAGCCCGCGGCGTCCACGTCATCGGCACCGCCCGCGCCGACAACCACGACCTCCTCCGTCAGCTCGGGACGACACCGGTCACCTACGGCCCCGACCTCACCAACCGCCTCGACGCCCTGGGCGTGACCCGGATCGACCGCGCCCTCGACGTCGCCGGCGCCGGGTCGCTGACCGAACTGCTCCACCTCACCGGCGACCCGACAGCGGTGCTCACCCTGGCCGACTTCACCGCCCCCACCCACGGCGTCCGCCTGTCCATGGGACAACTGGCCGGCGAACCCGACGGCCGCCACGGCCTGCCCGCAGCAGCCGACCTGTTCACCGAGGGCCGGTTCAGGGTGCCAATCGAAGCGACCTTCCCGCTGGAGAAGGCACCCGACGCGCACCACACGGCCGAGCACGGATCCCGCCGCGGAAAGATCGTCCTGACCGTCGACGACGTGCGGGAGAGCTGAGTCTCAGCCGGCCGCCAGCACCTCGGACAATGGCGCCGGCACCAACCCTCGCTCCCGCAACCCGGCCAGGATGTGCGGCAACGCCTCATCGGTCATCGCCGCGTTCGCCTCGGTCACATGCATGATGACCACCGACCCGGGGCGGACGTGGTCCACCACCGCCCGCACCAACGGCTTCCACGCCGTCGCGAACGGGTCACCGCTGACCACGTCCCCGTCGACCACCGTCACCCCCAGCGGCGCCAACGCGTCCAGCGCCGCCGCGTCGTGGCACAACCCCGGAAACCGGAAGTACCGGGTCTGCCGACCGCCGTACGGCGCGATCACCTCGAACGTCTTCGCCACATCGCCGGCCAACTCCTTGACGGGCAGCCGCGGCAGGTCGTAACAGTCGGCGGTGAACGCCGCGTGCCCGTAGGTGTGGTTGGCCAACTCGAAGCGCGGATTCTTCGCGATCCGCCGGGTCACGTCCGGGTACCGCTGCACCCACTTGCCGGTCAGGAAGAACGTCGCCGGCACCTGCTCGCGCTCCAGCAGGTCGAGGATGCGCAGGTTCGCGTACGACGTCACCCGGCCGGCCCGCAGGCTGGCCAGCATCCCGTCGGTCATGTCCGCGTCGAAGGTCAACGCGACCTTGGCGCCGGTACGCGGGCCGTGATCCACCACCGGTGCCCTGGTCCCCACCACCGTCGCCCCCGGCACAGCCGGCGGGGTGGCGGGAGGCGTCGACGTCGGAACCACAGGCGATGCGCTGGCCGACGGCACGGCGCTGGCCGACGGCACGGCCGCGGAGGCGGACGAGCCGACGAAGACCGGCCGCTCCGGCGGTGGCACCCGGGACGCCGTGCACGCGACACTGCCGACAACGGCCGCCGCAACCAGTACGCCACACCCCAATGGGCGAAGCCGGGGTCGGATCACGCGGCAGATCATCGCAGACGCGAAACCGCCTCACTGCCCCGCGCGTACCGTCTCGAACTCCGCCCACCACACCCGTGCGAACGTCCCGCCGCGCGACGCAGGCGGCGGCGCGCGTTACGTCCGTCGGGCGGTGCCGCTCCGGTAAGCGCTATACCTCAGAGGTATAAAAATGACTCCCTGGTATATGGCTCACCAGCGACACTCCCGCCCGCGAGGGCGCCGAGGCCGCCTCCCACAGTCGGGTTACGCGGGCCCGCCGCGAGGGGCGCACATCACGACCGCCACGAACACCCCGCCGTACGCGACGCAGCACGGTCACCGGACGGCAGTGGCACACGCGCCGAGTCCCCGGCAGGCAATGCCTCCCGGGGACCCGTGGACCGCTCAGGTCACTTCGTGAAGGAGTCCTTCACGTTGCGACCGGCGTCCTTGACGTTCTCACCGGCCTGCTTGGCGCGCGCGTCGCTCTGCTGACTGGCGCCCTCGCCGCGCATCTGCTCGTTGTCGGTCATGTCGCCGACGCGCTCCCTCGCGGCGCCGGCCATCTGCTCGACCTTGTTCCGTGCCTTCTCGGTGAAGCTCATCGCGCCTCCTCGGTCTGGCGGTTGTCTGGGCTCGCTTGCCCGGTCTCCAGGTGCCGAAACCGGCGGTGCCGGTCGGCACCGCCGCTAGGGCATCCTAGGACGATAGGTTGTGGAAGGGTCGGCTATCCGGCCTGCCCCACGATGGTTAACTGACCGCATGGGAGAGCTCCTGCTGATCCGGCACGGCGAGACCACCTGGAGCGCCAGCCTGCGGCACACCTCGTACACCGACCTGGAGCTGACCCCCGACGGCGAGCGACAGGCCCGCACCCTGGCCGCGTTCCTGGCCGGCCGGCGCTTCGTCACCGTGCTGGCCAGCCCCCGCTCCCGAGCGCTGCGCACCGCGCAGCTGGCCGGGCTCACCGTGGACGGCGTCGACGAGGACCTCAGCGAGTGGAACTACGGCGAGTACGAGGGCCGCACCACCGTCGACATCCACGACGACGATCCGCACTGGAACATCTGGACCGACGGCTGCCCCGGCGGGGAGTCCCCCGCGCAGGTGGGCGAACGGGTCGACCGGGTGCTGGCCCGCGTCACCCCGCTGCTCGACCGGGGCACCGTCGCGCTGGTCGGGCACGCGCACAGCCTGCGGGTGCTCGGTGCCCGCTGGATCGGCCTGCCGCCGTCCGCAGGTGGGCGGCTACGCCTCGAAACCGCCACGGTCAGCGCGCTCGGTCACGAACACGGCCGGCAGGTCATCCTGCGGTGGAACCAGCCGGCTCCTCCGGCACCCGGGACCGCGACCGACTCGGTGCCGCAGCGCTGATCTTCGGTGGCCGGTTCTCGTACGGCGTGGACAACACCACTGTCGTCCGGGTCGTGACGTTCGCCGAGGTGCGGATCTCCTGGAGCACCCGCTCCAGGTCGGTGGGGCTGGCCACCCGCACCAGCAGCAGGTAGAAGTCCTCCCCCGCCACCGAGTAGCAAGAGTCGATCTCCGGCAGGTGGGCCAGCCGCTCCGGGGCGTCGTCCGGCTGCGACGGATCGAACGGCCGGATCGCCACGAACGCGGTCAGCGGCAGGTCCAGCGCCTCGAACGACACCCGGGCGGCGTACCCCTTGATCACCCCACGCTGCTCCAGCCGACGGACCCGCTGGTGCACGGCGGACACCGACAGCCCCACCCGCTCGGCCAGGTCGGTGTACGACAGACGGCCGTCGGCGGTCAGCGCGGCGACGATAGCGCGGTCGATCTCCTCCACGGCGTGCAACCTACCGGGAAAACCGCCGCACGGCGACGAGGTACCCGAGTGGCGGGCCGCGGTGGACCTTGACGCGCCCACCGCAGCCCCACCACCACGCACCTTGTCAGTCCCTGGCCAGCGCCCGGGAGATCACCATCCGCTGGATCTGGTTGGTGCCCTCCACGATCTGCAACACCTTCGCCTCACGCATGTACCGCTCCACCGGGTGGTCGGCCACGTAACCCGCGCCGCCGAGCACCTGCACCGCGTCGGTGGTCACCCGCATCGCCATGTCGGTGGCGAAGAGCTTCGCCTTGGCCGCCTCGATCGCGTACGGGCGGCCGGCGTCGCGCAGCCGGGCCGCCGCCAGGGTCAGCGCGCGGGCGGCGGAGACCTGGGTGGCCGCGTCGGCGAGGAGGAACCCCAGCCCCTGGAAGTCGATGATGGAGCGCCCGAACTGCTGCCGTTCCCGGGCGTAGGAGACCGCGTAGTCCAGGGCGGCCTGGGCCAGCCCGACCGCGCAGGCCGCGATGCCCAGCCGGCCGGAGTCCAGCGCGGACATCGCGATGGTGAAGCCCATCCCCTCGCCGCCGATCAACCGGTCGGCCGGCACCCGCGCCTCGTCGAAGGCGATCTGCGCCACCGGCGAGGCGCGCAGCCCCATCGTCCGCTCGGCCGCCTGCGGGGTGATACCGGCCGTGCCCGCGTCGACGAGCAGGCAGGAGATGCCCTTGGGACCGGGCCCTCCGGTGCGGCAGAAGACGTTGTAGAAGTCGGCCGCCCGAGCGTGGGTGATCCACGCCTTGGTGCCGGAGACCAGGTACGCGTCGCCGTCCCGGTCCGCCCGGGTGGTCAGCGCCGCCGCGTCCGAGCCACCCTGCGGCTCGGAGAGGCAGTACGCGCCCAGCAACTCGCCGCCGAGCATGTCGGGCAGCAGCTTGCGCTGCTCGTCGCTGCCGAACGCCGCCACCGGGTAGCAGGACAGCGTGTGCACGCTGACCGCCTCGGCCACCGCGAGCCACCGGCTGGCCAGGATCTCCAGCACCTGCAGGTACACCTCGTACGGCTGCGCCGCGCCGCCGTACTCCTCGGGGTAGGGCAGGCCGAGCAGGCCGGCCCGGCCCAGCGTCCGCAGCACCTCGCGGGGGAACTCGGCGCGTTCCTCGAAGGCCGCGGCCTTCGGCGCGAGCTCGCGGTCGGCGAGCTCGGTGGCGAGACCCAGCAGGTCGTGGGCCTCGTCGGTGGGGAGGATCCGGTCGACAGTCATAGCGCGATGAGCTCCGTGGGGGTGGTGTTGAGCCGTTGCACGCCGTCCGTTGTGCAGACGACGATGTCCTCGATGCGGGCGCCGTGCCGGCCCGCCAGGTAGATGCCCGGTTCGATGGAGAACGCCATGCCGGCTTCGAGGGGTCGGTCGTTACCGGCCACCAGGTACGGCTCCTCGTGCCCGTCCAGACCGATGCCGTGGCCGGTGCGGTGCAGGAACGCGGGACCGTAGCCGGCGGCGGCGATCGGCGCCCGGGCCGCGGCGTCGGCCGCCGCGCCGGTGATCCCGGGCCGCACCGCCTCGACGGCGTCGCGCTGGGCGTCGCGCAGCACCGCGTAGTAGTCCAGGAAGTCGGCCGGCGCCGGGCCGCCCGCCAGGTAGGTGCGGGTGCAGTCCGAGCGGTAGCCCGACGCCATCGTGCCGCCGATGTCGACCACCACCGGCTCGCCGACGCCGATCGGACGGTCGGAGGTGCCGTGGTGCGGGCTGGCCGCGTTGGGCCCGGCTGCCACGATGACGAAGTCGACGGTGACGTGCCCGGCGGCGCGGATCGCCGCGGCGATGTCGGCGCCGACCTCGGCCTCGGTGCGACCGGGGCGCAGCCACTCGCCCATCCGCAGGTGCACCTCGTCGATCGCCGCGCCGGCCTCGGCGAGCGCCGCGACCTCCGCCGGGGACTTGCGGATCCGCAGCTCGCGCAGCACCTCCCCGGCGAGCCGTTGCGCGGCGTCGGGCAGCGCCGCGCGCAGGCCGAGGACCTGCTCGGCCCACATCCGGTCGGCGAGCCCGACCGCCGCGACCGGGCCGTCGAGGGCAGCGACCACCAGGGGGTACGGGTCGGTGCCGTCGACGTGGTCGACGATGCGTACGCCGGTCGCCGGCGCGGGGGACGCCTCGGCGGCCGGGCGTTCGAGGCGGGGCACGACGAGGGTCGGTTCACCCTCGGCGGGCAGCACCAGGCAGGTCAGCCGCTCCCCCGCGTGGGCGTCGTACCCGGTCAGGTACCGCAGGTCGGAGCCGGGGGTGAGCAGCAGGGCGTCCAGGCCGGCGGCGGCCGTGGCGCGCTGCGCGGCGATCAGCCGATCCGGCGGGTACAGCTCGTCGATTCCCACCCCGTCAGCTTAACGGTCGTTTGGGCAAACCCCCTATTGACGCCGGCTGGCCGGAAATCCATCGATGTTGATTGACTCGGACAGTTAACACTCTTTAAGATTTGGCTGCCTCGAGGCCCACCCGTCCCTGCGTCCCCGCACCCCCCGCCCGCGACAACCCTGCGCGGGCGGGTGTCGTCCCCCGCCCACGGGAAGGCCCCCGATGTCCTCACCACTGCGCCGCGCCCTCGCCGCCGGCCTGCTCGCGCTGGCCACGGCCGGCGCCACCCTCACCGTCATTCCCACCGCCGCGCAGGCCGTGGTGCTGCCGAACAACTTCAAGAGCGTCGGCTACATGCCCTCCTGGGCCGGCAACATCAACACCATCCAGTACAACAAGCTCACCCACATCAACTACGCCTTCATCCTGCCCAACAGCAACGGCACCCTGCAGGGGGTGGACGGGGCCCGGCTGTCCTCGCTGGTCTCGCAGGGGCACGCCAACAACGTCAAGGTCTCCATCGCCGTCGGCGGCTGGAACGACGGCAACGACTCGGCCTTCGAGGCGCTCGCCGCCAACGCCACCAGCCGCACCAACTTCGTCAACAACCTGGTCAACTTCGTCAACCAGTACAACCTCGACGGCGTCGACATGGACTGGGAGTACCCCGACCCGGGCGCCTCGGCCACCAACTACACGGCGCTCATGACGCAGCTCAGCAGCGCCCTGCACAGTCGCGGCAAACTGCTCACCGCCGCCGTGGTCTCCGAGGGCGGCAGCGTCCAGGGCGTCCAGACGGCCGTGTTCAACCAGGTCGACTGGCTCAACATCATGGCGTACGACGGCGGCAGCCCACACGCCAACTACGACTGGTCGATCAACAGCATCAACCTGTGGAAGGCCCGCGGGCTGCCGGCCAGCAAGGCCGTCCTCGGCATCCCGTTCTACAGCCGCCCCGTCTACTACAACTACTCGTACATCGTCGGACTGGACCCGGCGAACGCCAACCGGGACTGCGCCACCATCGGCGGCAGCCAGCAGTGCTGGAACGGCATCCCGACGGTCAAGCGCAAGACGCAGTGGGCGCTGGCCAACGCCGGCGGCGTGATGAACTGGGAGCTGTCGCAGGACACCAGCGGCTCGACCTCACTGCTCAGCGCCATGTACGACACCATCATGGGCGGCACCACCCCGCCGCCGACCGGCCGTACCGGCCAGATCACCGGGATCGCCGGCAAGTGCGTCGACGTGGCCTCGGCCAGCACCGCCAACGGCACCGCCATCCAGCTCTGGGGCTGCAACGGCAGCAACGCGCAAACCTGGACCGTGGCCAGCGACAGCACGCTGCGCGCCCTCGGCAAGTGCGCCGACATCACCAGCGGCTCCACCGCCAACGGCGCGAAGGTCCAACTCTGGGACTGCAACGGCAGCGGCGCGCAGGTCTGGCAGGCGCAGTCCAACGGCACGCTGCGCAACCCGCAGTCGAACAAGTGCCTCGACGCCAGCGACAACAGCTCCGCCGACGGCACCCGGTTGCAGATCTGGGACTGCTTCGCCGGCGCCAACCAGCGCTGGACGCTCCCGGCCTGACGCCGCGTCCGCACGGTCGCCGAACCAGCCGGCTCGCAGGGTCCCCGGTCGACGCGAAGGCGTCAGCCGGGGGCCCCGGCGTGCTCAACGACCAGGGTGAGCATCTCCTGCACCGAGGCGGCCGGGTCGGTGACCGGGAACTGCACGGCCCGCACCACCGCCGTCGGGTCGACCAACAGCGTCAGTCGCTTGAACCGGCTCACCCCACCCGCGCGGAACACCGGCAGCAACAGCCCCGCCCCCAGCCGACCGTCCTCATCGGACAGCAGCGGAAACGGCAGGTCGGCGTACGCGGCGAAGTCGGCGAGTTGGTCGGGCCGCTGGGTGCTGATGCCGTACACCCGGACACCGGCGGCCAGGAAGTCCGGATGACGCTTGGCGTAGGTGGTCGACTCGAGGGTGCACCCCCGGGCGCCGGGAATCTCCGCCCAGCCAGGCGGGTAGCCGTGCGTCCCCGGCGCGTACGCCCCGGGGAACAGGTAGAGGACCGTCCACGCCCCCGTCGCGGCCACCGCGACCGGTTGCCCGTCGGCGGCGGGCAGGACGACCTCGGGCAACCGCCGGCCGACCAGGTCGTGCGCACGGCGCGCCTCGGCCGAGCCGGCGTCGGCCGTCGCGGTCACGTCACCGTCCCCCATGAGATGCCTCGTTCCCCAGTCCTGCAGAGCGATCAGCACCGGCAACAGCCCCTCGCCCCTGGTGGTGAGCAGGTAGTCGTACCGGGGTGGGTGTCGTGAGTACGCTCGGCGCTCCAGCACACCGTGCTCGACCAGCGCGGCGAGCCGTTCGGTCAGCGCCCGCCGGCTGACGCCCAACTCGCGTTGCAGCGCGTCGAAGCGGGTCGTCCCGCCGGCGACGTCGCGGACGATGAGGAACGTCCACCAGTCCCCCAGCACGCCGAGCGCCTGCGCGATGCCGCAGTCCGCATCGGCGAGATCCTCTCGCCGCACCAGCTACCTCCATTGGTCCCGCCCCCGACTATAGTCCGTTCCGGATTGGAACGCTTAAGATCGACGTGGCCTGGGTCGAGGTGGTGGTCGCGATCCTGCTGCTGGTGACCAGCTACGTCGTGCAGCACCTGGCCCGCCGGGAGGCCGCCTACCGGCCCGACGAGCGACGCTGACACCACCGGCGGCCGGGCGTACGCCAGATCGTCGGACGGTTGTGCCAGGCTGTCCGGCGTGGCACACCGACCCCCGATCCTGCTGATCGACGCAGCCAGCCTCTACTTCCGCGCCTACTTCGGCATTCCGGAGTCCGCCGCCAAGGCCGAGGACGGCACCCCGGTCAACGCGGTGCGCGGCTTCCTCGACATGCTCGCCACCCTGATCCGGGTGCGGGGCGCCGACCGGATGATCTGCGCACTGGACTACGACTGGCGCCCGGCGTGGCGGGTCGACCTGCTGCCGTCGTACAAGGCGCACCGGGTTGCCCCGCAGGGCGGCGAGATCGTCCCGGACACCCTCTCCCCACAGGTGCCGATGATCCTGGAGGTGCTGACCGCGGTGGGCATCACCGCGGTCGGCGCGACCGGCTACGAGGCAGACGACGTGCTCGGCACCCTCTCGGTGACCCAACCGGGCCCGGTCGAGGTGGTCTCCGGCGACCGGGACCTGTTCCAACTCGTCGACGACTCCCGACCGGTCCGGCTGCTCTACGTCGGGCGCGGTGTCGCCAAGCTCGACGACTGCGACGATGCCGCCGTGCGGGCCCGCTACGGCGTGCCGGCCGACCGGTACGCCGACTTCGCCGCGCTGCGCGGCGACCCGAGTGACGGGTTGCCCGGGGTGGCCGGCGTCGGCGAGAAGACCGCCGCCCGACTGATCGAGCGGTACGGCAGCATCGCCGGCATCCTGGCCGCGCTCGACGACTCCGACTCGTCCTTCGCACCGGGCCTGCGCGCCAAGCTGGCCGCGGCACGCGACTACCTGGACGTCGCGCCGACGGTGGTCCGGGTCGCCCTGGACGTACCCCTGCCGGAGCTGCCCACCGCGCTGCCGAGCGCGCCGGCCGACCCGGACCGGCTGCTGGAGCTCGCCCAACGATGGAACCTGGCCGGCTCGGCCCGACGCCTGGTCGACGCCCTCGCCGCCCCCCGCGGCGGCGAGATTCCCTCGACATCCCCGCAAACGGGCTAACCACCCCGACACACCCCGGTCGGGGGATGAGCGGGCGAACACGCGCTCCTGGGCTCGCCCGCTCGTTACCGTCCGTTGAGGTGGACCGGACAGGTCCGTCGAGTCGAGCGGTTCCGCAGGAGTAACCCGTGCACCTCGCCGCGCCGGAGCCCGGATCGCCGCGAGCCAGCGGTCCGCCGGTGCGCGACCCGGAGGGGCCGCGCCGGGTCACCCTCCTCGAACTCTTCTTCGACCTGGTGTACGTGGTCGCGCTGGCGCTCATCTCACGGGAAATGGTCCAGCAGCTCGACTGGCACCGGGCCGGTCAGGCACTGATCATGCTGGCGGCCGTCTGGTGGACGTGGGTGATCACCACGCTGGTCACCGACCTGTACAACCCGGAACGCGCCGAGATCAAGCTGCTGATCAGCGCCGTGATGTTCGGCGCGCTGCTGATGACCACGGCGATCCCGGAGGCGTTCGACGACCGTGGGCTCGTCTTCGCCGGCACCTACGTGGCGATCCACCTGGGGCGCGGGTTGTTCCTGATGCCGGCGGTACGCCGCGAGCCGCAGACCCAGCGTCGCGCGGCACGCATCTTCGTCTGGTTCGCGGTATCGGCGATCCCGTGGCTCATCGGCGCATTCGTCAGCGACGACGTCCGGCTGCTGTGCTGGACCATCGCGCTCGCCACCGACTACGTCGGGTTCCGGCTCGCGTACCCGGTGCCCGGGCTCGGGGTGGTGCCCGAGCCCCAGCGCAACGTGACGGCGGAGCACCTCTCCGAGCGTTACCAGCAGTTCTTCATCATCGCCCTCGGCGACGCGATCCTGACCATCGGCACCATGTTCAGTTCGCAGCACAGCGAGACGGAGAACATCGGCGCGTTCGCGGTGGCGTTCCTGACCACGCTGCTGCTCTGGCGGATCTACGTGCACAAGTCCGGTCAGCTACTACCGATGGCCATCAAGGGGTCGGGGTCGCCAGCCAAGTTCCTGTTCACCGCGCCGTACACCCATCTGCTGATGGTCGCCGGGGTCGTGACCACGGCCTCCGGGTTCGACCTCGTGCTGCACGAACCGAGCGGACGGACGCCACCGGCCTGGGCGGCGGTGATCCTCGGCGGCCCGGCACTCTTCCTGGCCGGGCGGGCCTCCTTCGAGTACGAGGTGTTCAGCCGGGTGTCGTGGTCCCGCCCCGGCGGGGTGCTGGCACTGCTCACCATCGCGCCCGCCGCGCTGTACCTACCGCCGGTGTTCGCCTCCCTCGGTGCCCTCCTGGTGCTGGCCGGCGTGGCGTACGCGGACTTTCGGCGCAGCTACGGCAAGCCGCCGGAGGTCCCCCGCCCACCGCACTGAACCGGCGCCGGCGGGTCAGGGGGCCGTCCCGGCCAACAGCCGGCCGGCGTCCGGCACGTACGGCTCGACACCCAGACCGGTGAGCAGTTGATGCACGGTCGCGGTCGCCGCGGTGAGCACCGGGCGACCGAGACGAGCCTCCACCTGCGGCACCGCCGCCAACGACGGCAGCTGCACGCAGGCGGAGAGGACCACCGCGTCCACGTCGGTCACGTCCAGCCGATCGGCCAGCTCGACCAGGCGCGTCGCGGGGATGCGCCCCACCGCCACGTTGTCCGGCTCACCGAGGCTCACCGCATCGGTCACCTGCACCCCGTACGCGGCGAGGTAGGCGGCGACGGTCGCGGTCAACGGCGGCAGGTACGGCGCGATCAGGGCCACCCGGCGGGCACCCAACGCCCGCAGCCCGGCGACCAACGCCCCGGCACTGGTCACCACCGGCATGTCGTGCCCGGCGCGACCGGCCGCGCGGCCCAACCGCCGCTCGGCCCGCTCGTGCGCGCCCGCGCCCTCGCACATCACCGCCACCAGGCAGGCGTACGCGAGCACGTCGCAGCGGGCGTCGGCCAACTCGGCGGCACACCGCAGGGCGGAGCGGTTCATCCGGGCCAACTCGTCGGGGGTCACCTGGCGAAGCCGTACCCGGCTGGCGTGGGTGGTGAAGCGGACCGTCGGGTCGACGGTCTCGCGTCGGCGCAACATCGCCGGGATCTCGGTTTCCATGGTGGTGTTGGAACTGGGTACGACCAGGCCGACGCGGTAGCCGCTCACACCAGTGCCCCGGCGTACCCCCGGACCTGCAACCGTTGCTGGGCGCTGCCGGCCAGGCGCACCTGGAGGCCGAGCGGCGCGGCCGCGCGGCGGACGTCGTCCAGGTGCAGCGAGCCGTGCCGGTCCACGGTGAGCACCGGCGGTTCTTCGAGGTCACCCTCCGGTGCGTGGAACGAGAGCAGGGTGACCGACGTGGTGAGGTAGCCCGGGTACGCGGCACGGGCCGCCGCCTCGTCCCGGTGGGCGAGCACCACCAGATCGTCGAGGTGGGCGAAGTCGGCGGCGAGTCCTCCCGCCTTCCAGTGCGCCGGTTCCTCCGCAGCGCCGGTGAGATGCCGGGACCGGTTCGCCGAGGTGATGTAGAGGTGATCGCCTCCGGTCTCGGCGAGAGCCCGCTCGAAGAGGGCATTGGACGGGCAGGTCAGGCCCGGCGCGATCACCTGGGTGGTGCGCATCCCCTGGTCGACCTGGGTGAGATGGTCGGGGAGCCGGTCGGCCGCCGGCCCACGGAAGCCGAACGGCCCGGCCCCGTAGAGGGCGTCCATCAGCGCCCGCACCCGACCGACCGGCAGGCGCGGCGAGATCCGCGTCCAGTCGAACATCCCGGGGATCCGGCCGATCGCGGTGGTGATGCTGCCGACCTGGTGGACGGGTCGGCCCTTGGCCAGGTTGACCCGGCGTACGGTGGCCGCGTCCGGACGCGTGACGATGACGTAGAAGTTGGCGAACGCCGCCGCGACGATCGCGCCGCCAGCCAGCGCGCGGGCCGCGACCGCGACGTCTTCGGGGCGGTCGATGTAGAGGGGCGGTGTCGGGGCGTCCATGAGTCCTCCTCGGCGGGGCCGTGAGGCAGTTCTACGTCCACCCACCCGTGTGACGGCGAGATCGGTCGCCGATCCGATAGCCGACAGGGACTACCCCGTGCGGGCGGCGGATGCCCCGGGGGTACGCAACGGCGGACGGCATCGGCCGGACGGAGGATCCCGCCGGGGTCGCGGCGCGCCACCGTTAGCCGCGCGACCCGATTGGGTACAACGCCTGCACCTCAGATCCACCACATACCTCAGGAGGCAGCGATGCGCGGCACCTCGATTCTCGGAGTCATCGTCGTGATCTGGTTGGTGATCGGCGCCATCGCCGGTGGCCAGCGCGGTTATTACAGCGGCGACGACACCAACTGCGCCGAGGCCGGCACCATCCTGGTCACGATCGTGGCCGGGCCGTTGAACTACATCGGCGCCAACCCGAAGGTCGACTGCAAGCTGCCCGAGCCCTCCAAGTAGGACAGACGCCCACCGGCCCGCGCCCCTGAGTCAGGGGCACGGGCCGGTGCGCTTCGGTAGGGCTGATCAGGTGTGGTAGACGACCAGGGAGCAGCGACCGCTGCCGTCCTCGGGTTGGGCGAAGCCCAGACAGACCCAGACCTCCGTCCAGCGGTACTGGGTGCCGCCGCTGGACTCCCAGCTCAGCAGGGTGGCCTGGGAGGTGGAGGTGTCGTCGACGGCGATCGCACCGGTGTACCGGGTCGCCCAGTAGACGTACACGCGGGCGGCGTAACCGTCGGCCTTCCGGTCCTTGACGTAGCTGTAGTCGTACCAGTCGATCCAGGCGTGGCCGGTGCTGTCGATACAGATGCCTGCCGCCGCGCTGGCTCCCGCTCCGCCGGTCGGGCTGGCGACGGTGTTTTCGCCGTGCTTGCAGGTGGTCGCCGCCTGCGCCGGTGACGCGGCGGCGAGGGCCACGCCTCCCCCGAGCACGGCTGCCACGACCACTGCGGCGGCACGGCGGAACAGTCTGTTGGTCATCGGTTCAACTCCCTGTCGGCTCTGCCGCGACCTGTCCGGGCGCCGGCACTGATCGGTATCCGTCGGGCCCCGCCACTCGTCGGCCAGCGCGAGGTGGACGCCGGTCCGGGGCCTCCGCCCGGCCGTCGTCTGGACGTTCCGGATGCCACGAAGTGTCGTGGCCCCACGCCGGGCCGGGGAAGGGCTGAACCCTGTTCCGAACGGACCCCTGGGTTGTCGGCCTGGTCAGCGGTCTGTTCGGACCTGTTCGAGGCGGTTGCGCGTGGACACCGCCACACCCCCTAGGGCGTCCTAGGAGGCTGGTTTGCAGGCGGTGGCGGCGTTTGTCGGTGCCGCAGCCGGGAACCGCTCGGGCGTCAGTCGGCGGACGAAGTCGGGAGCGTGGCATGCAGATCGGCTACAAGTTGGCCTCCGAGGGGTACGGCCCGCAGGAGATCATCCGACAGGCCGTCCTGGCCGAGCGGGCCGGCTTCGACTTCGTCGAGATGAGCGACCACTTCCACCCGTGGCTGGACGTACAGGGGCACTCGTCCTTCACCTGGAGCGTGCTCGGCGCCATCGCGGCCAAGACCAGCACCCTGCGCCTGGCCACCGGTGTCACCTGCCCGACCGTCCGCTACCACCCGGCGATCATCGCGCAGGCCGCAGCGACCATGGCGCTGATCTCCGACGGCCGGTTCACCCTCGGGGTGGGCGCTGGCGAGCGGCTCAACGAACACGTGGTCGGGCAGGGCTTTCCCAGCGTGCGGGGCCGACACGAGCGACTACGCGAGGCGCTGGAGATCATCCGGCTGCTCTGGCAGGGCGGCTACCAGTCGTACGAGGGCCGGCACCTGCAACTGGAGGACGCCCGGGTCTTCGACCTGCCGGAGACCCTGCCCGTGATCGCGGTGGCGGCCAGCGGTGAGGCGTCGGCGCGGCTCGCCGCCGAGTTGGGCGACGGCCTGTTCGCCACCGAGCCGGAGGCGTCAATCGTCGAGCACTACCGCCGCGCCCAGGGTTCGGGCCCGCGCTACGCCGAGGTGCCACTGGCCTGGGCCACCGACGAGCAGCAGGCGGTGCAGGCGGTGTTGCAGACGAGCCGGTGGTTGGTCACCGGTTGGAAGGTGATGAGCGAGCTGCCCAACCCGGTCAACTTCGACGCGGCCAGCGCGCACGTCGAGGAGAAGCACATCCGGCAACTCTTCGCCATCGGCCCGGACCCGGAACCGCACGTCGCCAAGGTCCGGTCGTACGTCGAGGCCGGCTTCGACCACATCGTCCTGCAGAACGCCGGCCCCGACCCGGACGGCTTCCTCGACTTCTTCGCCAGCGACCTCGCCGACCGGCTGCGCGCGGTGGGTTGACGCCGGCCCCGCGATCAGGTGATGGGAAGTGGTCGAACGGGCGCCGCATCGCCGATCATGGACTTGTGGTGGGTGACAAAAGCCGGCATCCATCATCTTTCCGGCACCACAACTCCATGATCGACCGCAGAAGGTCACGGGATGACAGCACCGCCCGTCCGGACGATCGTCCGGACGGGCGGTGCGCTCGGGATGGGTGCGCGGGTCGACGCTCAGCGGAAGCAGTGCGCGATCGGCACCTGGCTGCCCTCGCAGTTGGTCGGCTCGTTCTCGACCACCACGCTCTCATCGTCGATCTTGACCTGGGCGTGGATGCCGAAGATGCCGCCGGGCTTCACCGTCGACGCGTTGTGGGTGACCTTGCTGGTGTAGATCGCCACCGAGCCCGCGTTGGCGTAGATGCCGCCGCCCTGGGACGCGGCGCCGACCGCCTCGTTACGGGTCACGTCGCTGCCGCGGACCAGCAGGTTCGCCTTCTCGGCGTAGATGCCGGCCCCGAGACCGTGGGTGGTGTTGCCCTCGACCACGCTGTCGTCGATCGGCGTCAGGCCCTTCACGGTCGAGACGCCGCCGCCGTTGACGGTGGACGTGTTGCCCCGGATGGTCATCGTGCGCATCACCAGCACCGCATCGGAGTTGGCGGCACCGCCGCCGACCTGCGCGGTGTTGTTGAGCAGCTCGGTGTCGGAGACCTTCGTCCGAGCCGAGAAGCTGGCCAGCCCACCACCCTGAGCGGCGCTGTTCTGGGTGAAGGAGACGCTCTCCACGTCTGCCGCACCACGGTAGTTGCCGAGTCCGCCGCCGTACCCGTTGGCGCTGTTGCGGTGGAACTCGGAGCGCTTCAGCGTCAGTACGCCACCGTTGAGCAGGCCCCCGCCCTTGCCCGCGGCGCCGGAGGCGCTGTTGCCGACGAACGTGGAGTCGGTGACCACCATGTTGCCGTCGTTGAAGATGCCGCCGCCGCCACCCTCGGGCGACAGCGACGTGCTCTGGGTGACGGTGACCCGTTCCACCACCGCGGTGGCGCCGTGCACCACGTGCACACTGCCGCCCTCGATGGCCGAGCGGCCGTTGTGCAGTTCCATGTCGCGCAGGGTCAGCTCGCCGCCGTCGCGAACGGTGAAGAAGCGGAACGGGGCGGCCTGCGCGTCCCGGGCGATGGTGGCGCCCGCGCCGTCGATCGTGATGGCCTGGTAGATCACCGGCAGGCCGGCGGTGTCGTCGGCCGGGTTGTGCGGAGGCGCGTCGGCGTCGCCGGGGGTCTCCGCCGCGTCGGCGGTCTCCCGGGCGTCCCGGATTCCGCCGTCGTACTGGTCGGTCTCGTGGAACGCCTCGGTCAGGGTGTAACGGCACTTGGGTGCCAGCCGCAGTTCGCCGCCACCCTCGGCGTTGGCCGTGACCAGCGCCGCCACCAGCTTCGCGGCGTCGCACGGCACCGACACCACCCCCCGCTTGCCGGTGCCCGGCGTGGTCGGGCGCTCGGCACCGTCCTCGCCCTGCTGCGGCGCCCGGTCGCCGTCGCGTCGGTCGTCGTCGGCCGCCGGGGTCAGCCGGGCCAGACCGGGGAGGGCGAGGGCGCGGTCGGCGGCCGCGGCGGCTCCGGCCGCTCCCACGACCAGGCTCCCCGCCAGCAAGCCGCTGGCTAAGAACCATCGGGACCGCCGTCTGGGTCGGGTCGCGCGGTCTCCCTCTCGGTACGTGGACATCAACGGTGCCTACCTTCCTGCGTACGTGACGTGACCGCGCGTCGATTCGGGCGCGGGGCGCTCGACGTGTTCGCCGACTACCAAACGTCACGATAAGTCCGTAATACGGACAGGAAGGTGTGAACGTGAATAGTGCCCTCTTTCATCTTCAAAGCTGCCAGACCGACATCGACGTCACCCGCCGACGTGGATGCCGGGCCGACGCAGCGGGTCCGGTTCGGTCCGGCGAATGATCTCCCGCACCACCGGCGGCGTGTCCCCCCGACCCAGGATGAGGTAGCGCGCCAGGTGCGCGATCGGGCTCCCCTCCGACCACTCGAAGTGCGCGTGCGGCCGGACCCCGGTGGCGTCCCGCAGGGCCAGCAGGATCGCGGCGATCGCGTTGGGCGCTGCCGGGCTGTTGGCCCGCAGCACCCGGAAGCCGCCCACCTCGATCCCGTGCACCCGCAGCACCTGACTGAACTCAGACGGATCGACCACCTCGATCTCCAGGAACAACACGTCCGCGGCCCCGGGCACCGGATTCATGCCGCGCTGCGCCCGCTCCTTGAGCGTGTACTCCTTCACCGACCCCTTCTGCCGCTTGTTCGCGATCAGGTGCAGCTGCCCGTCGTGCGCCAGCGACTCGGTGACGAACCGACGGGCAGCCTCGTCGAACTCGATCCGCTCGGCGCGCAGCTCGGTGGTCCGGGTGACCCGGGAGACCAACGAGACCACGATGATGCCGAGGATGAACAGGGCGGAGATGGTGATCCCGTCCGGCTGCTCGATGACGTTCTCCAGCAGCGCGTACAGCAGCACCAGGGTCAGCACGGTGAAGCCGATCGCGGAGCCACGCCTGTGGTGACGGGCCGCGGAGATCGTCACCGCCACCGCCCCGGAGACCATCATCGCCAGGATGCCGGTGGCGTACGCCCCGGCCTGGGCGTTGACGTCGGCGCGGAAGGCGATCGTGATGGCGACGCTGACCACGGTGTAGACGATCACCACGGGGCGTACCGCCCGTGCCCACTCCGGTGCCATCCCGTACGACGGCAGGTAGCGCGGCACGATGTTGATCAAACCGGCCATCGCCGAGGCGCCGGCGAACCAGAGGATGAGCACGCTGCTCACGTCGTAGACGCTGCCGAACACCTCACCCAAATAGGTGTGTGCCAGGAACGCCAGGGCCCGCCCGTTGGCCCCGCCGCCCGGTCGGAACTCCTCCTTCGGGATGAGCGCCGTGGTCACGAAGGTCGTCAAGATCAGGTACACCGACATGATCAGCGCGGCGGTGGTGAGCAGCCGCCGCGTGTTGCGGATCCGGGCGGCGAGCCGGGCCTGCTTGTCCGG
The DNA here is from genome assembly GCF_042869175.1 of Micromonospora sp. NPDC007208. NCBI lineage: Bacteria > Bacillati > Actinomycetota > Actinomycetes > Micromonosporales > Micromonosporaceae > Micromonospora > Micromonospora sp. NPDC007208. The sequence continues at coordinate 631,475 of NZ_JBIAFG010000001.1, read as the reverse complement.
GCCCTCGGCCGCGACCAGGGGCATCATGCTGACCCCGGTCTCGAACCCGGACAACCCCAGCACCAGCAGCGGGAACGCCAACACGGCGGTGAGCAGCACGTGGCCCGGCCCGCCGCCGGTCGAGGTCACGGCGGCCGTCCAGTTCGACACGATGCCCGGGTCCTCGACGATCCGGGCCACCGCGACCACGACGATCACCGTGTTGAGTACCAGGAAGACCGCGACCAGCGGGATGGCCACCACCACCGCCTCGCGGAACCCGAGCAGGAACACCCCGCCGAGGATGAGCAGCAGCACCACCGTCACCACGACCGGCACCAGGGACCCGTGCAGGGCGTCCGGCAGGTACGGGTTCTCCAACAGGTGCACGGTGGCGTCGGCCGAGGAGAGGGTGATCGTGATGATCCAGGAGGTGGCCACGAAGCCGAGCAGCACGAGGACGAAGATCTTGCCCCGCCAGAACGGCAACAACCGTTCCAACATCGCCACCGAACCCTGACCGTGCGGGCTCTCGTGGGCCACCCGCCGGTACATCGGCAGCATCCCGAACAGGGTGAGCACGACGATCAACAGGGTCGCCAGCGGGGAGAGCGCACCGGCCGCCACCACCGCGATGCCCGGCAGGTACGACAGCGTGGAGAAGTAGTCCACCCCGGTCAGGCACATCACCTGCCACCAGGCGTGCCGACGGTTCTGCCCCTCGGTGGCCTCCGGGCCGGGCGGCTGCACCTGGTGTTGGAAGAGCCACCGGCGCAGCGGGCTGGTCGGCGGCGCCGAGCGGGCCGGGGTGGGCACGTGTTCGGGCACCACGACCCCCTGCCGGCCGCCCGGGTGCGGGCGGGCCGGATCGCGGGCCGCCCGCAGTGCCGGGTCCGGCCCGGTCGGCGCGTGGCGGCGTCCGCTCCAGCGTCGTGGTTTCGCCCGGTGCTCGTCACCCATCGCCAGTCCCACCCTCACAGGTCCTGATCCGACGGTAGGCGGTGCCCCGGCGCCGGGTTGCCGGAACCGGGCACCTGTTCGGCCTGCTCAGGACAGGTCCGCGTCGGCGAGCAGCCGGGCCAGCGCGGGTGGGTCGGCGACGGTCACCGTGGCCGCCGGGTGCCGGGGCCGTCCCCCGGGCACCAGCGCCGACACCGGAACGCCGAAGCGCAGGCAGATCCCGCCGGCCGCACTGCTGCCGAAGGTCGCACCGCCGTCGGCCAGCGACAGGTGCGGGCCGATCGCCCGCCACCAGCGGTACGGTCCGCTCAGCTCGACGGCCGTGACGTTGGCCCGGTGGGTCCGCAGCCGCCACGGCCCGTACCGGATCATCAGGTCCCGCTCGGTGACGGCGACCCAGGCCGTCGCCGGGCGGACCCCCAGCAGCGCCAGCACCGGGCGGAAGAGCGGATCGAAGCGGAACGGAAACCGCGTCGCGGCGCCGGTCATCGGGCGCCGGGCCGAGCGGTGGGTCGGGACACCGGTCCACCCGGCCGCAGGGGGCCGGGCCGCGCGGGTCGGGGGCGGGCGGCGGGCCGACGCCGGGCCAGGACGGTCATGGCGCGGGCGTACCCGATCCGGGCCCGCCGACACCCCCGGAGCCGCGCGCCGTCGACGCGACCCCCGCCCGGCGCTCCCCCACCGCCGGCCGACACCCCCCGGGCCGGCCGACGGTGGCAGACGGTCGACACCCCCCGGGCCGACCGGCTGTCCCCCGACGTGGCCGACCCGACCTCGGGCGGCCATGCGGGGTGGAACTGGTGGGACGCGCCCCCGCGCTCCGCCGCCCCCCACGGGGCGGAGCGCGGGGACCCCCCGTCCCGGCTACTGCAGGAACGCCCCGAGGGGCGAGAGCAGCAGCCGGCCGAGCGCTGCGGCGTTGTCGTCCAACCGTGTGCGCTCACACTCGCGGGCGTCCGGATCGTGCCGGCACCGCCAGATCTTCTGTGCGTTACGCCAGGCGACATCGCGCGTGTACTCGACCAGTTCCCCCTGGTACCAGTCGTCGATGTCGCCGTTGAGCATGTCGATGAGCAGCTGCCACCGCTCCAGATAGCCACGGCGCAGGCCGGGGATCTTGTCCGCGAAGATGTTGTTGATCTCGAGGTAGTCGTGGTGCTGGTCGCTGCCGTCGACCGGCTCCGACTCCAGGTGGTCGAACGTGGTGACCAGGGCGAACGGCAGGTCGAAGTTGATGTGGGCGTTCACCCCGGCCGCCGCCGAGGGCAGCGGACGGGCGTCCGGCCCCCGCATCCGCTCGAAGAGGCACGACCACGCCTTCGGGGTGCCGGGGCTGGAGTCGGTCCACAGCCGCATCGCGTCGAAGTACCGGGCGGCGAACTCGACGTCGAGCCGGGAGAGGAAGACCGGGTCGACGAAGCGGTCGTCGTACAGCCCGTCCAGCACGCTGCTGGTGATGGTCAGGTAGAGCTTGTTGAAGTCAGCGAGGGGGCAACTGGCCTCCAACGGAGGCAGCCGGACCAGCATGTCCTGGAGCTTGGTCAGGTGATCGACCACGGCCGGCACGTCCGCGGGGTGGTCGGCAAGCAGGTCGACGATGTCCCGGTGCACGGGCCCCCAGACCGGTTCGATCATTTCTCCTCCATCGTGGTCGGCGGCATCCCCCGTGCCGTCGTCGACGCGGCCCAGCCTCTCAGCCGACACCCGTCCGTCGGATCAGTAAAACGACGTATCCCGGCGCGCACACGCGCCGGGATACGTACGCAGTGGTGGGTCAGGCCCGTTGGTTGCGCAACTGGATCGCGCTGGCCTGCACGCGGGTACGGACCTGGAGCTTGTCGAAGATGTGCGACACGTGCACCCCGATGGTCCGTTCGCTGATGAACAGCCGCTGCCCGATCTCCTTGTTGGTCAACCCCTCCGCGACCAGGGCGAGCACTTCCCGCTCCCGGGCGGTGAGCGCCGCCAACTCGTCGTCGGACGCGTCGACCGGGACGCCGCGGGTGCCGGTGGTGGTGTCGCGCTCGTCCAGCGACACCCGGGCCCGCCCGGCCAGCTCGCGGATCTCCGAGGTCAACGGCACCGCGCCCAACCCCTGCGCCACCCGGTACGCCTCGCGCAGGAGCTTGCCCGCGGTGGCCACCCGGCTGCGCCGAGCCAGCAGCGCCTCGGCCTGCCGCAGCCGCGAGTAGGCCGCCGGGTAGGGGTGATGACGTCGGTCCCACTCGGCGGCCGACACGGCCCACAGCTCCGGGTCGCTGCCGTCGAGGCGGCTCACCTCGGCGGCGCACAGGGCCAGGAAGCCCTCCACCACCGAGCGCACCGGCCGGGCGGCCCCGGCGCTCTTGCGGGCCACCCGATCGGCCACGTCGCGCAGCCGGCGCACCGCCGTCGGGTCCACCTCCACGGTACGGCTCGCGTGCGCCTCGGCCTCGGCGCGCAAACCGTGCCAGACCAACGCGGAGAGGATCATCACGTCGTCGGAGCGGCTCTCGGTGAGCCCGCGCTGCACCGCCTGCCGCGCCACGTCGTGGCGGCCCTCCCACATGGCCAGCCCGGAGCGCAGGGTGAGCAGCGGAATGACGTGTCGCGCCCCGCCGCCGGCGAGCAGGGTCGCCACCGCGTCGAGGTCCCGACCGGCGGCCTCGATGTCGCCGTAGCCCACCGACAGCCGGCACCGGGCCAGCAGCAGCTCCACGGCGTCCGCACCGGACGGTCGGTGCCGCAGGGCCGCGGCCACCACCTTCTCCGCCTCGGCCCACTGGCCCACCCGGAACAGCCCGTTGATGGCGATGGCCAGCAGCCGGGTGCCCCAGGTGCGGCCCAGGCCCAGCTCGGCCACCCGTTCGGCGCCCCGCCGGGCCACCACCACACCCTCTTCGAGGATGTTCAGTGGCCCGGTCAGCAGCTCCGCCAGGTGCAGGTACGCGCAGGCCACGTCCTCGGGCTGGCCGGCACGCTCGGCGGTGTCGAGGGCGTCGCGCATGACCGCCAGCCCGGCGTCCGGGTCTTCCAGGCAGGCGTCGCTGAAGCCCAGCGCCGAGCTGGCCAGCACCACCTCGGTGGCCGAGCCCTCCACGTTCTCGGCCAACGCCAGCGCCTCGCGGGCCCGCTCGCCGGCGTCGGCGTACCGACCCAGGTGCAGCAGCAGCTCGGCCAGGCGGGCGGCGGCGCTGGCCCGGTCCCGAGGGGAGCAATCCTCCGCCTTCAGCGCCCGCTGGTACTCCTCCTCGGCCAGCGCGGAGCGGCCGGCGGCGGCCAGGTAGCGGGCGCGGCGGATGTGCAGCGCGCAGCTCGGCTCGCCACCGCGCAGCGCGACCAGCTCCTCCAGCAGGGCCAACGCGCGGGCGTGCTCCCCACAGTGGTGGGCCGCCTCGGCGGCGTTCTCCAGCAACTCGACCCGGTCCACCGTCAGTGGGCCCGGCTCGGCGGCCAACTGCAACGCCGCCGACCAGTGCCGGTGCGCCTCGGCGTAACCGTGCAGCCGTTCGGCCTCCTGGGCGGCGGCCACCGCCGCCGGCAGGGCGCGCGCCGGCTCGCCGGCCAGCCGCCAGTGGTGCGCCAGCCGGGCCTGGTGCAGCTCACCCGGCGCCGTGGTCAGCGCCTCGGCGTAGCGGCGGTGCAGCCCGGAGCGCTCGGCCGGCAGCAGCTCGTGCGCCAGCACCTCGGCCACCAGGCGGTGCCGCAGCCGATAGCCCTCGTCGGCGCCGACCAGCAGGCGGTGCGCCACCGCGGCCCGGGCCGCGGCGATCAGCTCCTCCTCCGGCATCCGCAGCACCTCGGCCAGCAGCCAGTGCTGCACCGGCTCGACGCCGGCGGCCACCGCGTGCACCACGGCGTGCGCGTGCTGCGGCAGCGCGTCGACCCGGTCGAGGAAGATCTCCCGCAGCGTCTCGGACAGGCCGTCGCGACCGTCACGCAGATCCCGGGCCAGCTCCTCGATGACGAACGGGTTGCCACCGCTGCGCTGCCACACCTGCTCGGCCGCGTCGGCGGTCAGCGTCCGGCCGACCACCGCGGCGGCGAGCGTCTCGGTGTCGGCTCGGCCCAGCGGCGCCAGGTCGAGCACCCGCACCGTGCGGAGCCGACGCAGCTCGGTGAGCACCCGGCGCAGCGGGTGCGCGCCCTGCAACGACTCGGCACGCACCGCGGCCAGCACCGACAGTTGGAGGTCGCCCAGGCCGGCGAGCAGGTAGAGCAGGAGCTGCCGGGTGCTGCGGTCGACCCACTGGAGGTCGTCCAGGATCAGCACCAGCGGGCGACCCTCGGCGATCAGGTGCAGGCCGCGGGAGACCCGCTCCAGCAGCGCGCCCGCGCCGTCCGGGCCGGCGGTCTCGTCGGCGAACATCTGCAACAGCCCCCGCACCGCCGAGGAGGTGCGGGCAGGCGAGGTGGACACCTCGGTGTCGAACCGGCGCAGCGCCTGCAACAGCGGGTGCAGCGGGGACGCGTCACCGATGTCCAGGCAGCTGCCGGTGAGCACCACGGCACCCCGCTCCCGCAGGCGGTCACCGATCTCGCCCAACAGCCGGGTCTTTCCCACACCGCTCTCGCCGGTCAGGAAGACCGCTGCGGTCTGTCCGTGCGCGGCGTCACCGAGCAACGCGGACCGAACCGTCTGCACCAGCTCGGCCCGGCCCACGAGCGGTGCGGTGTCCACATCGCTGGCCATGTCACGCAGCCTAATCACAGGGCCCCACACCGTTCTACGGCCGCCGGCCGCTTGTGGTACTCCTCGCGTCGACTTTGCGACTAAAGGTTGCAGGTGGCCGACATACGTCGTTCTGCAGATCCCCCGTCGGCCCAGGAATGCCAATCTCCGGAGGTGATCAGGCAACAGCGGGGAGAAAGGCCGGTGCGACACCCATGACCACCAGCATCATCGTCGACACGCAACGGACCGTCACCCCGCTCTGGCCGGTACCCCAGGAGCGGCGCATCGTCACCGTCCTCTTCGCGGACATCGTCGGCTCCACGGCTCTGGTGGACCGGCTCGACCCGGAGGACGTCCGAGCGTTGCAGCGGGCCTACTTCGACACCGTCGCCGGTGTGCTGCACCGCTGGCAGGGGGTGGTGGAGAAGTACATCGGCGACGCCGTGATGGCGCTCTTCGGCGCTCGGCACTCCGACGGCTTCGACGCGTACCGGGCGGTTCGCGCCGGGCTGGAGATCCAGGCCGCACTGGACCGGCGGCCCATGGTCGGCGGCACCAGGCTGCGCGTCCGGGTCGGGGTCGCCACCGGCGAGGTCGTGGTCGACCTGGGCGACGTCGTCACCGGCGGGCACGGCCTGGCCAGCGGCGCGGTGATCACCACCGCGGCCCGCCTGCAGGAGTACGCCGCACCCGGTGCCGTCGCGCTCTGCGCGGCTACCGCCCGCGCCACCGCCGGCCTGATCACCCAGCGCCAGCTGACGCCGGTGCCGGTCGCCGGCCGGGTGCCGCCGATGCCGGTCTGGCACGCCGTCGGGCCGGTACGCCCCGGCGCGGACCGGCACGACGGCCCGTTGATCGGTCGACGCCGCGAACTGGCCACCATCCGCGACCAGCTGGTCTCGGCCATCCGGGATCGGACACCACGCTGGATCTCCCTGGTCGGCCCCACCGGCAGTGGCCGCAGCCGGCTGCTGCACGAGCTGACCCGCGGGTTGACCACGGTGGACGGACTGTCGGTCCGCTGGTGCGTGGCGGCCTGCCAGCCGTACCCCGATCAGGTGTTGGCGCCGGTCGCGCACCTGCTCCGCGTCGTCGCCGGGATCCGACACAGCGACGGCCCCTCGGCGGTCCACGACCGGCTCGTCGCCGCCCTGACCCCGCTGTACCCGCCGACCAGGGTGGCCACCGCGGTCCCGGCGCTCCAGCGGATGCTGACCACCCCGGACGGCTCGGCCGCCGCCCTCGCCGGCGCGGCGATCTGCCGGGAGGTCCTGCTGCGCCTGGCCGCCCACCGGCCGCTGGTCGTGGCCGTCGACGACCTGGACCGGGCCGCACCGGCGGTGAGCCGGTTCCTGCACGCGCTGTTCAGCGCGGCGACGGAGCGCGGGCTGCCGTTGGCCCTGCTCACCGTGCACCAGCCGCAGTGGGCCGACACCCGGCCCGGTCCGGCCCGACGGGTGACGATCGGACCACTGGCCACCGTGCAGTCCGGGCGGCTGCTGCGCCACCTACTCACCCGGGCCGGGCAGCCGGTGACCCTGGTCGACCGGCTGCTGCCACTGGTGGGAGGCCGCCCCGGGCACGCGGCGGCGTACGTCACGTCGGTCGTGGACGGTGCCGACCCGGCGGCGCTCCCGCTGCCCGAGGCGGTACGCCGGGCAGTCGGCGCGGAACTGGACCACCTCGACGGTGAGCGGCGGGCGGTGCTGATGGCCGCCGGCACCCTCGGCGGTCTGATCTCCGGGGCGACCGTGGACCGGGCACTCGGCTGGACGCCCGGCCGGTCCGCACCCACACTGCACGGGCTGGTCGCCGCCGGGTTGCTGCTCCCCCACCACGTCGACGGGTACGCGTTCGCCGCGCCCGCGTTGCGCCAGGTCGCCGCCGAGCGGTTGCCCCGCGCCCTGCGGGCCCTCTTCCAGCGCCGGGCCGTCGGCGTCGCGCACCTCGACACCGTGCACCGGGACGCCGGCCCACCCGCCCCCCGAGCTGGTGCCGTCGGCGCTGGAGCGGTTCGCGCTGCTGCCGTTCGCGCTGCGGCGGTCAACGGCTCGGCGGCGCGGAGCGCCGAGATCGTGCGCCTCGACACCGTTGGCGCTCGGGCGGGCCGCCTCGACGCCGTCTTCGCGGCGCTGGCCCCGGTGGGGCCGGGCGGTGTCACCAGGCCGGCAGCGCTGCGGGGACGTAACCCCACCCCGATGATGGCCGCCCGGCCAGCCGTTTCGAGTGCCGACACCAACCGTTTGGCGGGCCCTCGCCGGCTCCGAGCCGTCGCCTCGGCGGGCGACGTAGCGCCGACCCAGGCCACGGCGTCCCTGTCTCCGAGCAGTACGGGCGGTCACCCGCCCCGGGACAATTCCCGCCCCCCAACGTCGATCCGCACGGTGGCTGTGAGGTCAGCCGCAAACCGGGCGCCCGCTGGCGTCGGCGCCCCGGCCGGCACGGTGCGCGCAATACCCCGCCCGCCGTTGATCCGCCGACCGGACGGCCTGCCCGCCTCCGCCTGACTCCGATGATCACTTGATGCCCAGCAGTCGAGCTGACCCCTCGACGACTACTGGACAACAATTGATCGAGGCGATCAGGGCAGCTCAGGACGGTCGGCCGCCGAACTGCCAGTTGTGCACCTCAATGTCGGCGTACCGGTCCGCCGTCAGGATCGCGCGCGCCGCGTCCGGGTTCGGCGCCCGGATCAGCGCGGCGGTGCCGAGCCAGGCAACGCCGTCGTCGGCCAGCAGGGGCCCGTACGCGATCAGCTCGTCCGGGTCGGGTGGCACGGCCAGGTCGGCGGCCTGCCCGGCGCCGAGACCGAGCACCAGATACCGGTTGCCGCCGGTCCGGCCGCCGGGGAAGTCCCACATGGTGCGGCCCAGCGTGTTGCGCCACCGACGCAGCAGCACGTCCCGGTACACGCCGGCCTGGAAGTTCGGCTCCTCGAAGGCGAATGCCCGCGCGGCGGCCGGGTCGGGCACGTCGACGATGTGCACGCTGCCGGTGGGCGTGTCACCGACGAAGGTCGGACCCCGGGCGATCATTTCCGCCGCGTACCGGTCCATGTACGACCAGTGCTCGGGCAACAGCTCGTCGCGCAATGCCGCCGAACCGGGGCGGTCACGGTGGTAACAGAGAAACTCCACGCCGCATTCTCGCCGGGTGCCCCTGGGTCCGGCGGGAGCGGGTGAGCCGCCAACGAGCCTGACTAGGATTGGTCCCGTCATGCTGCTACGGGTGCTCGGGCCGCTTGAGGTCGAGGTCGACACAGGCGGGCCGGTCGAGCTCGGCGGCCCCCGTCAACGCGCCGTGCTCGCGCTCCTGCTCGCGGCCCGTGGCGAGGTCGTCTCCGTCGGTCAGATGATCGAGGATCTGTGGCGGGGTGACCCGCCGCCCCGGGCGATCGCGTCCCTCCAGGCGTACGTCTCGCATCTGCGCCGCCTGCTGGAGCCGTCCCGCGAGCGCCGGGCGCCGGCCCGGGTCCTGGTCACCGCGCCACCGGGCTACGCGCTGCGGCTGCCCGCCGACGCCGTCGACGCCGGCCGGTTCGAGGCGCTGCTCGCCGAGGCACGGGCGGTCGGCCCCGCCGACCCGGGCCGGGCACGTCGGCTGCTGAGCGGAGGGCTCGAGCTGTGGCGCGGTCGGGCGTACGCCGAGTTCGCCGGTGAGCCGTGGGCCCAGCCGGAGGTGCTGCGGCTGGAGGAACTGCGGCTCGGCGCCCGGGAGCTGCTGCTCGACGTGACGGTGCGCTGCGGCGACGCGGCCGAGGCGGTGCCGGAGGCGGAGCTGTTGACCCGGCAGGCGCCGCTGCGGGAGGAGAGTTGGCGGCTGCTGGCGCTGGCGTTGTGGCGTACCGGTCGGCAGGGCGACGCGCTCGCCGCGTTGCGCCGGGCGCGGGCGACCCTGGCGGACCAGCTCGGACTGGACCCGGGTCCGGCGCTGGTCGAGGTGGAGGCCGCCATCCTGGGCCAGCGGCTCGACCTGCTGCCACCCGTGGCGGCGACAGCGGTACGCGCCCGCCGGCAGGTGTCCGAGGAGGTCTTCGTCGGCCGGGAGGCCGAGCTGGAGGCACTGCGGCAGGCAGCCGCCGACGCGGTGGCGGGCGGGCCGCGCGTCGCGCTGCTCAGCGGTGAGGCCGGGGCCGGCAAGACGAGCCTGCTCACCCGCTTCCGGGAGGGGCTCACCGCCCACGGCTGGCTGGTCACCGTGGGCCGCTGCCCCGAGGTCGAGGGCGCCCCGCCGGCCTGGGCCTGGGTGGAGGCGTTGCGGCAACTCACCGAGCAGGTACCGCCGGGCGATCTCGCACCCGCGCTCGCCCCGCTGCTCGGCGGGGAAGACGGCGAGCCCGGTGGCGACGTCACCGCCGGCCGGTTCCGGCTGCACCGCGCGGTCGGCGCCTGGTTGGACGCCGCCGCGGCCCGCAGACCGGTCGCCGTGATCCTCGACGACCTGCACGCCGCCGACGCCGAGACGTTGCTCCTGTTGCAGAGCGTCACCGAGATGACCGCCGGCACCGTCCTGTTCGTCGCGGCGCTGCGGCCCGCCGACAACGCCGAGCGGCTGGCCGACACGATGGCCGTCCTGGCCCGTCGGTCGCCCCACCGGATCCCGTTGGGCGGTCTGAGCACGTCCGAGGTCGAACGGCTGCTCGGCGCGCTGGCCCGGACCACCGTCGACCCGGACACGGTCGCCGCGCTGGCCGAGCGGACCGGCGGCAACCCGTTCTACGTCCGGGAGTCGGCGCGGCTGCTCGCCGCCGAGGGCACGCTCGTGGCCACCTCCGACGTGCCCGAGGGCGTACGCGACGTGCTGCGCCGACGACTCTCCCGCCTGCCGACGACGGCCCTCTCGGTGCTGCGCCTCACCGCGGCGGTCGGGCGGGAGGCCGACGTCCGCACGCTCGTCGACGCCGCCGGCACCGACGAGGCCACCGTCCTGGGGGCACTGGAAGCCGGGCTCACCGCCGGGCTGCTCACCGAACCGGCGCCCGGGCGGGTGCGGTTCGTGCACGGCCTGGTCTGCGACACGATCTACACCGACCTGCCGCAGCTGCGCCGCACCCGCCTGCACGCCCGGATCGCCGCCGCCACCCGCCGGCTGCGGCCCGACGACTATCCGGCTCTGGCCCACCAGTACGCCCGCGCCGCGTCGGCCGACACCGCGCCGCTCGCCGTCGACTACGCCATCCGGGCCGCCGAACTGGCCGAGCGGCGATACGCCTACGACGCCGCGATCGAGCTGCTCAGCAATGCTGTCGAGGCCGCCGCCACGGTCGCCGGGGACCGCGACACGCTCCGGGTCGACCTGCTCGGACGGCTGTTGCGCGCCCAGGCGCGGGCCGGGGCGGTGGCCGCCGCCCGGCAGACCCGGGCCCGGGCGATCGACGTCGCCGCGGAGTCCGGCCGCGACGACCTGCTGGTCGCGGCCTTCACCGCGTGGACCGTGCCCACCCCGTGGCTGACCCACGAGTACGGCGTGGTGGACCACCGGGTCGTCGAACTGCTCACCCGGCTGCTGCGCGCCGACGACCTGGACCCGGTCGCCCGCTGCCGGCTGCTGGAGGCACTGGCCACGGAGTTGGACGGGGAGTCCGACCCGCGAGGCGCGGCGGCCGGACGGGAGGCGCTGGCCCTCTCGCGCCGGCTGGACGACCCCGAGCTGCGCGCCCTCGGCCTGGCCGCACAGTTGCGCACCATGAGCTACGAGCGGGAGGCGCCGGACCGCCGGACCTTCGCCCTTGAGCTGCGCGACCTCGCCGACGAGCACGGGCTGGTGACCTACCGTTCCGTCGCCGAGCAGGCGCTGGGCCACTCCGCCGCCGCGCTCAACGAGCCGGACGAACTGCGCCTCAGCGTCGCCCGGCAGGGATGGCTGGCCGAGACGTACCAGCTGAACGAGGCGCAGACGATCAACAGGTGCTCGCTGGGCGCCCTCGCCCACATCGCCGGTGACTTCGTCGCCGCGCGGCGACACTACGACCAGGTCGCCGTGCAGATGCGGCGGCAGGGTTCGCTGCACGCCGAGGCCTTCCACTACTTCTCCACCGGGACCCTGCTGATCAGCCAGGGGCGGTTCGGTGAGCACCTGGAGGCGACCCGGCGGATACGGGGGTCGTTGGGCCCGATCGTGGACGACCTGCTGGCCCTGGCGCTGATCGGGAACGGACGCCTCGACGAGGCGCGGGCCATGCCGATCGGGCGGCACACCTACCGCCCGGACTACTTCGAGTCGGCCCTGCTCACAGTACGCGGGATGGTCGTCGTGGCGCTGAGTCGACGGGACCTGGCCCAGCCCGTGATCGACGCGCTGCTCCCGGTATCCGACCAACTGGCCGGATTCTCCACCACCGCGGCCGTGGTGCGGCCGGTCGCGCTGACGCTCGGGGAGCTGTTCCGGCTGGTAGGGCGCAGCGAGGAGGCGACCCGGCACTTCACCCTCGCCGCCCGGGTGGCCCGTCGGTGGGGGTCGCCGCACTGGCTGGCCGAGGCGACGGCGGCCCTGGCCGACTGACCGGCGCGGTTGGTGGACTCCAAGCCGGTTCCAAGTGACACCGAGCATGATCAACAGATCTGTGCCAGTTGATCCCTCGGAAAGGTCACCGTGAACCAGAACCACCGCGAAGCCATGGCCGACGTACGCGACATGTACATGGCGCACTCGGCGCTCCGTCGCGAGTTCAGCCTGCTGCCGCAGCTCGTCCGCGACGTCACACCCGGCGACGCCACGCGCGCGGAGGTCGTCGGCGCCCACGCCGAGATGCTCTGCCACATCCTGCACGTGCACCACGAGGGCGAGGACCTGCTGCTGTGGCCCCGGCTGCTGGAGCGCGGCGGCGCGGAGGCCGCGGCGATCGTCCCCACCATGGAGGCGCAGCACCACGCCATCGAGGACGCCCACGCGGCGGTGGTCGCCCTCCTCCCCGGGTGGCGCCGCACCGGAGGCGGCGGTGAGCACCTGTCGGACGCCCTGGAGCAGCTACGCGCCGCGCTGATCGAGCACATGGCCCTGGAGGAGAGCGAGATCCTGCCGCTGGCGCAACGGCACGTCACCGCCCGGGAGTGGATGCAGCTCGGCGAACACGGGATGAGCAAGTCCCCGAAGAAGCGGCTCCCGTTGGCCTTCGGCCTGGCCATGTACGAGGGCGACCCGGAGGTGGTCAAGGCGGTGCTGGCGCACGCCCCGCTGCCGGCCCGGCTGCTCATGCCGATCATCGCGCCGCGGCTCTTCGCCAGCCACGCCAAGCGGGTGCACGGCACCGCCACGCCCCCGCGCATCGGCGCCACCGTCCGCTGAGCGACGTCGGGCGAGCCGGCTGCTTCGGGCGGCTCGCCCGACGTCGGGGACCCCCTGCACTGGTCTGCCTGGCGGCGCACCCACCGGGCCCGCGCACGGCAACCCCACCACCAGCGACGACCCCGAACTGGAGTACTAGCCCACTTGACTGCGTCGGGATACCGATGCCGGGGACGCCAACCGCGCCACGGGCGGGAGCGGCGAGACATCCGGGGAGGCCTGGAATGCCGAGATGGCGAGCGCGGCGAAGCGCCGGGAGGCGCTGACCTGGATAGTCGGCGAGGTCGCGTGGATACCGCTGTTGGCCATGAGCACGAGGATGACGTCGTCCAGGACGAAGTCGGAACGCAGGCGACCGGCTTCCATCGCGCGGCGGGCCAGTTCGTCGATCGCTCTGAGCGCGTATTCACGGCGCGCTTCGAAATCGACCGCATTGGGAAAGGTCGACACAAGAGCTGCGGTAAAGCCTCGGTCGCGTGCGTGCAGTTCACACATCTTCTCGATCACGAGACAGAAACCGTGCCATGGATCCGAATCGGCAAGGCCCTCGTCGACAACGCCGCGACACGCGTACATCTGTTCTGCGAATGCCTCGGTGACCAGCATCTCCTTTGTCGGAAACCGGCGGTACAGGGTCGCGGGTGCGACCCCGGCGCGCCGGGCGACCTCCCGCATCGGCACGTCCAGGCCGTCAACGGCGAAGACCGCGCGGGCGGCCTCGAGGATGCGCTCGCGGTTGTCCAGGGCGTCGGAGCGAAGAGCGTGAGGCAAACGATCGGTCACGGCTCTCACTTTAGCGAGGCGGACAGCGGCCTGCGTTAGCGTCCGTACGCATGAGGGCTTTGCAATTTTCGAAGTACGGTCCCGCGAGTGTCCTTGAGGTGTCGGAGGCACCGGAACCGCACGCCGGACCCGGCCAGATACGGGTGGCGGTTCGGGCCTCGGGTGTCAATCCGGCCGACACCTACGTTCGCGCCGGCCGATTCCAGGAGTGGATTCCGCTTCGTCTGCCGCACGTGCCCGGTGTCGACGCTGCCGGCGTGGTGGATGAGGTCGGCGACGGGGTGACCACGGCTCAGGTGGGCGATGAGGTTTTCGGGATCACGGACTACGCCCAGATGGGCGGAGCGAACGCCGAATACGCCGTCCTGGCCGCGTGGGCACCGAAGCCCGCCGCCCTGACCTGGGAGCAGGCCGGCGGCGCGGCGGGCAACATCGAGACGGCCACCCGAGTGCTCGACCGGTTGGGCGTCAAGGACGGCACTACGCTGTTGATCGAGGGCGCGGCCGGCGGGGTCGGTACGACCGCGATCCAGCTCGCTGTCGCTCGCGGTGCGACAGTCGTCGGCACGGCCAGCGACCGCAACCATGAGTTCGTCGCCTCGCTCGGGGCGATCCCGACCACCTACGGCGCCGGGCTGGCCGAGCGGGTCCACACGCTGGTGCCCGGCGGGGTGGATGTCGTACTCGACTGTGCCGGCTCTGGTTCTCTGCCAAACCTGGTCGGCCTGGTCGCGAGCCCGGACCGGGTGGTGAGCATCGCCGACGCCAACGCCACGGCCTACGGCGTGCACCTGTCGCGCGGCTCTGGCCCCGGCGCGGACACACCGGCTCTCGAAGGCATCGCCGCCGCCGGCGAACTCGCCGAGCGGGGTCGTTTCACAGTGCCGGTCGCTGCCGTGTTCGCTCTGGAAGAGGCGGCCGCCGCTCACGAGCTGAGTGAGTCCCGCCATGCGCGAGGCAAGATCGTGCTGAAGCCGTAGCGTGCCCCGCTCTGTTTCCACCCGCCCGGAGCACCCGCGGCCCGGGGGTTGCCGCCGAACGTCCGCCGGGGCCAGGACACGGGGACGGGTGCTCAGCGGGCGGCCAGGAAGGCCAGCACGCGCGGCCAGGCCGCCGCGGTGGCGTCCGGGGAGTACTCGGCCACGTCCGGGTCGGTGAACAGGTGACCCACGCCGGGATAGCGGAAGACCGTCAGGTCGGCGCCGGCGTCGGTCAGCGCCTGCTGCCACTCGTCGACCTCGTCCGGCGCGTCGTACGGATCGGGGTCGGCGAGGTGCAGCTGCACCGGCAACCCGGGTCGGACCGCGTCCGGGGCGCCGCCGGTGCCGTGCAGCAGGAGCAGACCGGCGGCGTCGGGGCGTTCGGCCAGCAGCGCCCCGGCCACGCCGGCGCCCATCGAGAAGCCGGCGAGCACCGCCTCCGGTGGCAGGTCACGCAGCGCGTCGCGGGCCCGGTCCAGCACCACGTCCTGGCCGACCTTGTCGAGCAGCGCGAAGCCCTCCTCGACGGTGTCGGTGGCCGGGACGCCGTACAGGTCGGGGGTGCTGACCTGGTGCCCGGCGGCGCGCAGCCGGTCGGCGGCGGCGCGCACGGCGGGCCGCAGCCCGTACACGGAGTGGAACAGCACGACGTGTCGCATCCGGTCATCCTGCCGCAGTCGGCGGTCCGTCCGGTGTGGCCACGCGGGGTGGGTGTCAGACCAGTGCCGTCAGCCGCGCGACGAGGTCGGCGGGTGGCGGCATCGCGGCGATCTCGCGACTGACCTGCGCCGCAGCGGTACGCAGCCGCTCGTCGGTGAGCAGCTGGGTCAGTGCCCGCGCGGTGATGTCCCGGGGTCGCAGCGCCAGACCGGCGCCCCGGCGGGCCACCAGCTCGGCGTTGTGCCGCCGGTCCCCCGGGCCCGTGGTGGCCAGCTGGGGCAGGCCGGCGGCGAGGGCGCCGAGGGCGCTACCCGCCCCGCCGTGGTGCACCAGCGCCGCGCTCGCCGGCAACGCCTCGTCGAGCGGGATCCAGTCGACCACCCGCACGTTGCCGGGCACCGAACGGGCCGACCGCTCGTCGGGGCGGACCAGCACGATCTCGGCGTCCACCTCGGCGGCGGCGGCCACCACGGCGGGCATCGGCCCTTGGTCGCCGGGGCCGGTGAGGGTGCTGCGGGTGACCAGGATCCGGGGGCGCTCACCCGGCTCGCGCAGCCAGGCCGGCAACTCGCCGCCGCCCACGTAGGACGTGTAGCGCATCGGCCAACCGCCCTGGGTGGCGACGCTGGGCGGGGCCACGGCGAGGGCCGCGACCGGCGCGGGCAGCTCGGTGAGGCCGTGCCGGCGCAGTGCCGCGCCGAGTCGGGCCACGGTGGCGCGGACCAGGTCCCTACCGTCGAAGAGGGCGTTCTCCTGGCGTACGGCCGGCACGTCGAGCCGCGCGGCGGCCACCGCGCCGGCGACCGCGAACGGCTCGTGGAGCACCAGATCCGGCCGCCACCGGGTGGCCAGCGCGACCACCGGGTCGGTGAGCTGGTCGTTGAGCGCGCCGAACAGCAGGCCGGCGCCCCGGGTGCCGGCGGTGCCGGCCAGCTCGGCCCGCGCGATCAGCGGATGGCGGGGAAAGACCCGCAGCGCGATCCGCCCGAAGTCGAAATTCGGCGCGACGTCGTGCACCGCCAGACCGGCGTCGGCGGCGGCGAGACCACCACCGCCGGTGGCCACCAACACGTCGTGGCCGGCGTCGCGTAACGCGACCGCGAGCGGCACCAGCGGGAAGACGTGCCCGACGAGCGGGGCGGAGACCACCAGCACGCGCATGGGCAGGATCCTATGTCGACAACGCGAGCGGACAACGCTAGGCGGTGGGGCCGGACGGTCGCTGGTCGACGATGCGGCGCATCTTGCCCATTGACCGTTCCACCGTGTCCGGGGCGAGGACGTCGACCGCCACGCTGACGCCTATGGTGTTCTTCACCAGCGCAACCAGCGTGCCTCCGGCCCGCTCGGCGGCGTCCACGTCGACGTCGGCCCGCCGCTCCACCCGCACCGTCAGGGTGTCCAGCCGGCCGTGCCGATCGAGGACGCACTGGAAGTGCGGCGACAGCTGCGGGGTGCGCAGGATCAGCTCCTCGATCTGGGTGGGGAAGATGTTCACCCCGCGCAGGATCATCATGTCGTCGGTCCGGCCGGTGATCTTCTCGATCCGGCGCATCGGCCGGGCGGTGCCGGGCAGCAGCCGGGTCAGGTCGCGGGTGCGGTAGCGCACGACCGGCATCGCTTCCTTGGTCAGGGAGGTCAACACCAGCTCACCCCGCTCGCCGTCGGGCAGCACCGCCCCGGTGACCGGGTCGATGATCTCCGGGTAGAAGTGGTCCTCCCAGAGGTGCAGCCCGTCCTTGGTCTCGACGCACTCGGTCGCCACGCCGGGACCCATCACCTCGGAGAGCCCGTAGATGTCGAGGGCGTGGATGTCCAGTTGCTGCTCGATCTCCCGGCGCATGTCCTCGGTCCACGGCTCGGCGCCGAAGATGCCCACCTGCAGTGAGGTGGCGCGCGGGTCGATGCCCTGGCGGCGCATCTCGTCCACGATGGCCAGCAGGTAGCTGGGCGTGACCATGATGACCTCGGGCTCGAAGTCGCGGATCAGCATGACCTGGCGCTCGGTCATGCCACCGGAGACCGGGATGACCGTGCAGCCCAGCTCCTCGGCCCCGTAGTGCGCGCCCAGGCCGCCGGTGAAGAGCCCGTAGCCGTACGCGACGTGCACCCGGTCGCCGGGACGACCGCCGGAGGCACGGATCGACCGGGCCATCAGCCGCGCCCAGGTACGCAGGTCGTCGCGGGTGTAGCCGACCACCGTCGGCCGGCCGGTGGTGCCGGAGGAGGCGTGCAGGCGGGCGACCCGCTCCCGGGGTACGGCGAACATGCCGAACGGGTAGTTCTCCCGCAGCTCCGCCTTGCCGGTGAACGGGAAACGCGCCAGGTCGTCGAGGTCCCGGCAGTCGTCGGGGTGCACGCCGGCGGCGTCGAACGCCCGCCGGTAGTGCGGCACGTTGTCGTACGCGTGCCGCAACGACCAGCGCAGTCGGTCACGTTGCAGGGCGCGCAGCTCGTCGATGCCGGCGCGCTCGATCGGCTCCAGCTCCTCCGGACGAGGGGTGCGGTCCTGCATCGGCTGCCTCCTTGGCGCGGCGGTCCCGGTGGGGCTGCGGGTACCGTACGCCCGCCGTCGCCCGGGCCGGCGGGTGGTCAGCGGGCGGCCGGCAGCCGGTGCAGGGCGTCGACCAGCGGTGCCAGCTCGGGGGTGGCCTCGGCCTGGGCGAGCGCGTCGGTGAGCACCCGGTCGTGGGTCGGTCGGGTCTGGGCGAGCAGCTCGGAGCCGGCCGGGGTCAGCTCGGTGTAGATGCCGCGCCGGTCGTCGGCGCAGAGGATGCGGGTGAGCAGCCCCCGCTGTTCGAGGCGGGTGACCAGCCGGGTGGTGGCGCTGCCGGAGAGCGCGGCGGCGCGGGCGAGCTGGCTCATCCGCATGTGCCAGCCGTCCTGCCGGGAGAGCGCGTCGAGCACCGTGTATTCGACGACGGAGAGGTCGTGGCCGGCCTGCAGGGCCCGCTCCAGGGACGTCTCGATCAGCCCGTGCAGGGCGGCGAGGGTGCGCCAGCCCTGCGCGCGGATCTCGACCGCGTCGTCGGCGATGCCCATGCCGGCCTCCTGGGTGTGATCTGAACGGTCCCCAGGCTACCACGCTTGCGCCGATATAAAGCGCGTGCAAGTATTTCGTTGCTTCCGCGTGTAGTTGCATGCGCCGCATATCTGCCTCCTCCGGATGGGAAGACCATGTCCGTACGCCACACGTCCCTCCCGCCCGGCCTGATCGCGCTGGCCATCGGCGCCTTCGGCATCGGGCTCACCGAATTCGTGATCATGGGGTTGTTGCCCGAGGTGGCCGCCGACTTCGCGGTCACCGAGCCGGTGGCCGGCTGGTTGATCTCCGGCTACGCGCTCAGCGTGGCCGTCGGCGGCGTCGCCCTCACCGCGGCGGTCACCCGACTGCCGCGCAAGCCGGTACTGCTCGGCCTGATGGTGCTCTTCATCATCGGCAACCTGCTCTCCGCCGTCGCCGGCGACTACGCCGTGATGATGGTCGGCCGGATCGTCGCCGCGCTCTGCCACGGCGCGTTCTTCGGCATCGGCGCCGTGGTCGCCGCCGGCCTGGTCGCACCGGCCCGCCGGGCGGGCGCCATCGCCATGATGTTCGCCGGCCTGACCATCGCGAACGTGCTCGGGGTGCCGTTCGGGACCTTCCTCGGGCAGCACTTCGGCTGGCGGTCGACGTTCTGGGCGATCACCGCCATCGGGGTGGTCGCCCTGGTCGGGTTGGCCCTGCTTATCCCGGCGGGCGACACCGCCAACGCCGACCGTCCAGCCGGTGGGCTGCGCGGCGAGTTGCGGGCCTTCACCCACCCGCAGGTCTGGCTCTCCCTGGTGATCACCGTCCTGGGCTTCGGCGGGATGTTCGGCGCGTTCACCTACATCGCCTACACGCTCACCGAGGTCAGCGGCTTCGCCACCAGCACCGTGCCGTGGCTGCTCGTCCTCTTCGGGGTCGGGCTCTTCGCGGGCAATCTGCTCGGCGGTCGGGCGGCGGACAGGTCGCTGTCGCGCACCCTGGTCACCGTCTTGGCGGTGCTCACCGTGGTGCTCGTCGGCTTCGCGCTGACCGCCACCAACCCGGTGCTGACCATCGTCGCGCTGGTGCTGATGGGCGGGTTCGGCTTTGCCACCGTGCCGCCCCTGCAGATGCGGATCATGCGGTACGCCCACCAGGCGCCGACCCTGGCGTCCGGCGCGAACATCGCCGCGTTCAACCTCGGCAACGCGTTGGGCGCGTGGATCGGCGGGGTGACAATCGCCGCCGGGCTCGGCTACACCTCGCCGATCTGGGCCGGCGCCGCACTCACCCTCATCGGTCTGGGCGTACTCCTCGGCGCGCTGCGGCTGGCCCGGCGCGACGAACCGGCCCGGGCCGACACGAGCCTGGTGGACACCACGGTCTGACCCGGCCCGCAGGAGGGGCGCCGGGCCGGGCGGATGCCCGGCCCGGCGTCGCTCTGATCATCGCCCTGCCATCCTCCCGCAATTGCAAAAGATGTGCAACAAGGTCTGGCCAGCGCCCTCGTACCGTAACTAGCCTGATCGCCATGAGTCCTTACATCGTGGATCCCTGGGCCTGGCAGGAGAGCTGGGACCGTCAGCAGGAGGCCTACCTCCCGGACCGGGAACACCGGTTCACCGCCATGCTCGACACCGTCGACGCGGTCCTCGACGGCCGGCCACCGCGCGTGCTCGACCTGGCCGGCGGCACCGGCACCATCTCGCTGCGAACGCTGGCGCGCTTCCCCGCCGCGGAGACGACACTGATCGACCTCGACCCGGCGCTGCTCGCCATCGCCGACGCCTCGCTGGCCGACCGGGCCACCATCATCACGGCCGACCTCGGCACCCCCGAGTGGCGCTCCACGCTCCCCCACCAGGAGTACGACGCCGTGCTCACCGCCACCGCCCTGCACTGGCTGTCGGCCGACCGGCTCGGGCAGCTCTACGCCGAACTGCGCGACGTGCTGCGACCGGGCGGCGTCTTCGTCAACGCCGACCACATGATCGACGACACCCTGCCGGAGCTGACCAAACGGCTGATGGACCGGGCCCGGGACCGGCGCAACGCCCGATACACCGCCGGCTCGGTGCTGTCCTGGTCGGACTGGTGGGAGCGGGCCGGCGCCGACCCGGCCCTCGCCCCGCTGGTCGCCCAGCGACACGCGATCTACCCGACCGGGCACAGCCCCGAGTGGAACCCGCCGGTCTCCTGGCACCTGGCCGCACTGACCGCGGCCGGGTTCAGCGAGGTCGGCACGGTCTGGCGAGGCGGCCCGGACGCCGCCGTCGCGGCAGTGCGGTGACGCCGCTGGCGCCGGCACTACGCTGAGGAGCCGTGCCAGAGCCGTTCGAGCCGCGTACCGACCCCGACGTCGACCTGCGCGTCCCCACCGACCGCCGCGAGCTGACCGCGCGCCCCGCGACGGTTCTCGCCGCGATCGCGGCCGGCGGGGTGCTCGGCGCGCTGGCCCGGGCCAGCCTGCAACATGCCGTGCCGCACCCACCGACCGGCTTTCCGTGGGCCACGTTCGCCATCAACACGTCCGGTTGCCTGCTGATCGGCGTGCTGATGGCGGTGCTCGGGCACCTCGACGGCGGGCATCCGCTGGCTCGCCCGTTCCTCGGGGTCGGGGTGCTCGGCGGGTTCACCACCTTCTCCACCTACGCGGTCGACGTCCAGCAGGCGTTCGTCGTGGGCGCACCGGGCACCGCACTGGCGTACCTCGCCGCGACGGTGCTCGGGGCGCTCGTCGCGGTCGCCCTGGGCGACGCCGTCACCGCCGGGCTACTGCGGCGGGCGACCCGATGACCGTCCTGCTCATCGCCCTGGGCGCGGCCGTCGGCGCGCCGCTGCGCTACCTCACCGACCGGGCCGTGCAGTCCCGGCACGGCTCACCGTTCCCCTGGGGCACCTTGCTCGTCAACGTGGCCGGATCGCTGCTGCTCGGCGTCCTGATCGGGTGGCCGGCCGGCCCGGCGGCAAGCGCGTTGGTCGGCACCGGGTTCTGCGGGGCGCTGACCACCTACTCCACCTTCAGCTACGAGACGCTGCGGCTGGCCCGGGGTGGCCGGCGGCTCCTCGCGCTGGCCAACGTGGTGGGCAGCGTGGCCGCCGGGCTCGTCGCGGCCAGCGCCGGCTACGCCCTGGCCCGAGCCCTGACCGGCTGAGCGCGCACCCGCCAGGCCGCACCCATTTCCATCGACACCAGCGCCCGGACCAGGCGCCAGTCAGCAATACACCGAAGGTATATACGCGAGGTATACCCTCAGTGTAGTCTGCTGGCATGAGCGTGCCACTGACCCTTCTCGGCCTCCTCGAACGGGAGCCCAGCCACGGTTACGACCTGAAGCGCGACTACGACGCCTTCTTCGGCCGAGGCAAGCCACTGCCGTTCGGCCAGGTCTACTCCACCCTCAGCCGACTGGCCCGCGACGGCAAGGTGGTGATCAGCGACGTCGCCCCCGGCGCCGGCCCCGACCGCAAGCGCTACATCATCACCGACGTCGGCGCGACCGAGGTCGAGCAGTGGCTGACCCAACCGGTCGACCCGGAGCCGCACCTGCAGACGGTGCTCTTCGCCAAGGTCGTGCTCGCGCTGATGCTGGACCGGCCGGCCGCCGAATACCTCGACACCCAGCGCAGCGCGCACCTGCACCGGATGCGGGAGCTCACCGAGATCAAGCGCGCCGGCAGCCTGGTCGACGCGCTGCTGGCCGACCACGGCCTCTACCACCTGGAGGCGGACCTCCGGTGGATCGAGATGACCGGCGCCCGACTGGACGCCCTGCGGAAAGAGGTGCGGCCGTGAGCGTCGTGATCGAAGCGCGCGACGTGGAGTTCTCCTTCGGTCAGACCCCCGCCCTGCGCGGCGCCAGCGTCGCCGTCGAGGCGGGCGAGATCCTCGCCGTCATGGGCCCCAGCGGCTCGGGCAAGTCCACCCTGTTGCACTGCCTGGCCGGCATCCTGGTGCCCGACTCCGGCGAGATCCTCTTCGACGGGGCCGGAGTGCACGCCATGGCCGAGACCGAGCGCAGCAGCCTGCGCCGGGACCGGTTCGGTTTCGTGTTCCAGTTCGGTCAACTCGTCCCCGAGCTGACCGCGGTGGAGAACGTCGCGCTGCCACTGCTGCTCAGCGGCGTACGCCGAAAGCAGGCGCTGCCGAAGGCGTACGACTGGTTCGCGCGCCTCGGCCTGGACGGCCTGGAGCAGCGGCGCTCGGGTGAGCTCTCCGGCGGGCAGGCGCAACGCGTGGCCCTGGCCCGCGGCCTGGTCGCCGAGCCGCAGGTGCTCTTCGCCGACGAGCCGACCGGCGCGCTCGACTCGCTCACCGGCGAGCAGGTCATGGACCTGCTGGTCGGCGCCGCCCGCGAGCAGGGCACCACTGTCATCCTGGTGACCCACGAGCCGAGGATCGCGGCGTACGCCGACCGCGAGGTCATGGTCCGCGACGGGCGCGTGAACGCGCCGGACCGGATCGCCTCGTGATCCGCTTCGCGCTCCGCCTCGCCGTGGCCGGCGGCCGTGAGGCGCTCACCCGCCTGGTCGTCATCGCCGCCGCCGTCGCGGTCGGCAGCGGGCTGCTGCTGACCACCCTCGCCGGGGTCAACGCGGTCAACGCCCAGCTCACCCGGTACGCGTCGATGTATCCCAACCCGTCGACCGCCGACGCCGACCCGCTGTGGTGGTCGAACCGGCAGGACTACTTCCACGGTGAGCAGATCATCCGGATCGACGTCGCCGCGACGGGCTCGACCGCGCCCACCCCGGTCGGCATCCCGACCACCCCGGGTCCCGGTGAGTACTACGCCTCGCCCGCGTTCCGCCAACTGCTGGCCGCCCACCCGGCCGACCAGCTGGGCGACCGCTACCCGGGACGTGACCTCGGCACCGTTGGCCCGGCAGCGCTGACCTCGCCGGACACCCTGCTCGTGATCGCCGGCGGCACCCCCGAGGAGGTCGCGAAACTGCCCAACGCGCAGCAGGTCACCAGGGTCGGCGACGCCCCCGCGCTGCCCGAGACGACGGTGAACCTCATCCTGGGCGTGATCGCCGGTGGGCTGCTCTTCCCGGTGCTGATCTTCATCGGCACCGCCACCCGGCTCAGCGCCGCCCGTCGGGAGCAGCGCTTCGCCGCGATGCGCCTGGTCGGCGCGACACCACGGCAGATCTCGCTGGTCGCCGCGGTGGAGGCGGCCGCCGCCGCCGTCGCCGGCACCGCCGTCGGCTTCGGCCTGTTCTACGCCTTCCGCGACCCGCTCGCGGGCATCCCGTTCACCGGCATGCCGTTCTTCCCCACCGACATGTCCCTCGGCGTGCTGGACGTCCTGCTGGTGGCACTCGGCGTCCCGGCCGGCGCGGCGCTGGCGGCCCAGGTCTCGCTGCGCCGGGTACGGATCTCGCCGCTGGGCGTCACCCGGCGGGTCACCCCTCGCGCACCGCGCGCGTACCGGCTGATCCCGATGGTGCTCGGCGTCGCCGTGCTGTTCTTCGCCCTCGGCTACCGACCCGAGACGTCCGACGGTCAGACCGCGTTGTTCCTACCGACCCTTCTGCTCGTCATGGCTGGCCTGGTCTTCGCCGGCCCCTGGTTGACGATGGTCGGCGCGCGGGTGATGGCCCGACACGCCAACCGCCCGGCCACGCTCATCGCCGCGCGACGCCTCGCCGACAACCCGAAGGCCGGCTTCCGGGCGATCAGCGGCATCATGCTCGCGCTCTTCGTCACGAGCGTGGCCGTCGGCGTGATCACCACGATCGTCGCCAACCGCGGCCCGTCGCCGATCGGCTCGACCGACGCGGGCACGGTGACCACCGTCTTCGACGAGAAGGCCCCGTCGGTGCCCGACAGCCTCTTCGCCGAGCTTCGTGCGATCACGGGGGTGCGCTCCGCGACCGCCATCCGGGAGAACCCCGACATGATGACCGGCGGCGAAGCCGGGGTGATCGCGTGTACCGACCTCCCGAGCGCGTACGGCCGGTGCGCCGACGGCGCGAGCGTCGCCGAGGTGCCGTTGGGCCTCAGCCGCTGGCGGGAGTCGGCGTCGCCCGCGACGGTCTGGCCCGCCGCGTCGCTCACCCTCGACGAACTCCAGCGGCTGCCGGTGGTGTCGATGGTCGTCGGCACGGACGGCTCCGCCACGGCCATCGAGCGCACCCGCACCGTACTGGAGGTCGCCTTCCCGACCTTCTGGGTCGGGCCGAACGTGCCCGGCGACTTCGAGTCGGACTTCGCCGACACGCTGCGCGGCTGGGAACAACTGGCCAACGTCATCATCGTGGCCAGCCTCGCGCTCGGCGGGTGCAGCCTCGCGGTCAGCGTCATCGGTGGTCTCACCGAACGCCGACGTCCGTTCAGCCTGCTGCGTCTCAGCGGCGCGCCGGTGCGGGTCCTGCGCCGGGTGGTGGCGCTGGAGAGCGCCGTACCGATGCTCGCCGTCGCCGCCGTCGCCATCGGCATGGGCCTGCTCGCCGCCCACCTGTTCCTGCGGGCGCAGATGGACTACACGCTCGTCGCGCCGCATCCCGGCTTCTACGTGATCGTGGTCGTCGGGTTGGCGGCCTGCCTCGGCGTCATCGCCTCCACCCTGCCGCTGCTGGAACGCATCACCGGGCCGGAGACCGCCCGCAGCGAGTAGTCGTCATCCCGTCGGTCCGGTGGTGGTGAGGGCCACCACCGGGCCGAGGACGAAGACAGCGGGTGGGGCGACGCCCTCCCGGGCGGCGACGGCGCCGATCTCGTCCAGCCGGGCTGGCACCGACCGCTGGTCGGGCAGCCCGGCGTCCTGCACCGCCAGCACCGGGGTCTCCGGGGCGCGACCGTGCTCGATCAGCACGGACGCGATCTTGGCGATGGTGTCGACGGCCATCAGCAGCACGACGGTGCCCCGGGCCCGGGCCAACGCCGCCCAGTCGACGAGCGAGTCGGGGTGCCCGGGCGGCAGGTGCCCGGACACCACGGTGACGTCGTGCGCCACGCCCCGGTGCGTCACCGGCACGCCGGCGAGCGCCGGTGCGGCGAGCGCGCTGCTCACCCCGGGGACCACCGTCACCGGCACGCCGGCCGCCGCACACGCCTGTACCTCCTCGTGGCCGCGCCCGAAGACGTACGGGTCGCCGCCCTTGAGCCGGACCACCCGGCGACCGGCGCGGGCGTGTGACACGAGGGCCTCGTTGATCGCCTCCTGGGCCATCGACGGGCCACGGGGCACCTTCGCGGCGTCGACCACCAGCACGTCGGGGCGCAGCCCGGCGAGCAGCCCCTGCGGGGCGAGTCGGTCGACCACCACG
The DNA here is from genome assembly GCF_042869175.1 of Micromonospora sp. NPDC007208. Classification (NCBI taxonomy): domain Bacteria; kingdom Bacillati; phylum Actinomycetota; class Actinomycetes; order Micromonosporales; family Micromonosporaceae; genus Micromonospora; species Micromonospora sp. NPDC007208. Next base: position 605,890 of record NZ_JBIAFG010000001.1, on the reverse strand, counting down.
ACGTCCGCCGCGTCGAGCAGCGCCTTTCCGCGTACCGTGATCAGGTCGTCGGGCCCCGGCCCGCCGCCGACCACGGCGACCGAACCGTGGTCGTGGTCGTGGTCGTGGTGTGCGTGGTCGTGCCCGTGGTGGTGGCCGACCGGGTCGTCGGGGTGGTCGTGCGGGCGTTGCGGACGACCCACCTTGTCGGCGAACCCGGGCATCAACACCCGGTACGCGCAGGTGTCGCAGTTCATCCGGATGTCCCCGCCCAGCGCCTCCGCGTACCGCTCGAGAACGAGGTCGGCGAGGGCGTCACAGTCGCCGATCACCTCGGCGACGCGGACGTCCAGGTCGGGGTGGGCGGCGGCGAACTCCGCCGACTGGGCGACGATCCGATCGGGCAGCACCCCGGCGAACAGGAAGTACGGTGCCACCACGATCCGCCGCGCGCCGAGGCGGCGCAACCGCTCCAGCACGGCCGGCACCGACGGTTGCGCCAGGGAGATGAACCCCGGCTCCACGCCCGCGTAGCCGCGCCCCTCCCAGAGCAGCCGGGCGACCTTGGCGACCTCGGCGTTGGCGTCCGGGTCGGTGGACCCCCGCCCGATCAACGCCACCCACGTGTCGGCCCGGTCGGCACCGGCCAGGGCCGCGTCGATGCGTTGTTCGAGGGCTTCGTGCAGCAGCGGGTGCGGGCCGAGCGGGCGGCCGTAGCGGTAGCCCAGCCCGGGGTGGCGCTGCTGTTCCCGGGCCATCGCGGCCGGGATGTCGCCCTTGCCGTGGCCGGCGCCGGTGAGCACCAGCGGCAGCGCCACCAGTGCCCGGTGCCCGCGGGCGACGAGCGCGCCGACCGCGTCGGTCAGCGGTGGGCGGGACAGCTCGATGAAGCCGCCCTCGACGTCCCCGATGGCACCGCGACCGCGGACCCGCTCGACGAGAGCGGCGAACTGCTCGACCCCGGCCGCGCTGCGCGTACCGTGCCCGACGATGACCAACCCGGTCATGACTTCTCCTCGACGTAGAGCAGGGCGTTGAGGGCGGCGGCGGCGACCGCCGAGCCACCCTTCTCCCCCACGTTGGACACGGCGGGCAGGCCGCTGGCCCGCAGCGCCGCCTTCGACTCGGCGGCGCCCACGAAGCCGACCGGCAGGCCGACGACGAGCGCCGGTGCGGCGTCCAGGGTGAGCAGTTCGACGAGCGCGGTGGGCGCGCAGCCGACCACCCAGACCGCCCCGGGCCCGACCCGTTCAAGGGCGATCCGGACGGCCGCCGCCGAGCGGGTGATGCCGGCCGAGCGGGCCAGGACGGCGGCGGCCGGCTCGGCGACCGGGCAGACCAGTTCCAGGCCGGCCCGGGTGATGCCGGCGGCGACCATCGCCACGTCGGTGACCACCGGCGCCCCGGCGCACAACGCGGCCAGCCCCGACTCCAGGGCCGCCTCGTCGCACACCAGCTCGTCAACGTACGCGAGGTCGGCGCTGGCGTGCACCACCCGCTCGGTCACCGCTCGGCTCAGCGGCGGCAGGTACGACAGGTCGACGCGCTCGCGCAGGATGCGGTACGACTCGACCTCGATGGGGTGCACCACCCGGCTCATCGGGTTCCTCCAACCGCGTCGGGCTCGACGACGCGGATCGCGTCGACCGGGCAGATCTCCAGGCACTCCAGGCAGCCGGTGCACCGGTCGGCGCGGACCGTGAGGCCACCGGCGACCGGGCGGATCGCGTGCGTGGGGCAGGTGAGCAGGCAGGCGCCGCAGCCCTGGCACGCGTCGATCGTCACGAGCGCCACCGATACCCCCGGGGTGTGACCATCCGGCCGGCGACCAGCCGGGTGTCGCTGCTGCCGACGACCACGACGCTGTACATGTCGACGATGGCCGGGTCGAGCGTGGCCAGGGTCGCGAGGTGCACCCGTTCGCCGGGGCGGCTGGCGTTGCGCACCACGCCCACCGGGGTGTCCGGTGGTCGGTGCGCGGCGAGGATGCCGAGCGCCTTGCCGAGCTGCCAGTCGCGGGCCCGGCTGCGCGGGTTGTAGAAGAGCGTCACGAAGTCACCCTCGGCGGCGGCGGTCACCCGCCGTTCGATGACGTCCCACGGGGTGTGCAGATCGGACAGGCTCAGGTAGGCGTGGTCGTGGCCGAGCGGCGCGCCGAGCAGCGCCCCGGCAGCGAGGGCGGCGGTGACGCCGGGCACGCCCACCACGTCGATCCGCTCGTCGGCGTACTCCAGGGCGGGGCTGGCCATCGCGTACACCCCGGCGTCGCCGGAACCGATCAGCGCGACCGCCCGGCCGGCGGCGGCCTCGGCGACGGCGGCGCGTGCCCGCGCCTCCTCCGCGCCCAGCCCGCTGGAGAGCACCCGCGTTCCCGGGCGGAGCACGTCGCGGACCTGCTCCAGGTACTGGTCCAGGCCGACCACCACGGCGGCGCGACGCAGCTCGGCCACCGCGCGGGGGGTGCGCAGGTCGGCGGCGCCCGGCCCGAGGCCGACGACGGCCAGCCGGCCGCGTGGCGCGTGCCGGGCCACCGCCACCGTGGCCATCGCCGTCGCGGTCTTCCCCACCAGCAGCGTCGCGTCGTCGGCCCGGCCGTCCGGGCCGAGCAGGGCCGCGGCCTCCGCCACGCTCGGCGTGCCGACCGCGGCGCGGACCACCTCGCTGGGGTGCGGCACGTCGACCGCCGCCAGCCGCGCCGCCGGCCAGGTCACCAGGGGTACGCCGAGCGCGTCGACGGTGCTGCGGATGCCCGCCTCGTCGGCCTTGATGTCGGCGGTGGCCAGGCAGCGCAGGCTCGCCGGGTCGAGGCCGGCCTCGGCCAGCACCCGGTGCAGCAGCTCCGCCACCTCGGCGGCGGGTACGCCCCGACTCGCCCCGACGCCGGCGACAAGCGACGGCGGCCGCAGCACGGCGGTCCGCTCGTCGGGTGACACGACCCGGTCGGTCACCAGCAGTCGGTACCCGTCGTCCGTCGAGTCCTCGGCGGCGGCGCGCACGTTCGGGGGCAGGGCGGGCAGTGGCCAGTCGGCGTCGGCGATCAGCCGGACCGGCTCGCCGTCCAGGATGGCCCGGGACACTGCGGCAACCGCGCCCTGGACCGGCCAGCCGAGGGTGTCCAGCCCTGGCAGGTCGACCGCGTCGGTGGCGGTGGTGATCACCGGTCGGGCGTCCAGCAGGGCGGCGACCCGCTCGGCGAGGGCGTTGCCCCCACCGGCGTGCCCACCGAGCAGTGCCACGGCGTGCCGGGCCGCCTCGTCGACGACCACCACCGCCGGGTCGGTGCGCTTGTCGTCGAGCAGCGGCGCGACGATCCGCACCACCGCCCCGGCGGCCAGGAACGCGATCACCGCGTCACACCCGGCCCAGGCGGTCCGCAGCGCGTCGGCGACGGTCTCCCCCTCGACCAGCCGGGCGTGCGGCCATGCGGCGGCCAGGGTGTCGGCGTGCCGGCGGCCGGCGGCGGTGGCCGCCACCAGGCCGATCCGGGCGGGCGGGTTCTGGTCGGTCACTGGCGCTCCCCGGTGAGGACGACCACCGGGTTGGTGGCCGCGAGGCGGATCGACCCGCCGGGCAGGTCGGCGAGGCGGGCGGCGGAGAGCTGGCTGCCCTCGACCGTGTAGCCGGCGGCGCGCAGCAGACCCACGGCCGGTGCGACCCGGTCCAGTGCGGCCAGGGTGAGCACCACCCGCTCGGGTCGGCGGGCCACCACGGCGGTGAGGACGTCGACGCCGCCACCGCCGACGAACACCGCGTCGGGCTCGGGGAGGTCGGCCAGCGCCGCCGGGGCCCGGCCGGTGACCAGCCGGACGTGCACGGCGTGCGCGGCGGCGTTGGCCCGGATGGTCGCGCCGGCCTCGGGGTCCTGTTCGACGGCGAGGACTGCCGCGCCGAGCAGCGCGCACTCGATGCCGACCGAGCCGCTGCCCGCGCCGACGTCCCAGACCAGCCGGCCCAGTCGGGGACGCAGCCGGGCGACGACGAGGGCGCGCACCTCCGACTTCGTGATCATGGAGTCGCGGTGGGCGTACCGGTCCTCCGGCAGCGCCCAGCCGCCGGCCGGCGCGGCGGCGGGCTGGTTGTCGGCGCGCATGCCGCCGGCCCTGCCCAGACCGGTCGCGGCGTCCGCGGGCCCGGCGGGCGCGGCGTCGGCGAGGCTGAGCAGGACGTGCGGGTCGGCCCAGGTCTCGGCGGCGGCCTGTTCGGGGGTCACCGCGCGAACCCGTTCGTCGGCGGTGCCCAGGTGCTCGGCGACCAGCAGGCGGCGGGACCAGCCGATCAGGCCGGCGCCCAGCTCGGCCGCGCCGGCGCCGGGCGCGGTGAGCACCGCGACCAGCGGCAGCGCCCGGCAGGCGTTCAGGGCTGCTCTTGGGTCGCGCCCGTGCGCGGTGACCACGGCGGCGCCGTCCCAGGGCAGCCCGGCGCGGGCGAACGCGGCGGCCACACTGGACACCGCCGGCACCACCCGCAGCGGCAGCCCGGCCGCGCGCAGCCGCCGGACGATGCCGAACAGGCCGGGATCACCGCTGGCCAGCACCACGGCCGGCACCCCGGCGTCAACGGCCTCGGCGAGGCGGTGCAGGGCGGGGGCGAGCGGCCCGAGGGTGATGGTGTCCGCGCCGGCCGGTACGGGCACCGCGGCCAGGTGCCGGGCGGCCCCGACCACCAGCCCGGCGGTGGCCAGCACCGGTGCGAGCGCGGGGTGCGGCGGCGCGCCCGCCGCGTCCAGGCCGACCACGGTCACGGGGCTCATCGGCGTCACCGAGGCACCCGACTCCACCGGCGTCACCGGGGCCACCGGCCGGACGAGGCGACGACGTGTGCTCCGGCGAAGTCGACCATCGCCACGTCCACGGTGACCGTCGGCCCGGCGAATCGCCGCAGCACCTGACGGACCCGCTGACAGAGCAGGTCCCCGGCCGGTGCCAGCAGCCCGGCGGCCTCCCACAGCTCGTACGCGTGCCGTCCGGTGTTCGCCTCGGTCACGGCGGCGACCAGCGACGGGTCACCGCCGGCCTCGGCGGTCACGGCGCCGAGCAGGGAGAGGTCCACCTTGGAGCGGGTGTAGTGGGTCATCAGGATGCCGGCCGCGAGTTTGGCGAGCTTGCCGGCCATGCCGACGAAGACCACCCCGGTCATCGCGTCACCCACGGCGGCGGTCACGGCCGCTCCGGTGAAGTCGCCGACCTCGACGAAGCAGACCTCGGGCAGGTCGGGCAGGAGCGCGCGGGCGGCCCGCTCGGTACGCCCGCCGGTGCAGAGCACCACGGTCCGCTCGCCCTGGGCGGCCATCACGTGCACGGCCTGCACGACGCTGGCCCGCCACGACGCGGTGGAGAAGGGGCGGACGATCCCGGTGGTGCCGAGGATCGAGATCCCGCCGAGGATGCCGAGTCGACGGTTGGTGGTCTTGCGGGCCATGATCTCGCCCCTGGGCACGCTGATCACCACCCGGACTCCGACCTCGCTGAGGTCGACCACCTCCGCGACCGCCTCGCCGATCATCCGGCGGGGGGTGTCGTTGATCGCCGGGCCGCCGACCGCGAGCCCGAGGCCCGGCTTGGTGACCGTGCCGACGCCGGCACCGCCGGCGAGCCGCAGGCCGGGGGCGTCGGTCCAGTCCACGGTGGCGGTCAGCTCGGCGCCGTGGGTGACGTCCGGGTCGTCCCCGGCGTCCTTGACCACCACCGCCTCGGCGCGCACCGGCGGGCTGCCTGTCACCTCGCAGCGTTCCACCGGGAAGCGCACCCGGCGTCCGGCGGGCAGGCCGATCTCCACCTCCTGCTGTGTGCTGCCGGTGACCAGCGCGGTGACCGCGGCCTTGGCCGCCGCCGTCGCGCACGCGCCGGTGGTCCAGCCGGTGCGCAGCGCGGTGGGCCGGACCTTCGCGGTACGCGGCAGGTCCGGCTCGCGCAGCGGCGGCTCGGCGTACGTCATGGTGTGGCTGTCCCCCCGGTGCGGGCGCTGGCCTGGCGGCGCAGCTCGGCGCGGGCGGCCGGCTCGGCCCGACGGAAGGTGTGGAAGTGCCCGGGGTGGTAGAGGTGCGAGCGGGTGCCCTCGGCGGCGAGGGCCGGCCCGACCAGGAACAGGGTGTGCTTCCACAGCTTGTGCTGCTTGACCGTCGCCTCCAGGGTGCCGACCGTGCAGCGCACCACCAGTTCGTCGGGCCAGGTGGCCTGGTACGCCACCACGGCCGGGGTGTCCTCCGGGTAGCCGCCGGCCAGTAGCTCGGCCTGGACCTGCCCGGAGCGGGCGGCGGATAGGAACAGCGCCATTGTGGTGCCGTGTCGGGCGAAGTCGCGGACCCGCTCACCGGGCGGCATCGGGGTCTTGCCGCCTTCGAGGCGGGTGAGGATCACCGACTGGGCCACCTCGGGCACGGTCAGCTCCCGTCCGACGATCGCCGCGACGGCGGTGAACGAGGACACCCCGGGCACGATCTCGACGGCCAGGTCGAGCGCCCGGCACAGGTCCAGCTGTTCCTGCACCGCGCCCCACAGCGCCGGGTCTCCGGAGTGGATCCGGGCCACGGTCAGCCCCTGCTCGGCGGCGCGCCGGTAGAGCGGCAGCACACCCTCGATGGGCAGCTGCGACGAGTCGACGATCTCCGCGCCGGGGCGGGCGTGGTCGAGCACGTCGGCGTGCACCAGGCTGGCCGCCCAGATCACGATGTCCGCCTCGGCGATGACCCGGGCGGCCCGCAGGGTCAGCAGGTCCGCCGCCCCCGGGCCGGCGCCGACGAACCACACCTTGCCGTCGCTGGTCACAGCTTTCCTCCTCGGTGCTCGCGGCGGGCCGGAACCAGCAGCGTCGACAAATACGGCAGGTCGTGCTCGGTGTCGTCGACCGGCCCGATCCGTTCACCGGGTAACCCCAGGCTGCGGCCGAGCACGGCGTCGGCGAGGCGACCCTGCCGGCGTAGCTCGGCGAGCAGTTCCGGGTGCCGCCGCCAGCCCTTGTAGGCGACCACGGTGCCCGGCCCGGCGAGGGCGTCGGCGAAGAGCGCCAGGCCGGCGGTGGCCGGCAGCAGGGTGAGCGGTTCGCGTCCCTCGCAGAGCGGGGTGCCGCTGCGGGCCGCCAGCTCCTGCATGGCGGTGACGCCGGGCACGGTCGCCACCCGCACCGCCGGGCGCAGCGCGCGGACGCTCTGGGCCAGGTACCCGAAGGTGGAGTAGACGTTGGGGTCGCCGATGGTGGCGAACGTCAGCGACCGCGCGCCCGCGTCGATCGCCTCGACCACCACCCGGGCGGCGTCGTCCCAGGCCGCCGCCCGGCGCGCGGTCACCCCACCCCGGTCGTCGAGAGCGAACGGCAGCCGGCGCAGCCGGTCCGCCGGCACGTACTCCCGGACGGTCGCCTCGGCCCGCCCGGCCTCCGCGCCCGGCGGCGTCGCACCGGCCGTCGCGGTGGGCGCGACCCGGTCCGCCATCACGGGTACGAAGACCACGTCGGCCTCGCGCAGGATCCGCACGGCCTTGACGGTGAGCAGTTCCGGGTCACCCGGCCCGACACCGACGCCGGTCAGCGTGGCGTCGGCGGGAGACACGTCGGCGGTCGGCCGCGCGTGGGCGCGCTGCGTGTCGGCGCTCATCGGCACGCCTCGACCAGCCGGCGGGCCGCGTCCGGGTGACCGGCCCAGTGGGTGTGCAGGTAGGACGCGTGCACCCGCCCGGCGACGAAGCCGTGCTCGGCGTCGTTCCAGCGCCACGCCGGCGCCTCGCCGTGCCCGGGGTCGGTGGTGGTGCGGTGGAACTCGTGGCCGCGTACCGCCTCGCCGGCACGCGCCACCGGGGAGCCGGTGACGGCCCGGGCCTCCCGGTAGCCGAGGGTGAGCCGGTCGGTCATCCGGGCGGTCAGGTCCAGCCGACCGCACATCGGTACGCCGTCCAGGGACCGCCCGAGGTAGAGCAGCCCGGCGCACTCGGCCACGATCGGCCCGTCGAAGTCGGCCAGCTCGGCGCGGAGCGCGGTGTTGTCGGCAAGCGTCTGGGCGTACGCCTCGGGGAAGCCGCCGCCGATCACCACCGCCCGGGTGCCGGTGGGCAGCGCCGGGTCGCGCAGCGGGTCGACGGTGACGACGTCCGCGCCGGCCGCGGCGAGCAGTTCGGCGGTCTCCGCGTACGAGAAGGTGAAAGCCGGACCACCGGCGAGCGCGACCCGTGGTCGCTCGACACCGGCCGGCCCGCCGACGGCGGCGACCGGGTCCCACGCCGGGGTGGTCAGCGGCGGGGCGGTGCGGGCCAGGTCGAGCACGGCGTCGAGGTCCACGGTGGCCTCGACCAGCTCGGCGAGCGCGGTGACGATCGCGACGGATTCGGGTGCCCGCTCGGCGACCGGCACCAACCCGAGGTGCCGGGCGGGCGCGGCCACCTCGGCGGCGCGGGTGACCGCCCCGAGCACCGGTACGCCCACCTCGGCGAGGGCGTCGCGCAGCAGCGCCTCGTGCCGGGGTGAGCCGACCCGGTTGAGGATCACCCCGCCGATCCGTACCGCCGGGTCGAACGCGGCCATGCCGAGGGTGAGCGCGGCGGCCGACCGGCCCTGCGCGGTGGTGTCCAACACCAGCAGCACGGGCGCCTCGATCAGCCGGGCGACGTGCGCGGTGGAGGCGTAGTCGCGGCGGCCCACCGCGCCGTCGTGCAGGCCCATGACGCCCTCGACCACGGCGATGTCGGCGGGCGTGGGGACGCTCGCGCCGTGTCGCAGCAGGGCGGCGATCCGGTCGGCCCCGACCAGGAACGGGTCGAGGTTGCGCCCGGGTCGCCCGGCGGCGAGGGCGTGGTAGCCGGGGTCGATGTAGTCGGGGCCGACCTTGTGCGGGCTGACCGTCAGGCCCCGACGACGCAGCGCGGCGAGCAGCCCGGTGGCCACAGTCGTCTTGCCGTGGCCGCTGGCCGGGGCGGCGACCACCACCCGGGGCAGTGCCAAGTGCGCGCTCACCACTCGATGCCCTTCTGGCCCTTCTGGCCGGCGTCCATCGGGTGCTTGACCTTGGTCAGCTCGGCGACCAGATCAGCGGCGGCGACCAGCCGCGGGTCGGCGTCCCGGCCGGTGATCACGACGTGTTGGAAGCCGGGCCGGTCGGCCAGCGTGGCGACCACCTCGTCGACGTCCACCCAGCCCCACTTCATCGGGTAGGTGAACTCGTCCAGCACGTACAGCCCGTAGCGCTCGGCGGCCAGGTCACGCTGGATCTGCCGCCAGCCCTCCAGGGCGTCGGCGGCGTGGTCGGCGTCGCCGCCGCGCTGGATCCAGGACCAGCCCTCGCCCATCTTGTGCCAGGCCACCGGCGCGCCCTGGCCGGTGCGCTCGTGCACCTCGCCGAGCGCCCGGAACGCGTTCTCCTCCCCCACCCGCCACTTGGCGCTCTTGACGAACTGGAACACCCCGACCGGCAGACCGGCCGTCCAGGCCCGCAACGCCAACCCGAAGGCCGCCGTCGACTTCCCCTTCATCTGTCCGGTATGGACGATCAGCAGTGGCCGGTGGCGCCGCTGCCGGGTCGTCAACCCGTCAGCGGGCACGTTGCTCGGTTGTCCCTGCGGCATCAGCCCGTCCCCCGTCCCGCGAGCACTCCCGCGCCCATCTCTTCCGCGATCTTGCGGTTTCTGTTGGTCATCTGCGTACTTCGCCCTTTATGCCGCGACCGAAAGTGCATGATCGCGGGGGTGGGTGAGGGCTTCCAGGGGGGTTCGGGGGGCGTTCAGCTGGGTGGCCAGGCGGGCGGCCAGGTGCAGGCGGACGGGGCCGGACTCGCAGTCGACGACCACGCACGGGGCGCCGGTCGCCGCCAGGACCGCTGCCGCTGCGGCCGCCCGGTCGAGCGGACGGGTGCCGGCGGTGGCCCGGCCGTCGGTGACGATGAGGACCAGCGGGCGGCGCTTCGGGTCGCGCAGGCGTTCCACCCGCAACAGGTCCGCGGCGGCGAGCAGCCCTTCGGCCAGCGGCGTACGCCCGCCGGTGGGCAACTCGGCCAGGCGGGTCGAGGCGGCCAGTACCGACGAGGTCGCCGGCAGCAGGGTCCGGGCGCCGGCACCCCGGAACGCGATGACCGCGACCTTGTCCCGCCGCTGGTACGCGTCGGTGAGCAGGGCGAGCACCGCGTCCTTCACGGTGGTCATCCGCTGCCGGGCGCCCATCGAGCCGCTCGCGTCCACCACGAACAGCACCAGGTTGCCCTCGCGCCCCTCGCGAACCGCCTCGCGCAGGTCGTCCCGGCGCAGTCGCAGCGGACCGGTGAGCCGGCCCCGCGCCGCCTGGTGTGGCGCGGCGGCGCGGATCGTGGCCGGCAGGTGCAGCGCGCCGACCCGGCCCGCCGGCACCCGGGCGCCGGTGGTGCGGCCCCGCCCGGTGCGGGCCCGCGACCGTCGGCCCGGCACCCCGTCACCCAGGCCGGGCGCGGTGAGTACCCGCGCCTTCAACCCACCCCGGGGTACGGCCACCGGCTGCGACTCTCCACTGCGGGTCGGGTCGTCGTCACCTGTCGCCGATTCCTGGCCGCCGCGCGGGCGCGCGTTCGGGCCGTCGCCGCCCCGGTCGTCCGCCGAGCGCTGCGGCCACCCGTCGTCGTCCCGGGCGCCGGTCTGGCGCTGCGGCCAGCCGTCGGCACCGACCGGGCCGTCGGCGCGTCCGTCCGGGTCAGCGCCGTCACGCGCCGCCGAGTCCCCGGCCGACCCGGGTTCGTCCTGCTCGACGCCGTCGCCGCCGCCCTGCCGGCCGCCGCCAGTCGGGCCACCGCCAGTCGGGCCGCCGCCGTTCGGGCCGCCGTCACCGGCCGGGCCACCGCCGTCGGGGCCACGGTCGTCGGGGCCGGCGTCGTCCGGGTCGTCGGGGTGGGCGTCCTGGGCGCGTTGCAACGCCTCGTCGAGGCGCTTCTCGTCCAGCCCCGGGGTGTCGAACGGATCGCGGCGGCGGCGGTGCGGCAGGGCCAGGCGGGCGGCCACCCGGACGTCGTCGATGGTGACCCGGTCCCGGCCGTGCCAGGCGGCGTGCGCGAGGGCGGTCCGGGCGGTGACGATGTCTGCCCGCATCCCGTCCACGTCGAACGCCGCGCACACCTCGGCGATCTGCCGCAACGCGGCGTCCGGGAGTCGTACCCCGGGAAGTCGGCGGCGAGCGGCGGCCACCTGGCCGGCGATCTCCGCGTCGGCGTCGGCCCAGCGGGCCGCGAAGCCGACCGGGTCGGCGTCGGCGGCCAGCCGGCGGCGGACCACCTCGACCCGGACCTCCGGGTCCCGGCTGGCACCCACCTCCACGGTGAGCCCGAACCGGTCGAGAAGCTGCGGCCGCAGCTCACCCTCCTCCGGGTTCATCGTGCCGACCAGCAGGAACCGGGCCGCGTGGCTGACCGAGACGCCCTCCCGCTCGACGTGGCTACGACCCATCGCCGCCGCGTCGAGCAGCAGGTCGACGAGGTGGTCGTGCAGCAGGTTGACCTCGTCGACGTAGAGCACACCCCGGTGCGCGGCGGCGAGCAGACCCGGCTCGAAGGCGCGTACCCCCTCGCCGATCGCCTTCTCCAGGTCCAGTGCGCCGACCACCCGGTCCTCGGCGGCGCCCACCGGCAGCTCGACGAGACGGGCCGGACGGGTCTCGGCGGCCGAGTCGGCCGGGTGCGGGCCGTCCGGGCAGGCCGGGTCGGGCTCGGCCGGGTCGCAGCCGAACCGGCAGCCGGCCACCCGGCGCACCGGGGGCAGCAGCGCGGCGAGCGCCCGCACGGCGGTGGACTTGGCGGTGCCCTTCTCGCCCCGGACCAGCACCCCGCCGATCGCCGGAGAGACCGCGTTGAGCAGCAACGCCAGTCGCATGTCGGCCATGCCGAGCACCGCACTGAACGGGTAAATCGTCACTGCGCCTTCTTTCGTTCGCGACTGCGGGGCTCGCAAAACCGGCTCACTCCTCGCGCTCACACCCGGTCCTCCAGGTCGCCCTCGCTGGCCAGGTACGTGTCGCGCAGCCGGTCGAGGGTGGCCGGCTCCGGCTTGGCCCACAGCCCCCGGTCGGCGGCCTCCAACAGCCGCTCGGTGATGCCGCGCAACGCCCACGGGTTGGACTGCTCCAGGAACTCCCGGGTGGTCTCGTCGAAGAGGTACGCGGCGGCCAGGTGCTCGTACATCCAGTCGTCGACCACGCCGGCGGTGGCGTCGTAGCCGAACAGGTAGTCCACTGTGGCCGCCAACTCGAAGGCACCCTTGTAGCCGTGCCGGCGCATCGCGGCGATCCACTTCGGGTTGACCACCCGGGCCCGGAACACCCGCCGGGTCTCCTCACCCAGGGTGCGGGTGCGCACGTCGTGCGGCATCGCCGAGTCACCCACGTACGCCTGCGGTGACGTGCCGGTGAGGTGGCGGACCATCGCCACCATCCCGCCGTGGTACTGGAAGTAGTCGTCGGAGTCGACGATGTCGTGCTCACGGGTGTCCTGGTTCTTCACCGCCACCGCGATCCGGGAGAACGAGCGCTCCATGTCGGCGCGCGCCTCCCGCCCGTCCAGGCCCCGGCCGTACGCGTAGCCGCCCCACACCGCGTACACCTCGGCCAGGTCGGCGTCGCTGCGCCAGGTCCGGGCGTCGATCAGGGGCAGCAGCCCCGCGCCGTACGCGCCGGGCTTGGAGCCGAAGATCCGGGCGGTGGCCCGCCGCTCGTCGCCGTGCTCGGCGAGGTCGGCGGCGACGTGCGCCCGCAGGTAGTTCTCCTCGTCCGGCTCGTCCAGGGCGGCCACCCGCCGGACGGCATCGTCGAGCAGCGCCACGACGTGCGGGAACGCGTCCCGGAAGAAGCCGGAGATGCGCACGGTGACGTCGACACGCGGCCGGCCCAGCTCGGCGGTCGACACCACCTCGATGCCGGTGACCCGCCGGGACCGGTCGTCCCACACCGGCCGGCAGCCCAGCAGCGCGAGCACCTCGGCGATGTCGTCGCCCTGCGTCCGCATGGCGCTGGTGCCCCACACGGTCAACCCCACCGAGCGGGGGTACGCGCCGGTGTCGGCGAGGTGCCGGGCCAACAGCGAGTCGGCGAGTGCCACCCCGACGTCCCAGGCGTTGCGGCTGGGGATGGCCTTCGGGTCGACGGAGTAGAAGTTGCGGCCGGTGGGCAGCACGTTGACCAGACCCCGGGTGGGTGAGCCGGACGGGCCGGGCGGCACGAACCTCCCGTCCAGCGCCCCGAGGGTGTGGGTCAGCTCGTCGGTGGTCCGGTCCAGTCGGGGTACCAGCTCGGTGGCGGCGAAGTGCAGCACCGCGGCGACGTCCGGGATCGACTGGCCGGTCACCTCGGTCACCACGGCGTCGACCGCGTCCACGGCCCAGTCCAGGGTCTCCATGCCGACAACCAGCCGCCGCGCGAGGGCCTCGATGAGGTCGATCGCGTCGGCGGCGGTGCCGGCCGGCCCGTCCACCACGTCGGTCAGCGCCGCAGGCAGCGCCAGTCGCTGTCCCGGCGCCGCGAGCAGTTCCTGCTCGTCGAGGGAGTACGCGACGGCGAGGGCCTGCCGCAGGCCGGGCAGGGCCCGGGCGCCGCCCCAGATCTGCGGGGCGCGCAGCACCGCGAGGACGAGGTTGACCCGTGGCTCGCCGGTGGGCGCGTCGGCGAGGATGTGCAGCCCGTCGCGGATCTGCACGTCCTTGACCTCGCACAGGTACCCGTCGAGGTGCAGCACGAAGTCGTCGAAGTCGTCCGCGTCGGGCATCGCCTCGGCGTGCAGGTCGTGGTGCAGTTCGGCGGCGCGTACCAGGTCCCAGATCTGGGCCCGCACGGTGGGCACCTTGGCCGGGTCGAGGGCCTGCACGGTCGCGTACTCGTCGAGCAGTTGCTCCAGTTTGGCCAGGTCGCCGTAGGTCTCGGCGCGGGCCATCGGCGGGACGAGGTGGTCGACGACCACGGCGTGCGCCCGCCGCTTGGCCTGGGTGCCCTCGCCGGGGTCGTTGACGATGAACGGGTACACCAGCGGCAGGTCGCCGAGGACGGCGTCGGGCGCGCAGTCGGCGGCCAGGCCGAGGCCCTTGCCGGGCAGCCACTCCAGGGTGCCGTGCTTGCCCAGGTGCACCACGGCGTCCGCGCCGAAGCCGCCGTCCGCGACGGGCGCGGTCAACCAGCGGTACGCGGCCAGGTAGTGGTGGCTGGGCGGCAGGTCCGGGTCGTGGTAGATGGCGATCGGGTTCTCCCCGAAACCGCGGGGCGGCTGGATCAGCAGCACCACGTTGCCGAAGCGCAGCCCGGCGAGCACGATGTCGCCGCCCTCGGTGTACAGCTCGCCCGGCGGCTCACCCCAGTGCTCCCGCATCCGCTCGCGCAGCTCGGCGGGGACCTGGTCGAACCAGCGCCGGTACGTCTGCCCCGGTATCCGGGCCTCGGCGGCGGCCAACTGCTCCGGGGTGAGCCACTCCACGTCGTGGCCACCGGCCGCGATCAGCGCGTGGATCAGCGCGTCGCCGTCGTCGGGCGGTGGCGCGTCACCCAGGTCGTAGCCGGCCTCGGCCAGCGCGGCGAACAGCCGGACCGCCGAGGCCGGGGTGTCCAACCCGACGGCGTTACCGACCCGGGAGTGCTTGGTGGGGTACGAGCTGAGCACCACGGCGACCCGCTTGTCGGCGTGCGGCACGTACCGCAGCCGGGCGTGACGCACGGCGATCCCGGCGACCCGGGCGGCCCGCTCGGCGTCGGCGGCGTAGACCGAGAGCCCGTCGGCGTCGATCTGCTTGAACGAGAACGGCACGGTGACGATCCGGCCGTCGAACTCGGGGATGGCGACCTGCATGGCGGCGTCCAACGGGGACAGTCCGGCGTCGCTGTCGGCCCACTGCGCGCGGGTGCTGGTGAGGCAGAGCGCCTGGATGACCGGCACGTCCAGGGCGGCCAGGGCGCCGACGTCCCAGGCGTCCTCGTCGCCGCCACCGGAGGCGTCCGCGGCGACCGCACCGCCGGCGGCGAGCACCGTGACGAGCAGCGCGTCACAGCGGGCGAAGAGCCCGAGTGGGCCGGCGCCCGCGGTCAGCCCCCGCAGCGAGCCGCAGAAGATCGGCAGCGGGTTGCCTCCGGCGTTGCGGACCGCGTCCGCGAGCACGTCGACGAAGCCGGTGTTGCCGGCGAGGGCGTGCGCCCGGTAGAAGACGATTCCCACGGTGGGCCGGTCCGGGTCGGCGGGGTGTTCGCCGTGCACGCCGTACGCCGGGGTGGGCGCTGGCGGGGCGAACCCCTCACCGGTGAGCAGCACCGTGTCGGAGAGGAACCTGGCCAACTGCCCCAGGTTGTCCGGGCCGCCCTCGACCAGGTACGCCAGCGCCTGGGTGACGACCCCGGACGGCACGGTGGAGATGGCCATCAGCTCCGCGTCGGGCAGTGCCTCGCCGCCGAGGACGACCGTCGGCACGCCGGTGCCGAGCACCGCGGCGAGGCCGTCCGGCCACGCCTGCCGACCGCCGAGCAGGCGTACGACGACGAGGGCGACCCCGTCGAGCAGGGCGGGCACCTCCTCGACGGTGACTCGGGCGGGGTTGGCCAACCGGTAGTCGGCACCGCTGGCGCGGGCGGCCAGCAGGTCGGTGTCGGCGGTGGACAGCAGCAGGATGCGCACGGTTGGCTCCGGAAAGTGACGTCCTGGGCCCCAACGGGGGCGACCGGGACGATGCGGGTGGGTACGGCGTCAGCCGGTACGACGGCCCGGGTGAACGACGCACCGACGCGGGCGTCGGGGCCGGTCAGCGGCGGGCGCTCGGCTCAGCGGTACCGGAAGCCAGCGACCTGGCGCACGCCCCCGCGGCCGGCCCGAGGCGCGCGGGCGCGGCCGGTTCCGGGCGCACTGCGGCGCCCTGCGCACAGGTTATGACGATGCTCGTCGATGAATGAGACGCCGTGCGTCATCGGGTCCTCCTCGGGTGTCCACGCCCTGGGGTACGTCCCGACGGCCGAAGTATCCTGGCTTCCGGATCGACGCTCTCCCCCGGCCTTCCAACCGCAGACACACGGCCGTGACTCACGAGGGGGGATCGCTCCCCGGTGACAGTGGCGGGACCGCGTCGGAATTGCACCGACTTCCTTCACTGCCGTCAGGCCGCGAATGCTGCCACACCGCCGCGCCGCCGGTCAACGCGGACCCCGACGTCGCCCGCCCACGCTCACCACATTGACCTGCGGAAATATCGCCGTACGGGTTGCCTCTCGCCGACGGCGGGCTGTTGATCTGGCTGGTCGGTGGCGACGTGCTCCCATGGCGGGGCAGTGTGTGGGCAACGTCCTTTGGAGCTGATGTCGTAGACGATTCAGCCCCGGGGGCATCGTCGACGACGCGGTCAGCCGTGGGTTACTCGTGCTCGGAGCGGTGCGGCCGACGGGTCAACGACAGCCAGCCGAGAAAGCGCGCGTGCAGCACGGCGAGGTCGGGGCGACCGCCGAGGCTGTACAAGTCGTGGATGGCCTCGTTCAGACAGGACGTCAGGTAGAGGGCCAGCGCCAGCGAGTGGCCGTAGAACTCGGCGACGAGGTCGAGTTGCGCGCGGGAGCACGGCCACGCGGCGGCGCAGTTGCGGCACAACCAGGCGGGACGCATGGGTAGGTGGGGACGGGACCGGAAACTCACACCACGAGCCTGCTCACCGCAACCGCCGCCATCCATCACAGCGCGTGATTCCTTGGCGGATAACTTTCTTCCGTCCTCCGGATGTCCTCCGGTGCTGCGATCCGACCACTGGATAGGCTGGCCATCACCCTCGGCGGGAAGGGAGCCATTCGTGAGCGTCCGGACAACCGCTGCGCTCACCATCCCCGACCTGTTGTGGCGCAGCACCGACATGCTCGATGCCCTGGCCGCCCGCGACGTCGCTCAGATATTTCGCCTTGTCCAGCGAGCCACCCACGCCAGCCAAACCACCCTCGGTGTCGCCACGGGTCTCAGCCAGGCTCAGGTCAGCGAGATCACCAGCGGTGCCCGCCGGGTCAGCAGCATCGACGTTCTCACCCGCATCTGCACCGGTCTGTCGATGCCGCGCCATGCACGGATGACGCTCCTGCTCGGGGAACTCGACCAGATGCCGGCCGAACGGGACGTCAGTGGCCCGCCGGCCGCGAAGACTGCGCAGAACCAGTGCGCCGATGTCACCGCGATCTATTCCAGCCGGTCAGATTTCGTGGCGGAACTGCCTCCGCACGTCCTCTTCGGCCGTGCCACGGACATCCGGGCGTCCGGCCTGTCGCTCAACCTCATTTGCCAGCAGTACGCCGACAACCGCCTCCTGAAGCTCCTCGCCGCTGGCACCCACCTCCGTTGTTTGTTCCTCGATCCGGCCGGTGAGGCGATCAGACGACACGAGCGTGAGGACAACTATCCGCAGGGACACCTGAGCGCTCTCACCGAACTCAACATCCAGAACCTGGCCGGCCGCATTCGCGACCGGCTCCCCGCAGGCGCCCGAGACCACCTCGCCATCGGCGTCTACGACGAGTCCGTTCGCGCCAACGTGCTTCTGATCGATGACCGGCTCTGCGTCGTCCAGCACTACCTGCCTCAGATGCGGGGCGTCGACTGCCCGACGATGGTCATCGAGCGCAGCGCCGGCCCGGCCGGCCTCTACCCGATTTTCGACGAGATGTTCAACTCGCTCTGGGATCGCAGCCGCCAGCTATGACCGACTACGCCCGCCTCCTTCCCCTCGCACAGGAGGCCGTCGACCTGGCGCACGAGCTGATGCGGACCCTTCAGCCCGGTGCGCTGACCTTCAAGGGTGACCGCGACATGGCTTCCGAGTTGGACTACGCCATCGAGCGGCGGGTTCGCGAGCATCTGGCCGCCAGGGCGCCCGGCATCGGTTTCCTCGGCGAGGAGTACGGCAGCAGCGGCGACAACAGCGGTCTCACCTGGGCACTTGACCCGGTCGACGGCACGGTCAACTTCATCCACGGCTCACCGCTGTGCGCGATCTCCCTCGGCCTCATCCACCGCGCCGAGGCCGTCCTAGGCGTCATCGACCTTCCCTTCCTCGACACCCGCTACCACGCCACCAGAGGACACGGCGCCTACGCCAACAACCGACTCATCCACGCCAGCGGGGTCACCGACCTCAAGGACGCCGTGGTGGCCATCGGCGACTACGCGGTCGGTAGTGAAGCCAGCCGGAAGAACACCGAACGACTTACCATCACCGAGCAGCTCACCCGGCACGTTCAACGAATACGCATGCACGGTTCCGCCGCAATCGACCTCGCCTGGTTGGCTCACGGCAGGATCGACGCGTTCATCATGCTCAACAACAAGCCGTGGGACACCGCCGCTGGCGTCATCGTCGCCCGGGAGGCTGGCGCCCTTGTCGTCGACATCGACGGCACGCCGCACAGCGTGGACGCTGTCGCCACGGTCGGCGGCAACGACCTGCTGCTGCCGCCCATTCTCACGCTCGTTCAGCGATCACTCGCGCGCGTGGAACCCGACTGCTGAATCACCCGACGCCCCGGTCATGATCCGCTGACTCGTGTCTCAGCGGGCGTGGCGTTCCGGGTGGGCGCGGCTCCAGGTCCGCATCCGCTCCGGATAACCGGTGCGCGCCGCCTCGTAGAGCGGCACGGCGTGCTTGCGGGCGATGGTCCCGGCCGCGCGGGGTGTCCCGGTACGGCGACGGATCCACTCGCCGTCGTGGGCGATCGCCACCACTGTGGTGTCCGTCGCGGTCGTCTCCGGCTCGAGGTAGAACTCCACCCCCTGCCGGGTGGCCACGAACGCCTCCAGCGCCGCGAGGTCGTCGCGGGTCGCCTCCCGGTCCAGCTTCGTCGGGGTCGCCCCGGCACCCCGCGAACGACGATTGAACCAGTTCATGCCCGCCCCTCTCCTCGACGCCCCTCCAGTGCAGCACCGATTCCTGGCAATACGCTGCACGCCGGGTGGGAGAGGGCTGACCTGCGCCGGTAAATCCGTGTGGAACCCGCGGCGGGTGGGCGGTGTCATGACTGTGATCCGAACGGAGGCTCCCCTGGACGACGAGGCGCTCGTCACCCGCGCTCGGGCAGGTGACCTGGAGGCGTACAACCTCCTGGTCGCCCGGCACACCGCGTCCGCGTACCGGACGGCGGTGCTGCTCGGCGCGGGCTCGGACTCCGAGGACGTCATCCAGGAGGCGTTCGTGAAGGCGTACCGCAAGCTGTCCCGTTATCGGGGTGAGTCGTCCTTCCGATCATGGCTGCTCGCGATCGTCGCCAACGAGACCCGCAACCTGCACCGGTCGCGGGGCCGGCGCGACGGGCTCGTCCTGCGGGCGGCGACCGCGAACCCGGCGTCCGAGATCGCCGAGGACGGGGCCGTCGGCGCGGTCCTCGCCGGGGAGCGCCGGGCCGCCCTGGTGGAGGCCCTGCGGCAACTGCCGGTACGGGACCGCGAGGTGATCGTCTGCCGGTACTTCCTCGATCTCACCGAGGAGGAGACGGTGGCGGCTCTGGGCTGGCCCCGGGGAACGGTGAAGTCGCGTACGTCCAGGGCGCTGGCGAAGCTTCGCAGCCTGCTCGACCGTGAGGAGGTCCGGCATGGGTGACCTCGAACGGGAACTGCGTGATCTCTCCGCCTGGCTGGAGACCCCCGAGCCGCCCGACGTGACCGCTCGCGTCCGCGCGCGGGTCGACCGGCCCACCCGCCGGTGGCGCTCGCTCGCCGTGGTCGCGCTCGTCGCCCTGATCGTGGCGGTGGTGCCACCGACCCGCGCCGCCATCGCCGACGCCGTCACGGGGCTGCTGCGCTTCGCCGGTGTCAGCATCGCCACCTCGCCCGCGCCGACGCTGCCCAGCGCAACTCCGTCCCCGTTGCCGGCGCAGCGGGCCGTCGCCCCGGACGAGGCGCAACGGTTGGTGCGGTTCCCGATCCGCCAACCGGCGACGCTGGGCCCGCCCGAGCGGGTGCTGGTCGCCGACCCGGACGAGACGGGCCGGTACCGTGTGGCGACCCTGCTCTACGCCGGGGGCGCGCTGCGCGTCGACGCGTTCGACGGTCGTCTCAATCTGGCCTTCCACAAGGAGGTCAGCTCGCCGGGAGTGGCCTGGGCCCACGTCAACGGCGACTTCGCCATCTGGGTGGACGGGCCACACGTCCTGTCGTACGTCGATCGCGCCGGACAGGTCCGCGAGGAGACCGCCCGACTCGCCGCCTCGACGCTCATCTGGGAGGAGGGCGACGTGACCTACCGGATCGAGGGCGCCCTCAGCCGGGCGGAGGCGGTCGGGATCGCCGAATCACTGCCGTAGGGAACCCGGCCGGTCCGGCCGGTGTCATGACGATGCGACGAGTCGTCGACGGGTACCGGAAGGGGCGAGATGGTTTCACGGGGCAGGTTGCTGCTGGCGGCATCGGTTCTGCTGGCGGGCTGCACGACCACGACCAGCGGTGGTTCGGCCGCGCCGACGAGCGGACGCACCACCGCATCGAGCGCGGCGACGTCGAGCGCAACCACGTCGAGCGCGGCGACGTCAACCACCACCGGGTCGAGCGCCGCGACGGGCTGCGGTTCGCGGGTCGAGACGGGTTCGCTGCCCGACTGGGCGGACGCCGGCTTCAGCGGGGACGCGCGGATACCGCACGTCTTCGGCGCGAAGGGCGACATCGTGGCCGTGTTGTTCGGCAATCCGCTGCGGCAGGCCCGCACGGACGGGTCGAACAACAAGATTCTCTGGGTGGCCCGCGCCGCCACGACCTCGCCCGACCCGACGGCACCGGCAACCCTGGTCATCACCGCGACCCTGGACGGCGCCGACACCCGGGTGAGCCGGGAGGTCGCCGGCGGTCCGGGCCCATCGATCATCGACCTGCCGCAGGCCGGGTGCTGGCACCTCGACCTGCGCTGGTCCGGGCACACCGACACCATGGACCTGGTGTACGCCCCCTGAGCCGGCGCTCGGGCCGCCTAGGCTTCCCGACGTGCCCACGGACGCTCGGGCGGCGGCGGCCCGCAACAACGCCGAATGGTGTGACATCGTCTGCGGCAGCCACGGGCTGGTCGGGCGTACCGACGACGAGGCCTGGTCGGTCCCCCGCCGGTCGCCACAGTGGTACCCGGACGCGGTCACCCTGCGACCCGGCGTCGACGCCGAGGTTCTGCTGGCGCGTATCGACGCGGGGCCCGGCGCGTCGGTGAAGGACAGCTTCGCCGACCTCGACCTGTCCGGGTACGGGTTCCGGGTGCTCTTCGACGCCCAGTGGATCCACCGCCCACCGACGGCAGCACCCGTCGACGCGCCGCTCACCCCGATCCGTACACCCGAGGGGTTGGCGGCCTGGGCGGCGGCACACGGCGGCGGCGAGCTGTTCCGCCCGGCGTTGCTGACCGACCCGCGGGTCCGGATTCTCGCCCGCCACGACGACCGGGGCGCGGTCACCGGCGGTGCGGTGCTCAACGGCGGCGACGGCCGGTACGGCGTCTCCAACCTGTTCACCCGCACCGCCGACCCCCGGACCATCTGGAACGGGGTGCGCGCCACCGTCCCCACCGCGTCGCTGCTCGGCTACGAGCCCAACCCCGACCTACCCCCGGCCCTGGACGCCGGCTTCCTCCCCACCGGCCCCCTCCGAGTCTGGCTCCACGACTGACCCCACCTCCGTTGATCATGAAGTTAGCGCCACGACACGCCGACAGCGGTGGCGATAACTTCATGATCAACGGCGGGGACGACCGGACGGCGGGGAGGGCGGAGGGCGGGGCGGGTCAGGGCAGGCGGGTTAGGTCTTCGGGGGTTAGGCGCAGGGCTGCGGCGGCGATGTTCTGCTCCAGGTGGGTGGGGTTTGCGGTGCCGGGGATGGCCAGCACGTGGGGGCCCTGGTGCAGGGTCCAGGCGAGGCGTACCTGCTGCGGGGTGACGCCGTGCGCGCGGGCGACCGCCTCGACGGCCTCGCCCTGCGCGGCGTTCGCGCCCGCCTCCCGCCCGGTGCCGGCCACCGCGAAGAACGGCACGTAGGCGATGCCCCGCTCACCGCAGAGCCGCACGAACGCGTCCTGCTCCCGGTAGGCGTCCACCCCGTAGTTGTTCTGCACACAGACCACCGGCGCGATGCCCGCCACCTCGTCCAGCTGCTCGGGCCGGACGTTGGAGAGCCCGAGGTGCCGGATCAGCCCGGCGGCCCGTAGCTCGGCGAGCGCGCCGAACCGATCGGCCAGCGGCACCGGGCCCGGCCCCCGGCCGAGGCGCAGGTTGACCACGTCGAGCTGGTCGCGGCCGAGCCGGCGGAGGTTCTCCTCCACCTGGGCCCGCAACTGCTCGGGGGTGTACGCCTCGGTGAAGCCCTCCTCCGGGTCGTACCCGAAACCGACCTTGGTGGCGATCACCAGATCCTCCGGGTACGGGGCGAGCGCCGCGCGGATCAACTCGGTGGCGTAGCGGGCCGGGCCGGTGCCGACGCGTAGGGTGCCGCCGGGCGAGACGTAGAACGCGGCCGTGTCGATGTGGTTGACGCCCAGCTCCACGGCGCGGCGCAGCAGGGCGACGGCCTGGTCGGGGTCGGGGTTCGCGGTGATCCGCATGGAGCCGAAGCCCATCCGGTGCACGGTGCGGTCGCCCAGGGTCCAGGTGCCCGCCGCGGCGGCGCTGATCTTGTCGGTTGGCATCGGGCGACCGTAACCAGCACGGGTGCGCGGCGCAGTCGGCCACGCACCCGATACCGCCCGACGGCGAGGTGGGTTAGTTTTTAACTACCGATGGAGCCGTCCCTGCCGGGTGCGGCGGACGCAGCACCGGCACCAGCAGCAGGGTCGGCAGCAGCAGTAACGGCACCGCCAGCAACGCGCGTAGGGTGCCGACCTCGTCGCCGATCAGCCCCAGCAACGGCGGGCCGCCGAGGAACGCGGTGTAGCCGATGACCGCGACCACGCTCACCCGCACCGCCGCGTGCGCCTCGTCGTCGGCCGCCGCGCTCATCCCGACCGGGAAGCCCAGCGACGCACCGAGGCCCCACAGCGCGACGCCGATGATGGCCACCGGCCCGGAGCCCGCCAGCACGGCCAGGCCGGCGCCGACCACGGCGAGCCCGATGGTGCCGCTGAGCACCGGCACCCGACCCCACCGGTCCAGCGCGATGGTGCCGGCGGTGCGCCCGACGGTCATGCCCACCACGAAGACGGCGAAGACCGCCGCGCCGGCCGCCTCGCTCAGGTCCCGTCCGTCGATGAACGCAACGGCCAACCAGTCGTTGGCGGCACCCTCGGTGAACGCCGCCACCAGCACGAACAGCCCGATCAGCAGGGTGCGCGGCTCCCGCCAGGCGGCGAGTTGCGCCCGGCGACGGGCGGCCGGGGTGGCGTCCGCCGGGTCGCCGGTGTGATCGCTGCCCACGGGCAGGAACGTGCGGGCGGCGAGTGCGGTGCCGGTCAACACGACCACCGCCACCGCGACTAGGTGCGCGCCGACCGACACGTCGAACCGGGCCGCCCCGGCGCCGAGCGCCGCTCCGGCCACCGAACCGAGGCTCCACCCGGCGTGGAAACGGGGCATGATCGTACGACCCAGCCGCCGTTCCACCGCCGCGCCCTCGACGTTCATCGCGACGTCGCAGGCGCCGGAGCCGTAGCCGAGGGCGACCAGGCCCAGGGCGACGATGGCGAACGACCCGCTCATCGTGGCGCCGAGCCCGGCCACGGTCAGGCCGACCGCGACCAGCACGGTGGCCATCGTGACGGTGCGGGCCGCGCCGAATCGCTGGGCGAGCAGGCCGGAGGTGGGCATGGCGAGCAGCGCGCCGACGCTCATCGCCAGCAGCAGCAACCCGAGTCGGCCGGCGGAGAGGTCCAACGCCTCACGGACCGCCGGGACGCGGGAGAACCAGCTGCCGACGGCCAGCCCGTTGAGGGTGAAGGTGACAGCGACGCCGTTGCGGGCGAGCCGCACCGTCCGCAGAGTCGGCGATGCGAAATCCGGGGCTACGGGTCGACTGGTGGGGGCGCTCACGAGGGTAGGTCCTCTTTCTCGGGGTGATCTCCTGGCACGATCGCACACCTGAGAGCGCTACCACCACAACCGGCAACCGCCCCTTACCGCTGCTGGTCCGGCCGGGGCATGATGTGAGCAGGCGTTGGTCCGACCAGACGGGCCGCCGCAGGAGGCGACGATGACGACAGCGGCACACCGACCGGCCACCCTCGAGGACGTGGCCCGGATCGCCGGGGTGTCCCGGTCCACGGCGTCGCGGGTGATCGCCGGCACGGGCTTCGCCTCGCCTGCCGCCCGGAAACAGGTCACGGCAGCAGTCGACCAGCTCGGCTACGTGCCCAACCCGGCCGCACGGGCGCTGGTCCGCGGCGGCGGCGTACGCCTGGTCGTGGCCGTTCTGGGCACCAGCGCCGCGGTGCTGGACGACCCGTACGTGCACCAGGTGGTCGGCGCGGCCGCCCGGGTGTGCACGCCCGCCGGTGTCGGGGTGGCGCTGTACTGGCTGCCGTTCGGCGACCCCCGCAGCCTCGACCAACTCGACGGGGACCGCAGCGTGTGCGGGGTGATCCTGGTCAACACCACCGAGGAGCTGCTGGAGGCGGTGCCCCGGTCGCTCCGCGGTCGGGTGGTCTCGATCGGCGTCGGCTCACCGACCGTGCCCTCGTTCGACGTCGACAACGCCGCCGGCTCAGAAGCGGTGCTGCGCCACCTGTACGCCTCGGGTCGCCGCCGGATCGCCATGGTGACCGGCCCCCGGTGGCTGCCCTGCGCGCAACGCCCGGTGCAGACGTACCGCCGACTCATGGCCGAGGCCGGCCTACCGGAGCGGATACTGCCCGGGGACTTCAGGGCGGCGCGCGGCCGAACGGCGGCGGGCGAGGCGCTGCGCCGCTGGCCGGACATCGACGCGATCTACGCGATCAGCGACGACACCGCGCTCGGGGTGATCGCGGGCCTGCGGGACGCCGGCGCGCGGGTGCCCGGCGACGTCGCGGTGGCCGGCTTCGACGACATTCCGTTGGCCGGGATGACCGCCCCGGCGCTGACCACCGCGAGTCATCCGGTGGGGCGGATCGCCGGCGCCGCGGCCACCGCTCTGCTGGACGGACGCCCGGCGGCTCCGGTGACCCTCTTCCCGTCCGCCCTGGTGGCGCGGGCCAGCGCCTGAGTCGACGCTCGGCTGAGAACGGTGACGGTTAACCCCGCACGGGCCGGGTAACCGCGTCGGACCTTTCGTCCACCACGAGGAGCGCCGACCCGTGTCCGACTCCGCGCCGTCGCACTGGGACTCGCCGCCGAGCCCTCGGGACGGCCGGTTGACCGCCCGCCGCCACCCGCCGGTGGCGCCGGGCCGCACCGGGCTCGTGCCGATGGCCGGCCCCGACGGTGACCGGGTGGCCCTCGGGTACGCCCCGGAGCCGGCGGCCGACGGTTCGGCGTACCGGTTGGTGCTGCTCCTGCACGGTGCGGGCGGCTCGGCCCGACAGGGCCTGGACCTGCTGTTGCCGGTCGCGGACGCGCAGCACCTGCTGCTGGTCGCCCCGGACTCGTCGGCGGCCAGTTGGGACCTGATCGCCGGCGGCTTCGGGGCGGACGTGGGACGCATCGATGGACTGTTGGCGACCGTCTTCGACACCTACCCGGTGTCCGACGTGACGGTCGGCGGCTTCTCCGACGGCGCCTCGTACGCGCTGTCACTGGGCCTGGCGAACGGGGACCTGATCGACGCGGTGCTGGCCTTCTCCCCCGGTTTCGCCGCGCCACCGGTCACCCACGGCCGACCACGGATCTTCATCTCGCACGGCGTCGACGACCGGGTGCTGCCCATCGACATGTGCAGCCGCCGCCTCGTCCCCCGCCTGCACGACCTCGGCTACGACGTGACCTACGAGGAGTTCCCCGGCGGCCACGACATCCCGGCCCCGATCCGCGATTCCGCCACCACCTGGCTAACCACCTAACCCGCCCCGCCCCGCCCCGCCCCGCCTCGCCTCGCCTCGCCTCGCCTCGCCTCGCCTCGCCTCGCCTCGCCTCGCCTCGCCTCGCCTCGCCCGGTCGATCATGGAGTTGTGGTGGGCAATTGATGCCGAAGAGTGGCTTACGAGAGGCACCACCAGTCCTTGATCGACCCGGAGCGTCGGTGAATGGCGGCTCTGACCGGCCGGGCGTCAGACCGGGGGGAGGCCGAGGGCGTCGTCGACGCGGGCGAGGACGGCGGCGTCGTCCTCCGGGTTGACGCCCCGCAGTAGATCGATGGCCGTGGCCCGGACCTGACCGATAATCATCGCCAGGGGGAGGGTCTGTGTGGAGCCGAAGAGCTGCCCGGCGGCGTGCACCGCGGCCAACGCCGACTCGTCGGCCCCGGTGGCGTGCCGGTCGGCGGTCTCCTCCTGCCCGTCCAGGTCGGCGGCCAGAGCGGCACCGGCCTGCCGGACCGCCTCGGCCAGCGACCGCAGGGCGGCACCCAGCTCGGCCGGGGCCGGCGCGTGCAGTCGGCTGAGGGTCACGCCCGCACGGGCCAGCACCCGGACGTTACGGACGGCGTAGTCGATCTGCCGGATCGACTCGTCCACCGATCGCAGCCGACCGATGTGCTGACGTCGACGGACATTGAGCCGCAACGCCTCACCGGCGGCCAGCACCCCGTCGCGCAGCCCGTCCACCCGGGCGTCCATCCCCCGGGCCTGTTTCAGCGCGGCGACCGCCGCCGGCTCGTCGCGGTGGTCCAACGCGTCGGCGATGCCGCCCAGCAGCCCGGCCAACTCGTCGAAGGTCCGCCGCACCTCGGCGACCAGCGGGGCCAGCGGGTGCCGGGCGTCGACCAGCAGGCTGGCCGCGAGCGCGACCACGCCGCCGACCAGCGCGTCGACGAAGCGGAACGGCACCAACGACCCGTCCGGCGGTGCGACCACCACCAGGTAGAGCGCGGAGACCGCCGCCTGCACCAACGTCACGCCGGTGGCACCGAAGGCCACCGCGAGGAGGACGGTGAGCAGGATGACGGTGAAGACCGTCCAGGTGCTGCCCGGGCCGAGCGCCTGCACCACCAGATCCGCGACGAGCACCCCGGCGGCGACCCCGAGGACGACCTCGACGGCTCGGCGGATGCGCTGCCCCCGGGCCTGACCGAGAACGATCAGCGCGGCGGCCGGCGCGAAGAAGGGCTGCGGGTGTCCGAGCAACCGGGTGGCCAGCAGCCAGGCCACGGTTGCCGCGACGGTCGCCTCCAGCACCGGCCGCCAGCCGCGCCGCAACCGCCCGCCGGCCGTCCGCAGGCCGCTGAACCCCACCATCGCCCAACCTCTCCCACCCACGCCGGCAGCCCCGCCCCGGTCCGACACCACACCACCAGCTCACCGCACCACGCCGCCGCCGCACGACACCACACCACGCCACACCGCCACCACTGCACGGCATCCCACCGCACCATCACTGCACGGCACCACACCGAACCGCCGCCGGCTCACGGCGGCAGACCACCAACGCCCGACACCACGCCGCTGGCTCACCGCAGCACGCCGTCCACTCCCCCTTTCGAGCTGATGCCGTAGACGAATCAGGCTCGATGTCGTAAACGGTTCAGCTTCAAAGGGCCGGCCCACGGCACCACGCCGGCGGGCGCACGGCACCCCGAGGCGATCGTCTCTCATCACGCGTCGGACCTGATCACCGGGCTGCTCCGCGCCCCACCCGGGTGCCACCGTGCCGACGGGCCCGCGCGCCCGACGTACCCGCCAGACCCGCACGCCATCAGGCCCGCCCAGGGCCAGGCCCGCAGGCCGTCAGGCCAGCGCGAAGCCCGCACGCCGCCAGGCCCGCACACGGCAAGGCCCGCACACGGCAAGGCCCGCACACGGCAAGGCCCGCACACGGCCAGGCAGGGCCCGCACGCCACCAGGCCCGGACACGGCCAGGCCCGCACAAGGCCAGGTTCGCGCGGCGGTCGGGTCAGGTTCCGGTGAGGGCGCGCAGCAGCGTACGGACGGCGGCGCTCAGGTCGGCGCGGCTGGCGGGGGTGCCGGGCTGTGGGGCGCTGAGCGCGCCCGCGCCGGCCAGTCGGTCGAAGAGCAGCCCGTCCACGAACGCGACGAACTGGTCGCCCTGCCGGTCGGGGTCGGTGGCCCCGGCCCGGGTCAGCAGGTCCCGGGCCTGCACCCGCAGGCCGGTGCCGTGCTGCAGGATGCCACGCAGCTCGGGCCGGTGCACCGCCTCCAGCAGGCAGGCGTAGCGGGTGAGGCTCCGGCTGCGTCCGACGCTCAACCACCGGTCGAGCACCTCGGCGACGCCGGCGGCGAGCGCGTCGAGGTCGTCGCTGTCGAGCCGGGGGGCGGGGGTCGGCGGGCCGGTCGGCAGGTCGTACGCGGCCAGGTCGGCCCGGTCCCTCTCGGCGAGCCGTCCCACCACGGCCTCGATCAGCGCCTGACGGGTCCGCAGGTACGCGGAGGTGGTGCCCGGCGGCAGTCCGGCGCGGCCGTCGACCGCCCGGTGGGTCAGGGCTCGCATGCCACCGTCGGCGATCAGTTCGATGGCCGCGTCGGTCAGCGTCGCGATCCGGTTCGCCCGCGCCGTCATGGCAGTCCTCCCTCGTGGTGGTCCGGAGGTAGTATCACTCTTCTACAGATGTAGAAGGAGGGTCGACATGGACGACTCACACGCGGTGGTGGTGGGCGCCGGCATCGGCGGTTTGAGTGCGGCGCTCGCCCTGCACCGGCACGGGTGGCGGGTCACCGTGCTGGAGCGCGCCCCCGAGATGCGCGAGGTCGGTGCCGGCCTGAGCCTGATGGCCAACGCGGTGCGCGGGGTGGACGCCCTCGGCCTCGGCCCGGCCCTGCGCCAGGGTGGACACGGTGAGGCACCCGGCGGGATCCGCAACCGGCACGGGCGGTGGCTGTCCCGGGTGGACGCCTCGGAGATGATCCGCCAGCTGGGCACCACGGCGCTCGGCGTGCACCGGGCCACGCTGCACCGCACCCTGCGCGAGGCCCTGCCCGCCTCGTCCCTGCACACCAACGCCACGGTGGAGCACGTCGAGTCCGGCCCGGACCACGCCGAGGTGCGCTATCAGGGGCCCGACGGCGTGCACACCATCGCCGCCGATCTGGTGGTCGGCGCCGACGGCCTGCGCAGCCGGGTCCGCGCCCAGCTCTGGCCGCAACACCCCGGCCCGGTGTACGCGGGATCGACGACGTGGCGGGCGGCCATCGCGTTTCCCGATCCGATCCCGGCCGCCATCACCTGGGGGCCGGGAGCCGAGTTCGGCATGGTGCCGATCGGGGACGGCCAGCTCTACTGGTACGGGGCGCTGAACGCCCCGCCCGGCGGCCACGCCCCCGACGAGTTGGCGGCCGTGCGGGAGCGCTTCGGCGACTGGCACGACCCCATCCCGGCGCTTCTCGCGGCGACCCCACCCGACGTCGTGCTGCGCAACGACATCCACTACCTGGCCGAGCCGCTGCCCTCGTACGTGCACGGACGGGTGGCGTTGCTCGGCGACGCCGCCCACCCGATGACACCCAACCTCGGGCAGGGCGCGGGGCAGGCCATCGAGGACGCGGTGGTGCTCGGCGCGGTCTGCGCCGGCGGCGCGGAGGAGGTGCCGGCCGCCCTGGCCGCGTACGACGCGCAGCGTCGACCACGCAGTCAGTCCGTTGCCCGGGCCTCCTACGTCGCTGGGCGGTTCGGACAGCAGCTGCAGAACCCGGTCGCCTTCGCGATGCGGACCATCGCGTTGCGGCTCACTCCGGGCCGGCTGGCCCTGCGCAGCATGGCCCGCTACGCGGACTGGCGACCCCCAGCGGGCTGAGCCGGCTCCGCGGGCATCCGACCGGTGGCCAGGGCGGTGTACTCCGGTGAGGCGAGGAACTCGGTCAACACCTCCACGGTGCCCGGCGTCCAGGGACGACCGTCGAGCACCTCGGCACCGGGGACGAAGAGCATCGCCGCACCCTCGCCGAGCACCACGTCCTCCTGTCGGGCCCGGGTGCTGCCGAGGAAGTAGTGCTTCACCCGGGCCAGCTCGGGCAGCGTCTGCACGGCGACCGGGTGCAGTGGCCCGTCGGCCCGCAGCCCGGTCTCCTCCCACAGCTCCCGCTCGGCGGTCTGCTCCGGCGTCTCCCCCGGCTCGCCGTGGCCGCCGGGCAACCCCCACACGTTCGGGTGGTGCGGCGCGTCGCCGTCGCGCAGTTGCAACAGCAGCTGCCCATCGGGATCCACCAGCAGGACGCACGCGACAATTCTCATCCGACCAGCCTACGGCCGACGACAAACCGTCGTGGCCCCAAAGCTCCAGAATAGTCATTCGGGTCGTCGTCGGAGCTAATCAAAGGCGACAGTGCGCCGGTACAATCGGCGACTTCGTTGTGACCGATCGCTGACTGCTGATGATGAAAGCGATCACACACACTGAGCCCATGAACAGGAGAGTCAACCGCGGTAGGGCACTCCGCGTCGCGGTGTGCCTCCTCCTTCTCGCCGCGCTGAGCGGCTGCATGCAACTCAACATGGGTCTGACCGTCAACGCCGACGACACGGTCGACGGGCAGCTCCTGCTGACGGCCCAGAAGTCGGTGCTGACCGCCCGGAACAAGAACATCCCGCTGGCCTTCGCGGAGTTGCGGCAGAACATCCCCGCCCTACCGGCGGGCGAGGAGACCCTTTACCAGGACGCCACTTTCTACGGCTCGCAGATCAGTTACCGCAAGGCGCCGCTGGCCGGTTTCGACACCGAGAGCGTGAAACTGGTCAGGGACGGCGACCTGTACCGCTTCACTCTGCCGCTCGATCCCAAGAAATATGGCGGAAAGGTTGCGGAGCAGAATCCGCAAAACCAACAGGCGTTCCTCAAGCTCATGTCGTTCGAGATCTCGGTGACATTTCCCGGCCGGGTGATCGACAGTAATGGGACCGTCAACGGCCGTTCGGTCAGTTGGAAGGTCGATCCCAACCAGGAGAAGCCGGCCGAACTGCGGGCCGTGGCCGAGGCGCCACCTCGACCGTCCTCCTCGCCGGCCGCCGCCGGCGAGGAGGACGACGGCGGGTTCCCCTGGCTGCTGGTCGTCGGCGGTGTCCTCCTGCTGCTGGTGCTCGCCGCGGTGGGCGTACTCCTGGTGCGCCGCCGTCATCCCGCGGCGCCGGCTGCGCCCGGTCCGACCCCGCCGCCGGGCCCGCCCGCCGGCGCCCCGGGGCCCGGCTGATCCATCTGGTGGCCGGCTCAGCCGGCCACGCCCGGCCCCGGCCGCCCCCGACACGACGGCGACCGGCCCCGGTGCCCCCCGCGGGGCACCGGACCTCACCACCACCACATCCCGGTCGCACCATCGCAGAAAAGGGGGATCGTCATGAACGATCTCTTCACCTGGGCAGCCCTGGGGACGATCGCCGGCGCGAGCGCCGCCACCCTGCTGGCCACCAACGTCATCGGCGGGCTGATCGGCCCGAGCGGCGACAAACTCCGCAAGTGGATCGCCATCGCCATCGCGCTGCTGCTGTCCTACCTGACAGCGGCGTTCGCCGACGACGCCGGCGGCGAGAAGTGGGTCATCGCGTTCTTCAACGCGCTTGTCATCTTCTCCGCCGCGCTCGGCGTCAACCAGTTCCCGCCCGGCAACCGGCAGGCGACCCAGCCGTCGCCGACCCAGGTTGCGCAGGGTCGTGAGCCCCGAGTCTTCCGTTCCTGGGTCTGAGGGGTGTCGTCATGGTCTTCGGAATTCTCAGCGCGGCCATCCAGGTCGGCTTCGGCGCCCTGCTCGGCTTCCTCGCCGGTGGCCCGATCGGGCTGCTGATCGGCGCCGTCGTGGGCCTGGTGGTCGGCGCGGTCTTCGGCTGGTCGGTGGCCTCCGCCGGGGTGTACGCCTCGGACGCCCGCGGCATCTTCCTCTTCGTCGTCGACCACACCTGGAGTCTGCTCAACACGCTCGTCGGCGCCATCTACCTGACCGTGCACCTGGTCTTCGGGCACTCACTGGACCGGCCCACGTCGCTGGGCAGCGGTCGGGTCAGTGTGGTGGAGGGGGTCTCACCCCGGTACGCCACCACCATCGGCACCGTCTGCGCCGGGTCCAGCTCGGGCATCCAACGGCACGAGGACGTGCACATCTTCCAGGGTCGCCTGCTCGGGCCGCTCTACATTCCCCTCGTCCTGGCCAACTACGTCCTGTTCACCATCGCGCCGGTGTGGCTGCTCTACCACGACCACACCAACGCCCCGATCAACCGCTTCACCCGGTACTTCGAGATCGGCGTCTATCCGCACGTCTGGAACGAGGCCATCGCGTACCGGATCCAGGGGACGCCGCCGCGATGAGCACCCACGGGCGCGGACCGATCGAGACCGCCACCGCCGAGCTGGTCGCGTGGGTGACCAGCGCCGCGGGGGAACCCGTCCCGGTCGGGCCGCCCCGTGCCTGCGACGACGCCGACGGGCTCACCCTCTGGCCGATGGAGCTACGCCCGGCCCGGCAGACCCGCTCCAGCGGCGCGGTCCGCGAACCGTACCGGTTCACGGTCCGCCACCTGCTCTGCGTGACCGGTCCGGCCGGGTTGCCCCGGCTGGACCGGGTGCTCACCGCCGCGACCAGCGACGGTAGTTACCCGGTCGTGCTGGAGGCCGGCGACGCGCCACTGTGGACGGCGTTCGGGACGGCGCCCCGGCCGGCGCTGCTGATCGACGTGGCGGCGCAGGTGGACCACCCGACTCCGGCCGCGCCGCCGGTGCTGCAACCACTGCGGCTGCGGCAACTCGACGTGCGCAGCCTCAGTGGACGGGTGGTCGGCCCTCAGGACCAGCCACTGGCCGCGATGCGGGTCGAACTGCCCGGCACCGGGTCCGCCACCCGCACCGACCCGCAGGGCCGGTTCCTGATCGTCGGCGTCCCGCACGACCCCGAGCACCCGAGCCCGGTCCGGCTGCGGCTGACCGGACGCGGGCTCGTCCTCACCGCCGACGTCGACCCCGCCGAGGACGACATCGTCATCGTCTGCGCGCCACCGACCCACTGACACCCACAGGCACAGGAGGATCGATGCCCAGTTACTTCTCCCCCGGCATCTATGTCGAGGAGGTCCCCAGCGGCGCCCGACCGATCGGGCCGGCGAGCACCAGCATCGCCGCCTTCGTCGGCGTCGCCCCGGACCGCTCCGCCCACCTGGGCAAGGCGGTGCCGGTCAACAACTGGACGGAGTTCCTGCGGCTCTTCGCCGGTGGGGAGCGGGTGGAGAGCACCCCGCTGGCCCGGGCGGTCTTCGGCTTCCTGGACAACGGTGGCGCCCGCTGCTGGGTGGTAAACGTCGGCGAGGGTGGCGCGATCACCGGCTCCGGGCAGCGGCGCGGCGGCCTGCAACTGCTGGAGGCCGTCGACGAGATCTCCATCATCGCCGCGCCCGGTTTCCACGACGTGGTGTCCCACGAGGCGCTGCTCAGCATGGCCGAACGCACCCGCACCATGGTCGCGATCTGCGACCCGGCGCCGGACATCGACGACATCTCCGCGTTGACCCGGGTCGCCACGCCGTCCTCCGGCAAACCCCCCAAGCCCGCCGAGGGTACGGGCGGCGGTCCCGGCGGCGGCCCGGCCCAACCGGGCGGCTCCGGCGGCCACGAGGGTGCCGCCTACCGGCCGCGACAGTCCGAGTTCGGGGCGTTCTACTACCCCTGGCTGCGGGTCCGCGACCCGATCAGCGGCGAGTTGGAACTCACCCCGCCGAGCGGGCACCTGGCTGGCATCTGGGCCCGCACCGACGCCCTGCGCGGCGTGCACAAGGCCCCGGCCAATGAACCCGTGCGCGGCGCCGTCGACCTGGGCTACCTGGTCACCCGACCGGAACACGACGTGCTCAACCCCAAGGGCGTCAACGTGATCCGCTACTTCGCCGGCGAGGGCATCCGCGTCTGGGGCGCCCGTACGCTCGCCGCCGAGGCCAGCGAGTGGCGCTACCTCAACGTCCGGCGCCTCAGCATCGCCATCGAGCAGGCCATCGCCAACGGCACCCGGTGGATGGTGTTCGAGCCCAACGACTTCACCCTCTGGCGCTCGATCCGGCGCGACATCGGGGCGTTCCTCACCCGGGTGTGGCGCGACGGCGCGCTGCTGGGGCGCAGCCCCGAGGAGGCGTTCTTCGTCAAGTGCGACGAGGAGACCAACCCGCCGGACGTCCGCGACGCCGGCATGGTGATCGCCCACATCGGCATCGCGGTCGTCAAGCCCGCCGAATTCGTGGTGTTCAAGCTGAGCCAGTGGGCCGGCGGCACCGAGACCGAGACGATCGGAGGCTGACATGCCCACCACCGCCACCCCGCAACCCGGCGCCCCGGTCGACCCGTACCGGGCGTACAACTTCCGACTGCTCATCAACGGCGTCACCAACGGCCACTTCACCGAGATGACCGGGCTGGAGGTCAACATCCCCGGGCAGCCGTACCGCGAGCACGGCCTGGGTCGGATGCGGATGGTGCCCGGTCAGGCCGAGTACGAGCCGGTGACGCTGCACTTCGGCCTCACCGCCTCCCGCGAGCTGTGGGACTGGGTGAACGCCACCGCCCAGGGCACCCTCAACCGGCGCAACGTCTCCTGGTGCTGCTCGACTCGGTCGGGACGGCCGAGGTGCTGCGCTGGAACCTGATCGACTGCTGGCCCACCCGGTGGCGCGGGATGCACCTCAACACCCTCAGCCACGAGATCGCCATCGCCTCGCTGACCCTGCGCTACGAGGGCCTGGAGCTGGAGACCGGCGGTGCCACCGCGCCGACACCCGCGTAGCTGGCTGGCCGTCCGGCTGCGCTCGGCGGCCGGGGCGGTGCAGCGCCTCGCCGGGCGGGTCGAGCCCGCCGGCCACCTTCCGCCGCCGTCGGAGACGCCCACGGCGACACCACGCCGTTTCGGGGAACCTCCACAGCACTGGCTGGACCTGGTCGCCGCCCACGCGCCCGGCCTGCTCCACGACCTCGACCTGGACCCGTCCCCGACCGGCACCGCCGAGGCCGGAGCCCGGGACGGCGGACGGGACCAGCCAACGGGTCGGGTCGACGCCGATGGCGCGAACCCCGGCGCAAGCGCCAGGCTCGGCAGGTTCGACAACGCGGTCGACGTGGGCCGTTCCGTCCGGGTGAGCGGCGCGGACGGGCGCGGTCCCGGCGCGAGCGGGGACCGGGGGCCGACGAGGTCGCGTGCCGAGAGCCGGACCGGCAGGTCGGGCCGCCCGTCGCGGGCCGGTGAGCGGCCCGACGGTACCGGGACCGGTGCCGCCGGCCCACCCGGCGGCGGGGTGCCTTCGTCCGGTTCGGACGGGACGACCCCGTCGTCCGGATCCACCTGGCCGGACACGTCGACCCCGCCAGCCGGTCCGACCTGGCCGGCGGGACCGGGCGCGGCCACGCCTCCGGTACGGCGGGCGACCCGAGGCGACACCGCGGCCCGAGGCGACACCGTGGCCCGACGCGACACCGCGGCCCTCGACGCGAGCGGGTTGCCCCGGTCGGATGGCTCCCGGCAGCCGGTCCGCTCCATGGTCTTCGGGCCGCACACATCGCCGAGCGGTCGCGCGCACCGGTCGGAGGCCGAAGCCATCCGAACCACGCCGCACCCACCCCGGGACGCACAGTCGCTCGGCGAGGTCGACCACGGCCCCGGGCGTCCCCCGGGCTCGTCCCCCGTACGACCCACCGCCGGCCGGCTCTCCGGTGGCCGCGACGGGTTCCCGGACGGCTCGGCTGACGATTCGCCCCCGCCTGGAGCGGACCAGCGCGGGTACCCGGCCGGCCGGAGCGACAGCACGGCACGGGCGTCGCAGGTGGACGCGGCGTCGTACGGGCGTCCGGCCGGGCCGACAGTGGGTGAGTTCGACGCATCCTGGACCGGCACGACGGCGACGAGCGCCCGGAACCCGTCGACTTCTGCGCGTGGGGACCTGGCTCGCGTCGCGGACGGTGGGCCCTGGCTGGCCCTGCCCGGCGAGCCCGCACAACCCGGACATCCGAACGCGCTTCGCGGCACCGGAACGGGAGCGGCCGGCGGCGGACGAGTGCCGGGCCTCGACGGGCCACCCGACGTGGCCGTGAGGGTCGTCGACCCGTGGCCGGCGCTGCCCGACGACACCGCACTGTGGTCGGTCGCCGGCGCGGCGCTGGACACCGTCCAGCTGACCCGGCTGGACCGGGAACAGGCGGGCGACTGATGGAGCGCGTCGCCTTCCTCATCGACTCTTCAGGCGTTCGGGTGGACTGCCTGCTCAACCCGGAGACCGTGCAGGTGACCCGGCTCGCCGGCGTACGCCAACGGGGTGCCGGCGGTGGGCAGCTCACCGGGTCCGGCCTGGCCGACGACCCGCTGGTCTTCACCGGCGGCGGCCGTACCGAGCTGGTGCTCGACCTGCTCTTCGACGTCGACTTCGTGGAGGCGCAACTGCGTCCGGCCGACGTCCGGGTGCTCACCCGGCCGTTGTGGATGCTGGCGGAGAACTCCACCGCCGAGCACGGTTGGCTGCGACCGCCGCTGGTCCGGTTGGTCTGGGGCAAGACCTGGAACGTGCCCGGTGTGATCATCGCGGTGGCGGAACGGTTCGACGCGTTCACCGGCACCGGGTCGCCGCGACGGTCCTGGCTGCGGCTGAAGCTGGTCCGCGCCGCCGAGACGGCCGATCAGGCCGAGGCCGGCTTCGCCGAGGAGTTGGCCGCCGCGAGCACCCCGACCGCCGCGCCGGGCAGCGCGGTGATCGCCGCCGGTGACGGCGCGGCCGAGCCGGGTCGCTCCGGTGTGCGCTTCGACCTGCTGGCCAACGACGCGCTCGGCTCACCGCTGCGCTGGCGGCTGCTGGCCGAACACAACCGGATCACCGATCCCCTCGCCGTGCCGGCCGGCACCACCCTGGCCGTCCCACCGACCGTCGGTACCGGCTCGGTGACCGGGCTGGCGCGGGCGGTGGCCGGCGCGGTGGGCGCGGGAGCGTCGTACGTGGGCGGCTCGATCGCCGGCACGTCGTGGGACGCGGCGACCGGCCCGACCGGCGCGGCTCCGAGCGGGTCCGGCAACCCCGGAGGTACGCCGTGACCAGCATCGCGCCCCGGGCGTTGGTCGTCCTGCTCGACGGCGTCGAGCTGGTCGGCGCGGCCCGGCAGCGGGTCCGCTCGCTGCGGGTGGCGGCCCGGCTCGACCAGCCCACCCAGGCCGAGCTGGTGCTGGCCACCACCGCCGGGACCGGCGCTTTCGACCCGGCGGTACGCCCCGGCACGGCGCTCGACGTACGGCTCACCGACCACGCGGACGCCCTGTTCAGCGGGGAGGTCACCTGCGTGGAGGTGGAGTACGCCGCCGACGGGGCGGCGGTGCTGCGGCTGCGGGCGTACGACCCGCTGCACCGGCTGCGCAAGCGGCAGGGGTTGCGGGTCTTCACCTCGGTGACCGCCGTCGAGCTGGCCCGGGAGCTGTGCGGCGCGGTGGGGTTGGCGGTGACCGCCGAGGTCGACGGTCCTCGGTTAGAGCGGCTGCTCCAGCACCGGCACAGCGATCTGGAGCTGCTGCGCGAGGTGGCCGGCCGGGCCGGGCTGCACCTGGCCGCCGACGGTGAAGGGGTCCGGCTGGTCACCCTCGCCGGCTACGGGGAGCCGGTCGCGTTGACGCTCGGCGCGGGCGTGCACACCCTGCGGCTGTCCACCAACACCGACCAGGCCAGCGGTGCCAGCGCGGCCCTGGGCTGGCACCCGCAGCGGGCCGAGGCGATCAGCCAACAGGTCGACGAGGCGCGCTGCGGCCGGCCCGCCGCCGACCGCCCGGACCCGGCCGACGTGGGTGCCGACGGCGTTCGCACCGCCGTGGACCAGCCCGGCCGCAGCGACGACGAGTTGACCGCGCTGGCCCAGGCCCGCCTAGACACCCGGGCGGCGGCGCTGGTCACGGCCGAGGGGGTGGCCGAGGGCGATCCGGCGCTACGGCCGGGCCGGCGGATCGCCCTGAACGGTGTGCCCGACCCGGTCGCCGGGGCGTACGTGCTGACCGAGGTGGTGCACACAGTGGACGGCGATGGGCACCTGACCCGCTTCTCCACCGTGCCACCGGCCACCCCGACCACCCCGACCGGCGGCGCGGTGGTCACCCTCGGCACCGTCACCGACGTCGCCGACCCGGACGGGCTGGGACGGGTCCGGTTGACCCTGCCGGCGTACGGGGACCTGGACGCCGGCTGGCTCGCCGTGCTCTGCCCCGGTGCCGGGCCGGGCAAGGGTCTGGTGGCGCTCCCCGATCCGGGCGACACCGTGCTGGTGGTGCTGCCCGGCGGCGAGCCGGCCTCGGGCATCGTGCTGGGTTCGCTGTTCGGCGCCGTCGAGCCGTACGACGCGGGCATCGACGACGGAAAGGCCCGCCGCTGGACGATGCGCACGGCCGGCGGGCAGTCGATCGTCGTCGACGACGTACGGCGCAGCCTGCGGCTGGGCACCGAGGGCGGCAGCTTCCTGGAGTTGACCCCCGACCTGGCCACCCTGCACGCCGCGTCCGACCTGGTGATCTCCGCACCCGGCCGGGCCATGGTGGTGCGCGCCCGCAGCGTGGACTTCCTGCACGCCGACTCGACCGAGGACCCGACCACCGCGGCGGAGCAGGCCCGTTCGCTCGCCCGCGCCCACCACCAAGGAGGCGGCTGATGCGCTGGATCCACCGTGACTCCGTGATCACCTGCGATCACGACGGCCGGGTCGAGAACCGACCCTCGCGGCAGTGGGTGACCGTCACCGGGGTGCCCGTGCTCGTCGACGACGACCCGGAGGGACGCACAATCGTGGCCTGCCCGAACTACGGCCCGACCATCAAGCCGTGCACGACGACGCTGACCGTCCGGGTCGGCTACAGCGACTGGGTCCGCGTCGACGGGCACCGGGTGGTGCTGTCGCACCTGGAGGGGTTCACCAACGGCACACCGCCGGGGCTGGTCAAGCACACGGTGCGCGACCCCCGCCAGCAGTTCCTGGGGGCGGACCGATGAGGGCCTTCCGCTTCGTCGGCGCCGGCTTCGACGCCGGCCGTACCGGCGGGTTGGCGCTCACCGCGGCCGGCGGGCTGGCGATGACCGAGGGCGACGAGAGCGTACGGCAGGCGCTGTTCCTGCTCCTGTCGACCACTCCGGGCGAGCGTCTGATGCGACCCGGGTACGGCTCCCGGCTGCACCGGTTGGTCTTCGCGCCCAACGACGACACCACTGCCGGTCTGGCCATCCACTACGTCCGGCAGGCCATCGCCCGGTGGGAGCCCCGGGTCGAGGTGATCGACGTGGACGCCGGGCCGGACCCGGACGACGCGTGGCGGTTGGTGATCCGGTTGGACTACCGGGTGCGGGCCAGCCTGACACCTGGGCAACTGGTCTTCTCCGTGGACCTGCTCCCGGCCGACGAGCCCGCCCAGGGAGGCCCCTCATGACGCTGCCCGTGCCGCACCTGGACGATCGCGGCTTCCTCGACCTGGTCACCGAGGCCCGGGAACGGATCCGACAGTCCTGCCCGGCGTGGACCGACCTGTCGGCGCACGACCCCGGCATGGCGCTGGTGGAGACGTTCGCGCACCTCACCGAGGTGATGATCTACCGGTTGAACCAATTGCCGGAGAAGGCGTACGTCTCGTTCCTGAACCTGCTCGGGGTCACCCGGCACGCGCCGACCGCGGCCTGGGCGGACGTCCGGTTCACCCGAACCGGCACCGACCGCGTCGCGGTCCGGATCCCGGCCGGGCTGCGGGTCGCGGCAGCCCGGGGCGCGGACCCCCGGCCGGTCGTGTTCGTCACCACCGAGCCGACGCTGCTGCCCGCCGACGAGACGTCGGTGACGGTACGGATGCACCACTGCGAACCGGTCGAGGCGGAGTTGCTCGGGGTGGGCACCGGCCAGCCGGGGCAGGTGCTGCGCGCGGCGCACGCCCCGCTGACGCACACCGCCGAGGCGCTGGACCTGCTGCTCGGGGTGGAGGTGCCGGCCGGCACGGTCGAGTTGGGCGCGGCCGCCCGTGAGTACGACGGTCGCACGTTCGAGATCTGGCAGCCGGTGGACAGCTTCGCCGGACTCGGCCCGCAGGCCAAGGCGTACCTGGTCGACCGCTGCTCGGGCACTGTCACCTTCGCCCCGGCCCTCGACCTGCGGCCCCCCGCCGGGGCGACCCCGCCCGGTGAGCCCGCGCCGGTCGGGTCAACCCCGGTGACCGTCGCGGCCGTGCCGCCGGCCGGACGGCAGATCCGGCTCTGGTACCGCGCCGGTGGCGGGCCCACCGGCAACGTGGCGGCGGGCACGCTGACCAGCCTGCGCGACCCCCTACCCGGGGTACGCGTGGACAACCCCGCCCCGGCCGCCGGCGGCCGGGAGATGGAGGCGCTGGAGTCGGTGCTGCTGCGCGGCCCGTACGAGTTCTTCGCCCAGCAGCGGGCGGTCACCGCCCGCGACTTCGAGGTCCTCGCGACCAGCTCCGGCGCGGTGGCGCGGGCGCGGGCGTTCACCCGCGCGGCGGTGTACAGCTTCGCCCGGCCGGGCGAGGTCGAGGTGGTGCTGGTGCCGTACGTACCGGAGGCGGCCCGTCCGGGCGGTCGGCTGCCGGTGGCGGTGCTGCGCGAGCACGAGGTGCCCGAGGCGCGCCACCGGGTCGAGGCGGACCTGGAGGAACGCCGGATGGTCGGCATCCGCTCCCGGGCCACCTGGGCGCGGTTCAAGGCGGTGTCGGTGCGGGCCCGGGTGGTGGTCCGCCGCGAGGAGGACGTGGACGCGGTCCGGCGCCGCATCCACGACCGGCTGCACCAGACGCTGAGCCCGCTGCCCACCGCGCTCAACCCGACCGGCTGGCCGTTCGGCGAGCCACTGCGGGCCTCCAACGTGTACCGGCTGCTGGAGCACGCGGAGCCGGGGGTGCGCTACGTCGAGTCGGTGCGGTTCGTGGTCGACGAGGCCCCCGACGCCGACGTCCGCGCCCTCGCCGTCGACCAGTACCAGCCGCGCACCTGGTACGCCGGACGCGGCCCGGTGCTGTTCCGTTCCAGCAACGGCGGCGCGGGTTGGGAACCGGCCGGTCGCTTCGACGACGAGACGGTGCTGCGGGTGGCGCCCGCGCCCGCGCCGGTACGGCCCGGCATCGTCGCGCGTCCCGGCTCGGTGGCCGTGGTGACGCTGCGGGCCTCGGGCGGCTCCCGGGTGCACCTGAGCACCGACCTGGGTGAGACGTGGTCACTGCTCACCGACCTGGACGCGCGGATCTCCGACGTGGCCTGGCTGGACCGCGACGGCGCGGGCGCGCTGCTGGTGGCCACCGACACCGGCCTGTACGAGGTGTCGCTGCTGCCCGGGGCGGTGCCGTTGCAGATCCTGGTCGACCCGTCCGACGCCGACCGGGGCTTCTACGCGGTGCGCACGTTCGTCTCGGAACGGGGCGCGCCGGGCGTCGCGGTGGCCGCGCAGGCCAGCTTCGGGGTGTATTTGTCGACCAGCGGTGGCCGACCGGGCAGCTTCACCCACGTCGGTCTGGCGAACGTGGACAACCGGGTGCTCGCCGTGCAGTACGACGGCCCGGCCACCCTGCTGTGGAGCGGCGCCGGCGAACCGGACCCGAGGAAGCCCGGTCAGGGCTGCCACCGCACGCGGCTGTTCGAGTCCGACGTGAAGTGGCAGTCGATGCAGGCCGGGTGGATCGGCGGCACCTGCCGGGACCTCGCGTTCGCCGGTCAGCAGGCGGTGGCGGCCACGCAGAGCGGCGGGGTGCTGCGGTTGGACACCCTGGCCGCCCAGCCGCAGTGGCAGACGGTGTCCGTCAACTGCGGGTTGCCGTTGCGGGACCGGACCCGGTTCGTGCCGGTCGACGCCATCGCGGTGAGCGGCCCGACGGCCGGCAGCGCGACGGCGGGGGGCGCGGCACCCGGCGGCACCGGCGCGGCGGAGCGGCTGATCCTGGCCAGCGGCGAACGTGGCGTGCACCGCAGCGCCGACGCCGTCACCTGGACGCCCAGCGCCAACCAGGCCACCGCCGACGTGGTGACCGTTCCGGATACCTGGCTGCTCTGCTCCGGCGAGCACGACATCGAGGTGGTGCGCCAGGATGCGACGCTCGGCGATTGAACGGCTGCTGCCCGCCGCCTACCAGCGGGCCTGCGTGCCGGGCAGCGTGCTCTGGGCGCTGCTGGACGTGATGGAGGGGCTGCACGCCCCGGACGAGGCGATCCTCGCCGAGGTGGACGCGCTGTTCGACCCGTACCGGGCGCCGGACGGGCTGGTCGTGCGGTTGACCCGCTGGGTGGCGATGGACCACGTGGTGGCCTCGCCGCGGCCGGACGCCCCGCTGCCGCTGCCGGTGGGTCGGCTGCGCGACCTGGTGGCCAACGCCGCACTGCTGGCCCGTTGGCGCGGCACCCCGTACGGAATGCGTAGAGCTCTGGAACTGGCCACCGGGATGTCGGGCTTCGCCATCGACGAGCCGGCCGAGCGGGCCTTCCACGTCGTGGTGCGGGTGCCGACCGCCGCCGCCGGTCAGCTCGCCGTGATCACCCGCATCGTCGAGGCGGAGAAACCCGCCTCGGCCACCGTCGAGATCGTCCTGGAAGAGGAGTCGTCATGACCACCGAGTGGGCGGTCGTCGCCGCCGCCGAGCAGTTCACCCTCGACCCGCGCAACAGCGGCGAGCTGACCTTCACCGTCTCCAACCCGGGCAACGCGCCGGACACTGTGGTGTTCGACGTGGCGCCCGGTGACGGCTCGCAGCGGGCGTGGTTCACCGTCGCCGAGCCCCAGCGGGTGGTACCCGGCCAGGGATCGGTGTCGTTCCTGGTCAAACTCGCCGTGCCGGCCGGCACCCCGCCCCGGCGCTACGACATGACCGGGTTCGCGTACTCGGCGAACACCGCGCCGGAGGAGAGTTCCCGCTCCAGCGGCCGGGTCACGTACGAGGTGCGGGCGGTCGCGCCGCCACGGCGTACCCCGTGGTTGTGGATCGCCGCCGCCGCGGCGTTGGTGCTGGTGGTGGTCGCCGTGGGGGTGGTGTTGCTGACCCGCGACGGCGAGCCGGCCCCCGGCGAGCCGCGGGTGGTCACCGTCGAGGCGGAGAGCCTGGTGGAGGGCGCGGTGATCAAGTCGCCGCAGAACAGCAAGGCGGCCGTGGGCGCGCAGCCCAACTGCTGTGAGGTGACCTGGTCGGAGAACAAGCAGTTGTTCTTCACGGGGCTGGCGATCGGCGACCAGGTCACCGTGACGGTGCAGATCCCGGCCGACGGCACCTGGCGGTTCGCCACGGTTCGCACCACGGCCCCCGACTACGCCAACACCGTCTTCACCATCGACGGCAACCAGATCGGCGGCACGTTCCTCGGCTTCACCCCGACCGTGCGGAAGACGGAACTCCTGGACGTCGGCACGGTCCGGCTGGCCAAGGGGGCGCACCGGGTCACGCTGCTGGTGGTCGGCAAGACGCAGGGCACCAACTCCTACTTCGCCGGGGTGGACACGTTCCGGTTCACCGAGGTCGTGGCGCAGGCCGTGGCGCGATGAGTGGTCGGCAGAAGGCGCTGCTGGGGCTGTTCGCCGTCCTGCTGGTGGCGCTGTTCGTGGTCGCGGTCGGCGTGGGCCGCGACGACCAGGGTGATCCGGGGGCCCGGCACGGGTTCGTCGACCGGTTGGGCGCGCTGGGCGGCGAACGGTCCGCGGTGGATCCGGCGACGGTCAGCGCCGACTGCGCCGACGAGGCGGGCCGGTTGGCGTTCTCCGGCAGCTGCTCGGTGCGGGTCGCGGACCCCGGCGGGCTGCGCACCCTGGTGCTGCGCAGCACGGCCCGGTTCACGGTGGTCGCCCCGGCGCCCGGCGACGCCGACCTCACCATCCGCGACGAGGTCGAGCCGGCGACGGACGGGACCGGCGCGGTGGCGAAGATCGCCGTCGACCAGGCCACCGAGGTGGGCCTGGTCTGCCCCGGCCTGGGCGGCTGCACCGTCGTCGTGGCCACGTCCTGACCCGATCCGGACCGAGAGGAAGGTGCCGCCGTGGGTGACCTGCGCAAGCCGTTCCTGCTGATGGCCATGCTCGCGATCGTCCTGGCGGTCGGGGTGGAGCTCGGTGCCGGGCTGCTGCTCGGCGGCGCCGACGCGGGTGCGGCCCTCGCGGACAGCGCCGGCGCGCTGGACGTGGAGATCGACGACGTGTCCGGGGTCAGCGAACCGTCCGGTCGGGGCACCGGCTACCTGGCGTTGATCGACGCGGTGGCGGTCTGGAGCACCGGGCTGTTCTGCCTGGGTCTACTGCTGCCCGAGCGCGTGCAGGGTCGGGTGCAGGGTGTGGCCAGCCTGATCTTCTCGATCATCCTGATCATCATCGGGCTGGTCGCGCTTGTCGTCGCGTTCGTGGAGCTGTCCATCATGGTGTCGCTCTTCCTGGCCGTCCCGTTCGGCACCCTGGCGTACCTGGCGCTGTGGGGGTTCTTCCCGGTCGGCGAGGCGGCCGTTCTGCTGGGGCTGGTGCTGCTGCTCAAGCTGGTGTGGGCCGGGATGCTGGTGCTGGCCCAACCGCGCTTCCTGCAGAACAAGGGCCTCGTCCTGCTCATCCTCACCACCCTGCTGTGCACGGTGGTGCTGGAGTTCCTGCACAACCTGGTGCCGGTGATCCTGGTCAGCATCGTCGACGA
Organism: Micromonospora sp. NPDC007208; assembly: GCF_042869175.1. Lineage (NCBI taxonomy): Bacteria > Bacillati > Actinomycetota > Actinomycetes > Micromonosporales > Micromonosporaceae > Micromonospora > Micromonospora sp. NPDC007208. The sequence goes on along the minus strand of NZ_JBIAFG010000001.1, from coordinate 561,419 downwards.
CGTGGCGGCGCTGGTGTTCGCGATCATCGCGATCATCTGGGGGCTGGTGCTGTTGATCGGCTCCATCCCGGCGATCGTCAAGGCCATCCGAGTCACCGCCGCGCTACCGACCCGTTGACGTTTGCGGTATCGGCAGCGCCCGGGTGGATTGTCTGTGACCCTGACGGCGTGGACAGGACGCCCGGGCGCGACGCCGTGGAACTGCGCGTGCACGGCATCTCCGGAGTTACCGCCGAACGGATCCTCGACCACCCGATCGTGACCCGGGTCGCCGGGAACAGCCACGCGGGCTTCTTCCGCCCCCGGCCGGGCAGCGGCACCGCCGGCGGGGCCACCGACGGAGTCGCCGTCGAGGCGTACCGCTGGGGTTCGCTGACCGCCGGCGCGGCGGTACGGACGGCCTCGATGTTGCTGCTGCTGCCCTTCATGCTGAGCAACCTGGCGATCTGGCTCCGGCCGCCCGGGCACGACCGGTGGGGGCTGCTCGGCGTGCTGTGCCGGTTGCTCGCCGGCACCCTCACCGCCACGTTCATGCTGGCGGCGGTGGGCGTCACGCTGGACCTGGTCGGCTGGCAGTGTGTGCCGTACCCGGGGTGCCGGGCCAGCCGCCCCTACCTCGCCTGGCTGCATGTCCTCCCGACCGGGCCCCGACTGGCCCTGCTGTCGCTCGTACCCCTGCTGGCGCTGCGGGTCGTCTGGGCCATCGGCACCCGGTCGGCGCGGGCCTTCGAGGGGTTCGGCCCGTCGTCGAAGCGACCGCCGCGAGGCCGGAACGCAAGCCTCGCCGACGCCGGCTTCTGGCAGGACGAGCAGACCACCGGCTGGCTGCGAGAGCTCCACGTGGTGCTCGGCATCGGGACGCTGAACGTCGCCCTGCTCGCCGGCATCACACCGGGCGGCGTGGGCGCACCCGGTCACGACGTGCTGTTCGGGATCGCCGCCGGGCTGCTCATCGTCGCGGTGATCCTGCTCGCCCTGCCCGTGCCGGCCAACCCGGCGAGGGCCCGACGGCTCCTGCGCCCCCTCTGGGCGGCCACCGTGGTGGTGACCGTGTGCTGCCTCGGCGCGGCCACGCTCGCGGACCCGACACCGGTCGGCCTGGGCAAGCTGCCCGGGTACGAGGGCGCTGCCGCCGGGGTGGTCGCCACGCAGGGCGTCCTGCTGGTCGCGCTCACCGTCGTCACGTACATGCGTCAGCGTGCCGCCCGCGACGGCGAGCGCCCCGTCCTGCGCGGGCTCGGCACCCCGATCGTGGCGGCGGCGGCGGTGAGCATCGGCGCCGCCTTCACCGCGACCCTGGTCTACCGAGTCGCGGACACCCTCGACCACGGCGACATCCCCGATCCGATCCGGCCCAACCCGCCGATGATCGGCCCACTGGAACCGCCGGTGGCCTACTGGTGGGCGGCGCTCGCCGGGCTCGCCGCGCTGCTGATCGGCGCGGCGGTCACCTCGGTCACCCTCCTGCTGAGCCGGCGGCGGCGCCGGAGGCTGGCGGCGCGGATCATCGAACGGGACTACCCGGACGTGTCGGCGCAGGACGCGCACCGGCTACGCCTGGTCCGGGAGACCATCGCCCGGTCCCGGATCGTCGAGGAGTTGGGCCCGGTGCTGATCGCGTTCCTGTTGATCGCGTCGCTCGGGCTGGCCACCGTCGCCTTCGACCTGATCGGGATCGGTCCCACCCAGCTCGCGGACCGCCTGGGCGGGCACGGTGGCGGCGCCGGCGTGATCGCCGCCTACGTCACCGACGCCGGCGTCTGGGTGATCAGCCTGCTGGTGCTCAGCCTCATGGTCCTCGGTTTCCGCGCGTACCGGTCGGCCCAGACCCGGCGGGTGGTTGCGGTGCTGTGGGACCTCGGCACGTTCTGGCCCCGAACGGTCCACCCGTTCGCACCGCCCTGCTACGCCGCCCGCGCCGTTCCGGAGTTGGCGAAACGGGTCACCGGGCTGACCGCGCGGGGACCGGTGGTCATCTCCGGACACAGCCACGGGTCGGTGCTCGCCGCCGCCACCGTCCTGCAACTACCGCCGTCGGTGCTGGCCCGGGTCTCGCTGTTGACCTACGGCTCACCGCTGCAACGCACCTACGCGCGGCTCTACCCGGCGTACCTCGGGCCGCGGACACTGCGCGACCTGGGCGGGCGGATCGGGTGGCGGTGGCGCAACCTGTGGCGCGACACCGACCCGATCGGCGGCCCGATCTTCCCTCCGGGCCCGGACGGCCCACCACCCGGCGTCGACATCGACACTCGACTGCGTGACCCCCGCAGCCTGACCATCGACCCGGCAGACACCGTGCCACCGCCGATCGAGGGCCACTGGCCGTACCACACCCAGGCCGAGTACCAGATGGCAATCCGTGAGCTGACCGACCGGTCCGGCTGACCCCCTGGGCCCGCGCCGGCCTCACGGCACCGCCGCGACCAGGGCGGCCACCCCGCCCCGGTCGAGAGTCCCGTCGGCCACCCACACCCGGTACCGGCCGTGCCTGCTCCCACCGGCCGGCACCACCGCTGGACGGTCGAACGCGAACGCCACACAGACCCCCGGATACATCCCGGTCCGCACGAACCACCGGTCGTCTCGGCCGAGGCCCGTGAAGACCAGGGTGTACGCCCCGCCGCCCGACCGGACGCCGGTCAGCGCGAGCCACGGCGCCGCACTGCCGTTGACCGTCTCCTCACCGACCGCGTCGGCGGTGAACACCGCCGGTTCGCCGTCGGCGGCGGCCCGCCAGAAGAACCCGCCGTACCCGGCCCCGCCCGGGCGGCCGTTGGTGGCCGGGCTGCCCAGCCGGACCTCCCGGTCGTCCGGGGCGACGAGGACGGACTCCACCTCGAGCCGCCAGGTGTCCGGCGCGACGACCGACGCGTCGAGCCACCTCCGCTCGGTCAGCAGCACCCGGCCGGCCCGGTCGCGCCACTCAAGATCGTGCGCGTACCGGCCCGGGGACCGTTCGACCTCGCCGGTGTGCGCGATGACGCCGTGGTCGTTCCGCCAGGTGTAGCCGACGTCGCGGACGTAGGTGCGCCCGCCCCAGAGGTTGCTGCCGTCGACGTCCTGCACCGCGAGGGACGCGCCGAGGTGCCACACGTGGTCGGCGGGGAGCGCGTCGGTGACCACCGTTCCGCCGAGGGTGCGGACCGGGTGCAGGTACGGTCGGGGCCCGTGCCGCGGGTCCAGCGCCGGGGCGAGCAGGTACTCGGCCACCTCCGTGGCCCCGACCGTCAGCCGCACCGGCTCCTCACTCACGACAGCTCCCGGCGGCCGACGACGGCGGTCGAGACCGGCCGGCGAGCGGTGCGGTCGGCCGTGACCGGCCGGCGGGCGGCGACGGCGTGCAGGGCGGCCACGGTGTAGCCGGCGAGGATCGGCACCGCGACCGGGGTGACCAGGACGGTGAGCAGCCCGGCCAGCGCGACGACCCCGGTGAGCGCGGCCCAGCGGGTGGGCGCGTCGAGGCAGGCGCGGGCGGCGGACCGGGCCGAGGCCCGCCACCGCCCGCCCCCGTTGCCGCCCACCTCGACGACGACCAGCCCGGCGTACCCGGCCAGGCCGGCTGCGATCAGCGCCGTCACCAGCAGCGCCGCCGGACCGCCCGGCACCCGGCCGGTGGCCAGCGCGGCCAGGTCGGCGGCGAGCAGCACGGCACCGGCGAGCGCGAGCAGGCTGACCGGCAACCCGGGCAGCACCGAGCGGCCGAACCGGCGCAGGGTCGTACGCGCCGACGGCCAGCTGCCGGTACGCGTCCAGTCGTGCACCGCCGCGCTGGCCGTGCCCGCCGCCGCGGCGGCGGTGAGCAGGGGCACCGCCGCGAGGGTCAGCAGGATGCCGAGCAGCGCGAGGTCGGCGGCGTCGCGGGCGACGTCGCGCCAGTCCCGCCGCCCGCCGGTGTCGACGGTGTCGGCCGGTTCAGCCCTTGATGCCACTGGTGTTGATCCCCTCGACGAGCATCCGCTGGAACGCGACGAAGAACAGGAAGACCGGCAGCAGCGACAGCACCGACATGGCGAACATCGGGCCGACCGCGCTCTGGCTGGTCGAGTCGATGAACAGGGTCAGCGCGACCGGAACGGTGTAGTCCTCCAGTTGGGACAGGAAGACCAGTTGGCGGAAGAAGTCGTTCCAGGTCCAGATGAACGAGAAGATCGCCGTGGTGACCAGCGCCGGGCGGCTCAGCGGCAGGATGATGTGCCGGAAGATCCCGAACGGGCCGGCGCCGTCGATACGGGCCGCCTCGTCCAGCTCCCGGGGGACGCCGCGCATGAACTGCACCATGAGGAAGACGAAGAACGCCTCGGTGGCCAGGAACTGCGGGATGAGCAGCGGCAGGTACGGCCATTCGCCGCCGACCAGCCCGAGCGTGCGGAACAGGATGTACTGCGGAACGATCAGCACGTGCTGGGGCAGCAGCAGTGTGCCGATCATGACGGCGAACCACATGCCGCGCAGCCGGAACCGCAGCCGGGCGAAGGCGTACGCGGCCAGCAGGCAGGAGAGCCCGTTGCCGATGACGGTGAGCAGGCTGACCATGGCGCTGTTGAGGAAGAACCGGCCGAAGCTGACGTCGAAGTTGGACCACCCGGCGGTGTAGTTGCCCGGGGTGAACCGCTCGGGCAGCAGCCCGACGTTGTTGACGATCTCCTCCTGGGACTTCAGCGAGGTGCCCACCATCCAGATCAGTGGGTAGAGCACCACGGCGACGATCGCCACCAGGATCAGCAGCCGCAGCACGGGCCGTCCGCCGGGCCGTCGGCGCGCGGTCGGCGGCGCTGCGGTCGGCGCTGGGGTCGTCGGGGTCACCGTCACCATCACCGGTCCTCCCCGTCGGAGTAGTGCACCCAGAACCGTCCGGTGCTGAAGAAGATCGCGGTGATGACCGCGATGGCGAGCAGGAACACCCAGGCCATCGCCGAGGCGTAGCCCATGTTGAGGTCGGTGAAGCCGGTGATGTAGAGGTTCAGCGTGTACATCAGGGTGGAGTCGACCGGGCCGCCGGTGCCGTTGCTGAGCACGAAGGCGGCGGTGAAGCCCTGGAAACCGTTGATGGTCTCCAGCACCAGGTTGAAGAAGATGACCGGGGAGAGCATCGGCAGGGTGACGTTGCGGAACTGGCGGAAACGGTTGGCCCCGTCGACCGACGCGGCCTCGTACAGCTCGGTGGGCACCTGCTTGAGCCCGGCCAGGAAGATCACCATCGGCGCGCCGAACTGCCAGATGGCCAGCACCATCAACGTTTCGAGGGCCCAGTCGGGGTCGTTGACCCACGGTTTGCCGGTGATGCCGAAGAGGCTCAGCAGCGAGTTGAACGCGCCGTCGCGGTTGAACATGTTGACCCAGACGATGGCCAGCGCGACGCTGCCGCCGAGCAGGGACGGCAGGTAGAACAGCCCGCGGAACAGCCCGACGCCGCGCCAGGCGCGGTTGAGCAGCAGCGCCACGCCGAGCGCCGCGGCCAGTTTCAGCGGTACGGCGATCAGCGCGAAGGTCAGGGTGACCCGCACCGCGTGCCAGTACGACGGGTCGGCGGTGAACATTCGCTCGTAGTTGGCCAGGCCCACCCACTCCACCTCGGAGAAGGGGGTGAGGATGTCGTAGTTGGTGAAGCTCAGGTAGAGCGACAGCAGCATGGGGATTGCCGTGATACCCATCAGGCCGATGAGCCACGGCGACAGGAAGACGTACCCCGCCAGACCTTCGCTGTTCCGGAAGCGTCCGGGCCCACGCCTCTCGGCGTGGGCCCGGTCGGATCCGGGGCCGCGTCGGGTCGGGTCGGGCGCCGTGGTCAACGCCACGAACAACTCCTCTCCTCGCCTCGCGGGGCGGTCAGGCGATGGCGGACTTGCACGCCTCGACGAACTGGGCGGCTGCCTCGGCGGTGGTGGCCCGGCCGTACTGCGCGTTCTCGGCAGCCTTGATCAGCTCGGAACGCACCTTGCTGTGCCCCTTGATCGGCACCTGCGGCGACTTGCCGAACTTCTGGGTCAGCTCCGCCTCGACGGCGATGGACTGCTTCATCGCCGGGTCGGTGGTGTCGTCACTGACCACCCGGCGCAGGTCCTGGTTGGACGGCAGACCGCGGTCGGTGCCGAGCAGCTTGACCGCCTCCTGGTCGTTGTTCAGGAAGTTGATCACATCGACCGCCACGTCCTTGTTCTTGCTGCCCTTGAACACCGACCAGTACATCGAGGCCCGGGCCCACTGCGCGCTCGGGTCACCGGGGTAGGCGATCACGCCCAGCTCGTCCTTGGTGTTCTTCTTCAGGTCCGGCATCTGGTTGGCCCAGACCCAGGAGGTCGCCGCCTTGCCGGTGACCACCAACTGCTTGGTGATGTCGCTGGAGTTGCCCTCGTGGATGACGTCGGCGGTCGGGGTGGCCTTGCGGTCCCGGGCGCCCTTCCACAGGTCGAACCACTTGGTCACGTCCTCGGCGGTGAACCCCAGTTCCTTGCCCTTGTAGAGGTCCTTGCCCTGCTGGCGCAGCCAGACCCAGAACGCCTTGTAGTCGGCGCTCGGGTCCTGCGTGCCGGGCACCTTCGTCTTGGCGGTGACCTGCTCGGCCCAGGCGATGTGCTGCTCCCAGCTCATCCCGGTGGTCGGCTCGGGCAGGTTGTGCTTGGTCAGCAGCGTCTTGTTGTAGACCAGGCCCTGGGTGTTCTCCCCGGCGGCCAGACCGGCGAGCTTGCCGTCGACCACGCCGTACTGCCAGAGGCTCTCGGGGAACTTGGAGGTGTCCAGCTTTCCGGACTCCTGGTAGGAGGTCAGGTCGAGAGTGCTGTTGCGGGCCGCGTACTCGGCGAGGTAGTTGTCGTCGATCTGGAACAGGTCCGGTGGGTTGCCGCCGGCGGTGAGCGTGGCCAGCTTGTCGAAGTAGCCCTGGTTGGCCTGCCAGGTCTTCTCGAAGGTCACGTTCGGGTGCTTCTTGGTGTAGAGGGCAAGCGCGTCCTCGGTCAGCTTGGCCCGGGCGTCGCCGCCCCACCAGAAGATGGAGAGCTTGACCGGCGCGTTCGGATCGGCGGCGCCGCCGTCGTCGTCTCCGCAGGCGGCGGCACCGAACATCAGCGGTGCGGCGACCGTCACGGCGAGCAGGCCACGGAGCAGGCGCCGCCGCGGCAGCGGGGTACGGTGGGCGCGCCCGACGGGCGCGTCAGTGGTGGGGGGCGTTGCGGGGTGCATGTGCGCTCACTCCTCGGCATTAGGAGGCGACGGCGTCACCGGTGGCCGCAGTCGGGATGCCCGGGCCCGCAGGGCAATGCGGGCCCGGGCCACGTGGTGCGGCCAGGGGACGTGCCGGTCGGGCGTACGGGCCCGGGCCGGTCGAGTCGCGGATGACCAGGTCGGTCTGGAGCATTACCTGTGCGGTGGTACGACGGACGCCGAGCGCCGTGCCGGAACCGGACCCCCGCGCACCGCGCGGTGACTCGATGTCCTGTTGCAGCAGCATGTCGACGGCCGTCCGGCCGGCGGCCCCGGTGGGTGTGGCCACCGTCGTCAGTTTGGGGCGGGTCAGCCGGCTCAGGGTGATGTCGTCGACCCCGACGACGCTCACCTCCTGCGGCACCCGGACCCCGAGCGCGTCCAGCCCCTCGATCAGGCCGATCGCCATCAGGTCGTTGTAGGCGAGCACCGCCGACACGCCGCTGCGTCGCACCTGCTCGGCGACGGCGGAGCCGCCGACCTCGGTGGGCGCGTTGGGGCCGAGCACGGTCAGCTCCGCGCCGACGGCTCGGGCGGCCGCGCCGGCGGCACGGCGCATCTCCCGGTTGGTCCACGAGCTGCGCGGGCCGCCGAGCAGCGCGATGCTGCGGTGCCCCAGGCCGACCAGGTGCTCGATGGCCGAGCGGGCACCCTGCCCGACGTCCATCAGCACGCAGGGCAGGCCGGTCACCTGGCGGTTCACCACGACCAGTGGCACCTCGCGGCTGAGCTGCTCGATCAGGCTGTTGCTCATCCGCGGGCTGCACAGCAGCACCCCGTCCACCTGCTTGGCCAGCGCGTGGACCAGCTCTTCCTCGGCGGTCGGGTCCTCGTTGGTGTCGGCCACGAAGACGTGGTAGTCGCGGTGCCGGGCCTGACTCTCCGCCGCCTTGATCAGCGGCGGGAAGAACGGGTTCGCGATGTCCGCGATGATCAGCCCGATGTTGTGCGTGCGCCCGGTGATCAGGGCCCGGGCGGCCCGGTTCGGTCGATAGCCCAGGTCCTCCGCGCAGGCCAGCACCCGGACCCGGGTCTCCGGGTTGACCAGGTGGGGCGCGGAGAAGGTGCGCGACACGGTGGAGATGTGCACACCGGACGCCCGGGCGACGTCCCGGATGGTGACTGGCACGGCGGCCCCTTCGTCCGATGTGGTGGCGGTCACGCAGGTGTGGCCCATTAATGCAAACGGTTGCGCCAGTGTCAACGGTCAATGATTACGGCTTTGTTGCACCCACACTCCCCTTGGTGACCTGCGCCCCCTCAAACACTGACAAATGACGCCGGTCCCGCTGGCGTCGTTGACGCGAACGGATCGATCGTGATTACTTCATTGCAAACCTTTGCAGCACCACGGGAGGCGACCGCATGTCACCGAGAGCCGCCGGACGGGTCCGGTACGCCGTCGTGGGCACCGGCGCGCGGGCCGAGATGTTCGTCCGGGCGCTGGTGCTCGACCACGCCGACACCACCGAGCTGGTCGCCTTCGCCGACGTCAACCAGGCCCGGATGGACGCGCACAACCGCTGGCTGGGCGAGCTGGGTCACCGCCCGGTGCCCACGTACCCGGCCGGTGACTTCAAGACCATGCTGGACGCCGAGCGCGTCGACGTCGTCCTGGTCACCAGCGTGGACGTCACCCACGACGAGTACGTGGTGGCCGCGCTACGCGCCGGCCGGGAGGTCGTCACCGAGAAGCCGATGACCGTGGACGTGGCCCGCTGCCGACGAATCCTGGACACGGTGACCGAGACCGGCGGCCGGGTCACGGTCGCCTTCAACTACCGCTACAACCCGCTGCACGAACAGGTTCGCCGGCTGCTCGCCGAGGGCGCGGTCGGCGAGATCGGCTCGGTGCACTTCGAGTGGCTGCTCGACGTCCGCCACGGCGCCGACTACTTCCGCCGCTGGCACCGCGACAAGGCCACCTCCGGCGGGCTGATGGTGCACAAGGCCAGCCACCACTTCGACCTGGTCAACTGGTGGTTGGCCGCCACCCCCGTCGAGGTGTACGCGGCCGGCCGACTCTTCTTCTACGGCGAGGACGGTCGCCGGCACGGCTACGCCCGCGACTACGACCGGGCGCACGGCTCCCCCGCCGCCGCCGACGACCCGTTCGCGCTGCGGCTGGACGCCCACCCCCGGCTGCGTGAGCTGTACCTCGACGCCGAGGCCGAGGACGGCTACCAGCGCGACCGCAACGTCTTCGCGCCCGGGGTGAGCATCGAGGACGACATGGCGGTGCTCGCCCGCTACTCCACCGGCGCCACGATGACCTACCACCTCACCGCGTACGCGCCCTGGGAGGGCTACCGGGTGATGGTCAACGGCAGCCGGGGCCGACTGGAGCTGGAGGTTGCCGAGAACGACTTCGTCGACCGGGGCACCGCCGGCGCGGTCAAGGGCGCCGCCCTGCACGGCGCCGAGGCGCCGGCCGAGGGCGGAAGTGCGACGCTGACCCTGCGCCCGTTCTGGGCCCCGCCCCGGCAGATCCCGGTGCAGGGTCGCAGTCGGCACGGGCACGGCGGCGCGGACGCCCGGATGACCGGGGTGCTCCTCGGCGGTCAACCCGACCCGTTGGGCCGCGCCGCGACCGCCGACGACGGCGCGTTGGCCCTGCTCACCGGCCTGGCCGCCAACCGGTCCTTCGAGACCGGTCAACCCGTCCGCGTCGCCGACCTGCTCACCCCCCGCTGACACAGGAGACGAGGAGCCCCACCCCGTGCCCACGTTCGACCACACCGACCTGCTCCTGCCACCCGAACCGGGCCAGCGCGCGCTGGCCCGGGAGCTGTACGCCCTGGCGGCGGAGCAACCCATCATCTCGCCGCACGGGCACGTCGACCCGGCCCTGCTCGCCGAGGACCGCCCCTTCCCGGACCCGGCACAGCTGCTCATCGTTCCCGACCACTATCTGACCCGGATGCTGCTCAGCCAGGGCGTACCCCCGTCGGACCTGGGGGTGCCCACCCGCGACGGCAGCCCGGTGGAGACCGACGGCCGGGTGATCTGGCGACGCTTCGCCGCCCACTGGCACCTGTTCCGGGGCACGCCGTCGCGACTCTGGCTGGAGCAGACCCTCCGCACCGTGTTCGGGGTGCACACCCCGCTCGGCCCGAGCACCGCCGACGCCGTCTACGACGAGATCGCGGCCCGGCTCACCGAGCCGGACTTCCGGCCCCGGGCGCTGTTCGAGAAATTCAACATCGAGGTCCTGGCGACCACCGAGTCGCCGCTGGACGACCTCGCGCAGCACGCCAAGCTCGCCGCCGACGGGTGGGGCGGGCCGGGCGGCCGGGTGGTCACCACGTTCCGCCCGGACGACGTGGTGGACATGGAGTTCGAGGGCTGGTCGAGCAATGTGGACCGCCTCGGCGACCGGGCCGGCGAGGACACCGGCACGTACGCCGGCTACCTGGCCGCGCTACGGGCCCGACGCGCCGCGTTCATCGCCGCCGGCGCGACCTCCTCCGACCACGGCCACCCCACCGCACGCACGCTGGACCTGACCCCGGCCGAGGCCGAGCGGCTCTACGACCGGGGCCGGCGCGGCGAGGCCGACGCCGCCGACGCGGAGGCGTTCCGGGCGCACATGCTCGTCGAGTTCGCCCGGATGTCGCTCGACGACGGCCTGGTCATGCAGCTGCACCCCGGCGCGGTGCGCAACCACAACCGGTGGTTGCACGCCCGGCACGGCCGCGACGTCGGCGGCGACATCCCGCAGGCCACCGAGTACGTGCACGCGCTCGCCCCGCTGCTGGAGCGCTACGGCAACGACCCCCGGCTGCGACTGGTGCTCTACACCCTCGACGAGGACACCTTCACCCGCGAGCTGGCGCCCCTCGCGGGCGGGTACGCCGCGCTGCTGCTCGGCGCGCCCTGGTGGTTCCTGGACTCCCCCGAGGTGCTGCGCCGGTTCCGGGAGACGGTCACCGAGAGCGCCGGCTTCTACAACACCACCGGGTTCGTCGACGACACCCGGGCGTTCTGCTCCATCCCGGTACGCCACGACGTGGCCCGCCGGGTGGACGCCGGCTTCCTGGCCCGGCTCGTCGCCGAGCACCGGCTGCCGCTGGACGAGGCCGCCGAGACCATCGTCGACCTGGCGTACCGGCTGCCCAAGCGGGTCTTCAACTTCGGAGGACAGGCTCAGTGACCGTCACCATCACCTCCGTCGAGGTGCACGACGTGCGATTCCCCACCGCCGCCCGGGGCGACGGCTCCGACGCGATCAACCGGGGTGACTACTCGGCGACGTACGTGGAGCTGGGCACCGACGCCGGCCCGACCGGCGCCGGGTTCACCTTCACCAACGGCCGGGGCAACGAAATCACCTGCGCGGCGGTGCGCGCCCTGGCCCACCACGTGCGGGGCCGCACCGTCGAGGAGATCACGGCCGAGCCGGTGGCGTTCTGGCGCTCGCTCAGCGCCGACGTGCAGCTGCGCTGGCTGGGCCCGGAGAAGGGCGTCATCCACATGGCGACCGGCGCGCTGGTCAACGCTGTGTGGGACCTGCGGGCCACCCTGGCCGGCAAGCCGATGTGGCGCTTCCTCGCCGACCTGCCCACCGACGACCTGGTGGCCAGCGTCGACTTCCGGCACATCACCGACGCGCTCACCCCGGACGAGGCGGCCGCCATCCTGGACAAGGGACGCGACGGGCTGGCCGACCGGTTGGCCGCCCTCGAACGTGACGGTTTCGCTTCGTACACCACCTCGGTCGGGTGGCTCGGCTACCCGGACGACAAGGTGCGGGCGCTGACCCGGCAGGCGTACGCCGACGGCTGGCGGGCGATGAAGATGAAGGTCGGCGGCCCGCTCGCCGACGACCTTCGGCGGGCCCGGATCATCCGGGAGGAGATCGGCCCGGACGCCCTGTTGATGATGGACGCCAACCAGGTCTGGGACGTCGACGAGGCGATCGCCGCGATGACGGCGTTGGCCGAGGTGGACCCGTACTGGATCGAGGAGCCCACCCACGCCGACGACATCCTCGGGCACGCCCGGATCGCCCGCGCGGTGACCGAGTTGACCGCCGGCCGCTGCCGGGTGGCCACCGGTGAGGTGGCCGCCAACCGGGTGATCTTCAAACAGCTACTCCAGGCCGAGGCGATCGGAGTGATGCAGATCGACGCCTGCCGGGTCGGTGGCGTCAACGAGGTCCTGGCCGAGCTGCTGCTGGCGGCGAAGTTCGGCGTGCCGGTCTGCCCGCACGCCGGCGGCGTGGGCCTCTGCGAGTACGTGCAGCACCTGGCGATCTTCGACTACCTGCGGGTGGGCACCGGGCTGGACGGTCGGATGATCGAGTACGTCGACCACCTGCACGAGCACTTCGTCGATCCGGTGCGGACCCGCGGTGGCCGCTACCTGCTGCCCGAGCGGCCCGGTTACAGCGCCACCATGAAGCCCGCGTCGATCGCCGAGTTCCGCTTCCCGGACGGTCCGGCATGGCGGTGACCGTCGGGGCCTCCCGACTCGGCCTGGGCATGCTGCGCCGGCTGCCCGCCGAGGCCCGCCCGCTGATCCGACCGGGCACCGTGCCGACCGGCGTCGTGCACCTGGGGTTGGGCGCGTTCCACCGGGCTCACCAGGCCGTGTTCACCGAGGCGGCGGTCGGCGCCGCCGGCGGTGACTGGGGCATCGTGGCCGTCGCCCCGCGCAGCTCCGCAGTCGTCGAGGCGATCGCCGCGCAGGACAACCTGTTCAGCGTCAGCGCCCTCTCCGCCGCCGGCAGCGCCACCCGGGTGGTGGGCGCCCTGAGTGGCGTACGGCACGCACCCAGCGACCCGGACGCCGTGGTGGCGCTGCTCGCCGACCCGGCGGTCCGCGTGGTGACCCTGACCGTCACCGAGAAGGCGTACCAACTCGACCCGGTGACCGGCCAGCTGTCCCCGGACTCGGCACTCGCCGCGGACCTGGCCGGCGGTGCGCCGAGCACGGTGCCGGGGCTGCTGCTGCGCGGGCTGGTCGCCCGGGCCGCCGCGGACGCAGGGCCGGTGGCCCTGGTGAGCTGTGACAACCTGCCGGCCAACGGCCGACGACTGCGCGGCATGCTCGACCAGGCGGTCGACCGGGCCAGCGGTGTGCCCACCGGGCTGGTCGAGTGGGTGGCCGCCAACGTCACCTGCCCGGGCACCATGGTGGATCGGATCGTGCCGGCCAGCACCCCGGAGACGATCGAGGCGGCCCGTCGGGCGCTCGGCGTGACCGACCTGGCCGCGGTGGCCGCCGAGCCGTACGCGCAGTGGGTGATCGAGGACGACTTCCCCGGCGGCCGGCCCGGCTGGGAGTTCGCCGGGGCGGTGCTCACCGATGACGCCGGCCCGTGGGAGCGGTTGAAGCTGCGCGCCCTCAACGGCGTGCACTCGGCCATCGCGTACCTCGGCGCGTTGGCCGGTCGGGAGACGATCGCCGACGCGCTGGAGATCCCGCACCTGCGCGACGTGCTGCGCCAGCTGATCGCCGAGGACGTGGCGGCCAGCTTCACCCCGCCGGACGGGGTCCGGGTGGTCGACTACGGCGAGCAGGCCCTGGCCCGGTTCGGTAACCCGGCGATCCACCACCGCACCCTCCAGGTGGCCATCGACGGCTCCCAGAAGCTGCCACAGCGCGTCCTGCACACCATCGCCGACCTGCGCGCGGCCGGGCGGTCCGCGCGCTGGGGCGCGCTGGTCGTGGCGTCCTGGTTGCGCTTCGCGCTGGGGTACGCCGACGACGGCCGGCCGTTGCCGTTCCAGGACCCACTGGCCGGGCCGATCCGGGCCGCGTTGGACGCCGGTGCGCAGAGCCCGGCGGGTGCGGTCGACGCGGTCTTCGCGCTGCGCGACGTCATCCCGGTGGAGGTGGCCGAGGACGACGAGGTCCGCGCCGACGTGATCGCCTGGCTGACCGCGTTGGAACGGCACGGCGTCGAGGCGACCCTGGCCGGCGCCCGGTGACCGGGTCGGCACGGGCCGGTCACCGGTGAGCGGGGGCGGGCCGCCTCGGGTGGCGGTGATCGGGGCGAACGGGCACGGTCGCTGGCACCGGCGGGTCATCGCGCCCCTGCACGCGGCCGGTCGGCTGCGGTTGGTGGCCCTGGTCGACGTCCGACCGGTGGAGGACGACCCGGCCGCCCCGGTGCCGCCCGGGGTGGCGGTCTTCACCGACCACCGGGCGATGCTCGCCGCCACCCGACCGGAGGTGGTGGTGATCTGCACGCCGCCGCACACCCACCTGGCGATCGCCCGCGACGCCCTGGCCACCGGCGCGGACCTGCTGCTGGAGAAGCCGCCGGTGCTGTCGCTGGCCGAGCACGAGGAGCTGACCTGGGCCCTCACCGCCGCCGGCCGGGTGGCCCAGGTCGGCTTCCAGGCGCTCGGCTCGGCAGCCCTCACCGCGCTGACCGACGCGCTGGCCGCCGGCCGGCTGGGCACGGTCACCGGCATCTCCACCATCGCCGCCTGGCAACGGCCGGACGCCTACTACGCCCGCTCCCCCTGGGCCGGCCGACGGAGTCTGGAGGGCCGGCCGGTGCTCGACGGCGCACTCGCCAACCCGCTCGCGCACGCGGTGATGCAGTGCCTGGCGATCGCCGAGGCGCTCGCCGGGGCGACGCCCTGGCCGGTCGCGATCGAGGTGGAACGGTACCGGGTCCGGCCGATCGAGGTGGAGGACACCGCCGTGCTGCGGGTCCTGTTCCGCGCCGGGCCGCCGGTGCTGGTGGCGGTGACCCTGGCCGCCGAGGAGTTCGTGGCGGGCGAGGTGGTGGTGACCGGTACGGCGGGGCGGGCGGTGCTGGAGTACCCGACCGACCGGTTGCGCCTGCCCGGGGACGTGGTGACCCGCCGGGTGCCGGGGCGGCTGGGGCTGCTGGAGAACCTGCTGGCCCACCGGGCCGACCCGGCGGGCGTGCCGCTGATCGCGCCACTGGCCCGTACGGCGCCGTTCACCGCGCTGTTGGACGCGTTGCGCCCCGCGCCGGAGCCCCGGCTGCTCGACGGCGATCTGGTGACCACCCTCGGCGAGGGCGGCGAGCGGGTCCGCCACCTGCGGGGCGTCGTCGACGTGTTGCGCCGGGCGGCCGAGCGGGGGGCGCTGCCGAGCGAGCTGGCGGTGCCGTGGGCGTCCGCCGCGTACCGCGCCGAGCTGGCCGGATAGCGACGGACGCCACCTGGGACGGACACCCACCACCAACGAATGGAGACAGTCGATGCGCAGAATCCTCGGCGGCGCCACAGTGGTCGCCCTCCTCCTCGGCGCCGCCCCGGCCCCCGCCGCCGCCCGCCCGGACGTGCCGTCCGCCGACCGGCTCTCCTGGTTGGCCGGCCACCTCGGCCGGCAGACGCTGCCCGAGCGGGACGGTTGGGCTGCCGACGGGCCCGGCACCACCGGCGGCTCGGCGGCCACCCCCGAGCGGACCCGGGTGGTCCACAATCGGGCGGAGCTGGTGGCCGCGCTGGGCGGCGACAACGCGGGCAACGCCACCGACGCCACCCCGAAGCTCATCTACGTCGACGGTGCCATCGACGGCTTCGAAGGGCCCGACGGTACGCCGCTGAGCTGCGCCGACCTGGCCGACCCGGGCTACCGGTTGGACGCCTACCTGGCCGCGTACGACCCGGCGGTGTGGGGGCGGGTGCCACCGAGCGGGCCGCTGGAGGAGGCTCGGGTGCGTTCGGTGGCCACCCAGACCCGGCAGACCCAGATCAACATCGGGCCGAACACCACGATCGTCGGGCTGCGCGGCGCTCGACTGACCGGGCTCACCCTCATGATCGACCGGGCGCCGAACGTCATCGTCCGCAATCTGACTCTCGTCGACGCCCGGGACTGCTTCCCGGCCTGGTCGCCGACCGACGGCGAGGCCGGCAACTGGAACAGCCAGTACGACCAGATCTCGGTACGCCGCAGCGAGAACGTCTGGGTCGACCACAACACCTTCACCGACGGCGACAACCCGGACAGCGCCCAGCCGGTGTACTTCGGTCGGCCGTACCAGGTGCACGACGGGTCGTTGGACGTCACGCACACCGCCAGCCTGGTCACCGCCTCGTGGAACCGCTTCACGGGTCGGGACAAGCTGCTGTTGATCGGCTCGTCCAACACCGTCGGCCCGGACGTGGGCCGGCTGCGGGTCACCCTGCACCACAACCTCTTCGACGGCGTCCTGCAACGGCTGCCCCGGGTGCGCTTCGGTCAGGTCGACGTCTACAACAACCACTACCGGCTCGGTGGGGACGACTTCCAGTACGCGCTCGGTGTGGGTGTCCAGTCGGCGATCTACGCGCAGAACAACTTCTTCACCCTGGACGCGGCGGTCGACCCGGCGGACCTGCTCTACGACTGGGGCGGCACCGCGGTGACCGAGCGAGGCTCCTGGGTCCGCCAGGGCGGCGGCGCAGCCCGACCGGTCGACCTGCTGGCGGCGTACAACGCGACCCATGACCCCGACCTGGCCGCGGACGCGGGCTGGACGCCCACCCTGCGCCGCGACCCCGTCCTGCCGGCGCCGCTGGTCCCCCTCGTGGTGGGCCCGCTCGCCGGTGCCGACCGACTGCCGCTCTGACGGCTCGGGCGCCAGCGACTCGCGGTCGGGTCGGCGACGTACGGGCTCATCGACATGGTGAAGATCGGCTATAAGTGACGCATGGACTTCCCGCCGCACCTGGGCAGCATGCCGATGCACGCGATCACCGAGATCCACGGCGAACCGGGCCTGCTGGAACGTTTCCGGTTGGAGGTCCAGCAGTTCGACGACGCCGCCCGGGCGCGGTTGACCGCCGCGCTCGACCTCGCCGCCGAACTGCACCGCGACGATCGACGGGTCCGTGAGCCGTACCTGAACCACCTGCTGCGGGTGGCGATCCGGTTGATGCACCACTACCAGGTGCGGGACGTGGACGTGATCGTCGCCGGTCTGCTGCACGACGCGGTGGAGGACCACCCGGCCGAGTTGGCCGACGGCGACCCGGGCGGCGACCCGACCGGGGCCGCGCTGGCCGCGCTCGCCGCGCGGTTCGGGCCCCGGGTGGCCACCCTGGTCGCCGCGGTCACCAACCCGGTGTACGACCCCGAGCGGGACCGCAACGAGCAGTACCGGGAGCACCTGGCGGTCAGCCTGGACCGGGAGCCCTGGGCCCGGGTGATCAAGGTGTCGGACTTCACCGACAACGGGGTGGGCGTGATCCACACGGTCGGGCCGAAGGTGGTCTCGTCGGCCCGGAAGTACCGGCCGCTGGTCCCGCTGTTCCGGGACCTGATCGGCCGACCGGACACCCCGTTGTCACCGGCGGTGAAGCGGCACATCTTCGGCCAGTTGGACCTTGCCGAGGAGCGGTTCAGCGCCATCCTCGACCAGCCCGCCTCGAACTGACCCGTCCCCGGATCACCCGACCGGGTTCCGTGACAAGTTCTCAGATCTGCGAGGGAGCCTGGGGCCTTACGGTTGGTTTCACGCCAGATGAGAGGAAATGCCCCTCTCGGTTCGTCTTTCGGGCGTGTCACCAATCGAGAGGATTCTGACCATGCGCGACCTTTCCCGTCGTGATCTGCTCAGGGCGACGGCCGTCGGCGCCGGAGCGGTCGCCATCCCGAGCATGATCGCCGGCAGCTCGGCGATCGCGGCCGACGGTCCCGGGTGGCCCTCCGACACGAAGTTCCCGCCGGCACAGCTGACCGGCCTCATCGTCCGCCCGCAGAGCCCCGACTACGCGGAGGCCAGCCTCGGGTGGGACGAGCTGTTCGTGCACTATCCGCTGGTCATCGTCTTCGCCCAGGAGACCCAGGACGTGGTCAACGCGCTCACCTGGGCGCGGCAGCACGACGTCGCGCTGCGGGTCCGCAGTGGCCGACACAACCTGGAAGGCTGGTCGAACGTCGACAACGGCATCGTGATCGACGTCAGCGAGCTGAAGGACGTCCAGATCGACACCGCCGCCCGCACGGCGAAGGTCGGCGCGGGGCTCACCCAGTCGGAGGCGGTGACCGCCCTCGGGGAGCACGACTTCGCGGTGACGACCGGCACGGAAGGGACCGTGGGCCTGTCCGGGGCGACCCTCGGTGGCGGCCTCGGTTTCCTCACCCGCTACCTCGGGATGGCCTGCGACAACCTGATCGGCGCGGAGATCGTCGTGGCGGCGGGCGCCGACGGGGCGAAGGTGCTCGAGGTGGACCCGTGGAACTACTCGGACCTGCTCTGGGCACTGCGCGGGGCGGGCAACGGCAACTTCGGGATCGTCACCTCGCTGACCTACAAGGTCGCTCCGCTCACCAGCGTCGCCTACCTGCAGGTGACCTGGCCCGGTCTCGGCGACCTGCACGAGGTCTTCGACACCTGGCAGCGCGTCGCACCCTTCACCGACCCGCGTCTCGGCAGCCAGCTCGAGGTCCACCCGGAGGAGATCCTGTTCTTCGCGGTGCTGGCGGACGGGTCCGAGGCGGAGGCCAGGAAGCTGCTGGCGCCGATCCTGTCGATCGGCAACCCCACGGTCACCGTGCAGCTCGGCAACTGGGGCGACGTCTACGCCGGTTTCCAGACCCCGAACGAGGACGACCCGGCGAACTGGAAGTTCTTCTCCCAGTTCACCCGGGAGCCGTTCCCGGAGGAGGCGGTCAGCATCGTCCGTGAGTTCATGGAGAAGGCGCCCTCGCCCGACAGCAACTTCTTCACCCAGGCCTTCGGCCGGGGGGCGCAACGACAGGAGCCCTTTGGCGGCTCGGCGTTCCCGCACCGCGACGCGCTCTTCTACTCGGAGCCCGGCGCGGGCTGGGGCACCCGCGGCGAGCCCGACAGCGACGATGCCATCACCCCGATCGCGCAGACCTGGATCGCCGAGTTCAGCCAGGCGCTGCGGCCCTACGTGGACGGCGCCTACGTCAACGTGCCGAACATCGGCATGGCCGAGTGGGAGAAGGCCTACTGGGGGCACAACTTCCCCCGGCTGCGCAAGATCAAGGCGAAGTACGACCCGCACAACGTCTTCCAGTACGAGCAGAGCATCCCGCCCGCGACGCAGTGACCCGGATGACCGGCGGTGCGGGTGCCACCCGCACCGCCGGGCCACCAACCTCCTGAACGAGAGTTAGGCGCGCGCCGGCGCGGGAGCGTGTCACTCAAGAGCGCGGTATACCTCAGAGTCATATTCATACCGCTGCGGTATACCGCTCATCGAAGCAACCGCGCCCGGCGGCCGTCACCCACGGTGAGATGCCGCCCCCACCGCCGCCGACGGCCGGCTCGAATCACCGCTCAGGAGGGCGTCGCCTCGTCGAGGACGACGCGCAACGGGTGCGGGGCGCTGGTGGCGAGGTCGCCGAGCACGGCGAGCAGCAGACCGTACTGATCGGACGGCTCGTCGATGAGCAGTTGGCCGGCGTCGGTGATCAGCAGGGTGAGCGGGCCGGCGTCGAGCCGGTCCCGGAGCACGTCGGCGAGGGCGTCCCAGGTGTCGCCCAGGTACGCCGGCAGGGCCAGCGCGGCGGCGAGCGCAGCGAACAGCCCGGCCCTGCGCCGGGCCGCCGCCCCGGCCAGCACCACCGCGCCGGGCATGTCCAGGGCGTCGTCGCGGCGGACGACCAGCCAGTCGGGTGTCCGACCCGCGTCCTCGTCGACCATCACGTTCCTCCTGATCCTTTCGGGGCGACGACGCGGGGGCCGGCCGACGCCGACCGGCCGGCCCCCCGATCGGTCAGAGCCGGTAGAAGTCGGTGTAGTGGTTGGGCGAGAACCAGGTGACCCCGGTGCTGCGGTTCACCACGATCCGGTACGCGTCCCGGGCGGCGCCCTGGGTGCGCGGGTAGACGTCGTACTCGTAGTAGGTGGCGTTGGTGGGCAGTTGACCCTCGTAGTTGTAGAACTGGCCGCCGGCGAAGTTGGACTTCCCCCCGCTCCAGGAGTACCAGCCACGGCTGGTCGGGAACCCCTTGGCGGACCAGCCCGAACGGGCGGTGCGGGCGTCCGCGCAGCGGCTCATGGTGCAGGAGCTGTAGACCGCCGCCGAGGCCGGGTCGGTCAACCGGGGAGAGACCACGGACGGGCCGACCAACGCGGCGGCGACCATGGCGAGGAGCAGGGCGAGGGTGGTGGTACGCCGGCGGATCGCGCCGAGCGTGGCCAGCGGGGACACGAGGGTGGACACAGGCTGCCTCCAGACCATCCGATCGATCGATCCGCGTGATTGTCGGACCGGACCCAGTCTCACCGCTGCCGGTCGACGGCAACACCCCTCGGCACCCCAACTGCTCCACAATGCTCGGTGAATCCCGGATGATCATCTGTCTCGGCGCGCCCGATCGGGAGCAGCGCGAGCATCCCGATGCTGACCCAGACGTAGGCGTTGGCGCCCACGAAACCCCACGGCCCGGCCGACCCGTTGGCGAAGACCCAGACCAGCCCAGTGCACAGCACGACGTAGCCGGCGACGCCGGCACCCGCCCGACGGCGGGCCGTCGCGCCCACCGGCGGCCACGGCAGCGCGGACGCGGCGAGCACCACCAGCCCCGGTACCAGCCACACCAGGTGGTGCACCCAGGTGACCGGGCTGACCAGGCACGCGGCGACACCGGTCAGCGCGAAGCCGGCCCGTTCGTCGCCGTCGCGCACGGCCCGACGTACCCGTACCGCCCACACCGCCAGCGCGGCGACGACCAGCAGCAGCCACAGCCGCCGGTCCGGGTGCGCCGGATCGAGCCGGGCGACCAGACCGAGCAGCGACTGGTTCGACACGTACGCCAACTCACCGACCCGGTCGGTGTCCCACAGCGCCTCGGCGAAGA
Source organism: Micromonospora sp. NPDC007208 (assembly GCF_042869175.1). NCBI lineage: Bacteria > Bacillati > Actinomycetota > Actinomycetes > Micromonosporales > Micromonosporaceae > Micromonospora > Micromonospora sp. NPDC007208. Next base: position 540,467 of record NZ_JBIAFG010000001.1, on the reverse strand, counting down.
ACGTGCGGCTGGCCTCCGGCGCGAGCGCCGCCGCGACCACTGTGGCGCCGACGGCGGTGCCGATGGCCGTGGCGGCGGCCCGCCAGCGCCCGGTGACCAGCAGATACCCGATGAAGATCGCCGGGGTGAGCTTGACGGCGGCGGCCAGCCCCACCCCCACGCCGGCCAGCCGACTGCCCCGTTCCAGCAACCACAGGTCCAGGTAGACCAGCGCCACCAGCAACAGGTTGACCTGCCCGAAGCTGACCGTGTCCCTCACCGGGTTGAGCCCGGCCAGCAGACAGCAGGCCAGCGTGAGCGCGTACCAGCGGGTCCACCCGTGCCGCCGGGCCACCGGGTCCACCAGCAGGTGCAGCAGGAACGCGACGGCCAGCGCGGTGAGCAGCAGGTTCGCCACGATCGTCGGGTACCAGGCCAGCGCGGCCATCGGCAGCATGGTCACCGCGGCGAACGGCGGATAGGTGAACCCGTACCCGTTGCCGGTCGTCCACTCGTACAGGTCGCCGCCGCGCACCCAGTGCCCGACCGCGCCGTGGTAGACGCCGACGTCGAACCAGCCCCGATGCCCGGGCAGCACCGCGATCGCCACCGTGAGCACGGTGACCACGGCGAGTACGGTCACCACCTGCCGCCGACCCGTGTTCATCGGGCCACCTCCACCTGGGCGCGCGGCACCAGCAGCCGCAGCGAACCGACCGCGAGCAGCCCCACCAGCACCCCGGCGGCGGCCAGCACCGCCTGCGCCGCGTCCGGTCCGAAGCCACTGGGCAGCGCCACGAACGCGAGCACCACCGCACCCAGCGCCGCCGCCGGCCGGGCCCGCCCGTGCGCCGCCGCCGCGATCAGCACCAGACCCCAGAGCGCGTACCAGGGCCGGGTCACCGGGCCGAGCAGCGCCGCCGCCACCAACACCAGACCCAGCGCGTACGCCGGGCCGAGCCGCCGCCGATGCCACCACACGCCCACCGCCACGACCAGTACGGCGGCCACGCCCAACGCGAGGCAGAGCCGCATCGGCGCGTCGCCCAGGTGCAGACCGAACCGCCCGGCCGCGCGCACCGCCAACCGACCCAGCGCGCTGGAGATCGACCAGCTGTGCCGGTACATCGGTGTGCCGAGCGCGCCGACCCACCCGTACCCGATGCCGGTGGCCCAGGTGACCACGGCCGCGGTGCCCAGCGCGAACCCGGCGGTGCGGGCCACCGAGGTCGGCAGCCCGCGGTGGCGCGCGGCGAGCGACGCGACCACCAGCAGCCCGACCACCGCCGGCACCTTGACCAGCGCGGCGAGGGTGACCAGCACGGTGGCCGCGCCGTAGCGGTGCTCGAAGGCGAGACTCAGCCCGGCCACCAGCAGCCCCAGCATCACCGCCTCGTTGTGCGCGCCCGCGATGAGGTGCAACGGTACGAGCGGGTTGAGCACGCCCAGCCAGAGCGCGGCGGCCGGGTCGACACCGCAGTGCCGGGCCACCCTGGGCAGGTACGCCACCAGCAGCGCCACCCCGGCCAGCGCCACCAGACGCAGACCGAGCACGCCGAGCACTAGCTTGCCGCCGGTCACTTCGCTGACCACGGCCGCCACCGCGAGGAACACCGGCCCGTACGGCGCGGGGGTCTGCTGCCACATCTGCGGCACCTCACCGGCCAACGCGCCGCCCAACTGGGCCACCCCGTGCCGGTACACGTCGATGTCGGCGAGGACCATCGCGCCCTGCGCCAGGTAGCTGTACGCGTCCCGGCTGAACAGCGGCGGCGCCACCAGCAACGGCCCCGCCCAGCAGAGCAGGGTGAGCGCGGCGGACCGCCGGTCGACCATCTCCTCGGGTGCGTGCGGGTGCCGGCCCGCCCACCACCAGGCGGCCACGAGCAGGGTCAGGCCGGCGTACCCGCAGAGCAGACCCGGCCCGGCGAGCTGCCGCAGCGCGCTCCACCAGGCGGCGTGCGCGCCCACGGGGAGCGCACCGGCGGCCAGGCCGGCGCCGGACAGCAGTGTGGCACCGACTCCCCCGAGCAGCCGGTACGCGACGACGGTCGGCAGTGTGCGCACCCGGGCAGGATGTCGCCCACGGCTGGCCGCCACACGACGCCCGGACGATCACCAGGCGACGGCGTGATGTCGGACCGGCTCGGCCGTCGGCGCGTGGTCTGGTTCGTGTCGGTATGCGGTTTACCTGGTGCCGGCGTGGCGGCCGGCAGATCGGTCACCGGTTGTTAGCGTGAAACGCGGATCCGTAACCGTGGAGGGGTGCCATGACGGACGCCCCCGACGGGAGGCCGAGGCCCGCGGACCAGTGGCGACAGCGGGGCGTACGAGGCTTGACCATCGCCCGCGACACCGGTGTGCGCGGCTGGCGGTGGTGGGCACGGAGCTGGGATCGGCTGGTCGCCGCGCTCCAGGACGAGGCGCCCGTCGGCTCCGCCGCCGCGCCGTCACCGTCCGGTCCACTCGTCGAACAACGCGACGCGCCCCGGCTGATCGCCGTCCCGGCACGCGGGTACGTGTACTCGTTCTACATCCGCGCCACGTTCGCCTGGTCGTCACCGGCCAGCCTGCGGTCGGAGGTGCTGAGCTGGTACGTGCAGTACTTCCAACCGAACGCGATCCAGCGGCTGACCCGGCTCGCCGCGGACGCCGCCCGGGACCTGCCCCCGCACCGGGCCGGTGACCTGGAGGTGGCGTTGCAGCGGGCACTTGCCGAGGATCCCCTGTGGCACTACCAGCGGGGCGACATCACGCTCACCTGCCGCCCCGACGCCGCCGTACGACTCGACGAGCGGATCATGCCGGCGCTCCAGCCACACGTCGACCGCCTCGTCAAGCTGGAATACCAGTTCGACGAGCAGATCCGAAGGGCCCGGTACGCCGAGGAGCTGAGCCGCCAGTGGGCGACGATCCTGAATGACCACACCGACGACCACGACCTGGCCGACGCGCGCGACCACATGCTGGCCACGCAAAGAGAAGCCGCACGATGGATCGCCGAACTCCTCCACCGCCACGCCAACCCCGCACCAGCCCCCAGAATCCCCCCACAACAGACCCATCCCACCCCCGCCCCGCCCACCCCCGAATAACTCCCCGCTGCGCCCCTCTCATCCCATGATCAAGTGATGAAAAGTAGGTGTGGGGGGCCGCTGAGACCTATTTCTCATCACTTGATCATGGGGTGGAGCGGGCGCGGTTGGCGAGAATGGCCAGAGTCTCCTGGCGGACCTGGGCCGGATCCTTGGTGAGGCGGCGGTGGCTGAAGCGGACAACGAGGATGCCGACGGTGGCCAGCAGGGCATCGCGGCGGAGGTCGATCTCGCGTTCGGCCGAGTCGCCGTGGCTGGTCGCGCCGTCCAGCTCGATGTTCACCCGTTCCGCCTCGGCGAACATGTCGAGATAGATCGTTCGGGCGCCCACCCGCATCCGCGCCTGCCGAATGAACGTCGGCATTCCCGGTCCGGTGAAGGCGTGGTCGTGGCCCCAGACCTCCAACGGACTGCGGCAACCAGCGGCAAGCCGGTCCAACAAGCCGCACAGTGCCCCACGGTCGGGCAGCCGGGGCACCTCTGCAGACGCGGCGGCGAGGCGCTGAGGTGTGGTCAGCCGATCGTTGACCGCACGAATGAGCAGGCTCAATCGGTCGACCGGCGGCAACAGCGGCCAACAGTCCACCAGGGTTCGGTCGAGCCTGGTGACCGGCAGTCCTCCCCGTGTCACCACCTGCGGCGGCGCGACCACGAAGCCGGCGCGATGGGCGACGACGAGATGCGGTCGATCACGCAGGCCTGACCCCTGCGGCAGGTCGAGATACACCGGCTCCCCCGGTGACTGGCGGCGCAGGCCCCACACGTCGAGCGCGGTCAGCCGACTCAGCGCCCCGCGCCCGTCGGCGTACGCCAGCGCAGCGCGTCGGGCAACGTCCCGCTCGACGCGGGCCAGCGACGGCAGGTCGGCGTTGGCGTCACAGATCAGCACGGCGTCGCCGTAGACCCCGGGCAACAGTCGTATCAGCCGGTTCGCCCGCCGGGCGGTCTGGATCGTCCAGGCCGGGGCCGCCCGCAGCATGTCCCGTCGAGTGGTCAGCCCATCGCCGCGGACGAGAAGGGATCGTATCCGCGCGTCCACCGGCTCACCCTGCCGTCGAGCGCCGGCCTCGCGTGGGCTGCTGTGGACAGCGGAGGCACCTGTGGACAGCCGTTCCGCCCGCCGTCGAATGTGGTAGGCGCCCGTCAAAGCTCGTCGGTCTGTGCCGCCATACGGGGCTCGGGTCGACCTGAGTCCCGCGGTCGGGCCAACGGCCGCCGACGCAGCCGCGCCTACGCGCCCGAAATGGCCTTGAGGGCCGTGTCGAGTGCCTGGTCCGCCGGGACGGGTACGCCGGGGACCACTCCGACGCCTTCCCAGTTGGTGCCGGTGACGCTGTTGATGGTCCGGGCGGTCGGCACGGTCACGAGGATGTGTTCGGTGACCGGGTGGCGGGCCGTCGGATGCGCGCCGCCACGTGTCGTCTCACCGACGACGACGGCCCGGCCGTGCGCTTGAAGGGTGTACGCCACGTCCTCTCCCCCGGAGAACGTCATCGCGCTGGTGAGCACGTGGACCGGGCGGTCCACGTAGCGCGGCGCGGGAAGGTGGGCGGTCGTCCAGAACTGGCGGGTGGCACCGGTGGACCGCTCGTAGAAGTCGTTGAGATGGACCTGGTCGTCGCGGAAGAAGTAGCTGCACCACATCGCGGCTCCCTCCGGTGCTCCGCCAGAGCAGGCACGCAGGTCCAGGATGAGCGCGGAGCTGAGAGCGACCAGTTGCATGGCCGCGCCGATCGCTGCGGCGCCCTCATCGGCGTACGCGATGCGCCGCACGTCGAGGAGCCCGACGTTCCCGTCCAGGTGCTCGACACGGCGGATCCCCTGGTTTTCCGCTTTGAGCAGCGCGAGGAATGCGGCCCGTCCTCCGTCTTCGTCGGCTGGCTCCAGCGACTGCGGCTGGTCCGACCACAGCAGCCGCAGATGCTTGTCCGGGCAGACTTGCTGAAGGTGAGTGGTCACCGTCTCGCAGAGCAGCGGCCCGTCGAGGTCGTCGTACTCGCCTGCCGCGAGACGACGCCGGATCGCGGCGTCGATGTCCGCGACCTTCTCCGGAAAGACGTACCCGGCGTCGATCCGATCCAGGGCCTGTCCGATGATCTGTTCGTTTGAGAGCACGGCGGGCCACGGTAGACCGCTAACAGCCTCCTGACCACCGAATTTCACGCAGGAGTGGGTTGTCCCGTCCACGCCCACATCTCCAGCGCGTGCCGGTCGATGAGCGTGATGTTGAGCTGCCGGGCTATCTGAATGCCGTCGCCAGCGGTGAAGAAGCTGTTCGTCACGAGCATGCAGATCTCGCCACCGTGGATGTCCCGGCAGGTGCCGGCGAACCGCTGGATCGCGGCACTGCCCACCCGGTTGCTGACGCTCTGCCGCTTGCACTGCACCACGACGCGTCGGCCGTCGGGGGCGATCGCCAGGACGTCCGCTCCCCGGTCGCCGGGGCCGCCACACACAGTCACGTTGCGGAACCCGGACGCGGCCAGGATCCGGGCGAACCACTGCTCGAACTCGGGTCCGCTCATCGTGTCGGTCACCGCGATCAGCCTGTCCCGCTGGGCTTGGTCGGCCCGCTCGCGGGCACGCTGCTTCGACACGAAAAGACCGACCGCGGCCGCGCCCACGACGACGAGACTCACCAGGAGAGCGGACCAGTATGGGTGCCGCTGCACGAAGTCGATGACGATGCGGAGGAGCACGAACCCGACGACGGCACACAGCACCAGAGCCCAGCCGTTGGCAGATCTGCCGCCACCGGCCACGCGGCGGACCGTCGATCTGCGGCGAACACTGCCGCCACGCCGCCTCCGGTAGTGCGCCCGAACTCGCGCGCCACCCTTTCTCGTGTGTGACCTGACGTACGGCACGAGGCACCTCCCGGTCGAGGAAATCCCAGTGTCGCGGCAGCGTCCGACAAACCGTCTGCCCAGCCGTCCATGGTGTCCGGTACCCGTCAGCCGCCGAGGCTGCCAGCCCCGGGCAACCCCGTCCGCCCCGGCCCACACCCGCTGACTGCCCGACCCCGGCCCGAGTGATCGGTGGCAGTTCAGCGGGGGTGGCGTCGGCGTGTCGAGTCGCCCAGCTGCCAGCGATCATCAGGACGCCGCCCCGTGGGTCAGGACGGGACGTCGCGGTGGCGGAAGGCGGCCACGCCGACGGCGAGCAGGGCCGCGGCCACCGCCGCCAGCACCACCAGGGGAAGCGCCGCCGGGTCGACCGCGGGCACGGCCGGCACATGGGTGTACGGCGAGACGTTGAGCGCGGCCTGGGGCAGTTCCAGTACCGCGCCGAGCTGCCCGAGGAGCAGGAAGACCAGCAGCGCCGTCCAGGACAGCACCACCGACCAGCGGGGCAGCAGCCCGAAGATCGCGGTCACCACCCCGGCGACCACGAGCAGGGCGGGCAGGCGTAGCAGCGCGGCACCGCCCAGCTCGACGGCTTGGCCGAGCGGGTCGCCGGTGACGATGCCGTAGCCGAGGCCGGTGGTCACGCCGGCGAGGAGCAGCAGGGCGACCGCGCCGAGCGTGGCGGCGAGCACCTGGGTGCCGAGCCAGCGGGTGCGGCTGACCGCCGTGGCGAGGGCGGCCTCCAACACCCCGTCGGCTTCGTCGCCGCGTACGCGGAGGAGGGCCTGCACGACGTACGCCCCGATGGTCAAGGCGAAGAGACCGAGCATCGCGGCCAGGTACGCGTTGATCAGGTCGGCTCCGCCACCCATCGCGTTGATCGCTTCGGCGGCGGCCGGGTTCGCGTCGATCATGTCGTCGAACTCGTCGGCGGCGACGCCCATGGAGAGGCCGAGCACGGCCACCCCGACGGCCCAGCCGAGCAGCGTTCCGCGCTGCATCCGCCAGGCCAGGCCGGTGGGGCTGAGCAGCCGTGGCGCGCCGGTGGCCGGGCCGCGTCGGGGTGCGATCAGCCCGGCGCCCTGGTCGCGTCGTTCGGCGAGGGCGTACGCCAGCACCACCCCGGCGAGCAGCAGCGCGACGGGCAGGGCGAGCACCCACCAGCGTTCACCGTCGAAGGCTCGTACCTGGTTGCCCCAGCCGAGCGGGGAGATCCACGACGGCCAGGCGCTCCGCACGCGGGTGCCGTCGGCGCTCTGTTCGCCGAGCACGTCGCCGGCGGCGCGCAGCACGAAGGAGAGCCCGACGGTGGCGGCGGCGAGCGCGTTGGCGCCGCGCGAGGTGACGGAGAGCTGGGCGGTGACCGCGGCGATCGCGGTGAAGGCGACCCCGACGCCGCCGATCGCGGCCGCTGCCGCGACGGAGCCGGCGAGCGGCAGACCGGCACCGATCAGCGCGAAGGCGAGCAGCACGGCGGCCAGGGTGTTCGCCGCGACGATGACGAGCAGCGCGGCGGTGAGCTGCGCGTACCGGCCGACCACGGAGGCGCCGAGCAGTTCGGCGCGGCCCGTCTCCTCGTTCTGGCGGGTGTGCCGGGTCACCGCGAAGGTGCTCAGCAGCGCGACGATCAGGGCCAGCGTCACGTACGTCTCGGCGACCACCACGGCGCCGAGGTCGGTGCCGTGGATGGGGCCGTTGAACGCGCGGGCGACCAGGCTGGACGCCGAGGTGGTGGCGTAGCCCAGCCGGGCCTCCTGGTCGGGGTAGATGCCGGCGACGCTGCCGGCGAGGGCGTAGCCGAGCAGGGGCGTGCCGAGGATCCAGATGGCGAGGCGGATCCGGTCGCGGCGCAGCACGAGCCGGGCCAGCCGGGTCGTGCCGGTGAGGGCACTCACCGGACACCACCCTGCGGGGCGTCAACGTGCGCGCCGGCGTCCGCGGCGCCAGCGGGGGGAACGTCCGAGGCAGGAGCGCCCGTGGCGCCGGCGGCAGGAGCGTCCGCGGGGTCGTCGCCGTAATGGCGCAGGAAGAGCTGCTCCAGGGTCGGTGGCGTGCTGGTCAGCGCGCGGACACCGAAGCGGATGAGCTGGCCGAGCAGCTCGTCGAGGTGGGCGGGCTCGACCTCCAGGTGGGTACGGCCGTCGACCTCGTGTACGTCGTGCACGCCGGGCAGCGCGTCCAGCCCGGTGACCGGGCGGGCGGTCTCCACGGTCACCGCCGTGCGGGTGAGGTGGCGCAGCTCGGCGAGGGTGCCGGACTCGACGGTACGGCCCTCGCGGATGATGCTGACCCGGTCGCAGAGCGCCTCGACCTCGGCGAGCACGTGGCTGGAGAGCAGCACGGTGGCGCCGGCCTGCTTGACCCGTCGGACCTCGTCCTGGAACACCGCCTCCATGAGCGGGTCGAGGCCGGAGGTCGGCTCGTCGAGCACGTACAGCTCCACCGGGGAGGAGAACGCGGCGACGATGGCGACCTTCTGCCGGTTGCCCTTGGAGTACGTGCGACAGCGGCGGGTCGGGTCCAGGTCGAAGCGGTGCAGCAGCTCGTCGCGGCGGCGCCGGTCGAGGCCGCCGCGTAGCTGACCGAGCAGGTCGATGGCTTCCCCGCCGGTGAGGTTGGGCCAGAGACTGACGTCGCCCGGCACGTACGCCAGCCGGCGGTGCAGGCGGACCGCGTCACGCCACGGGTCGGCGCCGAGCACCTGGGCGTCACCGGAGTCGCGGCGGAGCAACCCGAGCAGGATCCGGATGGTGGTGGACTTTCCGGAGCCGTTGGGACCGAGGAAGCCGTGCACCTCCCCCTGCTCGACGTGCAGGTCCAGCCCGTCGAGTGCTCGGATGGCGCCGAACGTCTTGACCAGGTTGCCGATCGAGATGACGGGCATGGCCCCTCCTGCCGTTGGCTGCGTCGACCGTCACCACTGTACTGACCGTTGGTCAGTCGAATCAACGGTGATGGTGCCCACCGGTCAGGACGTCGCTAGGCTGGCCGGCATGACCGCCGATCCCGCGGACGACACCCGCACCCGGATCCTGCGCGCCGCGCTCGACCTGTTCGCCGAACACGGCTACCAGCGCACCTCGCTGCGCCAGATCGGCGAGCGGCTGCGGCTCACCAAGACCGCGATCCTGTACCACTTCCCGGCGAAAGAGCACCTGCTCGCCGCCCTGGTCGAGCCGTTGGTGGCGGACCTGGAGGCGCTGCTCGACGCGGCCCAGACACAGCCCGCCGGGTTGGCCCGGTGGACGGTGCTGGAGGGCTGGGTGGACATCATGCTCGCCCATCGCCGGCCGCTCGGCATGCTCTTCCACGACATCGCGCTTATCGGCCGGGGCGACACGTACCACCGCCTGATGGAGATCGCGATGCGGGCCAACGACCTCATCGCCGGTCCGGACGCCGGGCGTCGCGAGCGGGTCCTCGCGATGCAGGCGGTGGGCGCGTGCAGCGATCCGATCGTCTTCTTCACCGACGTGTCCGACGAGGTGCTGCGTGCCGACATGCTCGACGGCGTACGCCGACTGCTGGCCCCGCTGCCCACGGACGCCGGGGCGGGGCCGCACGCGGACGACGCGGCCGGATCGCGAATGGACGCCACGGCCAGGGCCCAGGCGGACACCCCGGCCGGGGCCCGCACGACCCCGCGGCAAGCCCCGCCCGGGGCGATCGCGGGGGACGCGGCCCCGGCTAACGCGACCTCGACGACGCCACGGGGAGCGGCTAGCGGGGCGGCGAGTCGGCGTCGGAGGCCGGGACGGCCGCCCGCGCTGGGTCGGGAGCAGGTCGAGGCGGCCCGGCGGATGCACGCGGCGGGCACCCACTCGGTGGACGCCATCGCCGCCTCGTTGGGTGTCTCGCGGGCGACCGTCTACCGCCACCTGACCGCACCATAACGAGACAGTTCCGGGACTATTTCGAGACGGTTGTGAGAGCCGGGAGCTCAGGCCGCCAGCGTGGCGTAGCGGCCGTTTCGGTCCAGCAGGCTGTCGTGGGTGCCGGCCTCGACGATCCGACCGTGGTCGAGCACGGCGATCTGGTCGGCGTCGCGGACCGTGGAGAGCCGGTGCGCGATGGTGATCGTGGTGCGCCCCTGGGCGAGCACGTCGAAGGCCCGCTGTACGGCGCGTTCGGTCTCGGTGTCCAGCGCGCTGGTGGCCTCGTCGAGGACCAGGATGCGCGGGTCGCGCAGCAGCGTCCGGGCGATGGCGAGGCGTTGCTTCTCACCGCCGGAGAACCGGTGGCCGCGGGAGCCGACCATGGTGTCGTACCCGTCGGGCAGCCCGGCGATGAGGTCGTGGATCTGGGCGGCGCGGGCGGCGTCCTCGATCTCGGTGTCGGTGGCCTCCGGCCGGGCGTAGCGCAGGTTCTCCCGGACGGTGGTGTGCAACAGGTACGTCTCCTGGCTGACCACGCCGACGATCGCGGCCAGGTCGGCCAGGCGCAGGTCGCGCAGGTCGACGCCGTCGATGGTGATCCGGCCGGCGGTCGGGTCGTGCAGCCGGCTGACCAGCCCGGCGAGGGTGCTCTTGCCGGAGCCGGTCTCGCCGACCAGGGCGAGGCTGGTGCCGGCGGGCACGTCGAGGGTGATCCCGGCCAGGGCGGCGGTGTCGCTGCCCGGGTAGCCGAAGGTGACGTCCTCCAGGCGCAGGTGGCCGCGCACCCGGGCGGGGTCGAGGCGGACCGGCTCGGCGGGGTCGGCCACGTCGACCGGCAGGTCCAGGTATTCGAAGATCCGGGCGAAGAGCGCCAGCGACGCGGTGAGCGAGACACCCACGTTGAGCAGCCCCATCAGCGGTCGGAACAGGCCGCCCTGCAGGGCGGTGAAGGCCACCAGGGTGCCGATGCTCAGCGTGCCGGCGGTGCCGGGCAGCCCGGCGGCGAGGTAGATGACCGCCGGTACGGCGGCGAAGATGATGCTCATCGAGGCCATCCGCCAGCGGCCGGCCAGCTCACTGCGCAGCTCCAGGTCGACCAGTCGGGCCGAGGAGGCGGTGAACCGGTCGATCAGCGCGGGGCCGGTGCCGAGGGTCTTGGCCAGCTGTACGCCGCTGATCGAGAGCCCTTCCTCGACTGTGACGTTGAGGTCGGCGAGTTCGCGTTGCCGCTGGGCGGTGATCTCGCGGCGCATCCGGGCGACCCGACGGGTCAGCCAGATGGCCGGCGGCAGCACCACGAGCGAGACCAGGGAGAGCTGCCAGGAGAGCGCGACCATGGCGACCACGGTGGCGACCACTGTGGTGAGGTTGGCCGCGACGGCGGTGGCGGTGGAGGTGACCACCGACTGCATACCGCCGATGTCGTTGGTGATCCGGGACTGCACCTCGCCGGTGCGGGTGCGGGTGAAGAAGCCGAGCGACTGGCGCTGGAGGTGGCTGAAGACGTCGGTACGCAGGCGGTGCATGACCCGCTGGCCGACCTGGGTGGAGATCCAGGTCTGTACGACGCCGAGGGCGGAGGTCACGGCCGCGACGGCGACCATGCCGAGGACCAGCCAGACCAGCAGCGTCACGTCGCCCTGCGGCAGGGCCCGGTCGATCACGGCGCGCAGCAGGAACGGACTGGCCATCGCGATGATCGACGAGACCACGATGATCGCGGTGACGGCGGCCAGCGCGGGCCGGTGAGGGGTGAACAGGCGGCCGATGCGGCGCAGCGACACCTGACGGGCCTGCGTCTTCTCTTCCGCGGTGAGGGTGCGGTGGCCGCGGTCGCGGCCCGTGGGGGTGGGTTCCAAGGGGGCACTACCTTTCGTCGGCACTATTGCTGAGGTTACCTCATCATGAGGTAGCAACCACATCTCCTGCTACCGTATTCCGGTGACCGAGCACACCGCCGACAGCGCCGACGACGAGAGCCTGGCGGAAACGTTCTGGGCCGTGGCGTCCCGTCTGCGCCGGCAGACCCGGGACTCCCTGGCGCCCTGGGATGTCACCCCCAGCCAGTCCCGGGCCCTCGGCGTGCTGGCCCGGCACGGCGAGGTACGCCCCGGCACCCTCGCCGAGCACCTGCGCATCGCGCCCCGCTCGGCGACCGAGGTCGTCGACGACCTCCAGACCCGTGGGCTGGTCGAGCGCCGACCCGACCCGGCCGACCGTCGGGCGACCCTGGTCGCGCTCACCGAGGAGGGCGAGCACGTCAGCACCGCCATCCGGGCCGCGCGCCGGGCCGAGGCCGACCGGTTCTTCGGCCACCTCGACGACACCGACCGCGCCGACCTGGCCCGCATCCTGCGCACCCTGCGCGGCTGACCGGTTTGCCCGACGCGCCCACGGGTAGCCAGCGGCCCCGTCCGGTCGGCGGGGCCGGCCGGCACCGGTCGGAGGCGAGGTGACGGGAGGCCCGGCTGATGTGCGGGATCAGCGGGGAGGCGCGATTCGACGGCCGCTCGCCGGACGCGGCGGCGGTCACCCGGATGACCGAGGCGATGCGCTCACGCGGCCCGGACGACGAGGGCCTGTTCACCGCCGGCTGGGTGACCCTCGGGCACCGCAGGCTGACCATCATCGACCTGTCCGACGCGGGCGGGCAGCCGATGGTCCGCGACGACCTGGGCTTGGGGCTGGTCTTCAACGGCTGCATCTACAACTACCCCGAGCTGCGCGAGGAGTTGCGCCGCGCCGGGTACGCCTTCCACTCCACCAGCGACACCGAGGTGATCCTGGTGGCGTACGCGCACTGGGGTGAACGTTTCGTCGACCACCTGGTCGGCATGTTCGCGATCGGGCTGGTCGACCGGGCCCGGCGGCGGCTGATCCTGGCCCGCGACCGGCTCGGCATCAAACCGCTCTACCTCGCCGAGACACCGGGGCGGCTCCGGTTCGCCTCCACCCTGCCCGCGCTGCTGCGGGCCGGCGACGTCGACACAGGCATCGACCCGGTGGCGCTACACCACTACCTGTCCTGGCACTCCATCGTGCCCGCGCCGCGCACCGTGCTGCGCGGCGTACGCAAGCTGCCGCCGGCCACCCTGCGGGTGATCGAGGCGGACGGGCGCAGCCGCGAGGAGGTCTACTGGCGACCCGACTACGTGCGGGAGCCCGCCGATGCGGGGATGGACGCCGCCGACTGGCGGGCCGCGATCGGCGACGCGTTGCGCGCGGCGGTACGCCGACGCCTGGTCGCCGATGTGCCGGTGGGGGTGCTGCTTTCCGGCGGACTGGACTCCAGCCTCATCGTGGCCCTGCTCGCCGAGGCCGGCCAGCAACACCTGCGTACGTTCAGCATCGGCTTCGACAGCCGCGACGGCGAGTCCGGCGACGAGTTCCACTACTCGGACCTGGTGGCCCGCGCGTACGACACCGACCATCACCGGATCCGACTGGCCGACGACGACCTGGTGCCCGCCGTCCGACGGTCCGTGCTGGCGATGACCGAACCGATGGGCAGCCACGACGTGGTCGCCTTCCACCTGCTCTCCGAGCAGGTGGCGCAGCACGTGAAGGTGGCCCAGTCGGGGCAGGGTGCCGACGAGGTGTTCGCCGGCTACGGCTACCACCAGCCACTGGTCGAGGCGCCCCGGCACGGCGCCGCCGAGACGTTCGCCGCCGCGTTCTTCGACCGCGGCCACGAGGAGCTGCGCCGCATCGTCGATCCGGCGTACGCGCTGGAGCACGACGCCAGCCGGGACCTGCTCGCCGGGCACCTCGCCGCGCCCGGGGCGCAGACCGCCCTGGACGCCGTGCTGCGCCTGGACACCCACCTGATGCTTCCCGACGACCCGGTCAAGCGGGTGGACAGCATGAGCATGGCGTGGGGTCTGGAGGTGCGCACGCCCTTCCTCGACCAGGACCTGGTCACCCTGGCCGCGCACTGCCCGCCGGAGCACAAGGTCGCCCAGGGCGGCAAGGGCGTGCTCAAGGAGGTCGCCCGGGAGGTGCTGCCCGCCGAGGTGATCGACCGACCCAAGGGCTACTTCCCGGTGCCGGCGCTGCGCAATGTGGACGGCCCGGTGCGCGAGTTGGTCGCCGAGGCGTTGCAGGCGCCGGCCGCGCGCGAGCGGAGGCTGTTCCGCCCGGAGTACGTGGCACACCTGCTCGCCGAGCCGGACCGGGCGGAGGCTGCGGCCGGCAGCAACAAGCTGTGGCAACTCGGCCTGTTGGAGCTGTGGCTGCAGACCCACGGCATCCGCTGACCCGCCGGGCCCGTCGCAACGGTCAGCCGGCGGCCGTGCGGGCAACCAGGTCGTCGATGACGGCGCTGAGGTCGTCCGTTCGCTCCAACACCTGCCGCTGCCGGGCCGCGCCGGTGCCGTCGCGCCGCAGCCGGGCCAACTGCGCCAGGACGTACCCGAGGTCGCCGTGTCGCAGCAGGGCCGGGGCGATCACCGCCATCAACTCGTCGACGAGCGCCCAGGCGGGCCGGGTGCCACCGGCACGCAGGTCGATCAGCTCGCCGTCGAGACCGTCGTGGGCGGCCCGCCAGTGCGCCGCCGCGACCAGGCAGTCCCGGACGTTCGGGGCGGTCACTCCGGCGCGTACGTCGTCGACGAGGGTGGCCACGAGGGACCGGACCAGCGCGGCGACCAACACCGCGTCGTCCACCTCGGTGCAGACGTCACCGACCCGCACCTCCACCGTCGGGTACGCCGACGACGGGCGGGCGTACCAGTAGACCATCGCCGCGTCGAGCATGATGCCGGCGGCGATCAGCTGGTCGACCGTTTGGTCGTAGTCGGCGGCGGAGTCGAAGTACGGCGTCGGTCCGATGCTGGGCCAGCGTTCCAGTTGCATCGAGCGCCAGCTGGCGTGCCCGGTGTCGTACCCGTCGTGCAGTGGGGAGTTGGTGGTGATCGCCTGCACCAGGGGCAGCCACACCCGCAGGTGGTTGCAGACCTGCACGGCCAGTTCCCGGTCGGGCAGCCCGACGTGCACATGAAAGCCGCACACCGCCGGGTCGTGGGCCACCGGTCCGTACCGGCGCGACATCGCGTGGTAGCGCGGTTCGTCGGGGACCGTCCGGTGCGGTTCGGCCAGCGGGGTGGCGCCGACGGCCACCAGTCGGGCCCCGGCCGCGGTGGCGGCCTCGGCGGCGGAGCGGCGCAGCGCTACCAGGTGCGCGCGCAGTTCGGTGAGGTCGGCGCAGACCGGGGTGACCATCTCGACCATGCTGTGCCGGAACTCCTGGCGGCTCTGGTCCCGGGCGGGGCCGCGCAGCGCGGCGAGCACCTGGTCGGCCACCGGCAGGTTCCGGCCGCTCTCCGGGTCGAGCAGCAGGAACTCCTCCTCCACGCCGAGCGTGAGAGTGGACAGGTCGGGCGCGGTGTCGACGACGGTCGGACGGTACGCCATGGCCCCTCCCCATCCCTGCTGCGGCCGGTGGCTCGGGTTCCCGGCCGCCCTTGCGGCAAACGCCCCCTCAGGGCGTCGCCAGGGCCGTCGCGCGTGCGGTGAGAAAGGCCCGTTCGGCCGCGTTGTCCGTTAGGGCGACAGCCGTCCGGTACGCCTCGACGGCCCACTCCGACGCCTGGCCTCACGCCCGCCCCGGATGCATAGAGCGATTCGGCCGAACGGCACGGCAAGCCATGATCACTCTATTGACACCGTATGGGACAGTTGATACGAGACGGCTCTCTACCGCCGATATGGTGCGGTGAGCCTCGCAGTGACTGAAGGGACAGGGAGGAAATGCGGCGAGTCTGACTTGTGAAACCTCATTTCGAACCGCATGCCCTGTCGCAACTGATGAGGCTGGTGCGGACAAAGACGTTATTGTTCTAGTGACTTCGGTTAATCGCTCGCAGCATCAGCAAATGGGGACGGCAACGTATGGCACAGCTCCGAGTCGCAACATGGAACATTGGCGCCGGAATTCTGGGCGAGTCGCATCAGGAGAACGGCGAGGAAGAACTCACGTACCATATCGACCTGATTCGTCGCCACGATCCCGATATCCTTTGCCTACAGGAGGCACACGACTACTTGGGGGCGAAGGAGAGCCAGACGGCAGAGATCGCGCGCGAGGCAGGGTACGAGTTCACGCACAGCGTCCCGATCAGCCCGTCCCACCTCGGATCAGACGCACACCTGGCACTCGGGATTCTGTCGAAGTACCCAATTAGCGACGTTACATATACCCAGTTCCCAAACCCCAACCTCTCCGCCACCGGCCCCGGCGGTAATGAGTGGGTTCTTTTCGACAAAGGCTACGCTACATGTGCCGTGAGCGTCGATGGCGAGGACGTCAGCCTGGTGAACGCTCACTGCTTCCCGCTCCACTACTTCAACGCCAGCCCGACCGAGGCGCGCTTCGAGCCGATGTGGCGTGAGTTTTCGGACAGGCTGTTGGCACTCCGGTCCACCCGCCGGACGGTCGCCACGATCGATCTCAACCATGAGCCCATCGACGAACTCCTGCCCGCAGTGCTGGCGCCCGACCTGTACGTCAACGCTTTCACAGCACCGACCATCCCCAAAGGCATCCAACAGGACTATGTGCTCTACGACAGCGCCTTCGCGCTGGCGGCACAAGAAGTCCTGCCGACGCAGGCCGACCACTCGTACTGCCAAGTCGTTCTTCAGCTCTAACGCATAGCCCCATCTCGACACCTCTCAGCGGGCAGGGCCATATGTTGACCAACCACACTGAGCGCCCCGCGCCAAGAATCGCTCTGGTCGGACCGCCTGGCGCCGGTAAGTCGACTTCCGCATTGTTGCTACAACGGCTCATGCCATCCGCGGCAATCGTCTCGGTCGCCGCGCCTTTGCGTGAGGTCGAGAACTATCTCTACACGAGGCTTGGTCTTACCCCACCGAGCCTGACGGGACGACAAGATGGGGAGTTTCTGCAGGCTGTACGCGACCTGCTGGCCTCCAGAAGTAAGGACTTTCTGGAGGTCGACTTCGAACAGAGGGTCAAGGCATGCGGTGATCGCCCGGTAATCAACGACGACGGACGGGCCGCCATGCTATCGGTGCTGGAGCGGCTCAAGTTCGTGCTCGTCTGGGTGGACGGGGACCGCTTGGCGTCACGCGGCGATGTAACTCCGCCCCGCCGGACCACAAATCCGCACGACGCCCTGATCGCCCGAGAAGACTGCACCTTCGAGGTCTCGAACACCGGCAGGCTTTCAAGCCTCGTCACCGAACTCGAACAGTTGCTGATGAGGGTCGAGGAGGCGAGATGATCCGCAAGTGGCTGCGCAAGCGGAATGAGCAACCCTCCGAGCCGCAGAGCGGCGACGGCGTGCCAGAAACAATTTCCATCGCATTCGACCGGCTTCGACTCATCCTCTTCAACTTTACGATGCGGGCGGAGAAGGCGGGCGCATGGACGATTTACGCCGGTGCAGCGGCGTCACTGTGGCTGAGCTTGGCCGTTACCGATTTCCCGACCCAGGGGACACGTCTCGGCCTCACCGGCTACCAGTGGCAGATCATGTACATCATCGCTGCCTCGTGGGCTACCGCACGGTCGGCATACGGCTTCGTCGGGTACCTCCGACGTCCTCGCCTTGAGTCAGTGATCAACGAGATCGTGCAGAGCGCCGAGATCGCGAGGGAGTTCCGAGCGATCTGTGTGCTGAAGGTTCGAGGAGCGGATCACGACTACCGGGTGCTCGTGTACCACGACCAACTCTGGGACTGTTACCTGCTGCCGCACTACAACGTAGTTGATGTCAAGCTCCAGGAGATTGACGACCCCTTGCTCTGCGACTTCGTCGCGTCACATCTCGGCGTTCCGGCCAGTTCCGTGCACAGCAACTACATTGCGGGCGCGGACCTGAGGTCCAGGAAGCACTCCGAGTTCTACAGGCAGGGCACCGTCTACCGGTTCAGCTTCTACGCCGTCAACCTCGACGACGAGATCCCGGGCTACATCTTCGAGCGGTCTTTCGCACGTAATGGGCGTGAGTTCTCGTGGCTGACTCTGGCCGAGATGGAAGCCGACCCCAACACACGCAATCGGAACCTCGATATGACCAGGCACATCGCGGACAGGGGGAACTTGATCCTCGCCCTGCCGCCCGACTCCATATCCCGCATTGAGGAAAAGGCTTAGGAAGGTGCGGATGCGATGGCCAACCTGACCATTTCGAGAGCCCCGGATCAGGACGCGAGTCTCAGCGAGTACGTCGAGGCGGCACTCGGCAAGTGTTACGTGATCCCCGTGGCGAAGGTGTGCAATGCGGCATGCGTGTTTTGTGCGACCGAGGTCTACAATCCCAAGAACGAGATCGAGGTGATGGACGAGTCGAACCTTGCCCCGATCGCGTCCACTCTCGTCAGCGCTGGCGTGACGCGCTTCGAGGTCACCGGCGGAGGAGAACCCACCCTTCACCCGCGGCTCGCTGGAATCCTCGCCAGCCTGCAGGGAACCGGCGCGATGATCAAGCTCTACAGCAACGGAGCAAGGCTGCCGGTGGGCACGCACGTGGACGAGCTCAATATCTCGCGCTGCTCGATCGACCCTGAACAGAACCAGCAGCTCATGCGGCTTCGTCAGGGAAGCGAGGACATCAGAGTTGTCGTCGGGCGAGCGCGAGACCACGGTTTCCGACGCATCAGGCTCTCGGTTCCGATCATCCGAGGCGGAGTCGAGACCCTGCCGGACGCCCTGAGCTTCATGGACTACTGCGGCGACATCGTTGACGCCATCGTATTCCGGCCGCTCTATCCGGCGACACCAGACAAGACGAACCGGGACCCCCTCTCGGGCGACACGTGGTTGGGTCTGATGCCCGAGTTTCACAAGGCCGGCACCACCGTCGAAATTGAGGTAGACCAAGAGGGCTGCTTCCGCGCTTCGCAACTCATCCTCTCCAGCGATCTCCGTCTCTTCAAGGAGTGGACACTCACTGTTCCAGCGCCGTGATCCCCAGGGAATTCCGTGACAAGACTCGGAGGTTGGCTCACCGGTTCCCGAATACGGGACGCCGTTGCGAGCGGAGAGATTCTGATCTCCCCATTCAGGGAGGATCAGCTGAACCCCAACTCGTACAACTACACGCTGGGGGACAGCCTGCTTCGCCTTGTGTCCGAAGAGATCGACCTTCGGGGGGTTGACGAGTTCGAAGAAGTGTTGATAGCCAGCGACGGCTTGGTACTTCAGCCCGGAGAGTGTTACCTCGGACATACGGCAGAGGTGTTCGGGTCCCGGGTTTTCGCATCCTTGATCACAGGACGAAGCTCGGTTGGCCGGAAGTTCGTCACCAACCACATAACCGCCGGGCTGATCGATGTGGGATTCGAGGGCCAAATCACGCTGGAGATTACTGTTCAACGGCCTACCCGCGTCTATGCCGGAATTCTTTTTGGTCAGATCTACTGGTTCTCCCTGCATGGCTCGCCCGAGCCGCAGTACTCGGGAAAATACCAGAATCAGGATGGCCCGACGCCGTCCCGCATGATTCATGACGCTTGGTATCCTGAATGAGGGCCTGTCCAGCAATCACATCACCTGTGCTCGACCTTCGAGGAGGCCTCTGCAGTGCTCGTCTACGTTGTGCGGCACGGTGAGTCTGAGGACGATTTGAGTGACAGCTACGGCGGGGCCGCCGACTTTCGGTTGACGGATCGCGGCCGCGCTCAAATCGTCCAGGTGGTGGGTGACCTCAAAGGGTTCGGACTGCAGGCTGTCTACAGCAGCCCGCTTGCGAGAGCACGAGAGTCCGCGGAAATCATCGGTCGCGAACTACACCTACCTGTGACAGTCGTCTTCGACCTTCGAGAACGAAACACATACGGTGTGTTGAGCGGTCACACCAGATCGCAGGCCCGAGAGCTGTTTGGTTACCTCCTGGACAGGCTGGACTTCGTACCGGGCGAAGGGCGCAACTGTGTCCCAGGAGGCGAGGAGTACGGCCCCTTCGTCGAGCGGGTTCGTGGCGCATTCCAAGCGGTCATCGACTCGGCGTCGGATGCGGGGTTCAGTACGGTCGCAGTCGTCACGCATGGAAAATTCACCAAGGCACTTTTTACCGAGGTTCTCCAAATCGGAGCCGACTATGTCGAGGGCCACGCATCGATCAACTCCGTGAACTGCGCTGCGCCTCTCCTCGGATCGTCCTAGAGTCGGCCCTGATGCGTAGACTCCCATGGGCGAAAGGCAGGGAGTCCGTCAACCCCTTTGCCGAGATGGAAGAGCACGGAGCATGACACACCCTGCAGACCCCCCCTTCACGATCTCGCCCCGTGACGACGTCGCCTGCATCTCTTGTGGCCAAGTCGTAGGTTCACAGGCCCCGTACGTCACGCAGCTCAACGCGGACTTCTTCGTGCCGAAGTCGCATCCGCGGATTCGTCTTCGGGGACAACTGGACTCGCTTCACGCCCTTGTCGGCATGGCGGAACACCGCGCGGACGCACAGCAAGAACCCTGGCTTCAGGGCGAACTAGCCAAGGTCGCCGCCTACTGTCGTGAACTGATATCCGCGGAGTACAACGAGCGACCGGCCGATAGGCTGATCCTAGATGATCTGGACGCTGCCGAGTTGCACGCCGCGACCCACGACCCGCGATCTCTGGGAACCACCCATCTGCTGCTGAATGGTGAATCAGCAGAGCTGCTACATTGGCTGAACCTCATACGCACCAAGAGCCGGGAAGTCGAGCTGGTTGCATATGAGGCATTCGCTCCTGACGCTCGACGTTATGGCACAAGTTTCCAGGACTTCGGTACCAGCATCATCAACGCCCTCAACCTGGTGGCAAGCGGCGTCTACTACCTGGCCCTGAGATTCAAGGCCTCGGGAGGCTAGGCGGCCGAGCCGAGGCCGACCTCCCATCCCCGGCGCGTCGGCGTCGGCGCGTGCTGGAGTGGCTACCTGGAGGGCGCGGTGCGCGCCGGTGAGCGGGCGGCGGCCGAGGTGCTGGCCGGTTGAGCGGCACGACCAAAGCCGGCCCGGTCTCGGCGGGACCGGGCCGGCCTCGGCCCACGGTGCGACCCGGCCGACCCGGTCCGTCAGACGTCCGGGTCGGCGGGCGCCCCGGTCAGGGGTAGGTGGTCAGGTACACCGTCTGGTTGGCCGCGTTCGCGGTGCCACCGGCGTTGTTGATCACCCGATTGATGGTGCCGACGCCACCGAGCGAGACGGTGACCATGTTCGTGAAGCGCACGTTCGGGTTGGTGGGCACCTCGAAGGACCGTTCCTCGACCACCGCGGGGTTGACGTTGAAGTAGCTGTAGCTACCCAGCCCGAACGCCTGGTGACTGGTCACCGAGTCGGCCACCTTGTACGCGGCGTAGCCCCGGGTCGACCCGTTCATCCAGGCCGCCTGGTTCGGTACGTCGTACGGCAGCTCGTTCTGGTAGAAGTACGTCCGCCCGCCGTTGCCGTTCCAGATGGTCTGGTACTTCTGGTAATGCTCGACGAAGAGGCCGTACATGGTGACGTTGTCGCCGTTGACGGTGAGCCCGGTGTCGGCGGTGTTCAGCGTCCACCCGGTCGGTACGCCGCTGGCGGCGTGGTCGGCCCGCCACAGCCACATGTGGTCGCCGATCACGTTGTCGCTGTTGACGGTCAGCGTGTTGGTGGCCTTGCCGACGTGCGGCCCGCCGATGCGGAAGAACACGTCGTGCAGCGAGGTCGGGTTCGTGGCGTGGCTCGCGGACGAGCCGGACGGCCCGACCTCCATCAGCACCGGCGAGTTCGTCGTGCCGGCCTCGAACATGATGCCGGCCACCTTCACGCCGTCCACGTCGGCCACCCGCATGCCCACCGCGCCGTTGTCGGCCTGGATGGTGGCCAGGCCGAGACCGAGGACGACGGTGTCGGCCCGGTTGACCTGGATCGGCTCGGTGACGTGGTGCACGCCCGGGGTGAAGAGCAGGTGCCGCCCCTGGGCGAGGGCCGCGTTGATGGTGGCGGCGCTGGTGCCGGGCTGGACCACGAAGAACTGCGACAGCGAGATGGACGAGCCGGCCGGGGTCTTGTTGTACCAGCTGGTGCCGGTGGAGTTGGTGCGCAGCGCCGGCACGAAGACCCGGTACTCACCGCTGCCGGTCACGTACAGGAACGGCTTCTCGCGGACCTGCGGGGTCTGCGGGATGACGGTGTGCGACGGGTTGGGGAAGCTCGGCGCGGGAGCTCCGTTGACGCCCTGGAAGACCATGTTCCAGACCGAGCCGGTCCAGCCGTTGCCGAACTCGCTGTTGCGGGAGTACCACTGCTGCTGCGAGCCGGAGACGACCAGACCGTCGATGCGGGTGTCGGCGAGTAGGCCACCGCTGGACCAGCCGTCGCCGCCGTTCCAGAGCTGGATCTGGTTCTGCGCGCCGCGCAGGTGCATCCGTCGGTACGGCGCGGCCTGGGAGACCGCCCACCGCTCCACGGTCTGCCCGGCGGGCAGGGTGACCGAGAGGTTCTCGGCGGCCCGCCAGAAGTTCTGGGTGGCGTTGCCGCCCATCCAGAACGCCTCGGTACGGACGTGGCCGTTGAGGTTGACGTCGTCGGGGCTCATGCCCAGGCCGGCGACCTGGGTGAAGAAGCCGAGGTTGACGTCTGCGGTGTAGGTGCCGGGCTTGAACAGCACAGCGTACCGCTGCGGGCCGAACTGGTTGGTCTCCTGCTGGGTGAAGAGCGTGTTCAGTCGACTCTGGATGGTCGACGTCGGCGTGCTCGGGTCGAAGACGAACGTGTTCGGCCCGAGGTTGGGGTTGTACGGATCGGTCGTGCCGACCGGCGGCTCGCCGGTGCCGCCGCCGGTCTCGCCGTAGACCTGGAACTCCCAGAGCGAGTAGCCGTAGCCGGTCCCCCGGGCGGTGCCGTACATGCGGACGTAGCGGCCGGCGCCGGAGACGGTGAGGTTCTGAGTGCCGCCGGTGGCGGTCGTGGTGGAGTAGATCGTGGTCCAGGTGGACCCGTTGTCGGAGGTCTGGAGCTGGAAGGCCCGTCCGTAGGCGCCCTCCCAGAGCAGGTTGACCTGGCTGATGGTGGCCCGGGCGCCCAGGTCGACCTGGAGCCACTGCGGGTCGCTGAACGCGCTGGACCAGCGGGTGCCGGTGTTGCCGTCGACAGCGGCGGCGGCGGGGGTTCCGGCGTTCTCGGTGGACGAGGCGGTTGCCGTGCGGCCCTGGGACAGCAGGACGGGGGCGGCCTGCGCGGGTGTCGTGGTCCCGGTCGGCGTGAGCGCCGCGACCAGGGCCACGGTGAGTCCGACGAGCAGGTGCCGCACAACCCGAGGACGCGGGCGTACGGATGTAGCGCGAGATGTCATGACATCGCCTGTCGATAGGGGGTCACGGGGTGCCGCATGGATGGGGTCAGGTCGCCCGTGACGCCGTGGGTGGTGCCGCCGATGCGGCGTCGCGGGCCGGAGAGCGCTCTCGTAGGAGTGTTGCGGCGAGATTGCGACGGCGTCAAGACATCGATCTATAACTTCGTTATTTATCCCGAGGATCTTTTTTGTGTAATTTGCCGTCGGTGGCGCCGTCGCCTCCGCTCAGCGGCGGACGCCGCCCTCGGTGAGGAAACGGGCGATCGGCAGGGTGGCCGCGCCCAGCGCCACCGCGTCCACCCCGAGCCGGCACAGCTCGATCGACGCCTGCTCGTACGGCTGGCGCAGCGCCTGCCGGCCGGCCGCCTCCCGTACGGCCGGCAGCAGGTCGCCGAGGGCCATCGCCGCCCAGCCGCCGAGCACCACGCGCTCCGGGTTGAACAGGTTGATCAGGTTGGCCACCCCGGCGCCGAGGTAGCCGGCGGTGTCGTCCAGCACCCGTCGGGCGGTGGCGGAGGTCTCGGCGGCGGCCACCAGCGCCGCGATCTGGGACTCCTCGTCCTCGCCCGGCACCGGTCGACCCCGGCGCGCCTCCCGGTAGCGGTCGATGATCGCCTCCGCCCCGACGTACGCCTCCAGGCAGCCGCGCGCGCCGCACCGGCAGGCGCGGCCGCCGTACACCAGGGTGGTGTGCCCCCACTCCCCCGCGCTGCTGGACGCGCCGCGGTAGGTGGCGCCGTTGGTCACCACCGACGCGCCCACCCCGGAACCGACCAGCGCGAAGACGGCGTGCCGGGCGCCCCGGCCGGCGCCGAACCACATCTCGGCCTGGCCGAGGGTCTTGGCGCCGTTGTCGATGTGCAGCGGCAGGCCGGTGCCGGCGCCGATGAGCCGTTCCAGCGGCACCCGGTCCCAGCCGAGGGCCTGGGCGTGCACGACGGCCTCGGTGCCCTGCTCGACCACACCGGAGACGCCGATGCCGACGCCGAGCACGTCGTCGGGGGCCACCCCGGCCGACCCGGTGACCGCGTCGATGCCGGCCAGCACGTGCCCGGCCACCAGGTCGGGTTCGGTACGGGCCGGGTCGAGCGGGTACTCGACGCTGGCCAGCAGGGTCATCGCGAAGTCGAACAGCTCCACCCGGACCCGGGTCTCGCCGACGTCCACGCCGACCAGGAAGGCGAAGCGGGGCGCGATCCGCAGCAGCATGCTGGGCCGGCCGCCGTCGGACTCGGCGGCACCGGCCTCGGCGACCAGCCCTTCGTCGATCATGTCGGCCACCACGTTGCTGACCGCGGGCTGGCTCAGCCCGGTGCTGCGCACCAGGTCCTGCCGGGTGAGCGGGCCGTCCAGGAAGAGCTTGGTCAACAGGGCGGACCGGTTGCGCAGCCGCACGCTGCGGTTGGTGGCACGCGCCAGCTCCACTCGTCACCTCGTTCCCGTCGGCCGTTCGAGGCGACTGTAACCGCCTCGTGCTTGACGACCCACCGACCAGCAACTTTAATGACGACATAAATTAAGCCGTGATGTAACTCCCGGGAAACGCCGACGGACCCCGACGGCGCACCCCCGACCCCTGTCCGCAGCCGGCCGCCCGTCGCCTCACAACCCCTATCGGCGACGGAAGCCGGCGGACCCCCACCACGCACCGGAAGGGCTAACCGTGTCGAGACGACACCTCGGGATATTCACCGCCGCCGTACTGGCCGCCGCCTCGTTGACGGCCTGCGGTGGCTCCGGCGACGACTCCGCCGCAGGCGCCAAGACGCTCACCTACTGGGCCAGCAACCAGGGCGCCAGCCTGGAGGCCGACAAGACCATCCTCCAGCCGGAGCTGGACAAGTTCGAGAAGCAGACCGGCATCAAGGTCAACGTTGAGGTCGTCCCCTGGCCCGACCTGCTCAACCGACTGCTGGCCGCCGCGACCTCCGGCAAGGGCCCGGACGTGGTCAACATCGGCAACACCTGGTCGGCGTCGTTGCAGGCCACCGGCGCGCTCGTCGAGTTCGACGACGCCACCCTGCAGGCCGTCGGCGGCAAGGACCGGATCGTGCCCGCCGCGCTCGCCGCCGCCGGCGCCCCCGGCAAGCCGCCCGCGGCCGTGCCGATCTACAGCATGGCGTACAGCCTGTACTACAACAAGAAGTCGTTCGCCGACGCCGGCATCACCGCGCCCCCGACCACCTGGGAGCAGGTCGCCGAGTACGGCAAGAAGCTGAGCACCGGCGGCAAGTGGGGCCTGGCGATCGAGGGGGCCAACCCGTCGGAGAACGCCCACCACGCGTTCGCCTTCAGCCAGCAATACGGCGGTGAGTGGTTCGACTCGGCCGGCAAGCCGACCTTCGACACCCCGCAGAACGTCTCGGCGATCAAGCGGTACATCGACTTCATGGCCGCCGACAAGATCACCAACCCGAGCAACGCCGAGTACGCGCAGAACCAGTCGGTCTCCGACTTCGCCAACGGCAAGGCCGCCATGCTGCTCTGGCAGTCCGCCGGCTCGAACCTGAAGACGCAGAACATGCCCGCCGACGCGTACGGGGTTGCCCCGGTGCCGTTCCTGGCCAACCCGCCGGCCGGCGGCAAGAAGGTCAACAGCATGGTCGCCGGAATCAACATCGCGGTCTTCAAGCACACCAAGAACAAGGACGGCGCGCTGAACTTCGTCAAGTTCATGACCAGCGACGAGGAGCAGACGATCCTCAACAAGACGTACGGCTCGCTGCCGGCGGTGAAGACCGCGGCCTCCGACCCGGCGTTCAGCGCCCCGGAGCAGAAGACCATCCAGGAGACTCTGGTCACCACCGCGGCCCCGCTGCCGCAGGTGCCCGAGGAGAGCACCTTCGAGACCCTGGTCGGCACCGCGATGAAGGAGTTGTTCGCCGACGCGGCCAGCGGCAAGCCGGTCACCGAGGAGTCGGTGAAGGCCAAGCTGACCGACGCGCAGCAGAAGATGCGCTGACCGAGGCGTCACCGGTGGCCGTGGTCGGGCGCTGAGCCCGGCCACGGCCACCGCCTCCGAGAGGACCCCGATGGCAACCAGCACCACCGCGCCGGACGCCGACCGGCGCGAACCCCGGGCCGGGTCGCCGGCCCGGGGGCCGGTCCGCCGGCCCCGCGGCCCCCGCCGCTCGCTCCTGCCCTACCTGCTGCTCGCACCGGCCGTCGTGCTGGAACTCGCCATCCACGTGATCCCGATGGTTGTCGGGGTCTGGATGAGCCTGCTGGAGCTGACCCAGTTCCACATCCGCGACTGGTCCACCGCCCCCTTCATCGGGCTGGAGAACTACCGGGCGACACTCGACCTGAACAGCGCCGCCGGCAAGGACCTGCTGCACTCGTTCTGGATCACCCTGGCCTACAGCCTGCTCTCGGTCGGGTTCGCCTGGCTGCTCGGCATCTCGGCGGCGGTCGTCCTGCAACGGCCGTTCCGTGGACGGGCGATCCTGCGGGCGCTGTTCCTCACCCCGTACGCGCTGCCGGTCTACGCCGCCGTGATCACCTGGAGCTTCCTGCTGCAACGCGACACCGGCCTGGTCAACCACGTGCTCGTGGACCAGCTCGGGCTGATGAACGAGCGGCCGTTCTGGTTGATCGGCGACAACAGCTTCTGGTCGCTGCTGCTCGTGTCGGTCTGGCGCAACTGGCCGTTCGCGTTCCTGTGCCTGATGGCCGGGCTGCAGAACGTTCCCGGCGAGCTGTACGAGGCCGCCGCGATCGACGGCGCCGGGTTCTGGCGCCGGCTGCGCTCGGTCACTCTGCCGATGCTGCGGCCGGTCAACCTGGTGCTGCTGCTGGTGCTGTTCCTGTGGACGTTCAACGACTTCAACACCCCGTTCGTGCTGTTCGGCGGCTCCGCGCCGGCGCAGGCCGACCTCATCTCCATCCACATCTACCGAAGCTCCTTCAAGACCTGGGACTTCGGCTCCGGGTCGGCGATGTCGGTGGCGCTGCTGCTGTTCCTGCTGGTCGTCTCGGCCGCGTACCTGCTGATCACCAACCGTCGGAGGGACGACCATGCGTGAGACCGCCGGTGAGCGCTGGGGCCGGCGCATCGTGCTGACCCTGCTCGCCCTCTTCGTCGTCATCCCGCTCTACGTGATGGTCACGTCGGCGGCGAAGCCGTTGCAGGACGTCCAGAACGGCTTCACCTGGTGGCCCAGCCGGCCCACCCTGCAACCGTTCGTCGACATGTGGAGCACCGTGCCGCTGGCCCGGTACCTGGTGAACAGCCTGGTGGTGTCCAGCATCGCGGCGGTCTGCTCGGTGGCGGTGGCCATCTTCGCCGCCTTCGCGGTGAGCCGGTACCGGTTCCGCGGCCGGGGTGTCTTCTCGGTGACGGTGCTGTCCACGCAGATGTTCCCCGGCATCCTGTTCCTGCTGCCGCTGTTCCTCATCTACGTCAACCTGGGCAACGCCACCGGCATCGAGCTGTACGCCAGCCGTACCGGCCTGGTCATCACGTACCTGACCTTCTCGCTGCCGTTCTCGATCTGGATGCTGGTCGGCTACTTCGACTCGATCCCCCGAGGTCTGGACGAGGCGGCGCAGGTCGACGGCGCCGGTCCGCTGCGCACCCTGTTCCAGGTCATCCTGCCGGCCGCCGTGCCCGGCGTGGTCGCGGTCACCGTGTACGCGTTCATGACCGCCTGGGGTGAGGTGCTGTTCGCGTCGGTGATGACCGACGAGGGCAGCCGCACCCTGGCCGTCGGCCTCCAGGGCTACTCCACCCAGTTCAACGTCTACTGGAACCAGATCATGGCCGCCTCTCTGGTGGTCAGCATCCCGGTCGTCGTCGGATTCCTGGCCCTGCAGCGCTACTTCGTCGCCGGCCTCACCGCCGGCGCGGTCAAGTGAGTCATCCAACCCCAGAGGAGAACCGACCCGTGCCCGACCTGTCCAAGCTGCCACCCGACTTCCTCTGGGGTGTCGCCACGGCGGCGTACCAGATCGAGGGGGCCGTCGACGCCGACGGCCGGGCGCCGTCCATCTGGGACACCTTCTCGGCGACCCCCGGCAACGTCGACAACGGCGACACCGGCGCGGTGGCGTGCGACCACTACCACCGGTGGCCGGAGGACCTGGCGCTGCTGCGCCGACTCGGCGTGGACGCGTACCGGTTCTCGGTGGCCTGGCCCCGGGTCATGCCCGACGGCGTCGGGCGGGTCAACGCCGCCGGGCTGGACTTCTACGACCGGCTCGTCGACACGTTGCTCGCCGACGGGATCCGGCCGTTCGTCACGCTCTACCACTGGGATCTGCCGCAGGCTCTCCAGGACCGGGGCGGTTGGCCGGAGCGGGCCACCGCCGAGGCGTTCGCCGACTACGCGGCGGTGGTCGCCGCCCGCCTCGGTGACCGGGTCGCCGACTGGAACACCGTCAACGAACCGCTCTGCGTGTGCTGGATCGGGCACCTGGAGGGGCGGATGGCCCCGGGTGAGCGCGACCTCACCCGCGCGGTGCACGCCTCGCACCACGTGCTGCTCGGGCACGGCCTGGCCACCCAGGCGATCCGCGCCAACGCCGCCCGGCCGGCCTCGGTGGGCCTGGTGCTCAACCTCAGCCCGATCGAGGCGGCGACCGACCGGCCCGAGGACGTCGCGGCGGCCCGCCGGGCCGACGGGCACGTCAACCGGTGGTGGTTGGACCCGATCCACGGGCGCGGCTACCCCGCCGACATGATCGCCACCTACGGTGTCGAGCCGCCGGTACGAGGCGACGACCTGGCGGTGATCGCCACGCCGACGGACTTCCTCGGGGTGAACTACTACTTCCGTCAGCTGGTGGTCGACGACCCCACCGGCGCGGCCCCGTACGCCCGGCAGGTGCCGGTGCCCGGCTCGGTGGAGACCGCGATGGGCTGGGAGATGTACCCTGCCGGCCTGGAGCGGCTGCTCGTCGACGTGCACGAGGAGTACCGGCCGGCCCGGATCATCGTCACCGAGAGCGGCTCGGCGTGGCCGGACGAGGTCACCGCGGACGGCACGGTGGAGGACAAGGAGCGCACCGACCACCTGGAGCAGCACCTGGCCGCGTGCGCGTCGGCGGTGGCCCGAGGGGTTCCCCTGGACGGCTACTTCGTCTGGTCGCTGCTGGACAACTTCGAGTGGGCGTACGGCTACGACAAGCGCTTCGGGCTGGTGCACGTCGACTACGCCACCCAGCGCCGGACGGTGAAGGCGAGCGGTCTGCGCTACGCCGAGCTGATCCGCGCCCACCAGCGGCTCGCCCGCACGACCGGCACCGCGACGCCGGTGGCCTGAACGGGGGCGGGACGGGAACGGCCGCCTGGGGTGTCGAGCCTGGGCGGCCGTTCCCGTCCCGATCGGACGAAACCGCCGCCGACCGTGTCACCGAGTGGCTAGCCTGCGGCAATGTCCGCAGCACCCGACGAGGTCGAGCAGCCCGATCCCCAGGGGCGAGTGTCCGCCACCGACCGGATGACGGCCTTCAGCGACGGCGTCTTCGCCATCGTCATCACGCTGCTGGTCATCGAGTTGCGGGTGCCGGAATACCACGAGGGGGAGCTGCTCACCGGCCTGCTCGACGAGGGCGCCTCCTACCTGGCCTTCGTGGTGTCCTTCGTCTACATCGGGGTGCTCTGGCTCAACCACCACGCGCTGCTGCGGCTGATCCGCGGCACCACGCTCACACTGAGCTGGATCAACCTCGGCGTGCTCTTCGGCGCGGTGATCATCCCCTTCCCCACCGCGGTGCTGGCCTCGGCGTTCACCCACGGCGACACCGACGACCAACGTGCGGCCGTCGCCCTGTACGCGCTGGCCGCGGCCCTGATGTCGGCACCCTGGCTGGTGTTCTTCGGCTACCTGCACCGCCACCCGGCGCTACTCGAGCGCCGGGTCAGCCCCGAGTACGTGCGAACGCAGCGGCTGCGACCGGTCACCGGCCTGGTCCTGTACGGGCTCAGCGGTCTGCTCGGCTGGTTCGTCAGCCCGCTGCTGGGCCTGATCGGCGTCATCGTCATGATCACCTATCACGCGGTCACCAGCGAAGGGCTGCCCCGCTGGCTGACCCGCCGCTGACCGGGCGGAGTCGGAGCAGATCGGCCGGGATGTCCACGTCGGCCGGGGAGCCGACGTCGTCGCAGGGCACCTCGACCACCAGGTCCGGCCGGTCGCGCAGCAGGTCGCGGGCGCCCCGGTCGCCGACGGCGTACCCGCTCAGCAGCGGCCAGGTTCGTCGAGTCAGCAGGATCGGGTGCCCGGGTCGGCCGGCGTAGGTGGCGACCGCGATGACCGCGCCGCCGGCGTACGCCGCCCGCACCCGGCGCACCGCGACCGGGCTGAGCAGCGGCTGGTCGACGAGGACCACGACGACGGCCGACACATCGGCCGGCAGCGAGGCCAGGCCCCGCAACAGCGACGAGCCCAGTCCGTCGGACCAGCGGTCGTGCCGCACCGGCACCGCGCCGGGCAGGTCGGGTACCTCGTCGGCGCCCGCGCCGAGCACCACGTGCACGGGCGCACAGCCGCCGTCGCCGAGCAGCCGGATCGCGCGCCGCACCAGCGGCTCGCCGTCCAGCTCGACAAGCGCCTTCGGTCGGCCGTAGCGCCGCCCGGCGCCGGCGGCCAGCAGCAGTCCGGCCGTCACCGTCGTCACCTCCCGTACGAAGCGCTTTGCGTTATTCGCCCTGAGATATACCGACAAAGCTAGTCTGGGCCGGTGCAGGGCGGACCGGAGAACGCGACGACGACCGACGAGCGCCACTCGTCCCGGGTGACGGTCGAGGTCAACGGCGCGTCCCGCGAGGTGACCCTGGACAACCGCACCACCCTGCTCGACGCGCTGCGCGAGCACCTCGACCTGACCGGGGCGAAGAAGGGCTGCGACCACGGCCAGTGCGGCTCCTGCACGGTGCTGCTCGACGGCCGGCGGGTGAAGAGTTGCCTGGTCTTCGCGGTCACCGTGGACGGCCGGTCGGTGGTGACCGTCGAAGGGCTGGCCGGGCCGGACGAGCTGTCCCCGTTGCAGGCCGCCTTCATCGCGCACGACGCGTTCCAGTGCGGCTACTGCACCCCCGGGCAGCTCTGCTCCGCCCGCGGCATGCTCGACGAGGTCGCCCGGGGTTGGCCCAGCGCGGTCACCGGCGACCTGAACACGCCCGGCGAGCTGACCGACGCGGAGATCCGCGAGCGGATGGCCGGCAACCTGTGCCGCTGCGCCGCGTACCCGCACATCGTCGCGGCCGTGCGCGAGACGGCGGCGTCCTCGTGAGGGCCTTCCGCTACCACCGACCCGCCGACGTGGCCGAGGCGGTCGCCGTGCTGACGGCCGAACCGCAGGCCGCCTACCTGGGCGGCGGAACCAACCTGGTGGACCTCATGAAGCTCGGGGTGCAGCGCCCCGACGTGCTGGTGGACGTCACCCGGCTCCCGCTCGACGCCGTCGAGGAGCTACCCGACGGCGGGCTGCGGATCGGCGCGACCGTCCGCAACAGCGACCTCGCGGCCCACCCGGTGGTGCGCCGCGACTACCCGGTGCTGGCCCGCGCCCTGCTCGCCGCCGCCTCCGGACAGCTGCGCAACATGGCCACCACCGGCGGCAACCTGTTGCAGCGCACCCGCTGCGTCTACTTCCAGGACACCGGCAAGGCGTGCAACAAACGGGAGCCGGGCAGCGGTTGCGCCGCCCTGCACGGCCAGAACCGCGACCTGGCGGTGCTGGACTGGTCCGAGCAGTGCGTCGCCACCCACCCGTCCGACCTGGCCGTCGCGCTGGCCGCCCTCGACACGGTGGTGGAGGTGCACGACGCCGACGGCCCCCGGGACATCCCGATCGCCGAGCTCTACCGCTCCCCCGGCACCCACCCGGAACGGGAGACCACCCTGACCCGGGGCACGCTGATCACCGCCGTCCGGCTACCGCCACTACCGGCCGCGCGCCGCTCGACGTACCTCAAGGTGCGCGACCGGGCCTCGTTCGCCTTCGCCGCCGGCTCGGTGGCCGCGGTGCTGGACCTCGACGGGGACGTGGTCCGCGACGTGCGGCTGGCGTACGGGGCGGTGGCGCACCGGCCGTGGCGGGCGTACCGGGCCGAAGCGGAGCTACGCGGTCGTCCGTTCAGCCCGGAGCTGGCGGCACGGGCCGCCGACGCGGAGCTGGCCGAGGCGCGCCCGCTGCGGCACAACGGGTTCAAGCTGCCCCTGACCCGGGCCATCACCGTACGGGCGCTCACCGAACTGGCGTCGTCGTGAGCACCGGCGCGGTCGGACGGGCGTACCCCCGTTTGGAGGGCCCGGCGAAGGTCACCGGCACGGCCCGGTACGCGGTGGAGTACCCGGTGGACGGGGTCACCTACGGCTGGGCGGTCCCGTCGGCGGTGGTGCGCGGCCGGATCACCCGGATCGACACGACGGAGGCGCTGGCGTCGCACGGTGTGCTGGCCGTGGTGCACCACGGCAACGCGCCCCGAATGGCGCCCGGCCCGCAGCCGGAGCTGCGGCTGTTGCAGGAGCCGACGGTGCACTACCGGGGGCAGTACGTCGCCGTGGTGGTGGCCACCACCCTGGAGGCGGCCCGTGAGGGCGCCCGACTGGTCCGGATCGACTACGACACCGGCCCGCACAGCACGGTGCTCACCGAGGACCACCCCGGCCTGTACAAGCCGGACCAGGTCAACCCCAGCTATCCGACGGACACCGCCGAGGGCGACTTCGACGCCGGGTACGCGGCCGCCCCGGTGCGGGTGGACGTCACCTACCGGACGCCGGCGTACCACAACAACCCGATGGAGCCGCACGCCACCACCGCGCAGTGGCACGACGGACGGCTCCTGGTGCACGACTCCACCCAGGGCGCGACACCGGTGCGCGCCACCCTCGCCGAGCTGTTCGAGCTGCCGCCGGAGTCGATCCGGGTCGTTGCCGAGCACGTCGGTGGCGGCTTCGGCAGCAAGGGCTACGCCAAGGCGTCGGTGGTGCTGGCCGCCCTCGCCGCCCGGCACGTGGACCGCCCGGTCAAGCTGGCGCTGACCCGCCAGCAACTGTTCGGGCCGGTCGGTTACCGCACCCCCACCATCCAGCGGGTCCGCCTCGCCGCCGACACCGACGGTCGGCTCACCGCCATCTGCCACGACGCGGTCAGCCAGACCTCGACCGTCCGAGAGTTCGCCGAGCAGACCGCCGTCTACACCCGCAGCATGTACGCCGCACCGCACCGCCGCACCACGCACCGGTTGGTCCGCCTCGACGTGCCCACGCCGTTCTGGATGCGCGCGCCGGGCGAGTGCCCCGGCGCGTACGCCCTGGAGTCCGCGATGGACGAGCTGGCCCTCGCCGTCGGCATCGACCCGGTGGAGCTGCGCGTCCGCAACGACACCGCTGTCGACCCGGACCAGGGACGCCCGTTCACCAGCCGCAACCTGGCGGCCTGCCTGCGCGAGGGCGCGGAGCGCTTCGGCTGGGCCGGCCGTGATCCGTCGCTCCGGTCCCGGCGCGACGGGCGCTGGTTGATCGGGACGGGGGTGGCCGGGTCGAGCTACCCGGCCCGGGCCCGGCCATCCTCGGCGACGGCCACCGCCCGGCCCGACGGGAGCTTCCTGGTCCAGATCAACGCCACCGACATCGGCACCGGCGCCCGGACGGCGATCTGGCAGGTGGCCGCCGACGCGCTCGGGGTGCCGCCGGAGCGGGTGGAGATTCTGATCGGTGACACCGCGCTGCCGGCCGCGGCGCTGGCCGGCGGCTCGATGGGAACCGCCAGCTGGAGCTGGGCGGTGATCCGCGCCGCGCAGGCGCTGCGCGAGAAACTGCGCGACGGCGGGCCGCCGACCGGCGAGGTGACCGCCGAGGCGGACACCACCGAGGAGGTGGGCGGGCAGCCCGCGCTGCCCCGGTACGCGTACGGGGCGCAGTTCGTCGAGGTGCGGGTCGACGCGGACACCGGCGAGGTACGGCTGAACCGGATGCTCGGGGTGTTCGCGGCGGGGCGGGTGGTCAACCCGACGACGGCGCGCAGCCAGCTCATCGGCGGCATGACGATGGGCCTGTCGATGGCGCTGCACGAGGAGGGCCTCCTCGACGAGCGGTACGGCGACTGGGTCAACCACGACCTGGCCACCTACCACATCACCGGCTGCGCGGACGTGGAGTCCATCGAGGCGTACTGGCTGGACGAGCGGGACGACGAGCTGAACCCGGCCGGGGTGAAAGGGCTCGGCGAGATCGGCATCGTCGGCGCCGCGGCGGCGGTCGCCAACGCGGTGCACCACGCGACCGGCGTGCGGATCCGGGAGCTGCCGATCCGGCTGGACAAGCTCATCGGAGTATCAGACTTGGCTTAAATAAGCCGGTGGTGATACAACTGTCGACGTGCACGCCTTCGACGTGCTGGGCGATCCGGTCCGGCGCCGCATCCTGGAGCTGCTCGCCGGTGGCGAGCAGACCGCCGGTGCGGTCAGCGCGGTCATCCGCGAGGAGTTCGGCATCTCCCAGCCCGCCGTGTCCCAGCACCTCAAGGTGCTACGCGACAACGGCTTCGCCACCGTGCGGCCAGAGGGCACCCGGCGGCTCTACGCGGTCGACCCACGCCCACTGCGCGAGGTCGACGGCTGGCTGGAGCACTTCCGCCGGTTTTGGACCCCACCCCTGGCGGCACTCGCCACCGAGCTGGCCCGGGGCCGACGTGAGCGTCGGCTACGCGGGCCCGCCGACCCACCCGACGAGAGGAACACCTGATGTTCGACGCCACCGAGCAGATCAACGCCGTCCAGCGCAAGGTCGGCAGCCGCACCCTGGAAGCCGGCGAGGCGCGGGTCACCACGATCAGCCAGACCTACCAGGCGACGGTCGAGGATCTGTGGGACGCCTGCACCAGCGCCGAGCGCATCCCGCGCTGGTTCCTGCCGATCTCCGGTGACCTGCGGCTCGGCGGCACGTACCAGCTCCAGGGCAACGCCCACGGCACCATCGAGAGCTGCGAGCCGCCGCACCGTTTCACCGCCACCTGGGAGTACGGCGACGAGGTGAGCTGGATCGAGGTGCGGGTCACCCCGGTCGGCGACGAGCGGGCCCGCCTCGACCTGGACCACATCGCGCACGTCGACCAGGACCGGTGGGCCCAGTTCGGGCCGGGCGCGGTCGGTGTCGGCTGGGACCTCGGCCTGCTCGGCCTCGCCTCGCACCTGGCCGGCGACGGCAGCGGGATCACCCCCGAGCAGAGCGCCGAGTGGACCGCCTCCGACGAGGGACGACGGGCCATGGAGCTGAGCAGCCACCTGTGGGGCGAGGCGAGCATCGCCGCCGGCACCGACGCCGACGAGGCGAAGGCCGCCGCCGAACGCACCACCGCCTTCTACACGGGCAACCCGGCAGCCTGAGCACGCCCCGGTATTTACGGGCGACGACCTGGCTGGGCGGCCCGGCATTGCGGGCGGCGGCCCGGCATTGCAGGCGGCGGCCCGGCATCGCGGGCGGCGTTTCAGGCATCGGGTAGCGGTCGAGCGCCGAAGGCGGCGGCGTGGCGGTCGGAGTAACGTGCTGCGGCATGACCGGCACGCCGTACTCGCACTGCTCCTACTGCGGCGCCGCCTACCCGGCGACCGCCGGATGGCCGCGAGTCTGCGCGGTCTGCGGGGAGACCGTCTGGCGCAACCCGCTGCCGGTGGCGGTCGCGGTGCTGCCGGTCCGTACGGCCGAGGGCCTGGGTGTGGTGGTGGTCCGCCGGGACATCGAGCCGGCCCGCGGCCTGCTCGCGCTGCCCGGCGGCTTCATCGAGTACGGCGAGGAGTGGTCCGACGCACTCGTCCGTGAGCTGCGGGAGGAGACCGGCCTGATCGCGGCGGCCGAGGACGCCCGCCTCTTCGCGGTGCACGGCGCACCGGCCGGTGGCACGATGATGATCTTCGGAGTGCTGCCCGAGCGGGCGGCCGAGGACCTGCCACCGTCAGCGCCCACCGAGGAGGCGACCGAGTGGCTGGTGCTCACCGACCCGGTCGAGCTGGCGTTCTCCACCCACACCCGGGTACTAGCCGACTTCCTCACCCCCGGTCCCCCCGCCTGACCGCCCCCACCCCCGCGATCTTGCACTTACTGTCCCGACACAAGGGGCGTCGCGCCGCAATTCGACGACTGAAACTGCAAGATCGGCGCGGGGGACGCGCGCGGACTTCAGTCCGGTGCGCCCTCGGTGATCGGCAGCAGGACCCGGAAGGTGGTTCGTCCCGGCTCGGTCTCCACCCGGATGTCGCCGTGGTGTTTGTGCACCACGATCCGGTACGAGATGTCCAGCCCCAGGCCGGTGCCCGCGCCGACGGGCTTCGTGGTGAAGAACGGCTCGAAGATGCGCGGACGCACCTCCGGCGGGATGCCCGGCCCGGTGTCGGTGATCTCCACCGCCAGCAGGTCGCCGACCCGTCCGGTGCGGACGGTCAGCACGCCCTTCTCGCCCATCGCGCCCAACGCGTTGTCGATGAGGTTGGTCCACACCTGGTTCAGCTCGGCCGCGTACGCCGGGACGGGTGGGAGGCCGCGGTCGTACTCGCGGACCAGCTTGACCTCGGCGGGGATCTTGCCCTTGAACATCACCAGCGTGGCGTCGAGCAGGTCGTGCACGTCCACCACCCGGTGCGGCGCGCGGTCCAGCTGCGAGTACTGCTTGGCGGCGTCCACCAGCCCGGAGATCCGGGTGACCGCGTCGCCGATCTCGCGCATCAGCAGCTCGGTGTCGACGGTGTAGGTGAGCCAGCGCACCGCCGCCTCCAGGTCCGCGGCGCCGACCGCGGCCTTCACCTGCGCCAACCAGGCCGCGTCGAGCCCACCACCGACCAGGATCGGCGCCAGGTCCCAGGCCCCGCCGACCCCGTGCTCCTCCAGCCAGTCGGTGAGGGTGTCCTCGGCGTCGGCGGTTGCCATCGGGGTCAACTTCGGCGCGGTGGCCACCCGGGCGACCGCCTCCTCCTGCAACGCGACCAGGCCGTGCAGGGCACTGCCGTCGAGCCGCCCGTCGGCGATCATGGCGAGCTTGTGCCGCATCCCGGCGACCCGGTCGCGCAGCACCGACGTGGCCCGCACCGCCGCCGCGGCCGGGTTGTTCAGCTCGTGGGTCAGCCCCGCCGAGAGCGAACCGAGGGCCAGCAGCCGCTCCCGCTCACCGACGATGGCCTGACTGTCCCGCATCCCGAAGAACAGCCCCTCCAACAGGTGCATGGGCATCGGGAACCAGGACCGCAGGGCGTACGCGATGTCCTCCGCCGGCAGCACGAAGAACTCCGCGTCGGTCACCGCCCGCAGGCTGTTGCGGTAGATCTGCTCCACCTGGTCGCCCAGGTACGCCTGAGTGGCCCCGCCGTACACCCCGCGCTGGTCGGTCCGGCTGACCTCGACGTCGTCGCCGCGCACCAGGCGACTCAACGCCACCGCCCCGCGCACCAGCACGAAGAAGCAGGTAGCGGGCTCGCCCTCGCCGTACACGAGGGTGCCGCCGGCGCGCTGCTCGACCCGGCCGTGCTCGGCCAGCCAGTCGAGCTGCCCGTCGTCGAGCGCCTCGAACAGGAACAGGGTGCGCAACTGCGCCGGTGTCAGCCGGTCAGACTCGGTGGTCACTGGGACTCCTTCGCTCGCAAAAGCCAGCTCATTGGGCTTCCAGGTAGCGGTGCACCAGCGACACCGCCATCGCACCCTCGCCGACGGCCGAGGCGACCCGCTTGACCGACTCGGCCCGCACGTCCCCGGCGGCGAACACGCCCGGCACGCTGGTCTCCAGGTGGTACGGGTCGCGCGACAGCGACCAGCCGGCCGGCCGCCGACCCCCGGCGAGCAGATCCGGGCCGGTCACGATGAAACCGCGCCCGTCGCGGACCAGCACCCCGTCCAGCCAGTCCGTGCGGGGCTCCGCGCCGATGAAGATGAACAGCCAGGAGGTGTCGACCGAGCGTGCCTCCCCGGTGCGGGTGTCGCAGAGGGTGAGCCGTTCCAGGTGGTCCTCCCCCGCCCCGCCGACCACGGCGGTGTGCGGGTGCACGGTGATCCGGTCGATCCGTTCCAGCTGGTCGATCAGGTAACGCGACATCGAGTTGGTCAGGTCCGCACCACGGATGAGCAGGTGCACCCGCGACGCGTACCGGGAGAAGTGGACCGCCGCCTGGCCGGCGGAGTTGGCACCGCCGACGATGTAGACGTCCTGCTCGACGCAGCTCGGCGCCTCGGTGGCGGCGGCACCGTAGAACACTCCCCGCCCGGTGAAGTCGGCCAGCCCCGGGGCGTCGAGCACCCGGTACGACACGCCGGTGGCCAGCACCACGGTGTGCGCGGCGATCTCGCTGCCGTCGCCGAAGCGCAGCAGCCGGGCGCCGCCGGCCTCGCTGAGACCGACCACCTCCCGGGCGCTGAGCAGCTCGGCGCCGAACTTGACCGCCTGCCGCCGGGCCCGATCGGTCAACTGCGCGCCGGACACACCGTCCGGGAAGCCCAGGTAGTTCTCGATCCGGCTGCTCTGCCCGGCCTGACCGCCGGTCGCCCGTCGCTCCACGAGCACGGTGCGCAGCCCCTCCGACGCGCCGTACACCGCCGAGCCGAGGCCGGCGGGGCCACCGCCGATCACCACCAGGTCGTAGAAGTCACACGCCGGCACCACCGTCAACCCGGCCAGCGCGGCCAACTCGGCCTCGCTCGGCGCGACCAACGCCTTGCCCTCGGGCGTCACCACCAGGGGTACGTCCGCCTCGGTGGCCCCGGCCGCGTCGAGCAGCCGGACGCCCTCCGGGTCGTCGGACAACAACCACCGGTACGGCACCAGGTTGCGGGCCAGGAAGTCCCGGACCTTGAACGACGGCGCCGACCAGCGGTGCCCGACGACCCGGATCTCGGCGCTGGCCGCGTCCGGGGTGACCGCCCAGGCCTCCAGCAGCCCGTCGACCACCGGGTAGAGCTTCTCCTCCGGCGGGTGCCAGGGCTTGAGCAGGTAGTGGTCCAGGTCGACCACGTTGATGGCCTCGATCGCGGCGTCGGTGTCCGCGTACGCGGTGAGCAGCACCCGGCGGGCGGCCGGGAAGATGTCCATCGCCGCCTCCAAAAACTCGACGCCGGTCATCTCCGGCATCCGGTGGTCGGCCAGCAGCAGCGCCACCTGTTCACCGCGCAGTTTGACCTCGCGCAGCGCGTCCAGCGCCTCCGGCCCGGAGGATGCCCGCAACACCCGGTAGCGGTCGCCGTAGCGGCGCCGGATGTCCCGGGCCACCGCCCGGGACACCACGGGGTCGTCGTCGACGGTCAGGATCACCGGGTTCGCCATGGCGCCATGAAATCACCTGTCGAGGGTCGACCGCACCATCGCCGGGGCCCGGAGCACGGTTGACCGCCTCGCAGGCGGGTAAGCCGAGGGGCCGCGCGGGTGGCCGAACATCGACGACCCGCCCGGTTGCCGTGCACACCTCGGGGGGCCCATGCCGGACGCGACACCGACCGGACCGACCACGTCGGGCGGGATCGTGGAGCTGCGGGTGCACGGTGTCTCCGGCGCGGGGGCGGACCAGGTGTTGGACCGGCCACATGTGCACCAGGTCGCCGGGGACCGCAGCGGAGGATTCTACCGACCACGTCCCGGCTATCCCGACTCCACCGGGACGGACGGGGTGACGCTGGAGGCGTACCGCTGGGGTGACCTGCCGTCCGGCACGGCCGTGCGGACCCTGTCGCTGGTCTTCCTGTTGCCGTTCATGCTCTGCAACGTGGCGCTCTGGATGCGCCCGGCGAACACCGATTCGAAGCGCGGCTTCATGGCGCTGTGCCGGGTGCTCGCCCTCACCCTCACCGTGCTCTACGTGCTCTCCATCGTCGGGGTGGCGCTGGACCTGATCGCGTGGCGCTGCATGGACACCCCGTCCTGCCTGGCCGGCCGGAGCTGGCTGTCCTGGCTCGGCGGGCGCCCGATCGGGCTGCGTCTGGGTGTGTTGGCGCTCGTGCCGGTCGGCGCCATCGGGTTGGTCTGGTGGCTGGGCGCTCGCCCGGGCCATTCGTTCGACGCGTTCCGGACGCCGTCGACGCCGACGTCGAAACACCAGTTGAGCGCCGTCGGCCAGTGGGACGGCGAGCCGCTGGTGGGTCGGCTGCGCTCGGTCCACGTCGCGGCGGCGTTCGCCACGCTGAGCGGTAGCCTGCTGGCCGCGCGAGCCAGCCAGCACCGCTCGGCGGTGATGGCGATCCTGCTGGCGGCCACCGGGGCGGTGCTGCTGGCCTGCCTGGCCCTGGTCACCGTGGTGCAGAGCATTGACCGCACCGACCCGTCGCCCCGGGTGGACGGCGTCTTCCGCGCGCTACGCACGATCGCCTGCGGCGTGACGATGCTGGTGATCGTGCACGTCGTCATCAGCCCGGCGCCATGGCCGCAAGGCGGTGCGCTGCCCGGTTACAGCGCGATCGTGGCCTGGCTGTTCGTCAGCCAGACCGTACTGGTGGCCGCGCTCGCCACACTGGTGATCTGGCGGCGCGGCGGCGGGCAGCGCAGGTCACCTCTGCGCGCGTTGGGAGCGCCGGTCTTCATGACGATCTCGGCCGGGCTCGCCGTGGCGTTCTCCGCCGAGCTGGTCTACCGGGTGGCGGACCTGCTCGATCGCGACGGGACGACCGCGGACAGCCTGGAGACCAGCCCTCCGCTGGCGTACAAGTGGGCGATCTTCGGGTTTTTCCTGGCGGTGGTGACCGCGCTGCTGGTGGCCGGCCTGGTCACCAGGATCACCCGGCGTGGGCGGCGGCGGGCCGCGCGGGCGATCGTGGCCGCCGACTTTCCGCACGCGCCGCCGCAGGCGGCGGGGCGGCTGCGGCGGGTCGAGCAGTCGGTGGCCCGGGCCCGCTTCACCGAACGGTTGGAACCGCTCTCCGTGGTGTACGCCGGCCTGGCGGCGCTCGGCCTGGCCACCAGCGTGCTCGGCCTGCTCCAGCTCCTGCCGGGCGACGTGGCGCAGCGCTACGTCGGCGTGCCGGAAGGCATGGTCAACTTCCTGATCGGGTCGGGTAGCTACGTGATCGCCGCGATCCTGCTCGGCCTGGTGGTGGGCGGCATCTTCGCGTACCGGACAGCGCAGTTCCGTCGCTACGTGGGGGTGCTCTGGGACCTGGGCACCTTCTGGCCCCGGGCCGCGCACCCGTTCGCGCCGCCCTGCTACGCCGAGCGGGCCGTGCCGGAGCTGGCCAAGCGGATCACCTACCTGGTGGAGCAGGGGAAGGGTGTGCTGCTGGCCGGACACAGCCACGGCTCGGTGCTGCTCGCCGCCACGGTCCTGCAACTGCCCACCCGGGTCACCGGCCGGGTCGCCCTGCTGACCTACGGATCGCCGCTGGGCCGGCTGTACTCCCGGCTGTTCCCGGCGTACGCCGACGAACCGGCGCTGCGGGAGATCGGCGAACGGATCGGCTGGCGCTGGATCAACCTGTGGCGCGACACCGACCCGATCGGCGGCTGGATCTTCGCCTCCCACCGACCAGGGGAGGCCGAGACGCTGACCGGGCCGGCGGCGACCGTGGACCGACGGTTGACCGACCCGCAGGACGTGGTGCCGGCGCCCAGCGACAGCGTTCCCCCACCGATCCTGGGACACTTGCCGTGTGAGTCGCAGGAGGCGTTCGCGGACGCGGTACGGGACCTGACCGCGCGCCTACGCCCCGCGCGCGGCTGAGCCGGCCGGTACGGCTGCCCCGCGGCGCGGCCGGTACGGCTGCCCGGGCAGCGCGGCCGGTACGGCTGCCCGGGCAGCGCGGCCGGTACGGCTGCCCGGGCGGCGCGGCCGGTACAGGCTGCCCGGGCGGCCGGATATCGTCGCCTGGTGACCCCGTCAAAGCCGCCCGCACGCCGGTTGATCGCCTCGAACAAGAAGGCCCGACACGAGTACACCGTCCTGCGCACGTACGAGGCGGGCATCGTGCTGGTCGGCACCGAGGTGAAGTCACTGCGCGAGGGACGGGCCTCGCTGGTCGACGCGTTCGCGCACGAACGCGACGGCGAAATCGTGCTGTACGGCCTGCACATCGCCGAGTACGCCTACGGCACGTGGACCAACCACGCCCCGCGTCGCAACCGCAAGCTGCTGCTGCACCGCGCCGAGATCGACCGGATCCTGGACAAGGTCCGCGAGGGCGGGGTGACCCTCGTCCCGCTGTCGATGTACTTCGAGAACGGCTTCGCCAAGGTCGAACTGGCCCTCGCGAAGGGCAAGCGCTCGTACGACAAGCGGCAGACGCTGGCCGAGCGCGACGCCAACCGGGAGATCGCCCGCGAGCTGGGCCGGCACCTCAAGGGCCACCCCCGCAGGCCCTGACGCCTTCACGTTCGCCCACGACACGGTTCGTCCGTGCGGGCTCTCCGCGGGCGCTGTCGCGCGGGTCGTCGCGGGCGCCTTCGCGCGGGTCGTCACGGGCGCCTTCGCGCGGATCTTCGCGGCGCCTTCGCGCGGGATCTTTCGCATGCGCTTTGTGCAGGAGCCTTCGATGTTCCGCGCGTTGTTGCCGATGTCCACACGCGCTCTTCGCGGGCGCGCCTTCGCAGGTGCTGTGCGTGAGTCGCGGCGTGGCGCGCCGGGACATCGTTGACGTCGTCCGAGGGACGTGGTCTGCTCAGTCGGAGCCGTTGTTGAAAACGGTAATCATTAGCTACAGCGGAGGAGAACCATGTCGCTCACCGTCCCGCCCGCCCTGCTCGACGCCGCCGAACGCGGCCCCGTCGACGACGAGGCGTTCATTGCCTGCGTCCGTGACTCGCTGCCGTACGCCTGGGCCACCGTCAGCCGGGTGGTCGCCGAGTTGGAGGCCGGCGACGCCGAACTGGCCGACAACGTCGTCCCGCCGCCCACCGACGCCGACCGGGGTCAGTTGCTCCGCGCGCTGGCGAGCGACGCGATCCGCGCCGGCCTGGAACGGCACTTCGGCGTACGCCTGGCCTTCCAGAACTGCCATCGCGTCGCCGCGTTCCGCCCGGCAGCCGTCGAGGGTGAGCGCTACCGCCGCTTCGTGTCGACCCGCGGCCAACTGCTCAACCAGTCCCCCGAACTCCGCAACTGCTGAGCGGCGGGGGGGGGGGGGGGGCGCGC
Source organism: Micromonospora sp. NPDC007208 (assembly GCF_042869175.1). Classification (NCBI taxonomy): domain Bacteria; kingdom Bacillati; phylum Actinomycetota; class Actinomycetes; order Micromonosporales; family Micromonosporaceae; genus Micromonospora; species Micromonospora sp. NPDC007208. The sequence continues at coordinate 497,359 of NZ_JBIAFG010000001.1, read as the reverse complement.
CCCCCCCCCCCCCCCCCCCCCCCCCCCCCCCCCCCCCCCCCCCACCCCCCC